>NZ_SSMQ01000049.1 GCF_005144585.1 Polyangium fumosum | reverse complement strand
ACCCTCACGTGAAAAAGCCAATGGCGAGCCCAACCCGTCGATCGTCGCATGGACCGCTCCCTTCTCTCCGATGGTCCGGCCCTCACACCCATCGGCGGGCGACCATCCGAGCAAGATCGGACGGTGCGCCGCTCAAAAGGCGCCGTCAACGCAGGCGCGCCATTGATTGGATACGAATGACGTGGGGCGATTCCGCGACGCCGCCTCCGCCGCTCCGACCGCGCCCGTCTCGCAATCGCAGGTGGACCTGAGCGCCACAACCCGTCTCCGTCGCGCCACAACGCCCCTCCCCCGCGCCACCACCGCTCACGCGACCCCGGGCACGCGCCTCCGTGCGTCGAACACGCCGCCGCCCCGCGCCCCCCTCCCCCTCGCCGGCCGCCACAACCCCCTCGCCGGCCGCCACAACCCCCTCGCACGGCCGCCACAACGTCTCCGACGGTCGCGGACACGGCCCCCGGAACGCCGGACACGTCGCCCCGACGCCCGGACACGCGACAAAAGAAAAGAGCCCGGCTCTCACCGGGCTCGAAGAAACGTTCCTTACCGCCGTAATCGTGGGTTGATGACTTGAACCCCTAGCTTGCGGCTAGGTGGGTACCCGATGTGCCGCTTTAGGCTTCCCGATGACGTCTCGGGCCTAGCTCACCACGACAGCGTTGTGGGCCCCTGGTTCATGCTTACTCGGGATTCAATTGCCAATCACCTCACGGAGAACAGCAGAGGGAACGACGATACCCTACCACCCCCGAGACCAACGCTCCAGCCCGAAGACGCGTGGGGACGAAGCGAAATCACCGGAACGTCGGTGACGTACGGTGCGCCCTCGCACAACACATCCGCCGCGCCCCCCGTGCTCGTCCGTTGAGGCGTGGCGCCGTCGCCGTTATCGTGCCGCGCATGCGTACTACGTCCCTCTTTCCCCGACTCCTTTTTGCGTTCTGTGTTGCGCCCGTCGTATTGCCGCTCGCGTGCAGCCGCGCGGAGGCCCCAAAGGCGCTCACCCTGAATGCGTCCGCATCGGCGCTCACGGCGCCGCGCTGGGACGTGGCCCCGCCGATGAACGCCGCGCGCAATCGGCACACCGCGACAGCTTTGCCCGACGGACGGCTCCTCGTGACCGGCGGCGGGAACAGCAGCGCCGAGGTCTACCATCCGGCCACGAATACCTGGACGCTCGTCGCGTCCATGAGCACGGCGCGCACGTCCCATACCGCGACGCTGCTGCCGAATGGAAAGGTCCTCGTGGCCGGCGGCCCGTCGGAGGTGATCGAGGTCTTCGATCCGGCCACCGATACGTGGACGGTCGCCGCGCCGATGCTGACGCCCCGCTATGGGCATACCGCGACGCTGCTCCCCGACGGGCGGGTCTACTTCCTCGGCGGCGTCGTGGACGGCGATGGAGTGACCTTCGAGGCGGAGATTTACGATCCGGTCACGAGCACGACGATCGAGGTGACGGCGCCGCCCGACTACATCGAAGACCATACGGCGACGTTGCTGCAGAACGGCGAGATCCTCGTCGTGTCCGGCGCCCTCACGCAGGTCTATGACCCCGCCGCGGATTCCTGGTTCCACGCGGGCATGATCCAGAATCGCGAGGGTTATACCGCGACGGCGCTCGACAACGGCAAGGCGCTCATCACCGGCGGCTACACCGATTACGGCGGCGAGGGCTTCACCGCCGAGAACCGCAGCGCGCTGCTCTACGATCCGGTGACCCAGGGCTGGACGACGACGACGCCGATGAACACGACCCACTATCTGCACGCGGCCACGCGCCTCGCCGATGGTCGGGTGCTGATCACCGGCGGCGCGCTCACGGAGCTTTACGATCCGGCGACCGGGACATGGTCGCTCGGCAAATTCCTCAACACGAACCGCACCCGGCACCACGCCACGCAGCTCCTCGACGGGCGGGTGCTCGTCACCGGCGGCGGCACGGCGAACGTCGAGTCGCTCCCCTTCACGAACAACGGCGGCGCCTGCCTCTTCGACGGCGAATGCACGAGCGGCTTCTGCGTCGACGGCGTGTGCTGCAATGCCGCGTGCGACGCCGGGTCGTGTGACGCTTGCTCGGTGAGCCAGGGCGCGTCCGCGAACGGGGTTTGCACGCCGCTCTCCGGGGCCACCTGCGGGAGCGCCGACGGTTGCACGGCGAATGGGGTATGCGAGGCGGGCGCCTGCGTCGGCGATGCGCCGGTCGGCTGCCAATCCGCATGGACGCCGGCCGGGAGCATGTCCGTGGCGCATCAGGAGGGCACGTGGGCCGAGCTCGCCGATGGCCGCGTGCTCATCGCAGGAGGAATCAACAACGATTGGGACGATAACCTCTCGGCGCAGATCTACGATCCAGCGGCGAACGCGTGGAGCGACGCCGCGCCGCTCCTGCATGTGCGACGCCGCGCGAAGTCGGTCCGGGTCGCAACCGGCGAGATCCTGGTGGTGGGCGGTGATTCCCCGTCGTCGGCGGAGCTCTACGACGCGGCGAGCAATACGTGGTTGATGACCGGCCCCATGGCCGCGCACCACGACAATGGCCTCGTGCTTGCGCGGCTGCCCGACGAACGAATCCTCGCGGTGGGCGGCGGGACGACGGCCGCGGAGCTTTATGACCCGGCGACGAACTCGTGGAGCGCGACAGGCTCGCTCGGCGCGTCGCGCTCGGGGCATTCGGCGGTCGTGCTTTCGGACGGCAAGGTGCTGGTGACGGCGGGCAGTGGAAACCCGGCGACGGCGGAGCTTTATGATCCGGCGACGGGGATGTTTTCGCCGGCCGGTACGCTCTCGTTCGCGCATCCGTCGCACCAGGCGACGCGGCTGCCGGACGGCAGCGTGCTCGTGGTGAGCGGGCAAGGCGCGGACCGGTATGATCCGGCGACGAATACGTGGACGGCCACGCAAACGCTGCTGGCGCCGCCCTTCGAATTCACGACGACGCTGCTCGCCGACGGCCGGGTGCTGGTCGCCGGCGCGCGGAACATGCCGCATGCGCAGGTGTATGATCCGGCGACGAACGATTGGACGGTGACCGGGCACCTCGGCGTGTCGCGCGGGCGTCACGCGGCCATGTTGCTCGGAAACGGAAACGTGCTGCTCACGGGCGGGAGGCAACGGACCGGCGGCAACGAGTGCGCCCTGAACAGCGCCGCCGTGTATGACCCGATCAGGAATGACTGGACGCCGGTGCCCAGCATGAGCCAAACGCGCACCTATGCCCATGCCGTGCGGCTCGAAGGCAATCGTGTGCTGGTCTTTGGAGGGATGCAGGAAGGCTGCTCGTCCAGCGACGGCGACCCGCAGGCCCGCGAGAGCGCGGAGATTTTCGAAGGCGGCGTGACGCCGGAGGGCAGCGGTGGCGCGGGGGGAATGGGCGGCGCCGGCGGTTCCGGTGGAATGGGCGGGGCCGGCGGTTCCGGTGGTATGGGCGGCTCCGGAGGTATCGGCGGCGCGGGCGGCTCCGGTGGAATGGGCGGCGCTGGTGGTTCCGGTGGCTCCGGCGGTTCCGGTGGTATGGGCGGTTCCGGAGGTATCGGCGGCGCCGGCGGCTCCGGTGGAGTGGGCGGGGCCGGCGGCTCTGGTGGTCTCGGCGGCGCTGGCGGTTCCGGCGGTATCGGCGGTTCCGGTGGTATCGGCGGCTCCGGCGGTATCGGCGGCTCCGGCGGTTCCGGTGGTTCCGGTGGACCCACAGGCTCGGGCGGTTCCGGCGGTGAGCTGGGCGGCGGCGCGGATTGCCACGTGGCCAGCGGACCCGTCGAGACCCCCGGACGCGGGCTCGCAGCCCTCGTGGCCCTGGGCGCCCTCTTCGCGCGACGCCGCAAGCGCTGAAGCGCGAGGCGCCTCCCTTCCCTATGCGTTGATCGCCTCGACCAGCGCGTCGTGCAGGTGGCCATTCGACACGGCGATGTGCCCCTGGTGATAGTCGGGCACCCTGCCCTCCAGCGACGTGACCCTTCCCCGCGCCGCCAGCACCACCGCGCATCCCGCCGCGACGTCCCAGATGTTGAGCTTGCGCTCCCAGTACCCGTCGTAGGTGCCGTCGGCCACCATGCACAGGTCGATCGCGGCGCTCCCGCAACGCCGCACCCCCTGCACCACGTGCTTCACGCTCATGAACGAGTGGAAGTTGTTCGCAGGCGCGACGTTGCGCACGGTCGGAAAGCCCGTCGCGACGAGCGCGTCCTCGAGCCGCATCGTCGGGCTCACGCCGCATCGTTGACCGTTGCGCCGCGCCTCGCCGTGCCGGCCCGAGCGGCCCGAGACACTGACGGGCTCGCCCACCCAGCCGCTCCAGCGAAGGCCGAGCGCCGGCGCCACGACCGCGCCCGCGATCGGCTCGTCACCGTCGAAGAGGCCGACGGAGATGCTCCAGAACGGGTGGCCGTGCACGAAGTTCGTCGTGCCGTCGAGCGGGTCGACGTACCAGACGAGGCCGCTGCGCAAGGCCATCGGAGCAAAGCCGTCGCCGCGCTCTTCGCCGACGACGGGGATGCCGGGGGCGAGCGAGCCGAGGCGCATGGCGATCATGTCCTCGCTCGCGCGGTCGTACTCGGTGACGAGGTCGGAGGGGCCCTTCGACTCGACGGGCGGGCGCGAACGGAAGCCGGCGCTGACGAGCGCGCCCGCCTCCTCGGCCACGAGCTGCGCGATGGCGGCAAACTGCGCACGCTCGCCCGTCGTCGTGCTCTTCATGGCGCGAGCGCTCCCCTTAGCTTGTCGTAGATCCCGCCGAACGCGCCGTTCGAAAGCAGCGCGATGGTGTCGCCCGCCTGCGCATCCCGCGCGAGCAACGTGACGATCTCGTCGACGGACGCCGGCGTGAGCGCGCGCTTGCCCCGCGCTTCGAGCGCCGCCGCGAGCGCGCGCAGGTCGAGCCGCTCGGCTTCGGGGATCTCGGTTCGGCCGAGCGGGGCGAGGATGATGACGTCGGCCGCGTCGAAGGCGCTGCCGTACTGCGCCTGATGCAGGGCGCGGCACGCCGTCGCGCTGCGCGGCTCGAAGACCGCGAAGAGCGAGCCTTTCGTGTGGCGAGCGCGGAGCGCGCGCAGGGTCTCGTCGACGGCGGTCGGGTGGTGGGCGAAGTCGTCGTAGACGCGGACGCCGCGCACTTCATAGAGAAGATCCTGCCGGCGGCGAACGCCCTGGAACGTGGCGAGCGCCGAGATCACGGTGGAGAGCGGGACGCCGAAGCCCTGCGCGACGGCGGCGGCGGCGGCGAGCGCGTTGCGGATGTTGTGGCGGCCGGGGATCGTGACCGCGACGCGGCCTGCGTAGACGCCGCCGGCGTAGAGGTCGAAGGACTGGCCGGTCTCGTCGACGCCCGCAGGCGCGGCGAGCCAGTGGGGCGGCTGTCCGTGCATGTCGTCGCCTTCGAGGGCGAACCACGCGACCTCGGCGCGGGCCGAGGCGCGGACGACGTCGACGACGTGGCGATCGGCGGCGGCCGCGACGATGAGGCCGCTCTCGGGGACACGCTCGACGAAGCCGCGGAAGGCCGCGAGGTAGGAAGCTTCGTCGGGGTAGATGTCGACGTGGTCGTGCTCGATCGACGTGAGGATCGCGACCTCGGGCCGGTAGTGCCAGAACTTTGGCGTCTTCTCGAAGAAGGCCGTGTCGTACTCGTCGCCCTCGACGACGAACGGCGTTTTCCGACGCGACATGCCCTCGCCGGTGACGAGCGGCAGACGGCCGCCGCGCGCGACGTCGCCGGGGACGCGGAAGCTCGCGTCGAAGTTTTTCGGGAGGCCGCCGATGAGGAAGCCCGGGTCACGGCCGGCCTCGTGGAGGAGCCACGCGCAGAGCGCGCTCGTCGTGGTCTTGCCGTGCGTGCCGGAGGCGACGAGCGGCGAGCGGTGCACGAGCAAGAGCTCGGCGAGCGCGTGCGGCATGCTCTTCGTCGGAAGGCCGCTGTCGAGCGCCGCGCGGGCCTCGGGGTTCGTTGGACGGCAAACGTTCCCGATGACGACGAGATCAGGGCGGGGTTCGAGGTGCTTCGGGTCGAAGCCCTCCATGAGCCGGATGCCCCAGCGTTCGAGGGCGGGGCCCATGGGGGGATAGAAGGCGACGTCGGAGCCGGAGACGTCGTGCCCGCTGGCCTTGAAAAGCCCAGCGAGCGCGCCCATCCCCGTCCCAGCCACGCCCACGAGGTGCACGTGCATGGCGGCGAGTTTGCTATAGGAGGGTAGGAGCGCGCCACGCTCAAAGCGTCGCGACGAACACCACGTTTGATTCCCGGACGTGCTTCCGATAAAGCCGGGTTCATCATGAAGAAGGTTTCGAGCGCGCTCGTCGGCTTGTTCTTCGCGTCCTCCCTGCTCGTCGCGGCGTGTAGCAAGCCCAAGCAAGCGGAAGTCCCGGACGTCGACAAGGACACGGGCGGCCAGGACATGGCCGGCGAGGAGACGGCGCCGAAGCCCGAAGAAGACGCGAAGCCCGCAGGCGAGGGCGACATGAAGCAGAAGTGCTGCGCGTCCTGCAAAGAAGCGCTGGCGACGGATCGCTCGGGCACGCCGCCGGATCAGATTCCGTGTGCGGACTTCACCGCGGCGCTGAGCCCCTGGTGCCTCGAATATTTCCGAACGAATCCGACGAAGGCCTCCGAGTGTCCGTGAGCCGCGAGCAGCCTGTGGAAGGATCGTCGCGAGCGCCCCGAAGCTAGGGCGACGGAGCGAGGAATCCAGAAGGATTTCGAGCGATGTCGACCGACGATTCGGGGCGCGCAGCAGATCCATCCACAGGCTGCTAGGCCGAGCCAAGGTTCGCGCCCGGGTCGTGTAGACTGCTGCACATGGCGCGACCTTCTCGTCCTCCCGGCTTCGACATGACGTATCGCCCGGACAGCACGGTGTCGTTCGGGCCGCCGCTGAAGGAGCGCCTTCCCTGGCTCGTGTACCTCGCGGTCGCGCTCCTGATCTCGGGCGCGATCGTGTACGGGCAACACGCCCCGACGGACACCTGGCTCTTCAAGTACGTCGTCGAGGACGATCGGCACCGCATCATGCCCGCCAGCGTGTGCGCGATCATCCTGTTTTGCAGCGCGATCGCCGGGGTTTTGCGCGACCAGATGCGCGGCGTGGTGGTGAACCCGGAGGGGATCGTGCTGCGCGAGCTGCTCTCGTTCGGGGTGCCGCGGGTGCGGCGCTGGAGCTGGTCGCAGATCGACAAGGTGCGCATCCCGAAGACCGAGCAAAAGGGGCAGGATCTGCCGGTGCTGCGCGGCCACATCGGGCTCGATCTCTGGGACGGGACGAGCGCGCTGCTGCCGCCCGTGAGCAACATGCTGGAGCTCGCGATGATGCTCGAGCGCGTGGCCCTCGCCCGCGCGATCCCGCTCGAAGGGACGACGGGCATGCTCGACGACCTGCAAGCCGCCGGCGTCGATAGCAAGCGCGCGCCCGCGGCCTGATTTTACCGCCCGTTTTTCCCCTCGAAATACGACGTCATCCCCGCCCGCAAGGGTGCGTCCGCGAGGACGTCGAGCGCCGTGAGCGCCATCGCCTGCGCCGCGAACATCATCGCCTCCGCGCCTCGATCGCTGTCCGCATGCCGCGCGAACGGGTGCTCGTGGCACATGGTCTCCCCCTCGTCGCAGATCGCGATCAGCGGGTGGATCGAAGGGATCACGTGGGAGATGTCGCCCATGTCCGTCGAGCCCATGCTGCGCACGGGGTCGACCTCCCGCGCAGGCCGGCCGAGCGCAGCGAGGTGCTCGCCGAAGCGACGCGCGAGCGGGAGGTTCGGGCGCAGGTCCTTGTAACCGCCGCGGACCTCGATCTCCACCTCGACGCTACACGCGATCGCCGCGCCGCGCGCGCATCGCTCGACGAGCGCGCGCACGATCGAGAGCTCGGCGAACGACGACGCGCGCACCGCGAAGTCCACCACGGCGCGCTCGGGGATGATGTTGACCGCCTGGCCGCCCTCGACGACGACGCCGTGCACGCGCGTGCCGTCCCGCAGTTGCACGCGTTGCGCATCGACGAGGTGCATCGTCGCGAGCGCCGCCGCGAGCGCGCTCTTGCCCTCCCACGGGGCCATCGCCGCATGCGAAGGCACCCCCTTGAAGCGGAGCGAGAGCCAATGGCTCGCGAGGGAGGAGGGCGCGAGGATGTCACAATCGTACGGGTGAAACATCATCGCGGCCGTGACGCCCTCGAAGACGCCGGCTTCGAGCAGGCGGATCTTGCCGCCGCCGCCCTCCTCGGCGGGCGTGCCGATGATCTCGATCGTGCCCGCGAAGGAGGGGCGCGCCCGCGCGATCGCGAGGAACGCACCAAGCGCGCCGCCGGCGATGAGGTTATGGCCACACGCGTGGCCCATCTCGGGGAGCGCGTCGTACTCGGCGAGGATCGCCACGCGCGGGCCCGCGCCGTCGCCGAGGCGCGCGCGGAAGGCCGTGGGGAGGCCGCCGGTGCCGCGTTCGACGGGGACACCCTCGGCCTCGATGGCCTCGCAGATCCAGCCAGCAGCGCGCGTCTCTTCGAAGCGTAGCTCCGGGTGCGCGAAGATCCGCGCGGCGACGTCGCGGACGATCGGCGTGACGGCATGCGCGGCCGCGAGGATGGCTTCCCTGACGGGTCGATCGATGGACGTCGTCGGCATGGTTGATCGCGCATCATACAGCCCTCTCGCGCGGGGCGCTCGTGACGCGACGCCGCGTCGGGATGCGTTAAGCTCGCGCCATGCCCCGAGCCTCGATGCTCTCCGAGGTCCTGCGCCGAAGCTTCGATCCGGCCCTCGAAGCGGTGATGCGCAGGATGAGCCGTCACGATGTACGTGGACCACTCCGCGCCGCGCTCGCGCCGCACCGCGGCAGGGCGATGCGCCGAACGATCGATCGTTTCGGGCCCGCGATCGCCCCGCTCGAAGGCGCCGTGCTCCGCGGCGAGGCCGCGGCGATCGAGCGCTTCGACGCCCTCGTCGCGGAGGCCATCACGACGATGCGCGCCGAACGGCCGAGCGATCTCGACGAAGGCGGTCGCGCCCCGCTCACAGAGCTGCTCCACGCGGTGGACGCGCGTCTCTACCGCGACAGGCCGGAGCTCATGGATGATCCGAGCCTGCCGGAGGACGAGCGGACACACGCGCTCGACGTGCTCGATCGGTTCAACCACTGCACGGGGATCTACGAGACGGTGATGGCGGCGATCGATCCGCTCGTGGAGGCCGCGAGCGGTGAAGGGAAGCGGCCGATCGTGCACGACGTCGCGGCGGGGCACGGCGGGCTCGCGTTGCACCTCGCCGAGCGGTTCGGGGATCGGGCCGCGATCGAGGCGAGTGATCTGCGGGAGGAGTACCTCGCGCTCGGGCGCGCGCAGGCAGCCGAGCGGGGGCTCTCGGTGCGGTTCTCGGTCGAGGACGCGCTCGCGCTCGGAGGCCTGTCGGAGCGAGGCGTGGACGTGATCACCTGCACCCAGGCGATCCACCATTTCCCGCCGGGGATGATCGCGCGGATGATGAGCGAGGCGGCGCGGCGCGCCCGCGTAGGCGCGTGTTTCATCGACGGGGAGCGGAGCTTCACGACGCTCGGGCTCGTGGCGCTCGTCGGAGCCCTGTACGGTCGGACGTACACGTTCTACTACGACGCCGTGACCTCGATCCGACGCATGTACTACGAGGAAGAGCTCGCGCTCGTCGCGGCGCTCGCGCCGGGGATGCCCAAGGTGCGCGTGGAGACGGGCATCGCCCCGCCGTCGCATGTCTACGTGCGGATCACGCGGGAGCCGTGATGCGAACGAGCCACATGTTCCTCCTCGGCGCGCTCGCCCTCGCGGCGTGCAACACGTCCTCGCCGCCCGAGCCCACGCCCGAGCCGCGCGCAGAGGCCACGGCGCCGCGCCCGCCGCCCTTCGATCCGAAGAAGATCACGCTCGACGACAAGGCGATGGGCACGCACGTCGTGATCACGACGTTCACCACGCGCGAGCTCGACGAAGCAGCGATCCGGCCGAAGCTCGACAAGGCGCTCGCCGAGATCCGCAGGCTCGAACGGCTCATGACGACCTGGCGCGACGACAGCGAGATCTCGCGCATCAACCAGGCCGCGGGCAAGCAGGCCGTCGCCGTCGGGCCCGAGACGTTCGAGGTGATCAAGAAGAGCATCTCGGTCGCGGATCGCTCGGAGGGCGTCTTCGACATCTCGTTCGAGGCGATGCGCGATCTCTGGCGCTTCGACGAGAACAAGGTCGAGGAGGTGCCCTCGAAGGCCGACATCGACGCGGCACGGGCGCTCATCGATTACCGCAAGATCAAGCTCGACCACGACGCGCGCAGCGTGATGCTGAGCAAGCCCGGCATGCGCGTGAGCCTCGGCGGCATCGCCAAGGGCTACGCCGTCGACGCCGCCGCGAAGGTGCTCGCCGCCGAGGGGCTCGCGTCGTTCTACGTGCAGGCCGGCGGCGATCTGTACGTGCGCGGCAAGAAGCCCGACGGCTCGCCCTACCGCGTCGGCGTACGGGATCCACGCGGGCAGGGGCCGAACGACTACTTCGCGATGATCGACGTGACCGACCACTCCTTCTCGACGGCCGGCGACTACGAGCGCGCCTTCGTGAAGGACGGCAAGCGCTGGCATCACATCATCGATCCGCGCACGGGTTACCCCGCCCGGAAGAGCCGCAGCGTGACCGTGTGGGCCAAGGACGCCTTCACCGCCGACGGGATCGACGACGCGATCTTCATCCTCGGCCCGGACAAGGGCCTGTCGATCTGCGAGGAGCTCGACGACTGCGGCGCGGTCGTCGTGGACGAGCACAACAAGGTGTGGGTCTCGAAGCGGCTGGAGAGCAAGATCCAGATGCTTCGAGATCCAACGGATGGCGTGTAGGCCCTACACGCCGCGGAACGCGGGCTTGCGCTTCTCGGCGAACGCGCGCAGCGCTTCGAGCCGATCCTCGCTGCGCAGCGTCTCGTCGTAGTAGACACGTTCGAGTTCGAGGCCGAGATCGAGCGGCACCTCGTAGGACGTGTCGATCGCCCGGAGCGCGGCGCTCTGCGCGATCGGCGCGCCGGACGCGATGGGCTCGATCCAGGCGAGGGTGTCGTCGAGGACGTTCGTGCCCTCGGGCGAGACGCGGTTCACGAGCCCCCACGCGAGCGCCTCGGCCGCGCCGAGCTTCCGGCCGAGCAGGATCATCTCCTTGGCGCGCGCCTCGCCCACGACCCGCGGGAGCCGCTGCGTGCCTCCTGCGCCTGGGATGATGCCGAGCGTGGTCTCGGGCAACGCGAGCTCGGCGTGCGGCGCCGCGACGCGCAGGTCGCAGATCAGCGCGAGCTCGAGCCCACCGCCGAAGGCGACGCCGTTGATCGCCGCGATCACGGGCTTCTCGCTGCGGTCGAGCACCCCGAGCTCGCTGCGGTAGAGGCCGACCTGCTTGCGCACGTCGTCGGAGCTCATGCCCTGGCGCTCCTTCAGATCGGCGCCCGCGCAAAAGGCCTTGTCGCCCGCGCCGGTGAGCACGATGGCGCGCACCTGGGGGTCGGCGACGAGCTCCTTGCCGAGGCGCCCGAGGGCATAAAGGGTTTCGCGCGAGAGCGCGTTGCGACGATCGGCGCGGTCGATCACGAGCACGCCGACGGCGCCGCGACGCTCGACTTTCACGGGGGAGGATTGATCGGACATGCGCCCGTGCGTAGCGAAGGCGGCGGCGCGCGCAAAGAGGCTCGTCGTTGTGCCATGCTCGTGCGTTACGACATGAAAAGGCAAACGGGTGCGAGGCGGCTTGAAAAGCGAAACGGCGCGTGGATCGGGCTCCTCGGCCTGTGGATGGCATGTGCGGCGGCGTGCACGCCCGACGCTGGTCCCAGCGTGACGAGCGGCGCGGGCGGCGCGGGCGGCGCAGGCGGATCGGGCGGCATGGCCGGCGCGGGAGGCGCGGGCGGCGAAGGTGGCGGACCGGGCCCAACACCGGCGTTCGTGCACGTGTGGAGCAAGAGCTTCGGCGAGACCGACGTGCAATCGATCCAGGGCGTCGCGACCGATCCAGCGACGGGCGACGTCGTGGCCGTCGGCTCGTTCCGCGGCGTCGTCGACCTCGGCGGAGGACCCCTCGTGAGCTCCGGGGAAAACGACCTCTTCGTCGCGCGCTTCAGCCCGCTCGGCGAACACCGATGGAGCAAGCGCGTCGGCGACGCCGCGAACCAGGAAGCCACCGCGGTCGCGATCGATGCTGCCGGATCGATCTACGTCGGCGGCGCGATCCAAGGCTCCTCGGACTTCGGCGACGGTCAGCTCCTGACGAGCGCGGGCGATGACGACGCATTCATCGCGAAGCTCGACGCGGAAGGAAACCTCGCCTGGGCCAAGCGCTTCGGCGACGCGAAAGCCCAGCGCGTCGCGCGCATCGTGATCACACCGTCCGGGCGGATCATCCTCGGCGGCACCTTCGCCGGCACGATCAACTTCGGCGGCACGCTCCTCGTCTCCGCGGGATTGAACGACGTCTACGTGGCCGAGCTCGACACCTCGGGCGCGCACGTCTTCTCGCGTCGCTTCGGTGGCAGTAGCTTCGACGACCTCGGCGGGCTCGCGGTCGATCCCACGGGCTCGCTCCTCGTGACGGGCACGTTTGACACGACGATCGACTTCGGCCCCGTCACGGGCGACCCGCTCACGAGCATCGGCGGCCACGACATCTTCTTCGCCAAGCTCTCCGCGAACGGCACCGGCCTCTGGGCGCATCGCGCGGGCGACGCCGGCAGCCAGCGCGGACTCGCGATCGCGGCAGCGCCGAACGGAGACGTGATCGTCGCCGGCGACGCGTCCGGCACGTTGTACCTCGACGGCCCCGTCACCTACGCGAAGGGCGACCGCGGCCTCTTCCTCGCGCGGTACTCGTCGAGCGGCAGCGCCTTCTGGAGCCAGATGTTCGGCGGCGAATTCTCCGGTTCGTGGGGCGTCTCCGTTCGCGTGGATCCGAACACGGAGAGCATCGTCGCCGCGGGCTTTTTCGATGACGAAGTCGACTTCGGCGGCGTGCCTCTCTCCGCGGCGGGCAGCGTCGACGTGTTCCTCGCGCGGTTCACGCTGAACGGCGTGCACCTCGGCTCGCGCGTGTTCGGCGGTGCGGGCGCCGACGGTGCGCTCGCCCTCGACCTCGGGCCGCAGGGTGATCTCGTGGTCGGCGGCGTGTACGCGGGCTCGATCGACTTCGGCGGCGGCGCGTTCACGACCACGAGCACGCTCGACGCGAGTGGCTTTCTGGCGCGCCTCTCGCCCTGAAGACCGGCCCCACGCGGCTGATCCGAGAGGCTGCATTCCATGGCATGCTCGGATCGATGATGCGCAGGATCCACAGGGGCTTGGCTTGGTCTCGTCGGCACCTCGGCGCCGTGCTCGGCGCCGCGTCGATGATCGCCCTCGGGGCGGCAGCGTGCACGCCGGAGGCGCGCGACTTCGGCGACACGACGAGCGCGAGCGGACCGGGCGGCGCGGGGGGCAGCATGGGCTGCGCGCCGGACGAAGAGAGGTCCTGCTACACCGGGCCGCCCGGCACCGAGGACATCGGCGCCTGCAAGAAAGGCGTCCAGCTCTGCCTGCCGAACGGCACGGGCTTCGGCGAGTGCTCCGGGGACGTCCTGCCACAAGCCGAGAACTGCCTCACGCCCGAGGACGAGGCGTGCAACGGCGACGAGCCGGCCGATTGCCCGCCGCTCGACCACGTGTGGAGCAAGGGCTTCCCCATCCTCGACGACAGCCACATTCGCAGCATCGCCGTCGACCCGAAGACGCTCGACATCGTGATCGCGGGCGAGCTTCGCGGCACGCTCGATCTCGGCGGTGGTCCGCTCGCGAGCACGGGCAGCACCGACATCCTGCTCGCGAAGTTCAGCGCCGATGGCAAGCATCAGTGGAGCAAGCGCTTCGGCGACGCGTCGTCGCAAACGACCGGCGGCGTGGTGATCGACGCCTCGGGAATGATCTACCTCGCGGCCACGGTCTCCGGCGCGATCGACCTCGGAGACGGGACGCTCACGAGCGCGGGCAGCTCCGACGCGCTCGTCGCGAAGTTCGACACGAACGGCGACGTCGTGTGGGCGAAGCTCTTCGGCGACGCGAACCTGCAACGCGCGAAGAGCATCGCGCTCACCCAGGCGGGGCAGGTCGTCCTCGGCGGTGAGTTCCAGGGCACGATCAACCTCGGCGGCTCGGCGCTCACGGCGGGGATGGACACGGACCTGTTCGTCGCCAGGCTCGACGGCTCGGGCTTCCACTCGATGTCACGCCGGTACGGCGGCGCGGGCTTCGAAGAGATCGTCGCGCTCACGCTCGACACGAAGGACAACATCCTCGTCACGGGCCACTTCGACGGCGCGGTCGATTTCGGCGTCGCCGGCATGTTCACGAGCGCCGGCAACGACGACGTGTTCACGCTCAAGCTCCAGGGAAACGGCAGCCCCGTCTGGGCCAAGCATTGGGGCGACACCGCCGATCAGGAGGCGCTCGGCATCGCGGTCACGCCGGACGACGAGGTCGTCCTCTCGGGGCGCATGGCGGGTGTCATCAGCTTCGACGACGGCTCGAAGATCGAAGCCGCGCCCATGGCGACGAACGCATACCTCGTGAAGCTCGCGGCGGACGGCGCGCTCGCGTGGAGCAAGATCCTCGGCGGACCGGCATCCAGCTCCGACTGGGGCATGTGGCTCGGCGTCGCGAATGGGCGCATCGCGACGGCGGGCTGGTTCAGCGAGCAGATCGATTTCGGCGGCGGACCGCTGATGACGAAAGCGGCGGTGAGCCCTTTCATCGCGCAGCTCGCGTTCGACGGAACGCACCGGAGCTCGCGCAACTACACGACCAACGGGGCGGCCGGCGTGCTCGCGCTCGGGGTAATGCCAACCGGAGATCCGATCCTCGGAGGCCTGAGCTACTCGCCGATCGATTTTGGCGGAGGTCCGCTCACGTCGGGCGACGCCCAGCAACCGCTCCTGTTCCTCGCGCGCCTCTTGCCCTGAAGGAAATCCTTTCATGTTCGAAGCAATGAATCGCAAGCTCCGGCAAAACTCGGCTCTTTCGCGGAGGCTCGCCATCGTCGCGTGTCTCGGCGTGATGGCGCTCGCGGCGTGCTCGCCGGAAGAGCGTGAATTCGAACCGACGGGCACGAGCGGCACAGGTGGCGCGGGCGGCGCGGGCGGCAGCGGCAGCGGCATGGTCTGCACGCCCGACGAACAGCGCTCTTGTTACAGCGGCCCGCCCGGCACCGAGGATGTGGGCACGTGCAAGCCGGGCATCGAGGTGTGCCTGCCGAATGGCGCGGGCTTCGGCGAATGCGGCGGCGCGGTCTTGCCGCAGCCCGAAGACTGCCTGACGCCCGAGGACGAAGCGTGCAACGGCGTCGATCCGCTCGAATGCCCGGCGCTCGGGATCGGCTGGCTGCGAACGTACGGCGAGCAGGCCTCCGCGCAGATGATCACGGATATCGCGATCGCCCCCGACGGCAACATCGTGATCGCGGGCGCGTTTGGCGGGACGATCGATCTCGGCGACGGCCCTCTCGCGAGCACGGGCAGCCTCGACATCCTCCTCGCGAAGCTCACGCCGAAAGGCGAGGTCGTCTGGGCCAAGCGCTTCGGCGACGCGGCCCTGCAACAAGCGAACGCCGTCGCCATCGACAAGGACGGCGCGATCTACGTCGGCGGACGTGTGCTCGGCGCGGTGAACTTCGGCAGCGGCGTCCTGACGAGCGCGGGATCGGGCGACGCGTTCCTCGCGAAGTTCGACGCCGACGGCGGCCCGGTGTGGAGCAAGCTCTTCGGCGACACGGCCTTGCAAGAGGTGCGCGCGATCGCGATGACCAAGGCGAACCAGGTGATCGTCGCGGGCAACTTCGCGGGCAACATCGCGCTCGGAGGAGCGCAGCTCGCGTCGGCCGGCGGCAACGACATCTTCCTCGCCAAGTTCGACGAGACCGGCTTCCATGCGGCCTCGCGGCGCATCGGCGGTCAAGGCGCCGACGAATTCCGCGCGATCGCCGTCAACACCAACGATGAGGTGGTCATCACCGGCGTCTTCAGCTCCACGCTCGAGCTCATCGCCGGCAACACCCTCACGAGCAAGGGCGGGCTCGACGTCTTCGCCGCGCAGCTCTCGCCGACGTTCGCCCCGATCTGGGCGAACGCCTGGGGCGACGCGGCCACGCAGCAGGCGTTCGACGTGGCGATCGCGTCGAACGGCGACGTCTTGCTCACGGGCGCGTTCGAGGGCGCGCTCAACTTCTTCGGACAGACGATCAAGACGGACGCTGTCGCCTCGCGCGCGCTCTACGTGACGCGCATCGCGGGCACCGGAGACAGCGTCGTCTGGGCCAAAGCCATCGGCGACGCGACGGCGTTCGTGACGCAGGCCAGCCTCGCCGTGGGCACCGCCGATCAGCTCGCGCTCGCAGGCACGTTCCAGGGCGGCATGGACTTCGGCGGCGGCCCCCTCATGGCCGCGGATGCAGGCGATTTGTTCTTCGCGAAGCTCAGCAGCGACGGCGCCCACGTCGCGTCGAGCGTCCTTCTCAGCGGCGGGGCCAAAGACAACGATGCCGCCAACACGGTGTTCGCGCTCGCGCTCCTGCCTGCGGGGGATCTGATCGTCGGTGGCCAGAACCACGCGCCGTTCTTGATCAACAAAGCGCTCGTGGGCTCGTTCGACGGCAAGGACGGCGACGCGTTCCTCGGGCGCTTCCTGCCCTGATCGACGCGGCTACCGGCCCCCGCGCGCCTTCTTCCCCATCTTCGACAGGAACGGTCGCACGAGCGCCTTCGGCAGCGCGTCCACCGTCATCGCCATCGCCCGCGGCACGACGCCCGGGATCACGCGCGCCTGACCACGCTTGAGCCCTGCGACCGCCTCCTCCGCGCACGTGACCGCATCCACGTACACCGCTTTCGGGAGCTCCGGCCGCGCGTCGCTCCCCGCGACCTCCTGGAACTCCGTCGGCACCGGGCCCGGACAAACCACCGTCACTGACACGCCCGTCCCTGCGAGCTCCGCGCGCAGGCCTTCGCTCAGGTGGTTCACGTACGCCTTGCTCGCCGCGTACGTGCTCATCGCGGGCGAGGGCAGGATCCCCGCGATCGAGCCGACGTTCAGGATCGCGCCCGACCCCCGCGCCACCATCGGCGGCACGAGCCGCGCGAGCAGCATCGTCGTGCTCACGACGTTGAGCTCGAGCATCCGCTCGATCTTCTCCCAGTCGCGGTTCTCGAGCAGGCCGTAGTCGCCGAAGCCCGCGTTGTTCACGAGCACGTCGATGACCTCGCCCGCCTGCGCGAGGTCATCGAGCATCGCGCCGAGCGCCTTCCGGTCGAGCAGATCGACCGCGCGCACCAGCACCCGGAGACCCGGCCGCGCGGCCACGAGCTCGCGCGCAAGATCGTCGAGCCTCTCGCGACGGCGCGCCACGAGCACGAGCGCTCCCACCTCGCGGCCGAGCACGCGCGCGAGCTCCCGGCCGATCCCAGCCGAGGCGCCGGTGACGAGCGCCGTTTTACCGCGAAGCTCGTTCATCCTTTTTCCTCTTCTTGCCCTTCTCGCCCGCGTCCTTCTCGGCCTCGTGTTTGTCCGCGTCGCGGCCCGGGTGGACGCCGTTCGACTTGCTCGCGGCTTCCTTCGGCGCGATCCGCGCTTCGAGCTTGCCGAGGCGCGCCTTCAGCTCGGCGTGCTCGCTCCGCAGCGCCTCCAGGTCCTCGCGCAGCCGCTCGGCTTCGCGCTTGCCCGCGCCGCCGAGGTCCCGCAAGGCCTCGCGGATCCGGCGACGCACGCGGCCGTCGAGCTCGCGTTCGAGCTGCCGCGAGAGCGGCCCGCGCGACTTCGTGTCGCCGATGTCGAGCAGCGCGCGCACCACGTCCACCTTGAGGTACGGATCCGACTGATCGAGCAGGTCCTCCAGCGCCTCGCGCACCTTGCGGTCCGTCGAGAGCTTCGGCAGCGCCATGATCGCGGCGCGCCGGCCGCGCGTGGGGATCCCGTAGCGCGTACGCGTGAGCACGTGCGCCTGCGCGCGCTCGTCACGCAGGGCCGCGAGCCCGTCGAGCGCGCCCGCGCGGACCACGTCGGCCCACGAGGGACGATCGAGCACCTCGATCAGCGTGTCGAACGCCGCGCTCTGCCGGGTCCCGCCGAGCGCGCGCGCGGCCTCCGCCTCCACGAGGTAACTCGCGTCCCGCAGCGCGAGGCTCTTCAGCGCGTCGGCGGCTTGCGTCTTGCGGAACTTGCCGAGCGCCGCCGCCACCGCGCGCCGCACCTTCGCGTGCCCCGTCCGCGCGTGGGCGAGAAGATGCGTGAGCGCGTCGTCGCTGCGCACGTCGCCGAGCGCCGAGGCCGCCTCCGCTCGCACGCCCCAGAACTCGTCCTCCTTCGCGAGCGAGGCGCCGAGCGCGCGCGTCGTCGCCGGATCGTCGAGCTTGCCCATCAGGCTCGCCGCGAGCAGCCGGCCGCGCGCCGTCGGCGCCCCGACGAGCTGCGCGCGCAGCATGTCACCCGGGCACTCGACCCGCACGTCGCCCACGATCCTGAGCTCCGGATCCACCACGATGAACGCGGGGCGCTTGGGCACGTGGATCGTGAACGTCGCGGTCGCCGACTCCACGCGCCGCACCTCGCGCCGCACCTCGCCGTCGATGGAGATGTCGAGCTCCAGATCGAGCGCGAAGACGTGCGTCCCGGCGTCGTCCTTGTCCTTCTCCCGGCCCTCTTTCGCGGCTTGCGCCTGCTTGACCGACACGGTCAGCGCGTCGCCGTCGTGATCGATCTTCACCTCGAGCTCCGGGTGCCCTGCGCGGAACACCCACTGCTCGAAGAAGCGCTCCAGGCTCCTGCCGCTCGCCTCTTCGAGCGCGCGCAGGAGGTCGCGCGTCTCCACGATCCCGCGCGCGTGCCGCTCCAGGTAGATCTTGATGCCGCGCCAGAACGCCTCATCGCCGAGCTCGAGCCGCAGCATGTGCAGGACGCACGCGCCCTTCTCGTAGAGGTGACGATCGAAGATATCAATCGGCGCGTCGTAGTCTTGGCACACGATCGGCCGCCGGTAGCGCCCACCCGCCTCGCCGAGGTACGCGGCCACGTCGCCGCGCACGCCGTGCTCGTACTCGTCGCGTCCGAGGTACCCCTCGCGATCGACGTGCTCCATGTACGTAGCGAACCCCTCGTTCAGCCACGCGTGCGACCAGTCACGGCACGTCACGAGGTCACCGAACCAGTGATGCGCGAGCTCGTGCGCGATGAGGTCGTCGGCCGTCACGTCGATCGAGGCGCGCTCGTCGAGCAGGATGTGCTCGTACATCGTCGTCGCCGTCGTGTTCTCCATCCCGCCGAAGATGAAGTCGCTCACCACGATCTGCGAGTACGTCTTCCACGGATACGCGACGCCCGTGAGCCTGCCGAAGCGGCGCACCATGTCCGGCGTCCGCCGGAACGTCCGCTTGCCCTCGTCGGTTTTTCCTTTGGGCACAAAGTAATGCAGGCGAACGCCGTCCGCCTCGTCGTCGATCCGCTCGAACTCGCCCGCGACGAGCGTGAACAGGTAGCTCGGGTGCGGGTCTTCCATGCGGTAGCGGTAGACGCCGCCCTGCTCCTCGTCCTCGTCGCTCTCGCGCGCGCCGTTCGACAGCGCGAACCAGCCCTCGGGCACCGTCACGCGCAGCGACGTCGACTGCTTGTTGTGCGGCTTGTCGATGCACGGGAAGAAGTGCCGCGCGTCCTCGTCCTGGCACTGCGACCAGACCTGCGCGGGCCGGTCCCGCACGTGCTCGTCCGGCGCGAGGAAGTAGAGCCCACGCCGCGGCGTCGCCGCGTAGCGCACCCGCACCGCCGCGCGCGCGGCCCCCTCGGGGATCGACACGCGCAACGTCTGCCCGTCGTACACGTGTGCTGCCGCGGCGAACTTGCCGTCGTCGCCCACGCGAAGCTCGACCGCTTCGAGGTCGAAGCCCACGGCGTCGAGCAAAAGCTCCTTCGCGCGCGCGT
The DNA here is from genome assembly GCF_005144585.1 of Polyangium fumosum. Taxonomy (GTDB): domain Bacteria; phylum Myxococcota_A; class Polyangia; order Polyangiales; family Polyangiaceae; genus Polyangium; species Polyangium fumosum. The sequence goes on along the minus strand of NZ_SSMQ01000049.1, from coordinate 75,980 downwards.
CGATCCGCGACACGTCGAGCGTCGCTTCGCCCGCGACCGACTTCTTCGGCACGTCGAGGCGAAGGTCGAGCGCGATGTGCGTGACCTGAAACGGCCGAGGCCGCTCGTAGACGCGCTGCACGCCGGCCAGCGTGAACGGGCGCCCGGAGGCAGCGGAGGCGGACGAGTGGGCGTAGGACGAAAGCGCAGATCCGCACGCGCAGCGGTCGTGGAGGCGGTGCTCGAGGCTCATCGGGCGGCGAGTCTTACCCAACAAACCCGCCGAGCAAAGCCCCTCGCCGCGGGAAAACCGCGCTAGCCTCGCCCCGCGCCCATGAACCGCCGCGGACGCACGCCTCTGCTTGCCGGGGGGACGGGTCGAAAAGGCCCGGCCGGGGCCGCGTCACGCCCGCGATCCGGGCCCCAGGGTCCCGCGCAACACACGCTTTTCGCGGCGCAAAAGGCAGCACCCGCGAAGGACGGCACCCTCACCCTCGAAGGCGAGGTCGTGCGTGTCACCTACGAGAACGACCAAACGGGCTTCCGGGTCGTGAAGGTCGCGATCGACGGCCACGAGGCCCCTCTGCCCTGGGTTGGCCGCTTCCAGCCCGTCGCCCCCGGCACGCGCGTCCGAGCGACCGGCCGCTACGAACGCGACGGCCGCCACGGCGACCAGCTCCGCGTCGAAACCCTGCTGGAGATCGCTCCCTCGACCTTGCAGGGCCTCGAAAAATACCTCGGCTCGGGCATGGTCGCCGGCGTCGGTCCCGTGTTCGCCAAGCGGATCGTCGAGACGCTCGGCGTGGACGCGCTGCGCGTGCTCGATGAGGAGCCCGAGCGCCTCGCCGAGGTGCCGGGGCTCGGATCACGCCGCGCCGAGGCCGTGGCCAAGGCCTGGGCGTCGCAGCGCGTCATCCGCGACATCATGATCTTCCTCCAGCAGCACGGCGCCTCGGCCGCGCTGGCGACGCGTATCTACAAGCGCTTCGGCGCCTCCGCGATCGACATCGTGAAGCGCGCGCCCTACCGGCTCGCGCTCGAGGTCTGGGGCGTCGGTTTCAAGACCGCCGATCAGATCGCGCGCGCCGTCGGCGTTTCGCCGGACGCGCCCGAGCGCGCGCAGGCCGGCGTGCTGCAAATGCTGAGCGACCTCGCGGGCAAGGGGCACGTGTACGCCGAACGAAACGCGCTCGTCGCGGCCGCCGCGCTGATGCTCGAACGCGAAGAGGAAGGCGTGAATCGCGCCATCGACGCGCTCGCGTTGTCGGGCCGCGCGCGGGTCGAGACCCTCCCCTCGGGCGAGGTCGCCGTCTACGAATCAACGCTCTACGAAGCGGAGGCGCGCCTCGCCGAACGCCTGCTCGCGCTCCTCCGCGCGCCTGGCCGTCCCCTCGCGGGGCGCCGCGGCGAACCTCCGGAGGTCGTCGCCCAGGCCGCGATCGAGAGCTTCGAGGCCCGCACGCGTGTCGCCCTCGCGCCCGCGCAACGCGACGCGATCGAGCAAGCCGCGCGGAGCAAGATCCTCGTCATCACGGGCGGACCCGGCGTCGGAAAAACCACGATCGTCCGTGCGATCCTCGCGCTCTTCGATCTCGCAGGCCACACCGTGCGCCTCGCCGCGCCCACGGGCCGCGCCGCCAAGCGCATGAGCGAGGCAACCGGGCGCGAGGCCGTCACGCTCCACCGCATGCTCGAGTTCGACCCGAAGGAGCGCGGCTTCCTCCGCAAGAAGGGCCGCGCGCTCGAGGCCGACGTGCTCATCGTGGACGAGGCCTCGATGATCGATCTGCCGCTCTGCGACGCGCTCACGCAGGCCACCTCCGACGAGGCCCGCCTCGTGCTCGTCGGCGACGTCGATCAGCTCCCGTCCGTCGGCCCGGGCGCGGTCCTGCGCGACATCATCGCCTCGGGCGCCATCCCCACGGTGCGCCTCTCGCAGATCTTCCGCCAGGCCGAGGGCAGCCTCATCGTGCAGAACGCGCACCGCATCCACGACGGCGAAAAACCCGAGGGGGCGACCGACAAGCGCGGCGAATTCTTTGTCTTCCAACGAAAGGACCCCGAGGAGGCCGCCGCCACGATCCACGAGCTCGTCACCGAGCGCATCCCGCGCGGCTTCGGCCTGCATCCGGTCCGCGACGTGCAGGTCCTCTCGCCGATGAACAAGGGCCCCGTCGGCACGATCGCGCTGAACGAGACGCTCCAGCGGTCGCTCAACCCCGACGGCCCCTCGGTCACGCGTGGCGGCAAGGTCTTCCGCCTCGGCGACAAAGTCATGCAGCTCAAGAACGACTACGACCGCGAGGTCTACAACGGCGACGTCGGCCTCGTCCGCGCGATCGACGCCGAGGCCGGGACACTCACGGTCACGTTCGACGGCCGGGACGTCGCCTACGAAGAGAGCGACCTCGACGAGCTCGTGCTCGCGTACGCGACGACCATCCACAAGAGCCAGGGCAGCGAGTATCCGGCCGTCGTGGTCACGCTGCTCTCGCAGCATTTCGTGATGCTCTCGCGGAACCTGCTCTACACGGCCGTCACGCGCGGAAAGCGGCTCGTCGTGCTCGTCACGGACGGGCGAGCGCTCAACCTCGCGCTCTCGGAGACGCGGCGCGAGGAGCGTCAGACCGGCCTCGCGCATCGACTCCGCCGCGGCTGACTTGTTGGTATCGACGTGAGCGAAAAGCTTCGGATCCGCGGGGGCCGTTGCTCTGATGGGGGCATCCTGCTAGCCTGCCCGCCCCTCGTAACCAACGACATTTCTTTCCCGTTCGACGCGTACAAAAGCGCCGTCGAGCGGCGACCGCGGGCGCAAGGCGCGCCTCGCGTTTCCCGGGTGGAGCGACCATGGCGCAGAACGGACAGCAGGGTGGAGTGGCGGCGGGACTTCAGATCACGGGCGGCGCGGCCATCATGGCGCCCGTCAGCGCATTCCCCAACGGAGTGCCTGGCAACGCTCTCATCGTGATTCCCCTCTCGAAGGTCGACGACGACACCAAGGCCATGCTCGACAAGGGCCCGTCGCTCGTGACGCCCGAGCAGATGTGGAAGCTGCTCGGCTTCAACGGCCCCGCGGTGCAGGTGCAGGACGACCAGGGCCGCCCGATCGCGATCGGCCTCGAAGACCTGCTCGCCGGCCTGGAGAAGCACTGGCAGGAGCAGCCCGACGACCTCAACCGCGCGCGCATCTACGCCCAGGAGCTCCTCAAGTACAACCGCCTGCAGCGCGCCGAGCAGGTGCTCTCGAAGGTCGTTGCGAAGGGCGGCACGGGCGACGACTGGCTCGCGCTCGGCATCGCGCAACTCCAGCAGGAGAAGCTCGACAAGGCCGAGGGCACGCTGAAAGGCGCGCAAAACCTCCTCAAGGACAACCCCTACCCCTCGCTGCACCTCGCCAAGGTCTTCCAGCTCAAGAAGGAAGCCGACAAGGAGCGCGAGTTCGTCGACAAGGCGATCGGCATCAGCATCGGCTGCATCGACGCGTGGGCCTACCTCTACCAGTACCTCAAGCAGCACGGCGACGAGGACACGGCCATCGCCGAGATCGAGAAGATGGCCACCGACAAGAAGAGCGCCGCGCCGTACATCGCGCTCCAGGGCTTCTTCGCGAACGACGATGCGACCCGTGATCGCGCCGTCACCTACGCCAAGAAGGGCGTGGAGATCGCGCCCGACGATCCGCTCGCGCTCCTCTGCCTCTCGGCGCTCTACGGCCAGAAGGGCGACCTCGAAGCCGTCATCCGGCTCCTGCAGCCGCACGAGGCGAAGATGAGCCGCGACGTTCGCATCGCGAACAACTACTTCGAGGCCCTCTTCCAGTCGCGCCAGATCGAGAAGGTCACGAAGCTGCTCAACGCCCTCGCGGGTTCGCCCAACAAGGAAGTCAAGCAGTTCGCCATCGAGCGCTCGCGCGTCGTCGCGCAGTTCCTCCAGCAGCAGCAGCAGCAGCTCGCCGCTGCTCAGCAGCAGCGCAAGTAACAGCGCGACACGCACCCGCACCCGGGGGCTCCGCATCACGCGTCGAGCCCCTGGGCAAACCCCCCCACACCCTCGCATCGACGGCCGCGGACGGAGCGTGATCCGTCCTCCTGGCATTTTCGTGCCGGCCGTCTTTCACATTTGGAAGCACGCAGAAACCCGGGTAATCTCCGGATCATGCGCACGTGGCGACCGCGTCCCCCCGTCGTGCTCGTGGTCGATGACGACCCCGACATCTTGAGGCTCCTGGGGATGTGCCTGGAAGCCGAGGGGTGTGAGGTGCGCGAGACGATGTCCCCCGGGGCGGCGCTCGAGCGGCTCGACCGCGTCGACGTCGTCGTGGTCGACCAGCGCATGCCCGAGATGAACGGCACCGACTTCATCGAGGCCGCACGCTCGCGCGGCTACGACTGCCGCTTCCTCGTGATCTCGGGCAAACGCGGCGCGCGCGCCGAGGCCGCGCAAGCCGGCGCCGAAGGGTTCCTCGCCAAGCCCATCGGCATGCGCGATCTCATCGGCGAGGTCGAACGGCTCTTCTACCTCGGCTTCGCGCCCCCTTCGCACGTGGGCACGCCGCGCGCGCCTACCTCCAGCGCGCCCTCGTCGAAGAGCTCATCCTAACGTCCCCCAGGCCCGCTCGATCGCCTCGGCGACGCCCGCGTCGTCCGCGCTCCACGCGGCGAGCTCTTCGCTCGCGTGTTCTTTCACGAACGACGGCGCGCTGCCCATCGCGAACGATCGCCCCGCGACTTGGAACATCGGCACGTCGTTGAGCCAATCGCCCACCACGACGACCTCGTTCACCGCGCAGCCGTGGTAGTCCGCGAGCCACGCGATCGCCGTGCCCTTCGTGGGCCCGGCCGCGCGCACCACCATCGCGTGTGTGTCGGCCGCGCGCGTCACCGCGAACCGCACGACAAACGCCGCGCCGCCGAGCTCGCCTTCGAGCTCCTCCGCGGCCGCGTGCACGCTGTCCTTCGAGCCGATCGCCACGACCGCGAGCAGCCCCCGCTCGTGTTCCCAGTACGGGTGCGACGTGACGCGCTCGACGACCGTCACCCGCGGCGACCACGTGCGCACGTAGCTGCTCCACGGCGCGCCTGCGGCGTCGTGCACGATGCTGTCGTGCGCGAACACGAAGCTCGCGGTCCGATGCCGCTCGAGCACGCGTCGAAGCTGCGCGGCATGATCGCCCGTGAGCGAAGCGTGGTAGTGCTCGCGATCGTCACGCGCGTCGACGATGTGGCTCCCGTCCACGCAGGCGATCGGCCCCTGGATCCGCGCCGCCACGGCGGCCTCGCGCGAGCCCGAGTAGAGCCGGCCCGTGCAGATCGTCACGGCCACGCCGCCGCTCTGCAGGCGCTCGATCGCCCAGCGATCGCGCTCGTGGAGCGAACCGTCGTGCCGGAGCAGGGTGCCGTCGAGATCGAGGGCCAGGAGCTTGTACGTCATCGCCGCGGATCGTCCTCGCCGCAGAGCGCGCGTGATGGGTTGGACCTCAAATGGACGACGGGCGATCGACGGGTTTTCCCCGCCGCATCGCCCGATTCGTCTCGATCACGAACGCCGCAGAATCAGGCCGGATAGACCGAGACCTGCTTCTTCGTGTTCGACTTCCACTCGTACTTCACGACGCCCTCCACGAGGGCGAAGAGCGTGAAGTCCTTGCCCGTGCCGACGTTCTTGCCGGCGTGGATCGACGAACCCACCTGCCGCACGAGGATGCTACCCGCCGAGACCTCGGTCCCCGCGTACACCTTCACGCCGCGCTTTTGTGCGCTCGAATCGCGCCCGTTGCGGGACGAGCCGCCACCTTTTTTATGAGCCATGCCGGTTTCTCCTAGGCGCTGATGCCGGTGATCTTGAGCTCGGTGTACGGCTGCCGGTGCCCCGTCTTGCGGCGGTAGTTCTTCCGACGCCGGAACTTGAAGATCACGACCTTCTTGCCGCGATCCTGCGCATTGATCTGCGCCTCGACCTTTGCACCCGCAACGAGCGGCTGGCCGATCTTGGTGGCCTCGCCGCCGACGAGCAGGACTTCGTTGAACGTAACCTTGTCGCCAGCGTTGCCGCTCAGCTTCTCGACGCGCAGCACCTGGCCTTCGCTGACCCTGTACTGCTTGCCGCCCGTCTTGATGACCGCGTACATGTTCGTGCCCTCGACGCCCTCGACATTTGCTTCACCGACGTACTCCGCCGGGAAACAAGGGAGCGGAAGTATACGGACGCGCGTCCGTTCCGCAAGCTGATCAAATGCGCCTCCGTCCCTTTGGATCCAGAGCCTCCGCAAGAGGCCGATCCGAGCAGGCTGGAACCGCGTGAGATCGGGGGGTTAGGGCGGACGAACAGGGCCGTTTCGCCCGCCAGGCGAGGGGTAGCTAGGGCTGTGGGCGCGCCGGGAGACGGTCTACCAGCTGCCGTGGCTGCCGTGCGAGCCGTGGCTGCCGTGGCTGCCGTGGCTGCCGTGCGAGCCGTGGCTGCCGTGGCTGCCGTGGCTGCCGTGGCTGCCGTGGCTGCCGTGGCTGCCGTGCGAGCCGTGCGAGCAATGCTGCGCCGGGATCACGCCACCCGCGTCGTCGCCGATCACGCCGGCGCGATCCGCCTCTTCGCTCGCCTTCGCGCCGACCTCGCTCTCCGTCTTGGAGAGCATGCCACCCGGCTTGCGGGAGAAGCTCGGCAGCCCACCTGTTCCGTTGTTCGCCATCGTGGCCTCCCTGATCCCAAGTCCCGTTGCGCCCGCGTCGATCGTTTGCCCTCAAGATGCCGACGACGCGTGGATGAAATGCGTTCGCGCCCGGACCGTGGTCCAGCGCTGGAGGATCTCGACCGTCTTCGGGTCGTTCTCGCGCAGTTTGTCGAAAAGAAAATCCTGGATGCCCTTGTGGACGGCGCACAAGGTGCTCTCACGCATCCTACCGAAGATCGTGCCCTGCGTCCGGTAGCTATGCTCGGGCTGCACCCCGCAGTAGGGCGTGTACGTGCAGTTCACGCAGTCGGGCTGCACGTCGCGGATCGACGCCATCACCAGCGCGCGCACCGTCTCGTGTTTCATGAGCGAGCGATACGTCGAGGTGAACACGTCGCCGATCTGGAACGCAGGATCGCCGGTCTCGTACATCATCCGGCCCTCGTCGCTGGAGAAGATCTTGCCGTCGTAGTTATAGGCGAGAGCGCCGATCCCCGAGCCGCTCGGCGAGCGGATGTCGAGGAAGTTCGGGTCGTCGTCGCCGAGGATCTTCGTGAGGAAGATCGAGCCATAGCGCTCGAGGACCTGCTCGCCGCGCCGGTTCAGATCGAGGATGTGCTCGACGGCGGTGCGGTAGAAGTCGTTGTACGCGGCGCGGTCGTACTCGACGATCTGCGCGGTCCTGCCCGCGAAGCCGAAGGGATCGACCGGGCGGAGGAAGATCGCGCGGCAGCCGAGGCCGACGTACGTGTCGACGATCTCCTTCGGGTACTTGAGCGCCTCGCGTGTCGTCGTGAGCAGCGCTTCGACATGGTAGAGCGTCGGGTCGAGGCCGATGTCGATGTAGGCCTTGTTGATGCGCTCGATCCACTTCACGGCCTCACGATGCGCGTTGCCGCCCGCGAGGATGCGCTGCTTCGTGTGCAGGTGCTCCGGGCCGTCGATGCTCGTGCAGATCTGAACCTTGCGATCGACGAGGAAGGCGAGCTTCTCCTCGTCCATCATGGCCAGGTTCGAGACCATCGTGAACTCGAGCCCCTTGCCGTAGGCACGGTTCCGCGCGAGCGCGTACTCGATGACGTGCTTCATCACCGGGAAGTTCGCGAGCGGCTCGCCGCCCTGGAACTCCAGCGTCACCGAGGGCGACGTCGACTGGAGCATCAGGTCCACGACCTTCTCGCCGATCTCCGGCGTCATGTCGGTGTGGACCGCGTCCATGTTCGCGCGGCTCGCGTGGCAGTAGACGCACGTCTCGTTGCAGCGGAGCGTGACGACCGCGATGTGCAGGTTCGGCCCCCAGTTGAGGAACCGCTTCTTGTACGCGATGCGCTCAGCCGCCTTCGCCTGATCGAGCCCCTCGCGGAGGAAGTTCCGCGACGCGAGTTTGTCGTGGAGCGGCGAAGCGGAATCGAGCTCGCCACGCGTGAGCGCACGGAACTCGTCCTGCGTGACGAAGAGCCAGTCGCCGAGAAAGTTGGTGAGCAAAATGTCTCCGCCCACCTCGCGGAACCGGAACGGCACGAGGCCCGTCGGGGCCTTCGCCGCGGAGCCGAGCTCGGTGAAGAGCGTCGAGAGGCCCGTCACGCCGCACCCCCTGCCCGCGCGCGTTCGATCGTGAGGCCGAGCGCGTAGTTCGCGAGCTCCGCGGAGAGCACGCGCTCGTCGATGCCTTCGCTCGTGGCCTCGGGCTTCGCCGTCACCTTCACGATGTACGCGCCGCCGTCCCGCGAGAGCTCCGCCGTCGCGTACGCCGCGTACGTCTTGACGGCCTCGTCGATCGCGAAGCCGTCGTAGAGCTCCTCATGAAACCTGAGCTCGATCACGACGCCTTCTCGCCCCCCGACGCGCCTTCCGACGCGTCTTCCGCCTCGGCCTTCGCGCCCTCGCCCTTGCCCTTCTTCTTGTACTTCTCCTCCCAGCTCATCGCGATGCCGAGCGGATCCTCGAAGGCCGTCTCCTCGCCGATGTCCATCGCGAGCAGCTCGTCGAGCCCGGGCGGGCCCGCAGCGCCGCCGAGCGCGCGCGCCGTGATCGACTCGACGAGCTTCTTGTTCTCCTCGACGATCCGAAGACGCCACGCCTGGCCGAGCAGCTCGTTCTGGAACTCGCCCGCGTAGATCTGCGTGTCAGCGCCAGGCTTCTTCGCCTTGAGCGTCACCTGGATGCGACGATCTCCCGCACGATCGAGGTGCACCCAGCAGCGATCGATGAAGACGTACGCCGCTCCGTAAATCGCATCCTTGGGGTACAGGCCCTCGTCGAACTCGATCCGAACCGAGCCCTCTCCCAAGTGAAACGACATGTCGCTCATTCGCCCTTCGCTCCCCATGACGTACCGTAAGGTGCGTCCCGCCGCGCCTCACGGGTTCGTGGCGGTCACGGTATACTGATCGCAGGTCGGCGGCGTGCCGTTCTTGCGATACACGCGAACCTTGACAGACACGATCTTCGGGTTGTTGTCGGACCAAGGACCCGTGGGGTTGCCGTTCATGTCGTACCCAAAATTCAGCTCCCACACGGTGGCCCCCGACCCCGTGCCGCCGTCGTTGCAGGTCGCGACGGTGTTGCAGTCGTGGAGCACGTCCATCCCGTACTGGCCACCGGAGTCGTTCACGAGCTGAACCTTCGGCGTGTACGCCTGGCCCAGCGCCGCCGGCGCGACGAAGTTGAACGTGAGCCAGTCGCTGGCATTCGACGTCTCGACCTTGCCGATCATGTTCACCGTGCCGCCCTTCGGCACGCTGACCGCACCTGCGCTCACGCACTGGTTCGCGTACTGATCCGTCGCGCACTCGCAGCCGTTGCCCGGCGCGCCGTCGATGTTCGCGTAGCCGGCGTTGCACTGCACGATCTGGCACTGGCCCGCGGTGCACGACCAGCCCGAGACGAACTGCGCGTTCGGGTTCTGCGTGGTGCACGCCGGGTTCGGCTGCATCTCGTCCGTCTGCCCGTTGCAGTTGTTGTCCTTGGAGTCGCAAATTTCGGTCTGCGCCCCAGGCGTGACCTGCGGGTTGCACGACGCGCTGCCGCCCACGCAGACCGTGGTGCCCGTCGCGCAAACGCCGGGGAACGACGTGTTGCAGGGCAACCCATTCACGAGGGCCGGATCGTCGATCGTGCCGTTGCAGTCGTCATCCTTGCCGTTGCACGTCTCCTGGATCGTGCCCGGCAAGGGCGCGTTGCAGAGGAGCTGCGATGCACCCGCGGGGCACTCGAAGGTGCCGAACTGGCAGATGCCGAGCTGACCCGGCTTCGTACACGGCATGCCGACCTGCGGGATGGCGTCGTCGACCATGCCGTCGCAGTCGTCGTCGAGGTTGTTGCACGCCTCGGAGAGCTGGCCGGGGACGACGTTCGCCATGCACGTCACGCCGTTCGCGCCGTCGCACTTCGTCAGACCCGTGCTGCACAGGCCCAGGAAGCCCGTCATGCACTGCATGCCGCCGCCGGGGTTGCCCTCGTCGGTGTTGCCGTCGCAGTTGTTGTCGAGGCCGTCGCAGGTCTCGGGCTGCACGGGCGCAGGCGAGCACTTCACCGCGCCGTTGACGCAGTTCAACGTGCCCTTCTTGCACTCGCCGAGGCCCGGCGCGACGCACGCGTCGCCGCCGCCCGGGTTGCCCTCGTCGATCGTGCCGTCGCAGCTATCGTCGAGGCCGTTGCAGAGCTCGGGAGCCGGCGTGGTGTCACCCAGGCACGGGCCCCACAGCCCGTTCGCGTCACACGTCTGCGACCCAGGCTTGCAGAGGCCGGTGTTCTGCGTGCCCGGCGGGCCCGTGTAGCAGCCCTTCGTCGCGCCCGTGACGCAGTCACACCCTTCGTCGACCTCGGTGTCGCAGTCGTCGTCGAAGCCGTTGCAAGCCTCGGCCGCGGCCGGGACGACCTCCCCCGCGCACGGGCCCCACTTGCCGGACGCGTCGCACGTCCTCTCGCCTTCCTTGCACGCGCCGACGCCCTTCGTGCCGTCGGGGCCCGTGTAACAGGCCTCCTTCACGCCGGTCACGCAGTCGCAGCCCTCGTCGATGACGTTGTCGCAGTTGTTGTCGACGCCGTCGCAGACCTCGGTCTGCGGCACGCACATCTGGCCGCCCGCGCCTCCCGCGCCGCCCATGCCACCCGCGCCACCGACACCACCGACACCGCCCGTGCCGCCGACACCGCCCGTGCCGCCAACGCCGCCCGTGCCGCCCTCGCCGCCCGTGCCGCCCTCGCCGCCCCTTCCACCAGAGCCGCTCGAGCTCGAGCTCGTCAGGCCGCCGCCCGAGGTCACGCTCCCGCCCTCGGCGCACGACGATGCGGCGGCTCCGCCGATCACCGTCAGAAGCGCCGCAATGGCGACCCGTCGCACCTGCTTGCCCCGCTGCTCGTCACTGGCTTTGACGTTGCTCGCCATTGTCACTCACCGCTCCCAAGCAATGCTTCGGTTGACGCTCGGTGGTTTCGCTCGGACGAGCCGAGACGTGTCCACGAAGTTCTTGTCCGAGGCCACGACCTCGGCGCCGGGCGAAGTCCTCGACGAACCCAGCCCCTCCGCCGGCGGAATCTCCGCCTCGCCGAGGCCCGCGAAGAGATCGCGCACCTCCGCATGGCTCGCCCTCTCGCCCGCGAGCCAGCCCATCCCGAGCCGCGACGCCTCCGCGAGCGCACGCGTGAGCTGCGGACGCACGAGCTCCTCCGGCGCGACGATCCGATCCGCCGCGCGCGCCGCGCGGCCGAAACGAGACACCCTCGCGAGGTGCACCGCGCGGGCCCCGAGCGCGCGCGAGAGCTGCACGATCTCCGCGAGGTGACGGTAGTTCGACCGCGTGATCACCGTCGTCGTCCCGACCTCGATCCCCTCGGCGCGCGCATGCCGCACGCCGAGCGCGGTCTGCTTGAAGCTGCCCGGCGTCTGCGTGTGGTAGTCGTGCATCGGCTCGGTCGAGCCGTGGAGCGAGACGTCGAGCGAGAGCTTGCTCGAAGCCTCGCGCAGGGCGCGCGCGAAGGCGCGATACGCGAGGCGACGGCCGTTCGTCTGCACCACGATGCGGCGCGCGCCGCGCTCGTCGAGGGCGCGAATCACCGCGGGCAAATCGTCCGTGAGCGTCGGCTCGCCGCCCTGCACGAACACGACGTCGCCCGGCTCGACGCGCAGGCGCGCCGCGAGATCCATCCCCTCGGCCTCGCGCTCGTGCGAGGCAGACCGCTCCCCTTGCGCGCAGAAGACACACGCATTGTTGCAGGTCGAGCCGAGGGAGAGGACCGCCGCCATACGTTCAGCCCGGTCCCTCCGCCGGAACCAGGAGCGCGTCGCCGTGGTTCTCGATGCGCTCGGCGTGCGTGAGCAGCCCGGACAAGCGCACCTCACGCTCGTTCTTCGCGACGATCTGCGCGAGCGTCATGGCCGCGAGCCCGAGCTCCTCCTGCGTGGTCGCCCAGCCGTTGCCGCCGTTCACCACGAAGATCGCGTGCCGCTCCGTCTCCGCGGGCGGCCGCTGCGCGAGCGCGGTGCGGTCGCGCGCGAGCAGTTCGAGGTCAAACGTGTGCCCATCGTCCGTCCGAACCTTGATGCTCACACACCCGTTCACGACCGGATCGATCTGGACGATCGTCCAGCGCGCGAGGCGAGATCCCGCGGCCAGCGGATGCAGCAGCTTGGCGACGTTCTCGCGCGTCGGCGCGTCGAGCGGCTTCTCGCTGGGCGCCGCAATTTTTGCGGCGGACGTGGTCTCCGGGCGCGCGGAGGCGACAACCGGTGCGGCGAGCACTCCGCCCCCCATCACTCCCACGAACAAGCGCCGCGATACGTTCCTGCCAGGCATGCCGGAGCCTCCTACACTCGTAGGATCTCCGCTCGTCACAGCGGCGTCAATGTTTGCGCGGAGTCCCGATCCGCCGTCTCTCGAACGAGCGAGGATGGGTCCCGCCGACGCAACGCGTCAGTCGACGCGCCGCGCTCAGACCTTGGTGAAGGAGAACGAACCGTCGGCGCCGCGGACGTGCACGACCTGTCCGGGGCTGTAGCCGCCTGCGAGGATCGCCTCGGCGAGCGGGTTTTGCAGCTCTTTCAGGATGGCGCGCTTCAGCGGGCGCGCGCCGAGCGAGGGCTCGTAGCCGATGTCGACGAGCAGGTCCTTCGCCGCGTCGTCGAGCTGCACCTTGATCTCTCGATCCGCCAGGAGCCGCTCGAGCCGCCGGAGCTGGATGTCGACGACGCCGCGCAGATCCTGCTTCGTCAGGGCCTTGAACACGACGATGTCGTCGATTCGATTCAAGAACTCCGGCCGGAAGAAGTTCTTCAGCTCCTCGAAGAGCACGTCGCGAATCGCGTCACGCCCGTCCTCGGTGCCGAAGAGCTTCGCGTCGGTCTCCAGGATCCGCTTCGAACCGATGTTCGAGGTCATGATCACGACCGTGTTCGAAAAATCCGCCGTCCTGCCACGACCGTCGGTCAGGCGGCCGTCGTCGAGGATCTGGAGGAGCAGGTTGAACACGTCCGCGTGCGCCTTCTCGACCTCGTCGAAGAGCAGGACGCTGTAGGGCCTGCGCCGCGCCGCCTCGGTCAAGAAGCCGCCTTGCTCGCTGTCGGCGTAGCCGGGCGGCGCGCCGATGAGGCGCTGCGCCATGTGCCGCTCCATGAACTCGCTCATGTCGAGCCGCGTGAGCGCCTGCTCGTCGTCGAACAAGAACTCGGCGAGGGCCTTGGCGAGCTCGGTCTTGCCGACACCGCTCGGCCCGAGGAAGAGGAACGAGCCGATGGGCTTGCCCGGATCGCGCAGGCCCACGCGGCCGCGGCGCACGGCGCGGGCGATCGCGCGCACGGCCTCGTCCTGACCGACCACGCGGCGCGCGAGCCGCTCTTCCATCTTGAGCAGCTTCTCCGACTCGCCTTCGAGCATCTTCGCGACCGGGATGCCCGTCCACTCGGCGAGCGTGCCGGCCACGTCGTTCTCCGTGACCATGTTCGCGCCGCTCTCGGCGCCCTCGCGCTTCGCGGCCCCCTCGGCCGTCTCCAGACGTCGACGGATCTCGGGCAAGGTCACGTGCTCGATCTCGCCGATCCGCGCGTAGTTCTTCTCGCGTTGCGCCGTCGCGAGGGCCTCGTTCGCCGCCGCGAACTCCTTGCGGATCGACTGCACGGCCGCGACGACCCCACGCCGCGCCGCGATGTTCGTCCGCATCTCCTTCGCGCGCGGCTCGACCTCGCCGAGCTCCTTCTCCAGCCGCTGCCGCGCCTGCACGCTCAGCCGATCCTCGTCGTCCGCGAGCGCCGCGATCTGCGCCTTCAGCGCATCAACGCGGCGGCTCAGCGCGTCGACCTCCGCGGGCACGCCGTCGACCTCGACGCGTTTGCGCGCGCTGGTCTCGTCGAGGAGATCCACCGCCGTGTCCGGCAGCGCGCGATCCGAGAGGTAACGCTTGGCGAGGCTCACGGCCGAGAGGATCGCGCTCTCGCCGATGCGCACGCGGTGGTGCGCCTCGTACTTCGTGGCGACGCCGCGCAGGATCTCGGTCGCCTGTTCGATCGACGGCGGCTCCATGTTCACCACCGCGAAGCGCCGCAGGATCGAAGCATCCCGCTCGTTCAGCTTGCGGATGCCCTCGGTCGTGGTGGTCGCGAGAATGCGGATCTCGCTCCGCGCGAGCAGCGGCTTCAGGAGATCACCGACACCCGAGCCCTGCACGCCCTGGCCGAAGAGCGCGTCGATGTCCTCGACGACGAGGATGGTCTCGGCGTCCTGCACGCTGCGCAGCTTGTCGATGAGGGCCTTGAGGCGCTGCTCGATCTCGCCGCGCAGCTTCGCGCCCGCGACGAGCGCGCCCGTGTCGAGCTCGTAGAGGCGCGCGCCCGCGAGGTTCGACGGCACGTCGCCACGCGCGATGCGATCGGCGAGCCCGCGGATCAACGCCGACTTGCCGACGCCCGGCTCCCCCACGACGAGCGGATGGTTCTTGAAACGGCGCTCCAGGATCTGGAGCAACCGCCGCGCCTCCCCGTCACGACCGATCACCGGATCGAAGAGGCCCTTGCGCGCGTCGGCCACGAGGTCCCGCGTGTAGCCGTTCGCCTCGGTGCTCCCCGCTGCGCTCGTGACGACCGCCGCGCTCGAATCCCGCGGGGCCGGCGACTTCGCTTCGCCCTCCGCGAGCGCGCCGAGGTGCGGGCGGAACGCGCCCGGGCTGATGCCGAACGACGAGAGGATCTCCCCCGCCGGCCCGCGGATCTCCTGCGCCAGCGCGTGCAGGAGGTGCTCGATGCCGACATTCGGCAACTTGTCCCGCGTCGCCTCGCGCTCGGCCCGCCCGAGCAGATCGAGCAGCCGGGCGTCCACGTACGAGACGCCGCCCGTCGATTTCGGCTGACGCCGGAGGGCCGCCTCCGCGAGGTTCATCGTCTCGTTCGGGTCGGCGCCGGCGCGCCGGAAGACCTCGAGGACGCCGCGATCCCGTTCGAGCAAACGCACGAGCAGGTGCAGCGGCGAGACCTCGGCGTGCTTCCGGTCGTCGGCGAGCGCCTGCGCGCCCGCGACGATTTGCCTCGCGTCGTTCGTGAAGCGTTCGAGGTGGATTGTGCCCTCGGTGTCGGCCATGGGTCCTTTTTCTCACCAGGTGAACCGCGCGCGCAAGGGACGGCGCGTCGTGCTTCTAGGTCGGGTCACGGGAGGGCGCCATCCGCCGCGATGCTCCGCAGCTCCCGGACGAGGGGGGCGAAGTTCTGCGGACAGGCGGATTCGACGTCGGAGAACACGGCACGGCCGAGGATCCAGACGGCGTCGATCGTGTCGATGTACTTGGGCTTCTCCCGATATTTCTCGAAGAGCGCCTCGACCACACGTTTGGGGGGCTTGTTGTCGTTCTGGTCCTCGACGGGCATCCGCCAGTGCCCATGAAGCTTGTCCTTCGTCTTGAGCCGGGCGCGAAGTGCATCCGGCGCCGCGAGCAACAACGCCTCCAGATCATGCTTCAGGCAGTGCACACGAAAGTGGTCGAGGGTCTCCACGGACAGACCGAATTTATCTGCCCACCTCTTGAACTTGTCCTGTAAAAGCTGCCGCAACGCGGGGAACGAGCGGTGCTCGTTTGGGCCACCGTCGTAATACGCCATCGGGTAGAGGTCAGGCAGCACGAAGACCCAATCTTGGGGGTGCTGCTTCAGGTGTTCGGCTGCCTTCCTGGGAACATCGTTGAGGATCTGTGCCTTGCCGCCCTGGGGAGAGAAGCTGATCCCTCTTCCGTTGCGTCTACCCTCCTCGATGATCGGCTTGAGAAGTGCTTCGAGGGCGCTCTTGTCGGAAGGACCTTCGACGTAGACGATGACCTTCACGGCAGGACCTCGAGCTCCTCGCTCAGGAACAGCTTGGCGATCGCCTCGCCCCCGATCTCCGCGACCTCGCGCCGAAGCGCATCGCTCGTCGCAGGACGCACGAACCTCGCGCGCCCGTCCTCCTTGCGCATGACCGCGATGTCTTCGAGCTCGAACTGCGAGAGGAAGTGCGGCGAGTGTGTGGCGATGAGGAGCTGCGAGCGCGCCGATGCCAGCTTGAACGCGCCCGCCAGGATGGGCAGCACACGCGGATGTAGCCCGAGTTCGGGCTCGTCGATGCACACGACGGGCGGCAGCTTCGGTGAGAACGCGAGCGCGAGCCACCAGAGCAATCGCAGCGTCCCGTCGGACAGATCGACCAGCGTGAGCTCGTCTTTCACACCGCGCTCACGCCACACGCCGATGACCATCCCCTTGGCGCCGCGGGGCTTTACCGTGATGGATTCAAAGCCGGGGATGGCAGATCGAAGCGCTGTTTCGAGTTCGCCCCACGCGTCGGGATGCTCGAGGAACAGCGAACTCAGCACGGCGCTGAGGTTCCCCCCGTCCTCGGCTGGCACCGCGAATTCATCGACGTACGCAGGTCGCCGCGTCGCCGCCCCGGGCGAGACGTCGATGTCTCCGTAGAACCGCCACGACGAAACGAACCCCTGGAACTTCGCAGGAACGTCGAGATCCGGGAACAAGGCGCGGCGAAGGGCGAGCTCGTTCGGGGACATCGTCCACTGCGGCGTTCGGACGGCATCCTCGCTCGCGGCGACGCGACCCGTGCCGTAGTGAAAGTCGAGGAATGCGTGGGGCTTCGCCTCGGGATCCGTCGGCGCCGTGGCGAGAAGCTCCCTCGCGATCCGTGGTGTCCCCACGGGTCCCTCCACGCTCACCTCGTAACGCAGCGATCGCCCCGCGAGCTGCGTGCGGATCCCGAGATCGATTCGAGGGGGCCCCCCTGCGTGGAACAAGGCCGCCGAAGTGCCGAGTCGCGGATCGATTTCCGGCGGCAGTGGGCTTTGCGCGGCATACGTGAGGAGCCGCAGCGCATCGAAGAGGCTCGACTTGCCCGACGCATTCGCGCCGATGAGCACGGTGAGCGGACCCGGAGAAGCAACGAACGTCGAGAACGGTCGATACCCGCTGATCTCGATGCGCTCGATGCGAGGCAGGGGAACGTCCGTGAGCATCCCGACCTCGTCTTCGCTGTCCGCACTCAGCTCGTCGTCCTGGTATTCGCCCATGGCTTCCCCTTCCCCCAAAGGGCGGTCGCAGGGTAGCGGATCCCGTCATGGTCTGGATAGGCGCCGCCGTCGCTCGGTCCTGACATCCCCGAGCCCCCTCGGAGGCGCTCGGCGCATCGCCAAGCAACCCTCGGGAGCCCTCGCGCCTCCCTGGCGCTGCGCCAAGCGCACCCGGGCGTCCTCGGACGTTTCTTCGGCGCTGCGCCAAGCGCACCCCGGAGTTCTCTGACGCCTCCTTGGCGCTGCGCCAAGCACCGTTCGACCTGTTCCGACCTCTCCTTGGCGCGTCGCCATCCCGGCGACCGGCCCTCCCGACCTCTCCTTGGCGCTTCGCCAAGCACGACCCTGGCGCGAAGGAACGGTCCGTGGCGATTCGCCGAGCCCCCGCTTGGCTCTGCTCCCCCGTGCTTGGCGCTTCGCCTTTCGCCACCTGACCTCGTCCGACCCTCGCTTGGCGCTTCGCCGAGCCCTCGCGCACATCCCCGGCCTCGTCAGGTCCCTGCGTCCCCGTTTCTGTAGTCGCGCAGGAAGGTCAGCACCTCCCGCGCGCCTTCGAGCAGGTCGTCGTACGTGAGGATGGTGATCCCGGCGAGGAAGCTGTTTTCCAAGGCGAGGCGGTCGCGCTCGCGCTCGTCCTTGCGCCGGCCGATGACCACGTATCCGCGCGGTCGGTTGAGGTCGACGCGGATCCCGCGCTGCACCTCGTAGCTGTTCGGACCGGAGGGCTGCTTCTCGGCCAGATCGAGGTACTCGATGACCTGACCGACCGCGCGGGAGCACTCCTCGCTCTGGTGGAGGCGACCGTTGTTGTACGCCTTGAACACCGGCTGATCGGGGCGCTTCAGCTCCCAGAGGTCCGGAAAGCCGTCATGCCGGACGAAGAGCAGATCGACCTCGGCGCCGCGACCGACCTCGTGTGGGGAGCGGCAGTCGCGATATTTCGGGCCGAGCAGGATGCGCCAGTTCTTCTTCAAGAAGTCGCGGTACTTGTCCTCCTTCTCGTTCTTTTCGACGAGGGCCTCGAACGCGCGAACCGCGCGGCTCCCGACGTAGACAGGGCTCGCGAGTGCGAGCACGACCGAGCGGAGCAAAGCGCCCTTCAGATCGCGCTCGCTCTTGAAGAGGAACTGACCGCCCCGCGTGCGCTGCATGATCTCGCGCATGAGCTCGGGGTTGTTCTTGTGCGCGGTGGCGATCACGACGGGCCGGAACGGATCGGCGTGGATGAGCCCTTCGAGCGTGGCGAGCCCGAACCGCGTGTCCTCGTCGGTCCGCCCCGGCTGAGAAGGGATCTGGAGGTCGAGGACGACGACGTCCGGGCGGAACGATTCGGCGAGCGTGAGGCCGTCCTCGGCGGCGCGGGCGCGCTCGACCTCGTAGCCGGCGGTCTTCAGCCAGTCCGTGTAGTCTTCCGCGTTCTGATCGTCGTCCTCGACGAGCAGGATCCGCTTCGCAGCGTCACTCATCCGTCCTCCTTGCCCGCGACCAGCTCGATGAAGAAGCAGGTCTCCTCGTGCGCAGGATCTAGGCCGATCCGGCCCCCCATCCTTTCCACGAAGCGCTTGGCGATCGCAAGACCGAGGCCCGTGCCGCGAGGCTTGCCGGCGCCGCCCGTCTTGTTCGTGTTGAACGGTTCGAAGATGCGATCGCGGTCGCCGGAGTTCACGCCGTCGCCGCTGTCGCGGATCTCCAGGCGGATCACGTCGCCCGTGCGACTCCCCGAGACCACGATCCTTCGAACCGTCGCCCGCGTGCTGCACAGGACCGCGTGAAAGGCGTTTTCGAGGAGGCAGTGCAGCGTCTCGTGGAGCGCGTCGGAGATCGCCTCGACGTGGAGCTCGCTCGGGACCTCGACGAGCGTATCGACCTCCGTGTAGCGTCGTGTGAGGGGCGCGAGTTCGTCCTCGACGAGCGGACGGAGCACGACGTTCGCCTTGGTGCCCGTGGGCCCTGCCTCCCAGATACGTGTCTTTTCGGTGAGCCGCTCGATGTAGTCGATCTCCTCTTCGAGTCTGGCGAAGGGACGCGCGAGCGATGCTCGTTGCTCCTTGTCGAGCGCGTCACGGATCTCGCCGAGGTGCTGGCGCATCGCGCCGACCGGACGATTGAGCCGATGCGCGAACCCGAGCTGCGCGATGCGCTCGGCCTCCTCGCGGATCCGCTGCTCCATGCCGGCGACGGCGCTGTCCGTGAGCCGTGCGGCGACGTCCGGTGCGATGACGGTCAGGAAGAGAAAGACCTCCCGAGGGAACTGGTACCGAAGGAGCACGTCGTCGTGACCAGCGCGGACCTCGCGGACGATCTTCCGGGCGAGGAAGAAGTGCATGACGAGCTGGTTGGAGAAGAGCTCGCCTTCCCGGTCCAACCAGCCATAGGATTCCCAAGGAAGCAGGAACCTTCGGGACGCTGCTTTGCCGATCGCAAACTGCTCCAGGGCGAGATCCTCGAGATCGGAGGCGCTGGCGCGGTCACGACCCCAATCCTGCGATACGGTCGACGCCACCTGGCCGACATGAGCAGCGGCCACCACGACGATCCATGCCTCGATGGGCGTCGCATCGGAGGCAGGGGTCGGCAGGGCACGGATCGTGTCCCGCAGGAGCACGAGGTTTCCGAGGACATTCGAGAGATCAGCGAAGTCCTTGCTGGTCCTGCGCGCCGCGAGGAAGCGATCGAAGGACGGGCGTGGTTCGAGATGCCGCTCGAACCAACGCTCGATCTCGTCTGCGCGGGGCGGTAGCAACCGCAGCACGACGATGCCAGGCGCCGTGAGCAGGGTCTTGTCGCTACGATCGCTCCAATACAGCAGGCTACGCGTGGGCGGTGGGCGGTCGTAATGCCTGGCGTCCGCCACGACCACGACGCTGGGCAGGTGAAAAGACCGTTCACCCGCGTACGACATGATGGGCGGAGTCACGACGTCCGGCCGCTCCTCGAACCGACGAGCGAGGCTCCATGCGGCATGGGACACCGTCGTCCTCTTCCCTGGTCCGACAACGATGAGTGTGGAGTCGACCGACTCGTCTGCCCAGCGAGCGATGAACACATCCGCGTCCACCTCCTCGCCCGATGCGAGCCGCGCTCTCCGGGGGAAGTAGAGGCCTGCCGCAGCCGCGTCCATCGTACGGACGAGCTCTCTCGCTTTGGTTGCGATACCCGTGACCTCCAGCACCCATTGCCGGATGGTGATCAGGGCCGCGGACGTCGCCGTGGCGAGGTTGGGCTCGTAGCCCTCGGGCAACTCGCCCTCCAGCACGATCCCGATCGCGCGGTCGGAAGCGGTGACCTGGCAAATGGCGGTGAGTTCCGCGAGTTCACGTGCGAGGTCCTCGGGGACCTTCGGCAAGACCCGGAAGTAGGTGCGCACGCGGGGAAACCCCGTGGAAGAAGCAAACCATTCGACCGTGCCAGGCGCATCGCCGACGCGCCGCTCGACCTCGAAGCCCGCGGCACGGTAGACCTGCGCCACGGCCTCCTGCGGATCTCCGTCCGTTTCTAGCTGGAACATCGGCGGCTTCATGACACCTCTCTGTGCTCCGAGGCCCAGACGTACTGGGGGTCCGCACCACGGACAAGCTCGTCGCCGCCAAAGATGCCCTCGACCTTGCCAGGTGAAGCGACACGAACGAGGTCGTCGAGCCCCTGCGTTGCTCACACAACCACCGGCCCGCCGCCCCCTCGCTTCCCCCAGCGACCCCTCGTCCCCCCACCCCCTCCATCCGTCCACCAACCGACCGAGCACGCATCCACCCCTTGCGCTCGTCGCTGGTAGAACCGAAATGTCCAGCATCATGCCAGCCGACGTCGCCGTCTACACGACCCCTTGGTGCCCCTACTGCCAGCGCGCGAAAGCCTTGCTTTCTCGGAAGAACGTACGCTTCGAGGAAATCGACGTCGACACACGGCCCGACCTCCGCCGCTGGCTCTCGGAGGCCACGGGCCAGCGCACGGTGCCGCAGGTGTTCATCAACAGCCGCCCCGTGGGCGGATTTACGGACGTGGCCGCGCTCGATCAAAACGGAAAGCTCGACGCGTTGCTCGGCGAGACCCCCCCGCCGGATCTGTCGCCGCTGCCTCGTTAGAGACGCCGTTTCGTCGAGATCGTGCACGCCCCGGGGGAGCGGTGATAAGCTCGGCCCGATCGGCCGAAGGTTTTCTCTCGTTCACTCGTCCATGGGGGGACGAGGTCGACCCGGCCTCGATGACCCGCATGCCCGCTGCCGACGCTCCGCTGCCCGACGCCCCGACGAGCGACGGCTCGCTCGTCGGTCGTGACGTGGGCAAGTACAAGATCGTCCGCCTCGTCGCGCGGGGCGGCATGGGCGCGGTGTACGAAGCGCTGAACACGAGCATCGGCAAGCGCGTCGCGATGAAGTTCGTCGACCCCGAGCTCGCCCGCAACGCCGACGCCGTGGCGCGTTTCCAGCGCGAGGCCGCGGCCGCGAGCGCAGTCGAGAGCGCGCACATCGTCACGATCTTCGACTCGGGCGTCACCGACGACGGTCAACCCTTCATCGTGATGGAGCTGCTCCGCGGCGAGGACCTCGGCCACCGGATCAAGCGCCTCGGACGGCTCGACCTCGAAGCCGCGCTCGGCGTGATCGCGCAGCTCCTCCGCGGCCTCTGCCGCGCCCACGAGGCGGGCATCGTTCATCGTGATCTCAAGCCCGACAACGTCTTCTTGGCCGAGCGCGACGACGAGACCGACTTCGTCAAGATCCTCGACTTCGGCATCTCCAAGGTGCGACGCACGGGCGGCGTGCCCGAAAAAACGATCACGCGGCAAGGCACCGTGCTCGGCACGCCGTTCTACATGTCGCCCGAGCAATCGCAGGCGTTGCCCGACGTCGACGAGCGCACGGACCTCTGGTCCACGGGCGCGATCCTCTACGAGTGCCTCACGGGGAGGCCGCCGCACGAGGGGCAGTCGTACGAGCAGGTCATCGTGAACATCTGCACGAAGGCCGCGCCCGACGTGCGCACGTGGAACCCCGAGGTGCCCGAGAGCGTGGCGCGTTTCCTCGTGAAGGCGCTCAAGCGCAACCGCGACAAACGCTTCGCGAACGCCCGCGAGATGCTCGAAGCGATCGGCGCGGCGTCCGGCGGCGTGCTCCCGGCGCGCGCGCTTCGCGTCGGCGGCGACACGAGCTCGCGTTCGTCGCCGGACCTCGCGCGGAACACGCCGCGCGTCGCGCAGACGAACGAGGCCTCGACGCGGCCCGCGGAGGAGGTCGGCACGGGCGGACCGTCCCGCGTGGGCTGGTCGACGAGCAGCGGCGCGAGCGGCGGGAAGGAGCGATCCCGCGCGCTCTGGATCGGCTTGGGTGCAGGCGCCGCGGCGCTTTTGATCGGCGCGGGGGTCGTCTACAGCCGCAGCACGCCGGTGCCGCCCGCGCCCGCGTCGACCGTTCCCACCACGAACGCGACGATCGAGACGCGCGTCGAAACGGCGCCCGCGCCCACGCAGGAGACGCCTCCCGAGCCCGCGCAGACGAGCGAGACGAACCCCGCAGGTGCGTCGACGCCAGAGCCCCTCGCGACGAACACACCCGCGGGCGCGTCCGCGCAGACGCCTCGAACGACGCCGACCTCGACGAAAAAGACCACGAAGACCGCGAACGCCAAGCAGCCGGCGACCACGCCTCCGCTGACGAGCGCGAAGACGGCGACGACGAAGGTCCAGGGCGTCGCCCCGCAGCTCAAGCTGAAGGTGGAATGAGCTCGCTCCTCGGTCGATCCAGGTCCCACGCGGCCCTCGCCATCACGATCGCGCTCGCCACGATCGCGCCCGATGCCGTCGCGGCCGGGGAGCCCAAGGCCGAAAACGCGCCGCTCTCCGACGCGTACAAGCAGCACATGGCGAACGGCGTGAAGCTCTACGGCGACGGCAACTTCGCCGCCGCCGTCGTGGAGTTCGAGGCCGCTTACGCCGAACGCCCGCGCGCGAGCCCGCTCGTCAACATCGCGCTCGCGCACAAGAGCCTCTTCGCATACCCGAAGGCCATCGCCGCCCTCGAGCTCGCGCTCCGCAAGCACGCGGACACGATGGAGCCCGAGGACAAAGCCGCCGCCGAGAGCGCGATCGCCGAGATGCGCGCGCTCATCGGGTACGTGAAGGTCGAGCTCTCGCCGTCCCACGCCGTGCTCCTCGTCGACGACGAGCCGCAGCCCCCCGGCACCGCGGACAAACCGCTGCCGCTCGGCCCGGGTCGGCACCGCATCGGCGCGCGCGCCGAGGGGTACGAGGACGCCGAGGAGACGATCACGATCACGAGCAAGGACCAGGACAAGGTCGTCAAGCTCGCGCTCGTGCCGAACAAGGGGTGGGTCGTCGTGAAGACGGACGACCCCGAGATGGCCATCGCGATCGATCAAGTGCCGCTCGCGCTCGGGCAGTGGGCCGGCCTCGTCGAGCCGGGGACGCACCTCGTGCAGATGTATCGGCAGGGCGGCCCCGAGTACGCGTTCCAGGTGCTCGTCGTGGCCGGCAAAGCGCAGGAGGTTCGTCCCGACGTCGGCGGTGTGCCCATCGCCGTGCCGCGCTCGCTCCCGACCCCGCCTCCGCCGCCGCCCAAGATCGCGAAGCCGCCGGAGCCGCCCCTCCGCGGGGCGTACGCGAACGCGACGGGCGGCGTCTTCCTGATGCTCGGCGAGGAGGGCGCGGGCGGCATGGTCGGCGCGCGGCTCGGCTACCGGATCTCCACGCCGATCGGGCTCGAGTTCATCTTCGACTACGCGAACAACCCCATCGCCACGAAGAGCGGCGACAGCACGGTCCGCCTGAACTCGGCGCGCTTCGGCGGCGGCGTGCGGCTCATGAGCCCCGGGCGCAAGGCGCGGTTCGTCGCCACGATCGGCGGCGGCCTCGCGTACAACTGGCTCGGCAGCGGCGAGAGCCCCGGCGGCGTCGCCTTCATCAACCTCGACACGGGCTTCGAGCTCGACTGGAGCGGCGTCCTGGTCGGCCTCGCCGCGCAGCAGACGCTCCTGCTCGGCGGGACCGACACGGCCGAGGTCGAGCTCGCCGACCCGCGCGTGACCCTGGGCCTCGGCGCGCGCGTGGGCCTCGGCGGTTGGTGACGCCGTGCGTCGCGGCTGCGTCGCGAGCGATCGAACCCGGGCAAAGCTAGGACGCGATCCTTGTCTTGGTTCGTGCGTGCGCGGCGGTATCCTCCGCGTCCGCCTCGGGAGGACGCATGTCGAACGAAGCCATCACCAGCTTGCTCAAGGAGACGCGCCGGTTCGATCCGCCGGCCGAGTTTGCCGCGCGCGCGCGCATCACCTCGCGTGAGGCCTACGACGCGCTCTACCGCGAAAGCCTCGACGATCCGGACACGTTCTGGCGTCGCGAGGCAAAGGATCTCGTCTTCCGCACGCCGTGGACGCAGACGGTCGAATGGAACCTCCCGCACGCGAAGTGGTTCCAGGGCGCGACGCTCAACGTCTCGGAGAGCTGTCTCGATCGGCACATGTCGACGCCGACGCGGAACAAGGCAGCGATCATCTGGGAGGGCGAGTACGGCGAGACGCGCACGCTCACGTACGCGCAGCTCTACCGCGAGACCGTGCTCTTCGCCGACGCGCTCGCGAAGCTCGGCGTGGAGAAGGGCGACCGCGTGGCGATCTACATGGGCATGGTGCCCGAGGTCGCGGTGGCGATGCTCGCGTGTGCGCGCCTCGGCGCCGTGCACACCGTGATCTTCGGCGGCTTCGCGGCGGACGCGATCCGCGACCGCGTGCACGACTGCCAGGCGAAGGTCGTCATCACGCAGGACGGCGGCTACCGGCGCGGCCACGTGCTCGAGCTGAAGTCGACGGTCGACAAGGCGCTCGCGCAGCCGCAATCGGCGAGCGTGCAGAAGACCGTCGTGCTGCGTCACCTCGGCGCCGAGAAGTGCCCCGTGACGATGGTCGAGGGGCGCGACGTGTGGTGGCACGACATCGTCGATCCGAACGGACACGCGCGCCGCGAGGCGACGATCGTCGACGCCGAGCACCCGCTCTTCATCCTCTACACCTCGGGATCGACGGGCAAACCGAAGGGCGTGCTTCACACGACCGCGGGGTATCTCGTCGGCACGCACGTCACCACGAAGTACGTCTTCGACCTGCGCGACGACGACGTCTACTGGTGCACGGCCGACGTCGGTTGGGTGACCGGGCACAGCTACATCGTCTACGGCCCGCTCTCGAACGGCGCGACGTGTCTGCTCTACGAAGGCGCGCCGAACTTCCCCGACTGGGGCCGCTTCTGGCGCCTCATCGAGCGGCACGGCGTGACCATCCTCTACACCGCGCCGACCGCGATCCGCGCCTTCATGCGCCAAGGCGACGACTGGCCGAAGAAGAGCGATCTTTCGAGCCTGCGCCTGCTCGGCTCCGTCGGCGAGCCGATCAACCCCGAGGCGTGGATCTGGTACCACAAGAACATCGGCGGCGAGCGTTGCCCCATCGTCGACACGTGGTGGCAAACGGAGACGGGCTCGATCCTCATGACGACCCTGCCCGGCGCGGCCGCGGCGAAGCCCGGATCGACGGGCCTCCCGATGTTCGGCGTGGTGCCGGACGTCGTGACCAAGGAAGGCACGAGCGTCGGCGCGAACGCGGGCGGCATGCTCGTCCTCAAGCGCCCGTGGCCGTCGATGCTGCGCACCGTGTGGGGCGACGACGAGCGCTTCCGCAAGCAGTACTTCAGCGACATCGAGGGCTGCTACTTCACGGGCGACGGCGCGCGACGTGACGAGGACGGCTACTACTGGGTCGTCGGCCGCATCGACGATGTCCTGAACGTCGCCGGACATCGCATCGGCACCGCGGAGATCGAGAGCACGCTCGTCTCGCATCCGGCCGTGGCCGAGGCGGCCGCGGTCGGCCGGCCGGACGACCTCAAGGGCCAGGCGCTCGTGGTCTTCGTCTCGCTGCGCCCCGGCTTTTCAGCGAATCCGGAGCTCGCGACCAAGCTCGCGAATCACGTCGGCCAGGAGATCGGCAAGTTCGCCCGGCCGGATCAGATCCGCTTCGCCGACGCGCTGCCGAAGACGAGGAGCGGCAAGATCATGCGGCGCCTCCTGAAGGACGTGGCCAGCGGGCGCGAGACCACCGGCGACACCTCGACCCTCGAAGACCTCAGCGTTCTCGCCAAGCTCCGCTCCAACGAGGAGTAAGACGCCCCCCTGCCGCCGCGTCGTTCGACGCGCGGGCCTGCGCTCCGCGAGCGGAGCCACGCCCCGAATCCCTGCGGTTCTCTTTCCGATCCTGCGCGACCCGCGGTACCCTTTGGGGCATGCGGTCCGCGCTGACGCGTACGTTCTCCGCGATCACGGCTCTCGCCATGCTTGCCACTGCATGCCCAGCCCTCGCGCAGGGCAAAGGCGGCAAAAAGCCTCCGGCCGAGCCTGCGGCGCCCGAGGATCCGAACCTCGTCGAAGCGAAGAAGCACATGGAGGCGGGCGCCGCCTTCTACAACGATCCCTCCGGGCACAAGTGCGAGGAGGCGTATCGCGAGTTCAAGAAGGCCTTCGACCTGTCGGGCTCGATGAACGCGGTCAAGGGCATGGGCCTCTGCGCGATGGAGCTCGAACGCGACGGCGAGGCGATCTCCCTGCTCGAAAAATTCCTCGAAGCGAAGGGCGATCAGCTCGACCCCGCGGACAAACAGCAGATGGAGACCGACCTCAAGGCGCTGCGCTCGGTCGTCGCGTGGGTGACGCTGAAGTCGGACAGGCCGGGCGTGACCATCACGGACGTGCGCACGCCGGCGCGCGGCTTTCCGATCACGAACCGCTACACGATCGGGCTCACGGGCACGCGCATCGGCATCCACCCCGGCACGCACGAGTTCAAGGCGAGCGTCGAAGGCGCGCCGGATCAGGTCTGGAAGGTCGAGATCACGAACGGCGGCAAGTACGATCGCGAGTTCGAGTTCGACAAGGGCAAGCCCGTGACGGCCGAGGGTTTTACCGAGAAGGACTTCCTCGGGAACGAGGACAAACCCGCCGAGCAGCCCTCGCGTCCGGTGCCCATCACGGTGTTCGTCGTCGGCGGCGCGGCGATCGCCGCGGGCGTGGCCGGCGCGATCGTCGGCGGCGCGCTCGCGACGGGCGCGAGGGCCGACTTCGACGCGTCGAACGGGAAAGCGAACAGCAAAGAGGAGCTGCAGGTCCTCGAAGACATGCGCTCGAAGGTCGTGACGCTCAACGCGGTCGCGGACGTGTGCTTCGGCCTGGCCGCGTCGGGCGCCGTGGCGGCGACGGTCCTCTTCGTCCTGCGGCCCGAGAAGAAGCCGGCCGAGCCGCCGAAGGAGTCGTTCGCCTTCGCTCCATGGGCGATACCGCAAGGCGGCGGCATGATGGCCGTCGGAACGTTCTAGTCCGAAGGGACGAGGCGCGCGTTTGGAGATCGAAACCGGCACCCTCATCGCGAGTCGCTACCGCGTGATCCGCCCGCTCGGGCGCGGCGGCATGGGCGAGGTGTTCGCCGCGGAGAACACGCGCACCGGGCGCCAGGTGGCGATCAAGGTGCTGCACGCCGACGCGAAGGCGAAGCACTCGGCCGTCGAGCGCTTCCGGCGCGAGGCGCGCGCGGCGGGCTCGATCAACAGCGACTACGTCACGCAGGTCCTCGACGTCGAGGAGGACGCGAACTTCGGCATCGTGCTCGTCTTCGAGCTGCTCGAAGGCGAGAGCCTCATCGATCGGCTGAAGCGCACCGGGCCGATTCACTTCGACGAGCTCTACACCATCATCGAGCAGGTCTGGATGGGCCTCGCGGACGCGCACCGCGTGAAGATCATCCACCGCGACCTCAAGCCCTCGAACATCTACCTGGAGCGCCGCCCCGACGGTTCGACGCGGGTGAAGATCCTCGACTTCGGCATCTCGAAGCTGCCGAAGGAGATGGAGGGCGAGACGCTGACGGAGATGGGGCAGAGCCTCGGGACGTTCTCGTTCATGCCGCCCGAGCAGATCGGCAAGGCGAAGATGGTCGACGAGCGCGCGGACATCTACGCGTGCACGACGATGATCTACCAGTCGCTGACGGGGCAGCTCCCCTACCTCGCGAAGAACGTGCTCGTGATGGTGGAGATGAAGGCCAAGGCGCCGCCGCGGCGAATCGGCGACGCGATGGACGGCCCCGTCGATCCGCGGCTCGAGGCGTTCGTCGCGCGCGGGCTCGCGCGAGACCCGGACCAGAGGTTCCAGACCGCGACGGAGGCGCTCGCCGCGTGGCGCGAGCTGAGCCCGCGTTCGTCGGGTTCGTACATGCAGCCCGCCGCGCTCGGGACCGCGCACACGATGCCCGCGCCCTCCCACACGCCATCGTCGCTGAGCGGCGGGCCCCGCGGGACGATGCCGTACGACGTGACGCGCCACGAGCCGCACATCCGTCGCCCCGAGCCTCCGCCCATCGAGGCAGAGAACACGACCGACGACGCGGCCGCGACGCTCGCGATGCCCATCGCGCGGCTCATGCCGAACCCGAACGGAGGGGGCCCGCAGTGGCCGCCGCTGCCGCAGCCGTCGGGTTCGAGCGCGGGGCGGCCGAGCCCGTCGCAGTATGGTTCGAGCTCCAACAGTTACATGGGCGCGGCGAACTCGGGGACGTACGGCGCGGTGCAGCCGCCCGTGTCCGCGTCGCCGAGCATGCCGCCGGGTTACGGCTCGCCGGTGCAGACGCCGATGCCGAACGCATCGTACCCGGAGGCCTCGCAGTCCTACGCGCAGCGGTCGATGAGCGCGCCGGTGCAGCAGGCTCCGTGGCAGCAGCAGACCGGGCTGCAGCCGGTCGCGACCGACCTTGCTTCGCAGCCCGCGCCGCGCCGCGTCTGGCCCTTCCTGCTCGGCGGCGTGCTGTTCGCGCTGATCGGCTTCGGCATCGTCGCGGCGATCATGCTCTCGACGGGCAAGTGATCCTCGCGCGCGCCGCGCGCACAAACGCCCTCACGCGCCGTGGGTGCGGCGCGTAAGACGTCGTTCGCGTGGGACGTGGGTCAGAGCGTCCAGCGGACGAGGACGCACGTGACGTTGTCCGGTCCGCCGTTCTCGTTGGCGCGCTCGATGAGCTTCGCCGTCGCGGTCTTGATGTCGCCGTGGCGCGAGAGGATGTCGGCGATCTCGGGGTCACTCACGGGGCCGGAGAGGCCGTCGGAGCAGAGCAGGTACGTGTCGTTGACCGCGGGCACCTCGAAGCGCGTGTCGACCTTGACGGTCTCCTTCATCCCGAGCGCACGAACGATGACGTTCTTGTGCGGGAAGTTCGCGATCTCCTCGGGCGTGAGGCGCTTCATCTTGATGTAGTCGTTGAGCAGCGAGTGGTCCTCGGTAAGGCACTCGAGCTTGCCGTCGCGATGCCGGTAGACGCGGCTGTCACCGACGTGTGCGATGTACACGCCGTCGTTGGCCGTGAAGATGCCGACGAACGTCGTCCCCATGCCGCGCTTCTTCGACTCGCGTTGCGCGGTCTCGTAGATGCGCAGGTTCGCGAGCTTGATGCCCGTGATGAGGCGGTTCTCCTCGTAGCCCTTCGTGCGGTCCATCTTGTAGGGCCACGTGCGCTCGGGATCCTCTTGCGTCTGCGCGAAGAACTCTTGCATCGCATCGACGGCCATCTTCGAGGCGACCTCGCCCGATGCATGACCACCCATGCCGTCGGCCACGATGAAGAGGCCGTACTCCGCCATGATCGCGAAGTTGTCTTCGTTGTGATTACGCTTGCGGCCGACGTTCGTCTCGCCGGCTACCTCGATGCGGAGCTGTTGAGCCACGGTTCACCGAATGTGGGGGACGGAGCGGCTCGCCTTGTCTCGTTCCTTTGAGGGGAGCCGAGAGCCGCGCTCGTCATGGTCGGGATCGTTCGGCGGGGTGTCAACGAGATCCCGCGAGAGGGGTCGTCGCGGGCGTCGTTTCCAAGGGGATCAGATGGGATCGACCTTACCTCCTCCGGTCGAGCCCGTCCGCTCTGGGACGGGCTTGCGTGGGGGGCGCTGCATCGCCGAGCGTCGGGAGCTCGGCCGGGTGCGCCGGCGGCGCCTTCGGTGCGGCGCGCGGATCGGGCGCCTGACGGAGCACGACCGTGACCTGACGATACTTGCCCTGGCCAAACACCGTAAGCGGCACCTTCTCGCCGACCGCGTGTGTCCGGATGACCTCCGCGAGCTGCTCGGGGCTCGTCACGGGCACGCCGTCGACGGCGACGATCATGTCGCTCACGGACGCGTCGCCGCCCTTGAGCTTGGCCTCGGCCGCGGGGCTGTCCGGATGGATGCTCTGCACACGGACGCCCTTGGCGAACATGCCGACCTCGGACGAACCCTGGATGCCGAGCCAAGCCGCAGGCGCGACCGCGGTCGGCGGGACGCTGCGCAGGAAGCCGCGGATCGCGTTCATCGGGATGCCGAACGCGACGGGGGTGCAGGGGCGACCTTCGTTCGGGGAGCAGCCGCGGCCGAGGAGGGCGACGACGCGGCCGTCCTCGTCGATGACCGGCGCGCCGAGGTCGAGCGGCGAGATGCGCGAGCCGAGCTCGAACGCGTTCGCGAGCGTGGCGTCGTCGGCGCCGAGGAGGTTTTTCCGGCCGCGGATCACCATCTGCGCGACCGAGGGTTTGCCCTTGGGCCCCATCGCGAAGCCGCGGATGGTCGCGTCGGTGCGGAGCGGGTCCCGCGTGGAGGCGACGAGCCCTTCGGTCCAGCGCCCCGACTGCGGGACGAGCAGCGCGAGGTCCCACGTGCGATCGTGGTGGCCGAGCTTGACGCGGACGACGGCGCCGTCGGCGAAGCGCGCTTCGAGATCGTTGCCCGAGCCGAGCGGCGAGAGCGCCGCGAGGATCCGACCGTCGCCCGCGAGCGCGACGCCGAGCGAGAGGGGCTGGCCGGCGCGCTCGATCGCCACGACGCCGCGGAGCGCCTTCTCCTCGACGGAGGGCTCCTTCTTGGCGTTGGGATCTGCGGGCGTGTTGGGTTCTGCGGCGGGCGTGGGCGCGGGAGGGATCGCGGCGGGCAATTGCGGGGGCGGCGCGACGCGGCGCGGCGGCGCGTTCGGCTGAGGCCGTGCGACCGGCGGGGCTTCGACATCGGCCGGGGCGACCGCGGGCGCCGGCTGGGCGAAGACCGCCGTCGGGGCCATGAGCGCGAGGACGGCGAGGCACCCCGCGATCGACCAGCGTTGACGATTCTTCACGCCGGAGGTGTGACCGAACGTGGAGGACTTGGCGGGCGAGGCGGGGAAATTCGTCATGGGAGGCGCTCCTCGAAGCTCGTCGGCGAGATCGGCGCTCGCGCGATGATGTAGCGTGGACGGGGGCGCTGCAAAGGTCGCGCCGTGGGCGGCCGGGCCGCCGGCGAGGGGCCGGCGATCTCGTTCGATCCTACCACGGCGCGGGGCGGGGCGCTCCGGGTCCGCGCGACGTCGCTTTCCGGGGGTTCGCGCGAATCGCTTCGGTCGCGGTCACAAAAGAGGAGCTCCGAGCAACATGGCAGGCGAAGAGGCAACCATGGCCCCGGGTCTGGCACGTGCAGAAATGAAGGAAGGCCGATCGCACGCCGAGGAGGCGCGCGACATCGAGGAGCTCCTCGCGGCGGGCAACCATCGCGAGGCGCTCGCGCGGTGCGCCCGGGTCTACGCAACGCCGATCGGTCGGCTTTGCATGGCCTTCACGGGCTCGCAAGCGGACAGCGAGGAGCTCGTGCAAGAGACCTTGCTGGCCGCGTACGACGCGTTCCCGACGTACCGAGCAGAAGGAAGCGTGCGGGCGTTCCTGTTCGGGATCGCGCGTCGCATCTGCGGTCGGTTCTCCGAGACGCAAGCGCGGCAGAAGGCGCGGCTCCGGCTGGTGCACGACACGTCGTCGGGACGTGCGGACGCGGGCGAGCTCGCGCTGGAGAAGGAGAGGGCGACGCGCGCGCGCGACGCGCTCTCGAAGCTCAAGCCGAGTGAGCGGGAGGCCTTGGTGCTTCGGTACGACGCGGGGCTCAGCTTCCGAGAGGTGGCCCAGGCGTGCGGGATCGACGAGGCGGCGGCGCGCAAACGCGTGAGCCGCGCGCTCGGGAAGATGCGAGCGGAGATCGGCGAGGAGTGAAGCGATGAGCACGAGCGAGACGAACGAGGGTGGGCTCTGCCGCGAGGTCGAGGAGCGAATCGCCGAGGTGCTGGACGGCTCGGCGCCGAAGGAGCTCTTCGATCACATCGCCGACTGCGACACGTGCCGGGACCTGCGGCACGACGCGGAGCGCGCAGCGGAGTTCGTGGGGCACACGGGCGGCGATTTCCGGGTCGACGCGGGCTTCGCGGACAAGGTGCTCGCGCGGCTCGACGTGGACAACTTGAAGCCGCCGGCCGGCGTGGCGCCGAAGAGCGCCGAGGCCACGGTGTCGGCGCCGCGCACGGCGAAGAGCGTGGTCGCCGAGGATCGGGTCTCCGAGCCGAAGATCACGGACATCGCGACGGCGAAGACCGAGGTCGCGAGCGCGACGACGGAGAGCGAGCCCCCGCGGACGCGGACGAACACGTTGGTGTCCAAAGGTTCGGAGCGTGGGCTCGATGCGACGCAGCCTTCGCCGACGGTGAACGACGAAGCAAAGGCGGCCGAGCCGACGCAGGCGATCACGGAGCGTGAGACGCCCCGTTCGCGCGCGCCCGAGGCGAAGAGCGCGACGACGGGAGCGGCGCGCACGTCGCCGCCGCAGACGACGAAGGGGGGCGAGGGAGGCAAGGTCGTCTCGCTCTTTCGCCGCCCGACGTTCGTCGCGGGGCTGCTCGGCGCGATGGCCGCGGCAGCCGCCGTCGGGTTCTACCTGAAGGGACAGAAGCAAGGGCCGGAGGAGCCGAAGTTCGAGGCCGCGTGGTCGGGCAAGATCGACTCGATCTCGCGCGCATCCGCCGACAAGGAAGGCGGGCTCGAAGCGTGTGACGCGAGCGGCGCGTGCAAGCCGGTGAAGCCGGGATGGGCGTTCAAGAACGACACGACGCTGCGCACGGACGCACGCACGCGGGCGTACGTGTCGCTCGCGGACGGCTCGCAGCTCGCGATCGATCGAGGTTCGTCGATCTCGCTCGAGGGCGGCAAGGTGCGTCAGGCGAAGCTCGTGGAAGGGACCATCGTCGCGGACGTGGCGAGCCTGAAGCACGGGCCTTCGGCGAAGATCAGCGTCGATGACGGCGAGGTCGAGGTGGTCGGCACGAAGCTCGTCATGACGGCCAGCAAGGGCCGCGCGAGCGTCGAGGTGGCGCGGGGCGTGGTGCTCGTGCGTTCGGCGGCGTCGGGCAAGCCGGTCGCCGTGCGCGCGGGCGAGGAGGCGACGATCGAGAAGGGTCGCGAGCCGCTCGTGGCGAGCACGTCGAGCGTCGCGGACTCGCTCGAATGGAGCGATCGATCGCCGGAGGAGCTCGACGCGCCGGTGCTGCGCGGGCTCGGCGAGCTTCGGGCGCGCAAGCCCGGACAAACCAAGGAGAAGGACCACGCGGTGCGGCTCGCGAAGCACTCGGTGAAGGTGCGCATCGTGGACGTCGTGGCGCGGACCGAGGTCGACGAGACGTTCACGAACGACACGGACGAGGAGCTCGAAGGCATCTTCCGCTTCCCGCTGCCGCCGGGCGCGCAGATCGAAAAACTCGCGCTGGAGGTGGACGGCAAGATGATGGAGGGCGCGTTCGTCGACCGCGACAAGGGCGCGGCGATCTGGCGCGGCGTCATCCAGAACGCGGCGCCGAAGACGCCGAAGCCGCGCGAAGAGATCATCTGGGTGCCGGGGCCGTGGCGGGATCCGGCGCTGCTCGAGTGGCAGCGCGGCGGGCGCTTCGAACTCAAAATTTTCCCGATCCCGAGGCGCGGATCCCGTCGCGTGGTGCTCACGTACACGCAGACCGTGGACCAGGCCGCGGGCGTCCGGCGCTTCACCTACCCGCTCGCGCACGATCCGAGCGGGACGACGAAGATCGACGCGTTCGACCTCGACATGCAGGTGCTCGGGCACGACAAGGAGTTCGGCGTGCAGACGCGCGGCTACGAGCTTTCGCCCTCGGGCGGCGACGCAGCGGCCGAGCGGCGCACGCTGAGCGCGACGGGGTTCGTCCCGGCGGGGGATCTGACGGTCGAGTACGCGCTCCCCGATCGGGATCGCGAGGCAACGGCGTGGGCGTACCGCATGGAGCCCACGAGCGCGCCGCTGCCGGAGGAGCCGAAGGACGGGCCGGCCGCGACGAAGGCGAAGACGAACGAGGAGAAGGACGCAGCCGCGGCGGCGCGCGCCATCGCGTTCGATTCGTCGCCGTACGTGGCGATCGCGCTCCGGCCGAAGCTGCCGCGATGGCAGGAGGCGAAGGAGCGCGTGCACGCGATCGTCGTGGACGCGAGCCGGTCGATGGTCGGCGAGCGTTTCTCGCGGGCGACGCGGCTCGCCTCGACGATGGTGCGCGAGATGGATCGGCGCGACTCGTTCGTGCTGCTCGCGTGCGACACCGTATGCCGACCGATGACGCAGGACGGCCGCAACGGTTTGCCCACGCCGAGCGCGCCGGGCGCGGCGGCGGCGGGCGAGGTGGAGCGCTTCCTCGGGAGCGTCGAACCGGACGGCGGCAGCGACATGGCGGCAGCCGTGAGCGCGGCGCGGAGCGCGGCCGGATCACTCGGCGGCAAGGAGCTTCGGATCCTCTACCTCGGCGACGGTACGCCGACCGTGGGCCCGACGCGGCCTTCGCACATCGAGGCCGCGGTGCGCAGCTCGCTGTCGGGCAACGATGGATCCGTCGTGTCCGTGGCGATGGGCGCCGACGCGGATCTGACCTCGCTCGCGGCGCTCGCGCGCGGCGGCGGTGGCGTCGTGGTGCCGTACGTGCCCGGACAAAAGGTCTCGTCCGCGGCGCTCGAGGTGCTCTCCGCGGCGTACGGCGTGACGCTGCGGGATCCGGAGATCGAGCTTCCGTCTGGGCTCACGCAGGTCACGCCGGGGCGGCTCGATCCGATCCGCGCCGGCGGCGAGACGTTCGTTGTGGCGCGCATGTCGAGCGGCGACGCGATCGAAGGGGCGATCCGGCTGCGCGGCCGCGTCGCGAGCGAGCGGTTCGAGCAGACGTACCCGATCAAGATCCTCGCGACGTCGAGCGCGGGCAACGCGTTCGTGCCGCGGCTCTACGCCGCCGCGAAAATCGCGGAGCTCGAGAACACGGGCGGCGCGTCGAGCAAGCTCGCGGCGATCGAGCTGTCGAAGCGCTTCGCGGTCGCGAGCCGCTTCACCTCGCTGCTCGTGCTGGAGAGCGAGGCGATGATGAACGCGTTCGGCCTCGAACGAACGCGCGTCGCGCCGACGTTCACGGGCGAGGAGCTCGCGAAGAGCTCGAACGCGGACGCCGAGGGCGAGGAGAAGGCCGCCGACGAGGCGAAGCAGGAGGCGGAGGCCTCGGCAGACCTCGACACGCGTGGTCCTGCGAAGGGCAAACGAACCGAGTCGGCTCCCGCGGCGGAGGCCCCGTTCGACGCGTTTGGCGACGACAACCTCGCCCCGGGCGCTGCGGCGCCGAACATGCCCTCGCCTCCGCCCGCGCCGACCGCAACGGCGGCGTCGGCGCCGAAGCCCGCATCCAAGGCTGGGGGAGGCGGATGGAGAGGCCGCAGTTCCGAGGAGGACATCGGCGCCAGCAGCGGATGGAGCGGCACGCGACGGCCCTCGCAGCGCCTGGTCCCGATGCGCAAGATCTTTGAACGCAAAGGATCGTTCGAGGCGCTGAACACGCTCGCCTCGCAGAACGCCACGAAGCTGCTCGCCGCCGAGAACGCCTTCGCGAGCACGCCCGACAGCCGCGACAAGACCGTGGAGCTCTTCGCGCTCTACGCGACGGCGGGGCGGCTCGGCGAGGCGCAGGAGCTCACGGCGAAGTGGAGCGGACGCGACGCGCTCGATCCGGATGCGCTCACGGCGCGCGCGGATCTCGCGGCTCGGCAGGGCGACAGGGAGCGTGCGATCCGGATCCTCGGCGGCCTCGCGGACGTTCGTCCGGGTGATCGCGCCACACAGACGCGGCTCGCCGAGATGCACGAGGCATCGGGCAACCGCGCCCTCGCCTGCGAGCACCGCATCGCGCTCGCGGACATGGCGCCCGGCGAGGCGAAGCTCGTCGCGGACGCGGTGCGCTGCGCGAACACGCTCGGCATGACGGAGCTCGCGAGCCTGCTCAAGCTCGACGCGAGCGAGTCGGTGCGGAGCTCGATCGACAAGCTGCTCGCGCAGCCCGAGACCCCGGCCGCGTCCTCGCTGCGCGGTGACATCCAGGTCACGGCCGAGTGGACGGGCGGCGTGGACCTCGACATCGGGCTCATCGACGGGCAGGGCCGCCGCACCTCGTGGCTCGGCTCGGCCGGCAAGGCGCTCGTCAGCGCGCGGGACGTGACGAGCACGCGGACCGAGGCGCTCGGGCTCGTGAACACGCCTTCGGGCAGCTACGTGGTCGAGATCGCCCGCGCATCGGGCGCCGACCAGAACATCCCGGTGCGGGGCGAGCTCTTGCTCAAGCTCGCGGGCGAGACGCGGAAGGTGCCCTTCGTGCTCACGGGTCCGCGCGCGGAGGTCGGGACGATGCGGGTGTTCTTCACCTCCCGCCTGGTCCCGGTCACGGACAGGCCCTTCAATCCCTGGGGTCCGTGAAACGGAAAGCCCCCGGAGCGCGCATCGTCCGGGGGGCTTCCCATGGACTTCGGGCCGGAAGTGGGGCATTCCCTCCCCCACCATGAGCGCAGCGCACGACGCCCACGGAGCTCACGCCGCGGGCCACCACGCCTCCCACGATCACGATCACTTCGACAACGATCCGGTGCAGGAGCTGCCGGCGGACGAGCCGCGCACGCCCACGTGGATCCCGATCGTGGGGCTCTTGTTGTTCTTCTTCGCGGGCACCGCGTGGCTGCTCGCGGGCAGCGGCGACGAGGCCCAGCCGAAGGCCGACACGGCGCCCGCCCAGGCCGCGCCGCAAGCCGCACCGCAGCCGCAACCGCAGCAGCCGCAAGCTCTGCCCGGGCGCGTGCCGCCGGCGGTGCCGCTGACGCGTCCGGCGCCGGCGCCGCTTGGCTCGGGCGGCCTGCGTCAGCTCTCGCCCGATCAGGCGAAGCAGATCCAGCAGCAGATCGAGGCGCTCCGCGCGAAGCAGCAGCAGGGCGGCGCGCCGCAGCCGCAGCCGGCGCAACCGGTGCCGCGATGAGCGAGTCCGTGCAGGCCTCGGACGTGCGTCGCGTCGTGGTCCTCGGCGCGGGCACGATGGGCCAGGGCATCGCGCAGGTGATGGCGCAAGCCGGGTACGTGACGCACCTCTACGATGTCGATGCGGCGCGGATCGGGCGCGCGATCGAGTCGATCAAGCAGGCGACGGATCGACTCGTGCAGAAGGGCAAGATGCTGAACGAGGCGCGCAGCGAGCTCATCGGCGCACTCGTGCCCACGTCCGATCTCGCCCAGGCGTGCAGCGACGTGGACCTCGTGATCGAGTCCGCGCCCGAGCAAATGGAGCTGAAGGTCGGGCTGCTCCGCGAGGTGAAGGCGCTCGCGCCGGAGCGCGCGATCCTCGGGACGAACACGTCGAGCTTGTCGATCACGGAGATCGGCACGCGCACGGCCGCCGCGGCGCGCACGATCGGCCTGCACTTCTTCAACCCGCCGCCCGTGATGGAGCTCTTGGAGGTCGTGCGCGGGCTCGGCACGGACGAGGGCGTCGTGGCGACGAGCCTCGCGATCGCCAAGCGCATCGGCAAGACGCCGATCGTCGTGAACGACATGCCCGGCTTCGCGACGAGCCGCCTCGGCGTGGTGATCGGCGCGGAGGCGATGCGCATGCTGGAGAGCGGCGTGGCCTCGGCGGAGGACATCGATCGGGCGATGGAGCTCGGCTACCGGCACCCGATGGGCCCGCTCAAGCTGACCGACCTCGTGGGCCTCGACGTGCGGCTCATGATCCTCGAGCACCTGCACCGCGAGATCGGCGAGCAGTTCCGGCCGCCCGCGATCCTGCGGCAGATGGTGCGCGCGGGCAGGCTCGGCAAGAAGAGCGGCGAAGGGTTCTACCGCTGGACCGAGTCGGGCCCGGTGCCCATCGCGCACAAGCGCTGAGACGACCCGACAAACACGAAGGCCCGCGGGCGTGACAGCCAGCGGGCCTTTTCGTTTGGGCGGAGCCGGTTCGTTACTTGTTGAGCTTGTCCTTCTTGGCGTTCTCTTCCGCCTCTTTTTCACGCTCGGCCTGGCGCTTCTGGATGCGCTCCTTCACGGCGGCGTAGTCCTTCTCGTCCTTCACGCGGCGGTCGATGACCTTCTGCCGCTCCTCGGGCGTGCCCGCGTACCCCTTCGCGTCGGCTTGATCCTTGAGGAACTGGGCGTACTTCGCCCACGCCTCCTTGCTCACGTCGAGCTTGCGCTGCCGCTCGCGCAGGTCGGCCAGGACGAAGAGCACCTTGGACTTGAGATCCGGCGGGCCGTCCTTGTTCAGCGCGACGTTCCACACGGCCTCGGCCTCCTCGGGTTTGCCCGCGGCGAGTTGCGCCTCGCCGAGCCGGTAGAAGCCGAGCATCTTCGACGAGTCGATCTTGATCGCGTCCTGGAACGTCGTCACCGCGGCCGGGAAGTCACGCGCGACGAACGCGTCCTCGCCCTTCTTGATCGCCTCCATGTACGGGCTCAAGCCCTTCTTGTTCTCGGGATCCTTGAGCGGTCCCGCAGGCGCCGCGGGGGCCGTGGGAGCTGCCGCGCCCGCAGCAGGCTTGGCCGCGTCGGCCTTCGCAGGAGCCGCACCCTGGCCGAGCGCCGTTCCGGCGAGCGCGAACGAAGAGATCACGAGGGAGGCAACGAGCAGACGGCTTGCCATGGCCCGAGCAGCCTACCTCAGCCCCGGACGGCATGGAACTTCTGCCGAAAAGAAACCCTACCGGCCGTCCGCCGCCGCGTCGCCCGGACCCGCGTCCCCAAAACTGCCGGAATCCCCCGGCGAACCCGCGTCCGACGGGGCCTCCTTGGCCTGCGCAGGCGCCGCCGGCGCGCCGAGCGGGGCGAGCCTGCCTTCGGCGTCGGGCGGCCACGCGAAGCGCTGCACATCGCCCGTGGCGCGGTCGACGAGCGCGACGAACGCCGTCCGCGGGCTGTCGGCCATGCGCACCTTGAGGCGCGTCGAGACGTTCGTGAAATCCGGGCCCCGCAGCGGGTCGCGGCGCCGATTGTTCGGGTCGCGATCGAGCATCGGCACGTCGAAGCGGATCCGATCGAGCAGCTCCTTGCCGACCCAGAACTCGACCGCGAACCGGCCCATCATGCGCAGCGTGGGCGTCGGCGTGTCCACGAGGACCGACGAGGCGCGCGGGAGCGCGGCCTTGCCGCCCTGGATCGAGACATCGAAGACCCACTGCTTCTTCGACGCGTTGCCCGGCGGATCCGGGACAAAACCACCCTTGGGGGGCGCGGGCGCGGCGGGCGCCTTCGCGCGGGAAGGCTCGGCGAGCGAGAGCGCAGCGGCAGCGCCGAGGGCAGCGCCGAGGCCGAGCGCGAGGAAGAGGCGGCGGTGCTTCACGTGTCCTTGGACCTGACATCGTCGCCGAAGATTTCAATCGTCCCGCGGTCCCCATCGACGCGGACGCGATCACCGGTGCGAATCGCCACGGTCGCGCCCGGGACGTTGACGACGGCAGGGACGCCGTACTCGCGCGCGACGATCGCCGCGTGCGAGAGCGGGCCGCCGAGCTCGGTGACGACCGCGGCCGCGACGAGGAAGAGCGGCGAGAGGCCGACGTCCGTCGTGCGCGTGATGAGGATCTCGCCGACGCTGACGGCGTCGAGGCCGCCGGTGCCGGGCGCGAGGACCCGCGCGCGGCCCTCGACGACGCCACTCGAAGCAGGCAGGCCGACGAGGCGACGGCCCGACGCCGGCGGGAGCTGGACGGGCGGCGGGCGGCCGATGAAGGTCGGCGGAGGATCGGGGCGCTGCGCGTCGCGCAGGTGCTCGGCGCGGCGCAGGCGCGCGACGTGGCCGATCTCCGCGCGACCGCTGCGGAGCGCGAGGATGAGCTCGTCGTAGGTGCAGAAGAAGACGGCGCCCGTGGGCAAGGAGGGGTCGATGCGGCGGAGGCGTCGATCGACGTCGAGCGCGATGGTGCGGAGCATGCCGAGCACACGCGTGACCCACATGCGCATGCGCTCGCGGAGGCGGGTGAAGCGCTGCGTGCGCGTGACGAGGGCGCGGACGGCGTAGAGCATGGCCGGGCCGATGCGCGTTTCGAGCTGCGCCATCTCGCGGTCGGCGAGGGCACGGGCACGGGCGAGCGCGCGCTCGGGGTCGCTGTCGGGCGCGCGGAGCGCGGCGACGAGCATGGCGAGGACCGCGGAGGGATCTTCGCGCCAGCGCGGCGTTTCGAGCTCGGCCTCGCGGACGGCGCGATCGCCGAACGTGTCGAGGAACGCTTCGAGCTCGCGGCGCGTGGGTCCCTCGGGGAGATCGTTCAGCGCGCGGACCTTGCCGGCGAGGAGGCGCTCGCGGGCCTCGGGTTCTTCGCGGGCGCGCATGGCGATGCGGGCGAGCGCGACGCCGGGGCCCGCGCTTTCGAGCTCGCGAACGCCGCCGACGAGGGCGTGCGCGAGGGACGCGCCGGTCGAGAGGGACCGGGGCATGAGCGGGTCCGTCGCGAGCGCGTCGTCTTCATCGTCCCGCGCGGAGGAGCGGCGCGCGGCGACGCGATCGAGGAGGCGCGCGAGCGCGAGGTGGCTCGCGAGGGAGGCCGACGCGCACGAGAGCATCAACGTGCCGGTGCGATCGAGCAGCGCGCTCGCCGTGCGCAGTGTGGTCGCGAGCGCGTCGTCGGGCAGGAGGCCGAGGTCCATCTCGGCGAGGGAGCGGCGCGCGCGCTCGGCTTCGATCTCGTAACTCGCGACGTCGCGCTCGAGCCGCGCCTGGCTCGCGAGCACGCGCGGCCCCACGAGCGGCAGGCGCGCGAGAAAGCCTCGCTTCGAGACGTCCTCGGTCTGTCGTTCGAGGAGCGCGATCGCGGCCTCGCCCGCGCCGCCCGAGGCTTGCAGGAGCGCGCGGGGCGAGAGCAGCGGGACCTGCGCGGCGATCTGCATGAAGGCCGTGAGGTTCAGGTAGAAGCGCCCGTGCACGTTGGTGACGAGGTGCGCGCCGCGCGGGATGCGACAACCGAGCGCAGCGAACGCCTCGCGGAACCCCTTCTCGCTGAAGCTCCGCGCGATCGACCACGTGAGCGGCGTGGCCGCGCCGGGCAAGGCCTCGCCGACGTTCGCGCGTGACCAGACCGTCTGCGCATCGCCGCCCTCGGGAAAACCCCCGCCGCCGATCGGACGCGCCTGCAGGAGGAGCACTTGATCCTTGCCCTCGGGCGTCCGCTCGACGGCGAACTCCACATCGAAGGGCCCTGTGCCGCCTTGTTCGAGCCGGCTCGCGAGATCGCCGAGCTGCCCGATCGCATCCGCCGAGAGCGCGGCCTTCCTCGCGTGATCCTCGGGGATCGAGACCTCCTCGATGCCACGCGCGCCCACGACGAGCGCGCGCCGCTTCTCGGCGACGATCGTCGCGACCACGCCGCCCGCCTTCGAGAAGCGCACCGCGTCCGTCGGCATCGCGCCCTCCACGACGGGCGCGCCGAGCCCCAGCGTGACGTTGACGAGCCGCTCGTCTTCGCCCCAGTGCTCCCCCGCGAGCCCCGGCGGCGGCGCGGTGAAGAGCACGCCCGCGGCCTCGGCGCGCGCCATCACCTGCACGAGCACGGCCATGGCCACGTCACGCACGCCGTGGTGCGCGAGGTACTCGATCGCGCGCGGCAAAAACGCGCTCGCCCACACCTGCTTGATCGCCGCGGCGAGCCCCTCGGGTCCACGCACGCCGAGCACCGTGGTCGCGAGCCCGGCGAAGCTCGTCTCGTCGCCGTCCTCGCACGTCGCGCTCGATCGCACGGCGAGCCCCCACGGCGCGCTCTCGCCGACGTCTGCCCAGAGCGCCTCGATCGCGGCTTGCAGCGGCGCGGCGAGCGCGGATGCCTGGATGCGATCGCGGGCGCGCGCGGCACGATCGATCCCGGTGCGGCTGCCGGCGAGCTTGATCAGCGTGGGCAGGTCGTGGCCGCGCGGGAGCGTGGTCTCGGCGAGCGCGTCGAAGTGATCGGCGGGCAGGACCCAGCCGCGCGGGACGGGCAGGCCCTCGCGAACGAGGCGCCCGAGGCTCGTGGCCTTGCCGCCGAAGCGCCGTGCGTCGCCGCGCCTGCGGCTCCAGGCGAGCGCGAGCGGACGGAGGGTGTTCTCGTAGCCGTTCGGCGTGTCCGTGCCGCCGGGCGTTCTACCTGCTCGCGCCGAAGGGTCGACCACGCCGACGCCTTACCATGCTTTGTGCGCGGCGGCGCTCAGGGGGCGGGCCATCTGCGCAGGACGCGCTCGTGCCACAGGAGCATCTCGGCCCCGCCGGGCCCACGATTCCAGGCGTAGTCATGGGGCCCCGGCGTCACGACGAGCTGGTGCGGGACCTTGACGTCCGCGAGCGCCGCGGCGAGCGCCCGGACGGCTGGCAGGAACGGATCGCCGTCACTCGACACGAGCCGGAGCGCGAACGGCTGCCGATCCATCGCGGCGCGGGCGAGCTTGGCGAAGACCGGAGCCTCGTCCGGCTTCAAGGCGGGTTGAAGCGCGCCGACCGCGCCGAAGATCTCCGGAAACGCGAACCCGACGAAGAGCGCGAGCCGCCCGCCCATGCTCACGCCGTCGATGCCCGTCGCCGCGCGATCCGTGGACGCTTTTGCTTCGGCGCGCACGCGCGGCAGGAGCACGTCCGTCACGAACCGGCCGAAGGGCGCGGCGCCTTTCTCGGATCGATCCGCGACGACGGGCGTGTACGGACAAGCGACGACGAGCCCCTCGTACGGGTGCTTCGCGAGCGAGTCGTTCATCTGCGCGAGGCGTTCGGATCGGAAGAACCCTTCGAGATCAACGCCTGTGAGCGGCGGCGCGGAGAGCCTTCGATCGATCCGATCTAGGCCGTAGTCGTCCCGCCACGCAAACGCGCCGACCTCGAGGCCGCGCCCGGATTCCCCACGACCATGCAGCGCGACGAGGACGGGGAGCGGCCTTGCAGACGGCGGCGTGAGCACGAGCGCGCGCTGCTCGTCGATCGGGAACGAGAGGTCTTTCCAGCGGAGCCCGTCCACCGGTGACGGCGGCGTCTGCTTGCTGCGACAGGCGCCGAGCGAGAACGCGGCGAGGCCGAGGAGGGCGCGGCGGCGGGTGAGGAGAGATGGCCGGTCGTCGGTCATGAGGGATCGCCTTGGCTCGCGGGCCCGAGGACAAGCAGATCGCACCCGGGCGTCAAGCACGAGACCGACTTGCGCTCGTCTGCCTCTTCGTCGGCCCCTGCCGCCTGGGACGCCTCGAGGCGCGACGTCCCGCGGCTTCTTGGCGCCCGCGCGCGCTCCGCGGTACCGTGCCGCGCGATGACGGTCCCGCGTGAAGATCTGAAGCGCTTCTACGCTTCGTGTGATCCGAACAAGTCTCTCTCGGGTACGGACGAGCGGTACGTCTCGCTCGACCGCGTCCGCGGCAGCACCGGGCCGACGTGCGTGGATCTCCTGGAGCAGACGGTCCTCATCACGGACGAGTCCTGCCAGCTCTTCACGGGCTTCCCCGGGACCGGAAAGACCACCGAACTCCGCCGGCTGAAGCAGCGCTTCGAGGACGCGAAGGACCTGCCCACGCAGATCGTCTACGTCGACCTCGAGGAGTACATCGACATCTTCTCGCCCATCGCGGTCACCGACGTCCTGCGCATCCTCGCGTATTGCATGGACCGGGAGGCGACACGGATGGAGGGCGGCGACCCGGACAAGAAGCCCGGGTATCTCCAGCGGTTCATCAAGTTCCTGGAGCAGACCAACATCGAGCTGCCCAAGGGGGTCGAGCTGAGCGCCTACGGCGCCACGCTCATGCTCGAGTTCAAGAACAACCCCGACTTCTACCAGCGCGCGGAAAAG
Source organism: Polyangium fumosum (assembly GCF_005144585.1). Classification (GTDB taxonomy): domain Bacteria; phylum Myxococcota_A; class Polyangia; order Polyangiales; family Polyangiaceae; genus Polyangium; species Polyangium fumosum. The sequence continues at coordinate 31,822 of NZ_SSMQ01000049.1, read as the reverse complement.
GCCCTCAGCGGGCGGTTTCAGCTCTTCGTAGACGAGGCACGGCTGAGCATCATGAACTCCGTCGTGCGCTTGAAAAAGGCGCGGGGCTCGCACGCCCAGCGCGTCGTGGTCATCGCGGACGGCCTGGAGAAGATGCGACCCCGCAGGGAGCAAGATCGCGAGGCGATCGCGGCGAGCGTCGAGCTCTTGTTCTCCACGCACGCGCCGCTCCTGCGGCTGCCATGCCACGTCATCTACACGTTTCCCTTGTGGCTGCGGTATCGACGCCCGGACCTCGGAGCGACGTACGACGGCGAGCCGCTCGTCCTGCCTATGGTGAAGGTCACGACGAAGGAGCGTGAGCCCGTCCGGGAAGGCATCGACTGCCTGACGACGCTCGTCGGCAAGCGGCTCGATGTGAAGAGCATCTTCGGCGACGACACGTCGAACACGCTCGACCGCATGATCCTCGCGACCGGCGGTTATCCGCGGGACTTGCTCCGCCTCGTGCGCAACCTGCTCACCTCCGGCGGCGGCTTCCCGGCGACGCCCGAGCAGATCGAGCGACAGATCGAGCGGCTCGCGCAGGACTACGCGATGGCGCTCTACGGAGACGAGCTCGACGTCCTCGTGCAGGTGGCGGAGAAGAACGCGGTCCCGCTGAGCAACGATGGGGAGGTGGGGCGGTTCATCCGCCTGCTCGATCGCTGGCTCGTGCTGGCGTACAGGAACGGGAAGGAATGGTACGACCTTCATCCGATGGCGCGACGGGATCCGAGGGTCTCCGCGCGCCTGAAGAAGCCGAGCGGGAGCGAGCCGAGCGGGAGCTAGCGCCGCCGTTCGCGCGTCCCTACCTCGGGCACTTCGCGGAGTTCCGCGCGACGCTCGCGATGCAGGAGGGGTTCGTGCTCGCGCCGGTGGAGGTGCCTTCCATGGACGTCGGCCGCGAGCTCGTGGCCTCGTTCGAGCGGGCGGGCATGAAGGTCGCGCGCGTAGTGGTGACGCCGGGACAGGGCATCGCGTTCGCGCGGGACTTGCTCTCCGTGCCCGTGAGCGACGTGGACGTGGTGGTGGTGCTCGGGCCGCGCGACGTGACGGACGACATCCGCGACGGGCTCAACGGGCTCAACTTGCAGCGCGACACGCTGGCAGCGAGGCTCGGCAAGACGCTCGTCTGGTGTGGGCTTCGGACGTTCTTGAATGCGACGTGGGAGGAGGCGCCGGACTTCTGGTCGATCCGGGATCTCACGTTCCGGATTCCGCTGCTCGGCACGCACGACATGCAGCGCGCCTCCTCGACGATGATGGTGGGGAGCGAGGTGGTCGATCGCGAGGAGACGCCGCGCCTGATCGAGGCGGCGCGGAAGGTCGGCGATGACAGAAACCTCGGGCGGTTGCTGCTGCGGCATGCGAACGAGCTGCTGTGGCAGGGGAATCCACGGGGCGCCGAGGCTTGTCTTGCGGAGGGGGCCGCGATCCTGGGGGGTCTCCCATCGTTTCATGGCAGCTACGAGGAGGCGCTCTGCGAGGAGCTGCGGGGGGATGTCGACGTTTGGCTGCATAACCCCCGCGAGGGGATGGCAGCCTTTGGTCGCGCGCTGGCGATGTACCAGGCACTCGAACGAGCGGCAGATTGCGGACGCATCCTCTGGAAGCGCGCACGGGCGTCGGACGATGTGGAGACGAGCCTTCAGGATCTGGAGCAGGCGCTCGTGTCGTTTGACCAAACAGAAGACCGCCTCGGTCAGGCAAACGTCCTTTACGCACGCGGCGACCTCCGACGAGTCAAGGACGACCTCGATGATGCTCTCCTCGACTTCGAGCGCGCTCTCAAGCTCTACCTCCTCGTCGACGACCGCCTCGGACAGGCAAACGTCCTGAAAGCACGCGGCGACCTCCGACGAGTCAAGGACGACCTCGACGGCGCTCTCCTCGACTACGAGCGCGCTCTCGAGCTCTACCTCCTCGTCGACTCCCGCCTCGGACAGGCAAACGTCCTTCAAGCGCACGGTGACGTGGAGATCGTCCGCGACGAGCCCGCCGCCGCCCTGCCCCACTATCAGGCCGCGCTGGCGCTGTACGAGGCCCTGGACAATGCCTTTGGCCTCTCCAGCGTCCTCGCCGCGATCGCGGGCGCCCACGCGCTCCTTGGTCAACCCACCGAAGCCCTCGTCGCCATCACGCGCGCCCTCCCCCTCGCCGAGCGTACACAGAACCGCTACGCGCTCGACCTCGCCACCGCCGTCCTCTCCGATCTGTCCTCCTCCCCCTGACGACCTCCTCAACCCTGCTCGAACACCCTCCCACGACCCCTTCGAGCAGGTCCTACCCTCCTCCAACACCCTCCCGAGCCTCTCTCCCGCTTCCTCAACCCTCCTCGAAGACCGTCCCACCACCCCTTCGAGCGGGTCCTACCCTCCTCCAACACCCTCCCACCACCCCTTCGAGCAGGTCCCCGCCTGCTCGAACACCCTCCCACCACCCCTTCGAGCAGGTCCCATCATCCTCCAACACCCACCCCGAGCCTCTCCCCGGCTGCCTCGACCCTCCTCGAACACCCTCCCACCACCCCTTTGAGCAGGTCCCACCCTGCCCGAACACCCTCCCACCACCCCTTCGAGCAGGGTCGACCACCTCCGCCTGACCCAGGCAACCCGCATGCGCGCAGGTCGACCCATCGGCGAGCACCGCCGAGCCCCACCCCGCGGCAGGTCGCAAGCCCTGTGCGGTCGCGTCGATCCCCTGGCCTAGAGCCCGAGCCAGTCGCCGGGATCGAGCGCGCTCGCGCCGCGTCGGATCTCGAAATACACGGTGTCGCCCTGCCCCGCGCTCGGCGCCGTCCCCACGCGCGCACCCGCGGCCACGGGATCCCCGGCGCGCAGCTCGGTCCCGCCGAGGCTCGCGTACACGCTGTAGTACCGATCCCCGTGGTCGATGATCACGGTGAGCGCGTAGCTGTCGTACCGATCCGCGAACACCACACGACCCGCGGCGACGCTGCGCACGGCCGCGCCGGGCTGCGTGAAGAGCTCAACGCCGCTCACGCCGTGCTTCGACGAGCGTCGCACCTCGGCGCGACCCGCGACCGGGAAGAGCAGGCGGCCCTTTTGCGCCTCGAACCCAAGGCGCGCGTCCGCGTCCCGAGGTCCGCTGTCGGCGCCGTAGATCGCCACGTAATCGGGGCGTGACGACGACTCGAAGGCGCGCGCGAACGCCGCCCTTCGCTCGTCTTCGGCTTCGAGCGCGCGCTTGGCCCGCATCATGGCCTCGCGCTGGACTTCGAGCGGCGCGCGCTCGCCGCGGAGCCGGAGGATGCGGCCTTCGAGCTCGGTCCGACGTTCGAGCAGCGCCTTCTCGTCGGCGATGTCGCGTTCGAGCGCGCGGCGAACCCGCTCGACCCGCGCCGCATGATCGACGAGCGCATCGAAGCCCTCCCCCACCGGCAAGAGGCCCGCGTGCACGTGGCGGTAGTAGGCCCGGCCGCGCGCCAGCATGCGCTTGCGCACGGTCTCGATGCGCGGGTCGATCCCCGCGAGCTCGGTCTCGACAGCGCGTTGCTCGTCGTCGATGTGCTTGAGCAGCCGCTCGAAATCGGCGACGGACGAGAGCGCGCTCGTTGCCTGGGCGGGCAGCGGCTCCACGGGCGTGCCGCCCTGCGCCGCGCCCGAGACGAGGGCGAGCAACACGAGCGGCAGGAACGACGTGCGGCGCAACATGATCAGATCGCCGCCATCCGGCGCAGGCTCACGAGCGCCGTCGTCGCGCCGAGCGCGCCGCCGAGGAGCACGAGACCGAGCGACACGGTCCAGGGCAAGAACGAGGGCGAGAGACCGAGCAGGTTCGCGAGCTCGTGATCGAAGCGCCCGCGCACCAGGAAGAACAGCCCGCCGAGCAGCGCGATCGCCGCCGCCGCGCCCGCCGCACCCTGCATCGCGCCCTCGATCACGAAGGGACGACGCACGAACTCGTTCGTCGCGCCGACGAGCTTCAAGACCTCGACCTCGGTCCGCCGACGGCTGAGCAAGAGGCGCATGGTCGAGCTGATGACGCTGAAGACCGCGCACATCACGACCACCGCGAGCGCCGCGCTCGCCGAGACGCCGCCGCCGAGAAGCGATGAGAGGCGCTCGGTCCAGCGCTGGTACGTCTCGACCGACTCCACCGCCGGCAGCGCCCGCAACTTGAGCGCGATCGACTGGAGATCGGTCTCGCCGATGTCGTCCGTGAAGCCGAGCTCGAGCGAGGCCGGAAACGCGCCAGGCGGCAGCGACGCGAGCGCCGCGTCGGACTCGTCGACCACGATCTCGCGCCGCGCCTCCACGCTCGTCACGTGCCGCACGCGCTTGATCCCGGGTGTTCGTTCGAGCGCGCGGACGAGCTCGTTCACGTCGGGATCGGCCACGCCTTCGCGCAGGTACACCGTCGCGCGCCCGGCCCGCGACCAGCGATCCCGCACCGCCGAGAGGTTCGTCACCACGAGCAGCGAGGCCGCCAGGCACACGAACGCGACCGCGAGGGAGAAGATCGACTGCACGTGCACGCGCATGTCCCCTCGCCCGGGTCTCCAGGCCTTCATGGGCACTCGCACGCCGTACCGTTCGCTCGCCATGCGGTCACTCCCTCTCTACGCCACGAGGTTCATCGGGGCTTCTGCCCCCGCCGCGTCGAGCCCGTTCGGCGCGTCCGTCGCCTTGCCGGCATCAAGCACCACCACGCGCCGCGGACGCACATCGAGCAATGTCCGATCGTGCGTCGCGAAGAGCACCGTGGCCCCGGTCTCGTGGATGTCCTCGAAGAGGCCGAGGATGTCGATCGCGAGCTGCGGGTCGAGGTTGCCCGTCGGCTCGTCCGCGAGGATGAGCGCCGGCTCGCCCACGATCGCCCGCGCGATCGCGACCCGTTGCTGCTCGCCGCCCGAGAGGCGCTTGGCCTCCTCGTCGCCGCGCCCCGTGAGACCCACGCGTTCGAGCGCCTCGCCCACGCGGCTGCGCACGAGGCGCGGCGGCAGGCCCACGACTTCGAGGGCCACGGCGACGTTGTCGAACACGGTCCAGCTCGGCACGAGCTTGAAGTCCTGGAACACGTACCCGATGTTGCGGCGCAAGGCCGGGATCGACTCGTCTCGGAGGCGACCCACGTCGCGGCCGAGGAAGAGGATCCGCCCGTCGTCGACGCGCTCGGTGCGGTGCACGAGGCGCAGGAGCGTGCTCTTGCCCGAGCCCGAGGGTCCCGTGATGAACACGAACTCTCCCCGCTCGATCGTGAGCGACATCCCCCGCAGGACGGGCTGATCGGACCGGTAGGCCTTGTGCACGTCCTCGAACACCAGGATCGGTCGCCTCGCTGTAGCCGGGTCGAACCGATGTCCGGTCCGCAAGGCCGGGTGAAACGAAGGGCGCGGGGATGACGCCATGGGCGCGATTGCTATCAGGGCCCTACGGAGCGGGAAAATTTTTGGGGTAAGGGAGAGAGGACATGCCGCTCCGCATCGCGTTTTTTGGCCTGCCGCTCGCCGCGCTCCTGCTCGCGAAGGACGGGCACTCGATCGAGCTCTGCGCCCTCTGCCGCAAGGACGCGCTCGGCGCACGCCGCGCGCGGCGCGTCTTCGGCGAGCGCGTCCTCGTCCGGCCCAAGGTGACCGATCGCGCGCTCGCCGACCGGGTCGAGCGCCTCGCGCCCGACCTCGTCGTGAGCTGGTTCTGGACCACGCGCCTGCCCATGCGCCTCGTCGAGGCCGCCCGGCTCGGCGGCATCGGCGTCCACCCCTCGCTCCTGCCTCGCCATCGCGGCCCGGATCCGACGACGTGGGCGATCTTGAGCGGCGACGCGGTGACGGGCGTGTCCGTGCATCGCATCGCCGCGGAGTACGACACGGGCGCGATCCTCGATCAGGAAGAGCTCGTGATCGATCCACGCTGGACCGGCTGGGATCTCGCGCGCGCCCTCGATCGACCTTCGCTCCGCGCGCTGCGTCGCACGTGCCAGAGGTTCGCGCGGGGCGAGACGATCGCCGAGATCACGCAAGACGAAGACCTCGTCACGCACGCGCCTGCCCTCGGCGAGGACGAGCACGCGATCCGCTGGTCCTGGCCCACCGACCGCGTCCTCCGGCACATCCGCGCGCTCGCGCCCACGCCGGGGGCCTTCACCGAAATCGCGGGCGTGCTCGTCACCGTGCTCGAGGCCCGCAAAGCGCCTCGGTTTCCCGACGCGCTCGAGCCTGGAGAGGGGTACGCCGAGGGGGGCCACGCCGTGATTCGCACCGGGGATGGCGCGGTGATCCTGGTCCGGGGTGAGATCGAAGGCGCGCCCGTCGAGGCGGAAGCCCTCGCCCGGCTCTTTCTTGCGCCGGAGCCTTTGCTAGGCTGACGCCGCGCTCCGCGACAGGCGCGCTTTCTTGGAGGAGGACCGTGGAACCCGCTCAGCTCGCAAAGACCGCGCGCGCATCCCTCGCCGAAGCGCTCGGTGCCCTGCAGAGTGCCGACGACGCGCCCGACGAGCTCCTCGAGGCCGCCGAGCCCATCGCGAAGACGATGGGCATCTTGCACAAGATCGAGCGCAGCCACGGCGCCGTGCTCGACGGCCGCGACGTCGCCCTCAAGAACGTGCGCAAGGTCCTCGCGGACGTGCAGGCGCTCGACGTGGATCACCCCGCCGTCGACACGGTGCTCGAAGCGGTCGCCGCGTCACTCGCGAAGGTGAACGCGCTCGCGAAGTACAAGGGAACCGCCGCGCCCGCGCCCGCTGCGCAGCCTGCGCCCCAACCCGTCGTGGAAGCGCCCAAGCCCGCTCCGGCGCAACCTCCGCAAGCCGCGGAAGCGCCCAAGCCCCTTCCGGCGCAACCTCCGCAAGCCGCGGAAGCTCCCAAGCCCGCTCCAGCGCAGCCGCTGCAAGCCGCGGAAGCTCCCAAGCCCCTTCCGGCGCAACCTCTGCAAGCCGCGGAAGCTCCCAAGCCCGCTCCGGCGCAACCGCTGCAAGCCGCGGAAGCGCCCAAGCCCGCTCCGGCGCAACCGCTGCAAGCCGCGGAAGCTCCCAAGCCCGCTCCGGAGCCTCCTCCGCACCCTGTCGCGGTCGAGCCTGCGCCGCAGCCGGTCGAGATCATCAAGCCCGCGCCGGTCCTCCAGATCGTCCCCGAGCCTGCGCCGCAGCCCGTCGCCGAGATCAAGCCCGCGCCGATCCTCGCGCCGCAGCCCGTCGTCGAGGTGAAGGCCACGCCTGCGCCGCAGCCCGTGAAGGCCAAGGAGCCCGCGCCCACGCCCGCGCCTGCGAAGGTGCAGCCCACGCCCGCGCCCGCCAAGGTCACGCCTGCGCCCGCGTCCGTGAAGGCCAAGGAGCCCACGCCTCCGCCCGGCACGCGCACCGTCGACGTCGAGCTCGGCACGCACAGCTCCTCAAACTTCTACAAGGGCCTCTCCGGCAACGACGTCATCGAGCACGGCGGCATCTTCGTTTCGACCTACCGCATCCCGAAGCTCGGCGCCGAGGTGCAGCTCCGCGTCCTGCTCCCCGGCGACTACGAGTTCTACGCGCGCGCCGTCGTGCAGTGGACGCGCGAGTCGAGCGGCTCCTCCGAGCCCGGCTTCGGCGCTCGATTCACCCAGATCGGCAACGAGGGCAGGCAGCTCGTCTACCGCTACGCGCGGAACCGCGAGCCCATGTTCTACGACGACCTGTGAAAGCTTTTTTCGCGCGCCGCGCGGCCCTCGTAGGCGCCGCGCTCTCCCTGGCCCTCGCCGTGCCGCGCACCGCGGAGGCCGTCGGAGACCCGGATCTCGACTGGCAAACCATCGAGACAGCGCACTTCCGCGTGCATCACCCGAGCACGCTCACGCCACTCGCCGAGCGCGTGGCGCGCCTCTCGGAGGCCATCCACGAGCGCCTCACCGTCGCGCTCGGCAACCGCCCGCGCAGCATCACCGAGGTCGTGATCACCGACGACGTCGACTCGGCGAACGGCTCGGCCACGGCGCTGCCCTTCAACACGGTTCGCCTCTACGCGACCTCGCCCGAGGACCTCTCGCCGCTCGGCGACTACGACGACTGGCTCTTCGACCTCATCACGCACGAGCACACGCACATCCTGCACCTCGACAACATTTCGGGGATTCCAGCGATCGCCAACGCGATCCTCGGCAAGAGCTACGCGCCGAACCAGGTGCAGCCCCGGTGGGTCATCGAGGGGCTCGCCACGGTGTACGAGTCGCGCGAGTCGAGCGCGGGCCGCCTGCGCTCGGCGCTCTTCGACATGTTCCTGCGCGCCGACGTGCTCGACGACAACATCGCCCGGCTCGATCAGATGTCGTCGACCTCGATGCGCTGGCCGCAGGGCAACATCTGGTACCTCTACGGCTCGCGTTTCCTCGGCTGGATCACCGACGTCTACGGCGGGCACACGATGACGGCCGTGGCCGCGGACTACGGCCAGAACGTCATCCCCTGGGGCATCAACCGCTCGATGCGCCGCGCGACCGGCCGGACGTACGAGGAGCTTTTCGAAGGCTTCAAGGATCACCTGCGCCTCAAGTACGCCGCGCAGGTGCGCGCCATCGAGGCCAAAGGCCTGCGCGAAGGCGTGCGCCTCACGCGCCACGGCCGAAACGTCCTCTACCCGCGGTTCGTCCCACGAAACGCCCGCGCCACGGACGCCGACGAGCTCGTCTACTACCGCGACGACTACAACGTCCGCGAGGGCATCTACCGCGCGCGGCTGAGCGCCCGACACGACGCGTTCGAGGACGACGCGAAGCTCGTCGCGCGCACCCGCGGCGCTTCGCCCTCGGCGTTCTCGCCCGCCGGCGATCACTTCCACCAGAGCAACAGCCCCTTCAAGCTCGTCTACCGCCGCGACGACCTCTACCGCGTCGAGAACGGCAAGACGGCCCCACGCGGCGACGAAGCCGCGCGCCATCGCCTCACCACGGGCCTGCGCGCCGGCGCGCCCGACATCAGCTCCGACGGCCGTCGCATCACGTTCACCGTCAACACGAAGGGCACGACCTTCCTCCAGATCGCCGACCTCGACCCCGAGGGCCGCATCCAGAACCGCCGCGACCTCGTCCCGAGCGCGCGCTTCGAGCAGGCCTACACGCCGCGCTTCTCGCCCGACGGCCGCTCCATCGCCTACAGCGCGTGGACCACGGGCGGCTACCGCGACATCCGCGTCGTCGACGTCGCCACCGGCTCCTTCCAGAACATCACGCACGACCGCGCGATCGAGGCGAACCCCACCTGGTCGAGCGACGGCAAGACCCTCTACTTCTCCTCGGATCGCAGCGGCGTCCCGAACATCTACGCCTACGACGTCGCGAGCCGCGCGCTCAAGCAAGTCACGAACGTGCGCATCGGCGCGCTCCAGCCCGCGGTGAGCCCCGACGGCAAGACGCTCGTCTACGTCGGCTACACCTCGAAGGGCTACGACCTCTACGCGATGCCGCTCGACCCGGCGCGTTTCCTCGACGCGCCGCCTGCGCCGACCGATCGCCCCGATCCGCCGCCCGAGCCCGAGCGTGTCCTCATGCGCAAGGTCCCGTACCAGGCGCTCTCCACGCTCGCGCCGCGCAACTACGGCGTCGCCTTTGGCCCCGGCAACTACAGCCAGAACGCGCTCACGCTCTCCACGTTCGGCGCCGACGTCGCGGGCTTTCACGAGTTCCAGGCGGAGATGATCGCCGACTTCGCCGCGCCCGCGCCGCGCGTGAACCTCGACTACTCCTACCGCAGGCTCCCCGTCGATCTCAGCCTCCGCTTCTTCTACGCCGTCTCCCCGCGCTACCAGGGCTACCGCAGCAACGGCCGCGACATCCCCTACGACGAGCGCGGCATCGGCCTCTCGTCGAGCATGGTCTACCGGATGCCCGGCGAGTTCACCGATCAGAGCGTGAGCTTCTCCTACTCGTTCACCGGCTTCCGCGGCGACCTCCCCGGACAAACCCAGCCCGACCCCTACGCCACGCGCACGCGCCTCCCCATCGGCGGCACGATCGGCACCGTCCGCGCCGCGTACTCGTTCTCCAACGTCGAAGGCTCGCTCGACGCCGCGGGCTCGATCCGTGGCTACTCCATGCGCCTCGCCGTCGAGTACGCGGGCCCCATGACGGGCAGCGACTTCACCCTGCAGACCGCCGAGACCTCCATCGCGGGCTACATCCCCATGCCCTGGCGTGGCCTCCACACGCTCGCCTTGCGCGTCGCGGGTGGCATCGCCGCGGGCAGCTACCCGCGCGACGGCTTCTTCTTCGTCGGCGGCTACGACCTCGACAACGTGAGCATCGTCGACACCGTCACGACGGGCATCTACGACGGCTCCTTCGTCCTGCGCGGGTATGCGCCTGGGAGCGCGTCGGGCCGCGCGTACGTCCTTTCGAACGCCGAGTACCGCTTCCCGATCGTCAAGCCCGACTGGGGTTTGTCCACGCTCCCCTTCTTCATCCGCCGCCTCGACGGCAACGTCTTCGTCGACTACGGCGGCGCCTTCGACAAGCTCACGCGCGACGACGTCTCGTTCCTCTCGAACGGCGCGCTCATCGACGCGCCCAAGCTCCACACCTCGGTCGGCGCCGAGCTCTGGCTCGGCCTCTCGCTCGGCTACTACCTCAACACGCAGCTCCGCCTCGGCTACGCCTATGGCTTCAGCGGGAAGGCGATCCCGGGCGGCCAGGCGTACTTCGTCGCTTCGAGCGCGTTCTGACGAGAAAGGCCAAGAACTTGCCCCGATCCTCGCGCAAGGCGTCTCTTCGGCACGTGCGCCGCCCCCTCGCCCTCCTCCTCCTCGCGCTCGCCCCGCTCGGCTGCGTCATGCCCAATACGCCGACGGACAAACTCATGGACGCCGCGTACGACCACAACACCGCGCTGCGCTTCGGGCGCATGGATCTCGCGCGGGAGCACGTCGCGGCCTCGGCGCGCGACGCGTGGGCGAAGCGCCATGCGTCCTGGCGCGACCGCGTGCGCGTCCTCGATCTCGAGCTCGCGGACGTCCGCATGAAGACGCGCGACGAAGCCGAGGTGCACGTGCGTGTCGAGTGGCAACGCCCCGACGAAGCCGAGCTGCGCACGACCGAGCTCGTCCAGAAGTGGCGCAACGCGAGCGGCTGGCACGTCGCCACGGAGGAGTGCGCCTCGGGCGACACGGCGCTCCTCGATCGTCCCGCGGACACGGACACGCCCGAAGGCGAGACCGGCAGCGCAAAGGACGGTTTGTAGAACCTTTGAGGTCCTCTCCTCACCCTCCCCTCTCCCGCAGGGGAGAGGGGGTGGGGGTGAGAGAGTCGGTCAGAGAGTGAGGGAGTCGATCCGCTCAGCTCGCCGCAGGCGCCGCCGCGGCCTTGCGCGACTTCTTCGGCGCTGCGGTCTCCTGCGTGGTCTGCTCGACCTTCGGGGCCTTGGCGCGCGCCTTCTTCTTCGCCTGTGCCTTGCGGCGCCTCATCTTGATTGAGCTGCGGCGATCACGGTAACCCATCGCGTGTGACTCCTCGGGGGATCGTTGGGCCTCTGCGCAGCCACGGCTGCGGAGGCCCCGTCGTTCGGTCTGAAAAACGGGCGGCAAATCTGCCCAAGAAGGGGCCCGCCCGCAAGGATTTGGGTAGCGATCGAGGTGGGCTCGTCAGCTCCCGCCGACCGCTCCGTCGAGGGCGACCTCACGGCCGCGGACCTCGAGGCGATACCGGGAGTTCACCGTCTCGATGTAGAAAACTTCCCGCCCCGCGAGCCGGAGGACCCGCTTGACCGGCGTCGTCACGTATTCGTGCATCCCGTCGGAAAACTCGATCACGACGACGGAGCCTTTCCGCGGAGCACGTACCAGTCGACCGACGACGGCGCGGGAGCCACGGCCGAGCTTGCGGAGCACAACTTGCACAGCAGCCATCCTAGCATGCACTCGCGAGCCGGGCACAAGCTGCACAAAGGCGTCGCCTGATTTCCGCGCTTCCGTCCAGCGCGCGTCTTTGCAAATCCGCCAACGACGCGACGCGTGCTTCGCCTCGGGAGGGTTTTCATCGAGCGACCAGGCTCCCACAAACCTCCGAAATTCCCCGAGATCCTAGCCATTCCGAGGCGCGTCATACGCGGGGCCCGGCGGCACGTCTCCCCCGTGCCTGCCGTTTCCCCTTGCCTCTTTCCGCCGTCCGCGGTCTGTCTCCGCCCGTGCGCGGGGTACCTGCTCGTCCGACCGGGTCCGTCGAAGTCATCACGGGCTCGATGTTCAGTGGAAAAACCGAGGAACTCATCCGGCGCATCAAGCGCGCCATCCTCGCTCGCCAGCGCGTGCAGGCGTTCAAGCCTCGCATCGACGATCGCTATGACGCGCACCGCATCGTCAGCCACGAGGCCGTGAGCGTCGAGGCCGTCGCCGTCGGCACGAGCGCGAGCATCGAGGAGCGCGTCCTCGACGAGACCGACGTCGTCGCCATCGACGAGGCGCAGTTCTTCGATCGGGGCATCATCGAGGTCTGCGACAAACTCGCCAATCGTGGCCTGCGCGTCATCGCGGCCGGCCTCGACCAGGACTATCTCGGCCGCCCCTTCCCGCCGATGCCCGAGCTCATGGCCATCGCCGAGGAGGTCACGAAGGTGCACGCCGTCTGCGCCGTTTGCGGCGGTCCTGCGAGCCGCTCGCAGCGGCTCATCCCCAAGGCCACCACGGTGCTCGTCGGCGGCGCCGAGAGCTACGAGGCGCGCTGCCGCGGCTGCTTCGAGGACCGCGACGTCCCCCGCACCGAGTTTTAGTCGCGCCGCGCCACGGACCCGGAATCGAAGGGGCTCCGCACACCCGGCGCATTCTTGTCCGCGAAGTACACGCGAAGCATGTCGGAGGCCACGTGCGTCGCCTTCACGCGCCATTTCGCGCCGTTCGCCACGAGCACCGAGAGCGCGACCTCGGGTTTGTCGCTCGGCGCGAAGCCCACCCACCACGTGTAGAACGGGCCCTCGGGCGTCGGCTTCGTCAGCGTGCCGGTCTTCCCCGCGATGCGAATGTCCGGCAGATAGGCCCTGCCGGCGCGATCGTGGAACGACTTGTAGCTCGTCCCCGAGTCGACGGTCTCTTCCATCATCGACGTGATCGCGCGGGCCGTCTGCTCGTTCATCACGCGCTTGAGGGGCATACGGACCGTGGGGCCCTTGTAGATCTCGCCGTCCTCGTCCTTCACGTTCGCCACGATCGACAGGCGCACCATCTCGCCGCCGTTCGCGATCGTCGTCGCCAGGTTCGCGCCCTGGAACGGCGAGAGCGTCGTGTTCCAGAAGCCAGCGGCCGTGCGGGCGAAGCCGAGGTCATCCTCGGGCAGCGTGATCGTGCTCTGCGCGAGCTTCACGTCGAACGGGATGTCCTGCCCCCAGCCGAGCTTTTGCGCCGTCCCTTCGAGCTCGTTGCGATCGAGGTTCTTGGCCGCGAGCCGCGCGAACACCGTGTTCAAGCTGCGGCCCATCGCCTGCGCGAGCGTGGCGCACCACTTGTCGCGCTTCTTGTTGTCGACCATGTCCTTCGCGGTGATCGCGTGCTCGCCGCCCGAGTAACACTGCTTCGTGTTCGGCCCGAGCCCGGCGTGCTCCACGAGCGCCGTCGCGGTCACGATCTTGAACACGCTCGCCGAAGGCGCCGAAGCCTCCGCCGCGACGTCGTGCATCGCGCCTTGATCCACGTAGCTCGCCCACGCGAGCACCCGACCCGTCTTGATGTCGGTCATCACGACGGCGCCCTCGGGCACGTGCCCGCCGCGCAAGAGCGCCACCGCGGCGCGCTGGTACTTCGGCACCACGGTGAGCTCGGCCCTGCGATTGCCGTGGGCGGGGGCGATCGCGATGTTTCCGCGATCGTCGATCCGCGTCAGGTCGATGTCCGTCAGGGGTGGTGGCGTCACTTCCCGCGTGACGACGGGCCCTCCGTTCGATTCGATTTTGCTTTTTGCGAGGAGGCCCGCGAGCTCCACGTCATGCTTGCGCAGCATGGGAAGCGTGACGGCGACGAGGCCCACGGCGGCACCGATGGCGATCCACTGACGCATTGGCTCCTCGGGCCTTAACGCGCGGCGTGGGGCTGGGCCAAAATTGTTGTGCGACCGGTTCGCCTCAGAAGTTCACGGCCGCGCGCGCGCCGAGTTCGTGCATCCACGCCGCGGATCGCGCGGGGTTCTCCGCGTCCCGCAGCAAATTCCCCGGGACGAGCGCGAGGTTCTCCCCCGCGCCGCTCCCCGGCGTGTGGTAGGCGAGCCAGTTCACCGACACCCGGACGAACCGCGTGTGCCAGTACGTCGCGCCGAGGCCGAGCTGCACGACCGAGATCTTCGACGTCCGCCCCGGAGCGCCCGGCGTCGCCGCGTCGTAGTCGCCGTCGCGCGCGGCGCCGTCGTATCGCGCCTGTACACCCGCCGCGATCGCCATCACTTCGAGGCCGCGCCGATCGTCGTAGCTCTTTTTGGGCGTCGCACCGGACAGTTCGAGCCTGGGTGGCCGGGAAAAACCCGGCTCCCCGTTCACGAACGCATCGCCGACAGGCCACGCCGAGGCATGCACGTACCAGCCCACGCCCTCGACATTTCCAAGCCGCGCGGTGTGTTCGAACGCGAGCCCGTCGATCGCCTCGCGTGTCCCGTTGTCGACCCAGTACGCTTCGGCGCGCAGCTCGTACCGATCGATCGGCACGCGTAGCTCACCTCCGATGCGGTTTTGCGCGCCCGACGGCAGCACCCGCACGAGCCTGCCGCGCGCGTCGACGTACCGCGGATCCCACAATGCGAACCCCTGCGCCGTCGTGATCGCCGGATAGTCGTACACGACGAACGCCGGGTCGCGCGCGCCCCGTTGCATGCTCACGCCGAGGTGCGCGCGGGAGAACGACTTCGACAAACCCGAAGGCGCCTCCTCCTTCCCGACCGGCGTGCCCCGGGCGAACGGGCGCACCACGATGCGGCCGATGAAATCGGGGTAGCTGTCGACCTGCGGTCGATTCGGTCCGTCACCGACGAAGAGGCCGAGCTCGTAGCTCAGGGTTTGCGCCTCGTTGATGTCGCCCCAGATCGTCATGCCGATTTCCTTGCCGTTCGGCTGGACGAACGCTCGAATCGGCAGCACGCGCTCCATCCACGGGTGCTGATCGTTGCCCGTGCGGTTCTCCAGGGAAAACGGCGCCTGGTGTTGCCCGAGCATCACGTGAAACTGACGGAGGAGCGTGTAGTCGATGTACACGTTCGCGAGCTGCGCCGACGGCCCGACGGACTGCGGCGGCGCGAAGCGCGTCCACGCCTGGAGCGGCGCTTGTCCGGGCGGCAACGTGGGCGGCTGCGCGTCGCCCATCGGGTTCGTTATGGGCTGCCCGCCGAAATCCACCCCGACCAGGGCAAACCATCGACGGAAGAGGTCGGCGGCGAGCTCGATACGCGCGCGGCGTGCAAAAAAACGAGGCGCGAGCAGCGCGCCGCCCTCCGCGGCGGGCAAGTCGGCTGCGCCACCCCCGAGGAAGGAATGGAAATCGAGGTGCAGGCGGCCCCGGACATACACACGGATGTCGTCCGAGGGATCCCGAAGGAAAATTCCGCCTTGAAAACCGGCCAGCGCCATCCGCGGCTCCGTGCGCGTCGGCACGTCGACCTCGATCGGAAACGGCTGCACGGGCGCGGGCGGCGGCGTGATCGCAGGTGGTGTTTTGCCGGCGGGCGGCGGCGGCGGAGGGCCGGCGGGCTGCGGCGCTGGAATCAACGCGTTCGGCCGCACGAAGGGCCGCGGCACGCTCCCCGTGGGCTTGGGCGCCGCCGGATCGGCCTGGGTTTTTCCTTCCCCTGCTGGCTTGGGGCCGGGACCAGGCGGCGCCGGCGGGACTTGCGCGAGCGCCGCGGGGACAGAAAAAACACACGCGAGCGCGCCGGAGAGCACCGCCTTGGCTATGCTCCCGCGGAGGCCTCCTTCGAGGCGCTTCGTGTCCCGGCTTTTCCTATGCAGCATTCGCGAATGTTTCCGGCTTCGCGCCCGACAGGCGGGCACGACGCTCGCATGCGACGCGCGGACGGTCAAGCCACGCGCGGTCCGGGTCGCACGGAGGAAGCGACGGTTCCAACCATGAGCAGCAGCACGCCCATTCGGATCACGGCAGACGTCGAGGTGCTCGACAACGCCACGCTCGTCTCGCTCGCCGGTCCTGCGAGTGAACACCTGAAGTCCGTGGCGAGAACCCTCGGCATCGACGCGAGCATGCGGGGCAACATCATTCGCCTCGCCGGCGACGCCGACGCAGTCGCGCTCGCCGAGCGATTCCTCGCCGAGGCAGCCCAGCTCCTGCGCGGCGGCGCCGTGCTCGACGCGCAAGATTACGTGCGCGCCGTGCAAGCCCTCCACGACGACCCCGCGCTCACGCTGCGCGAGCTCTTCGAAGACGTCGTGCTCGTGACCGCGCGGCGCAGGCCCGTCACCGCCAAGACGATCGCGCAAAAGCGATACATCCAGGCGATCCGTACGCACGACATGACGTTCGGCATAGGGCCGGCCGGTACGGGCAAGACGTACCTCGCCATGGCCATGGCGGTGCACGCGCTCCTCGAACGGCGAGTGAAACGCATCATCCTCACGCGGCCCGCCGTCGAAGCGGGCGAGCGGCTCGGGTTTCTGCCGGGCGACCTCGCGGAGAAAGTAAACCCGTACCTCCGTCCGCTCTATGATGCTTTGCACGACATGATGGATGCCGACAAAGCCTCCGGACTCGTCTCGCGCGGGCAGATCGAGGTCGCGCCGCTCGCGTTCATGCGTGGCCGCACGCTGAACGATTCCTTCGTCATCCTCGACGAAGCGCAGAACGCGACGAGTGATCAGATGCGCATGTTCCTGACCCGCCTCGGTTACTCGTCGCGCGCGGTCGTCACGGGCGACGTCACGCAGGTCGATCTGCCGCACGGCGCCCGCAGCGGCCTCGCCGAAGCGCGGGAGCTGCTCGCGGGGATCGATGGCATCGCGATATGTCACTTCACCGAGGTCGACGTGGTCCGCCACCCGCTCGTGCAGCGCATCATCGTCGCCTACGAGAAACGTGATCAGGAGGTCGCGGCCCGGCGCGCAGAAAAAGAACGCGAGCGAGATCGGCGCGACGGACCGGCTGCGGCGCAATCGACCCCGACGAACCCCGATCCCGCGGACGAACCTCGCGAAAAAGGGGCGGCCTCGTGAGCCTTTTCCTCGACGGGGCGAACGACGCCGCCCGGAGCTCGGCGCGATCCGGCCGCGACGCGCTGACCACGATGAACCTCATCGAGGCGCGCCTCGTGTCGGACGCGCGCCTCTCCGATCGCACCGTCGTCCGGCCGCATCCATTGCTCGTCACGGTGCGGAGCGACAGGCTCTTCGCGGTGCTCGCGCCCGGCTCGCTCTGGGATCGCGGCCGCGAGGTGCTCCGCCCCTTCGCGCACAAGCTCGCCTCGGGCGAGGCCATGCTCGTCCTCGTCGGCAGCCCCGCCGTGAGCGACGTGGCGGGCGCTTTGAACCGCGGCCTCGGCGCGCTCTGTAGCCCCGATCCGAGCGCCGACGAGCTCTACGTCGCCATCCACAACGTCTGCGAGCTGCTCGAGTCGAAGGCCCGCGCCGAGGCGCGCGGCAAATGGCTGAACCGCTATCGTTACGAGCTCGGCGAGCTCATCGAGATTGCCAAGGCCATCACCACCGAGCGCGAGCTCGACAAACTGCTCTCGCTCATCCTGGAGAAGAGCCGCTTCATCACGGGCGCCGACGCCGGGAGCATCTACGTCGTCGAAGGCGACGACCCGGATCCGCTACGCCGCACCCTGCGCTTCAAGCTCTCGCAAAACGACTCCGTCCCCTTCGACGCGCGCGAGTTCACCCTGCCCGTGAGCCCCCGATCGATGTCGGGGTACGTCGCGCTCCACAAACGGCCGATCAACATCGCCGACGTCTACGACCTGCCCGCGGTATCGCCGTACGGCTTCGATCGATCGTTCGACGCGAAGATCGGCTATCGCACGAAGTCGATGCTGTGCATGCCGCTGCTCTCGCGCAAAGGCGAGGTCATCGGCGTCATCCAGCTCATCAACAAGAAACGAGCGGCCGACCGCAAGCTGCTTTCCGAGGAGGACGTCGAAGACCAAGTCGTCCCCTTCGACGCGCGCAGCGAAGAGCTCGTCGGCACGCTCGGATCGCAGGCCGGCATCGCGCTGGAAAACGCGGTGCTTTATACCGAGATCCACCACATGCTCGAAGGGTTCGTGCGCGCCAGCGTCGAGGCCATCGAGCAGCGGGATCCGACGACGAGTGGTCACTCGCGCCGCGTCGCGCTCCTCACGGTGGGGCTCGCGCGCGCGCTCGAGCGCGACAAGGCCGGGCCCTATCGCGGCGTCACATGGACGAAGGACGATCTGCGCGAGCTCGAGTACGCCTCGCTGCTACACGATTTCGGCAAGATCGGCGTCCGCGAGCAGGTGCTCGTGAAGGCGAAGAAGCTCTATCCCCACGAGCTCGCCATCATCCGCCATCGCATCGAGATCGCCTCGCGCTCGTACGAGGTGGAGATCCTCGAACGCAAGCTCCGGCTCGTGCAACGCGGCGCGCGCGCCGACGAGCTCGCCGCGCTCGATCAGGAGTTATCGGCGCGCAAGGCCGAGCTCGAAGCCGCGTATACGGCCATCGTCGCCGCGAACGAACCCTCGGTCCTCAAAGGCGGCGATTTCGCGCGCATCGAGGCCATCGCGCGCGAGACGTTCACCGACTTCTCGGGCGACGTCGTGCCGCTCCTGCGCGCCGAAGAGGTCGCGTGTTTGTCGGTGGCGCGAGGATCACTCACGCCCGCGGAGATCGAAGAAATCCGCAACCACGTGGTCCACACCTACCAGTTCCTTTCGCAGATCCCCTGGGGCAAACAGTTCCGCCGCGTCGCCGTCATCGCCGGCTCGCATCACGAGCGCCTCAACGGCACGGGGTATCCGCACCGACTGCGCGCCGAGGAAATCCCGCTGCAATCCAAGATGATGAGCGTCAGCGACATCTTCGACGCGCTCACCGCGAGCGACAGGCCCTACAAGAAGGCCGTGCCCGTCGACCGCGCGCTCGACATCCTCGGCTTCGAGGTCAAAGACCAGCACGTCGACGCCGACCTCGTGCGCGTCTTCATCGAAGCGAAGGTGTGGACCGTGCTCGAACAGCCCGGCGCGCCGCACTCGGCCCTCGCGGCGTCTTCGCGATAACGCGGGCCGTCGTCCCGAGGGGGACGCCTCGCGTCCCCCTCTCGCCCGGGCAAAGCCCGGACGATTCACCCCCCGAGGCGAGTTCGCTTTGCGATCGCGCAGAGCGCCGAACCGTTCGGCGCTCTAGTCCTTCTTCTTCAGCTCGATTTCGGCCTCGCGCACGACCGACGCATCCCCGCTCGCCACGCGGATGCGCCCGACGATCTTGTCATCTTTGCGCTTGCCCTGGACGATGCCGAACATCGCTTCTTTCGAAACCGCGTCGTCCGGGAAGAACGTCGCGCGCACCTCGTCGCCCTCGACTTTGCCGCTCAGCGCCGCGGCGCCGAGCGCGCCCGAGGTTTTTCCTTTCAGCTCCCCGTCCGGGCCGATGGTGATGGAGAGCGTCCCCGGTCCCATCGCCGCCTTGCCGTCGTCCTTCGTGCGGACCTTGTCCTTCACTTTGGGCGGCATCTCCACCTCGCCCTTTTTTGCGTCGTAGCGGCCTTCCCACGTCCCCACGAGCCCAGGCGGCTCGGCGGGCGCGGCGGCCGAAGCGCTCGGGCTCGGCGCGGCGGCGCTCGGCGCGACCTCGGCGGTTTTTCCGGACGGAACGGCCGGCGCGGGGGCGATGGAGGAAGCAGGCGGCGATCCCCCCTCGTTCCCGCTTTTTTCACAAGCGGCGAGGGAAAGGCAGGCGATCAAGGAGAGGGCCGTGGAAACGCAGTGTCGCATCGGGGATTCGGCGCCCGCGAAGGGGTGCGGGCGCCGAGGTGCTTCGCGCGTCTCCTGCCGCGCGTCAATCTCCGCGGCGCGACGAGAGGATGCGCAGGAGGGCGAGGAAGATGTTCAGGAAGTCCAAATAGAGCTGGATCGCGGCGCCCACCGCGTCGTCTTCCCCGGCCTGGAGCAGGCGCGACGTATCGTAGAGGACGTATGCGCCGAAGAGCAGCACGGACACGCTCGCGATGGCGAGGCCAAAGACCGCGCTGCCGAGGAAGA
This sequence comes from Polyangium fumosum, assembly GCF_005144585.1. Taxonomy (GTDB): domain Bacteria; phylum Myxococcota_A; class Polyangia; order Polyangiales; family Polyangiaceae; genus Polyangium; species Polyangium fumosum. The sequence continues at coordinate 11,690 of NZ_SSMQ01000049.1, read as the reverse complement.
TGTTCAGAAGCCCCGCGCCGATGACCACAAAGAGGCCCATCGTGAGCGCGCCGCCGAGGAACGAAAAGTCCTTCTTCGTGGTAAGCGCATACGCCGTGAGCCCGCCGAAACCACCCACGGAGAGCAAAAACGCGTCGCGAATGGGGGACGAAGAGAGCGTCTTGCCGATCCCCGCGGCGAGCGTCGCGTAGAAGAGCGACGGCGCGAGGACCACGCCGATCACGGTCGCCATACCAAAAAGCGCGACCACGTTGATGCCCTTCATGTGTCGCACCATCGAAGCGCCGAAGACGGCGCCGAGCATGACGAGCATGCCGATGATGTAGTGCTCCCCGAAGAACGCGACGAGCGGCGGCACGGCCACGCGTGAACCGCCGACGCTCACGAACGCCTGCGAAGCGGAAAGACCCCCGCGGAGGGCCAAAAGCGCGCCGGCGGCGGAAAACACGACGCTCGCCGTGAAGAGGCCGTAGACGCGTTTCAGGAAGGCCACGCGGCTCGCGCCACGGGTGAGGCCTTGCGCGCCCCACGGTTGCTCCCTGTAGTCCCACGAGTTCATGCTGTTCACTCCCTGGATGATGTGCGGGTGAAGAACCGGTCCGACGAAACGTAGTCATCCACCGCGATGTCGCAATGTTTCGTCCCGATGGCCGCTTCCACGGAGACCGTCCACCGGCCATTTCCAGCGAAGGGATCGACGTCGCGGGTCGATCCGCGTACGTTGTGGACATGGATTTCTTGAAGTCGAACGGGACCAGGTTTGCATTTCTCTTCTTCGTCGGCGCGGCCACCACCGCGCTGACAGCCGTCGGCTGCGGCGACGACGGCAAGGGCGGCAGCGGAGGCACCGGCGGTGACGGGGGCGCGGGCGCAGCCGGCGGAATGGGCGGCATGGGCGGCGAGGGCGGCGCGGGCGGCGACGGCGGCATGGGCGGCGCGGGCGGCAACGGCGGCGGCATGCAGGCATGCGCGCCCGGCACGGCCGACCCCTTGCCCAAGCTGAAGCTCACCGAGCTCGTGACGGGCCTCGACCGCCCCACCTACGTGACGGGCGCGCCGGGCGATACCAGCCGCCTCTTCTTGCTGGAGAAGCCGGGGCGCATCCGCGTCGTGAACGGCGGCAATCTCGCGCCGGAGCCCTTCCTCGACATCAGCGCGATCGTCGAGGGGCAGGCCAATGAGCGCGGCTTGCTCGGCCTCGCGTTCCACCCGGACTACGCCCAGAATGGCCGATTCTTCGTCTACTACACGCAGAAGGCGAACCCGAGCGGCGCGATCGCCGTCGCCGAGTACGCGCGTGGCGCCTCGCCCGACGTGGCGGTCCAGGGTTCGGGCAAGGTGATTCTCACCATCCCGCACCCGGGCTACAGCAACCACAACGGCGGCATGCTCGCGTTCGGGCCCGACGGTTACCTCTACGTGGGCACGGGCGACGGCGGCGGTGGCGGCGATCCGGACGACAACGGGCAGGACATCAACGCCAAGCTCGGCAAGATCCTCCGCATCGATGTCGATAACTACCCGACGCCGCCGCCGGGAAACCTCAACGACGGCGACAAGGACATCTGGGACTGGGGCCTGCGCAACCCCTGGCGCTTCAGCTTCGATCGATGCACCGGCGATCTCTACATCGCCGACGTCGGCCAGAACGTGGTCGAAGAAATCAACGTCGAGCCGCCGGGTGAAGGCAACAAAAACTATGGCTGGAACACCATGGAAGGCACGCACTGCTTCGACCCGGCAGCCAACTGCGACAAGACGGGCCTCACGTTGCCGGTCACGGAGTACATCCATGCAAGCGGCCTCGGCGACTGCTCGGTGACGGGCGGATACGTCTACCGCGGGTCGAAGATGCCGGGGCTCGTCGGGACGTACCTCTACGCCGACTATTGCTCGAAGCGCTTCTACACGCTCGCGTGGTCGAAGGGCAACGTCATCGCCGAAGGGGAGATTTCGGCCGATCTCGAAAGCACGGCGCTGAGCGCAGGCATCACTTCGTTCGGCGAGGACACCGCGGGCGAGCTCTACGTCATCGTGGACAACAGCCAGGGCGGGACACCCGGCAAGCTGTACCGCATCGACCCGGAGTGACATCGACGCGCCCTCCCTCGGGGGGCGCTCCCGCGTCGATACGCGCGCCTCTTCATCTCTCTACATCTCGTCTCCATCTCCTCTTCATCTCGATCGGCGCACCATCGTGACTTCGGTGGAGCCGGGCTCCTCGAAAAGGAGACAACGTCGACCGCGCGCCGGCTTGCTTCGTGAGGGCCGTCGCTGCACGGCCGGAAGGCTGCCTCGGCGCGCCTCCTCTCCTTATAATATAGAGCGCGAGAACGAGCCGCGGCGGAAGCCCGAAGTCCCGGGCGCCTGCTCCTCGTCGGTTTCGTGGCGCAACGTGCTGCGGCTTTGCGGCGAACCGCTTGGCTTCATGGGCGCCGGACGCGCCGCTATCGCCGCTCAGGCCTCGGGCGTGGGCACGCGCGCGAGCCGGACACAAATCGTCACGGACGCGTCGTGAGGCATGCCTCGTCAACGACGAAGGGCTCGAGGTCGTCCTCGTGGCTATCCCGGTGCCACCGCCGAGCATGGGCTGCGTAGTGCAGGTGCAGCAATGAGGGGACGTCGGGGCCGGTCTTTAGGGAGAGCCCCGCCCCCAATCCGGGAAGACACGGCAGCACGCACGGCAAAGCCCGGGTCGCAAAGCCAGGATCGACTGGCAGCCCGCGCGCGCCAAACGAGAGGGCCTGACTGGACAATGCGAGCATCGCGCAGTCTCTCGGGGGATTTCGAGCGGTCGGTCGGTCCGGTAAACGTCCGGCGCTACCGGGCGGCGGTGGAGGCAAAACCCAGGGAGCCTCGCGCGGGCCGAACCAAAAAATGAACGAAAGGACCGTCCTGCCACTTTATTCGCTTGACCCGACCGTCACCAAAGGCATAGTCGTAACCATCCGCCGAGCGGGATTCGGCGAGGGAGAAGACATGGCAACCGACGCTTTCGAGCAGCAGATTGTGGAACTTGTGCGGAAGATGCCCGACTCGGCGATTCTCGCACTGGTCAAGGATAAACTCGGCCAGGCTGTTGCCTCCGCTCCGGCGGCGGCTCCGCTCGTGGCTGCGGCTGCGACCCGGGGTCGCGGTCGTCCGGCGCGCGTGCCGCAGGCGCTCGCGGTTGTGCCGGAAGCCCCCGCTCCCGCGAAGCGTGGCCGCGCGGCGGCTCCGGCGGCGCCCGCGAAGCGCAAGCCCGGCCGTCCGAAGAAGACGGCGGCCCTCTCCGCGGAGCGGCAAGAGGTCCTCAATTCGGTGGAGCGCATCGTGAAGGCGTCGAACGGCGTGAGCGCGAGCGACGTGGCCCGCCAGGCCGGCATTCCGCAGACGCGGGCGGCGGCGGCGCTCAAGGAGCTGAAGCTCGCGAAGCGCATCTTCCAGGGTGGTGATCGTCGTTTCGCCCGTTATGCGGCCGACCTCAAGACGGCGGAGCAGGCGAGCCTGAACGCGCGCAAGACGGCGAGCGGCCCCTCGACGGCCGGCGCCCCCGCGAAGAAGGCGGCCCCCGCGGCGAAGGTCACGCGTAAGCGCGCGGCGGCCCCTGCGGCGGCGCCCGCGGCGAAGTGAGTCGCGACTGATCAACAACCTGCCAGCAGGGCGCGAAGCAACTTTATCGACGTCCTGCTAGCAACGTGGCGGCCCGACGCGAAGGTGGTGGAGAGGACTCCCCGCCCTCGATTCGGGCCGCGCGGTCGTTTCGAAGGGTCGATCGGTCGTCCGGACGAAGTCAAAACGACGTCGCCGACATCACGCGCCCTCCGGCTCTGCTCGACCGGAGCGGTTGCCCACGATCGATCGTTATGGCCGACCCCGCGGTGACGCCCGAATGACGCGTCGCCCCCCCGGAGGCCGCGACGTCCAAAACGTTTTTCGCGCTGGATCGCGTCGCCCGTTCGATTGGTGGTCGGCGGCCAAACCCAGCACGACGGGCAGGCGTGTGTCGGGCAAAACGCTGGCGCGCGCAGACGGTATGTCCTTTCGGACCGAGGCCACTTCCACGCCGCTTGCTCGGACGAACCCGGCCAGCGAGTCCGTGGGTTGCACGTCATGCCGCGCTGCGCGGACACGCGCTCGTCGTTATGCGCGTCGCCAAAACGACGCGGGCGTCACGCGTTCGACGCCTTTTTACAGACCGATAACGGTCGAACCTTTCAATTTTGAACGACGCACGCCCGCGCGCGTTTCATCTTCAAACGCCGTCGCGCGTGAGGGAGCGGGGATGCAGGCGCGGGAATCGTGCGACGAACGTTTTACGGCGGGTTCCACGTCGCGCCGTCGTCGTCGGATACGAGCACGTAGAAGCCGCGCCTCGAAGTACCCGTTACATCGGCGGACACGATGAGCAACGTGCGCTTCCCGAACGAAACGAGCGCGCCGAAGTCGACGCGCCCGCGCGCGCCGGTCCCTTCGCCGATGATGCGCGCGCGCTCGTAAAACTTCCCGCCGTCCGTCGACTGCGCGTAGTAGAGGCCCCAGCGCTCACCGGCCTGCGCGCCCATCACGGCGGCCGCGCCCGTCGACGTCGGTACCGCGACGATCTCCCGCTCGTGTTTCTCGATCCACGGCTTGAATACGGGGCGCGTTGGGGTCGTGCACTTGCCTTCCAGGTCACACAACAAGAGCGTTATGCTCTGCTTGTCGGCATCAGGCGCCTCGACGACGAACTTCGTGTCGTTGCACCCGATAGCCGCGCCGGCGAGCGCCTCGACCGGACGCGGGACCAGCGTGAGCCGATCGGGCGTCACCACGAGGTAGTAGTTCTTGTTCGGATTCTGCTTCGTCGGCGGTTGCGTGATCGCCTGGTACGACATCGAACCGACATCGCACGCCGAAGACGCGGAGAGTTCGCTCACGAGCGTCGTCGTCGTTTTCACCGCGTCCACGTATTCGGGCTCGCCGATGGGCTGGCCGGGCGCAGGCCACTTGCGCGAGAGCAGCTCCCGTCCCTTCACGGAGAAGAGCCGCGGCGGCCTTCCGACGGGCCCCGTGGCGAAGGTCTCGAGCTTGGGCAACACGACCTCGGCCGGCGCGTCGGTGCCAGGCGGCGTGACGTACCGCGCGACGAACTTTTTGGCGGTAGGCTCGACGACGAGCGAAGCCGTCTCCTTGTCGAGGAGCGCGAGGCGCGGCTTGGGGAGCGGCTGCTTCGGGTCAGGCTTTCGCGCAAGCGGCGGCTGGTCGACCATCGTCGCCGTGCCGAACGAGGGCGCGTCGAGCCCCGCGAAGAAGAACTGGAAGGGCGGCGGCGGAGGCGCCTTCTTTCCAAAGGCCGGGGGCGCCTCCGCGGTCGTCTCCTTCGGGCCGAGGGCGAGCGCGAACATGCCGTCGGTCCCGAAGGCGTAACTCGACCAGGTGTCGCGGTCCGTGCGGAAGGCCTTCCACGTCTTGCCCGCGTCCACGGTCATGAGCGCGATCGCCACGCTGCCAGGGACGCCGCCGGCCAGGATGGCCCGCTTGTCGTCGAGCACGAGCACGTGATCGAACTTCATCGACGGCGGCGCGAGGCTCGCGTCGAGGCCCTTGGCGGTGCCGAGGCCGGTGGAGAGCTGATCGAGCGAGGCAGCCCCGCGTGGAGGCGGCGGCGGCGCGATCGGAGCCTCTTCCTTTTTCTTGGAACAGCTCGGGAGGAGCGACAGCGCGAGCATGAGCGCGCAGGCCGTCGGGGACCAGGGGCCCATCGTCGTTCGAAACATCTCACTCGACTCGATCGGGATCCATGCAGCAGCGGAAGCCCGTGGAGTAATCGTGGTAGCGGAAGTCGTGGGCGGTGGTCTGGTAGGAGCAGCCGTCGCCGTTCAGCGACGTGTCCATGTAGAAGCCGCCGCGGAACGTGCCGTCGCGATCCTCGATCCACTCGTGCAGGTTGCCGACCATGTCGAAGACGCCGTACTCGTTCGTGCACTCGGCGCGCATGCCGGTCTCGAAGAGCGAGTCCGGGAGCTGGTTGATGAGCGGCTGGTTCATCCCCTCGCTCCAGCGACGTTCGTCGGGGATGCCGAGGCGCAAGGCCACCTCGATGACGGGATGCGCGCTGCGGATGTCGTCGTTGCAGACGCGGCTCTTGCGCTCGTCGCCGTAGGGAAAGCGGGTGTGCTTCGGGCCGCGGCAGGCGCGCTCCCACTCGTCGGCCGCGCAGAGCCGTTTGCCCGAGGCCTGGCAGGCGCGCTGCGCTTGCTCTCCGCTGATGTAGCCCTGGGGGATCACGCCCGGCCGGGACACCGCGCGCACGGCCGCCTCGTGCCCATCCACGGGGTAGAACGGCGACCACGCGTGCACCTCGCCGCTCGGGCCACGCTCGACGAGCGACGCCTCCCAGCGATCGACGCAGACGCGGCCGTCGACGAGCGCCATCTCCATCGGGCAGCGCGCGGTGTTCGCGAGGATCTCGCTGTCGACGTCTTCGGCGAAGGAGCGCCACGCGGCCGCGGCGAGGCGCGTCTCGACCGTGACGACACGCGCCTCGGTGGAACGGACCGCGATGGGCCGCTCGGCAGGCGCGGCAGGCGCGGGCGGGCGGGCGGCGACCACCGACGCGACGCGCGGGTTCGCGCTCGGCTCCTTCACGGCGTGGAGCTGCGAGAGCCCGCCCGGGGCAGCACACCCCACGGCCGCGGAGGCCAGGGCGGCCGTCACGACGAGGCTGGAAAGGTGCCGTGCGGCGCGAGGCGCGCGGAGGCTGGATCGCATGGGCTGCCCAGGAGGGCCGGGCATTCTGCAGTCTGCGTCGTCCGCCGTTACCGCCACGCGCTTCGAACGATGCCTGCGGTCGCGGCGAGACGCAATGGGGAAAATGCCAACGCCCGCAGGCGGGATCGTCTTCCCGCGCTTTCGCCGCTTGACAACGGGCTCGAGGCTCCTCGGAAAATCTGTCTTTGGAGGTCCAATGGTTGGACCACGGACGGGTTTGTCCGCGAGGGCGCGCTCGGGGAGAGGCGCCCTCGCGGCGGCGGGCTCAGGGGATCACTCGTGGATGCCGGTGCCGAGATCGGCCGCGTTCCAGCGGAAGTTGTCGAGCAGGATGAGCGAGTCGAGGATGGTGTCGGTCACGTCGAAGATCATGAGCTCGAGCGTGATCTTCTCGCCGGGCACGACGGAGGCGGTGTTGTAGAGCCAATCCGTCCCGCCGCCCACGTTGCTGATCTGCATGCCGGTGCCCGTGAGCTCGCCCGCGCCCGAGGGGCACGTGTTGCAGCCCTTGGCGACGCACACCTGGAAGAAGCCGTTGTTGACGCTGACGGGGTTGTTTCCGCCGTCCTTCGCGATGTTCTTGTCGAGCGGCAGGCCCATGGCGCCCGACTGGAGCAGCGCGAGGAAGAAGTCGTTGTACGACGAGCACTGCCAGCTCTGGTACTCCGAGGAGAAGAAGCGGAACTGGTACTCGAACGACTTCGCGTTCGTAGGCACGCGGATGTCGAGCCGCACGTTGACCGAGTCGTTCGCGCCCGAGCCCGCCGCGCAACTGCCGCTGCAGCCCTGCGACGAAGGCAGCTTGCCGGCGTTCGCCAGGAGGTACGTGGCCGGCGGGCTGCCGTTGATGCTGTGGCTCGTGCTCGTGCCCGCGTAACCCGCGTCGTCCTGATCGCGCATGACGCCGCTGGAGAGGCCGGCCATCGTGAGGCCCTTCCGCGGCGTCACGACCGTGCCGTACCCCGTCAGGATGGCGCTCGACTTGTCCGACAAAACCAACTGCTGCGCCGCGGTCGGCGTGGAGCCGTCGGCGAAGACGAGCTTCGCCCCGAGCACGCCCCACTTCTTGAACTGCCCGGCCGGCGGGGTCTCCGGCACGAACTGGCAGAGCTCGATGGCCTTCGCCACGTCCTCGGCCGTGACGGCGGCGAACTTCGCGGACGAGCTGCAGGGCGGCGCCTCGGTGTCGGGCGTCGTCGGGTCGCAGTCGTTGTCCACGCCGTCGCCGGCGAACTCGAAGGCGCCGGGGTTGACGGCCCTCGGGTTCGGGCAACCGGGGCTCAGGAAGTCGCAGCAGTCGCCGCCGCCGCACGAGCTGTAGCCGTCGCCGTCGTAGTCACCGGTGGAGTCGTCGGCCTCGCCGTTGCAGTCGTCGTCGACGAGGTTCGCGCAGATCTCGTACTTCGGGAGCACCTGGCCGACGCAAGGGCCCCAGCCCGTGCCGTCTTCCTTGCACGTCTGCGTGCCGGCCTTGCACGGCCCGACGCCGAGCGTGCCCTGCAGGCCCTGGTAGCACGACTGCGTCTGGCCAGGCACGCAGGTGCACGGGCCGTCCTGCAGCACGTTCCACTCGCAACCGTCGGTCGGGTCATTGTTGCAGTCGGAGAAGGCAGGCTTGCAAGCGCTGAGCGCGCAGACGCCGTTGTCGCAGACCGCGACGCCGTTCGGCGGGGGGCCCATGGTCGGCGGGTCCGTGGTTTTGTCGATGGTCCACGCGAGCGAGCAGGGGTTGTTGCAGAAGCCGCAGTTGGCCTCGTCCGTCGCGAAGTCGTAGCAGCTCGACCCGCAGCAACTGAAGCCAGCCTGGCAAGGCTGGGTCGCGGAGCAGCCAGGGATGCAGGTGTTCGAGATGCAGATCGAGCCCGGGAAGCAGTCCGTGTCAACGTTGCAGCCGTCGGCGCAGTTGTTCTTCTCGTCGCAGACCTGCGAGCCGAGGCAGTCCCCCTTGTGCGTGCAGCCGACTTGGCACTTCATCGACTGCGGATTGCAGTACTGCCCGAGGCCGCAGTCATCGACCAAGGGGTCGCCGCTCGGGATGCACTCGACGCACGTGTTCGTGTCCGCGTTGCAGATCGTGCCGTTGGGATCGCTCGCACAATCGTTGTCGTTCACGCAACCCGTGGGCCCGGCGCCCATGCCGCCTGCGCCGCCCATGCCCCCGGTGCCGCCCATGCCCCCGGTGCCGGTTGCACCCCCCGTGCCGCCGCTTCCGCCGTCGCTCACGTTCGACGTGCCCGCCGAGCCGCCCGCTCCCCCGCCGACCTGCGCGCTGCAGCCAGCCGCAGCCGCGTATGCGACGAGCGCAGGGACGAGCAGGGTCGATAGCGAAATGCGCATGTCGGTCCGCCTCGTACGCTTCATCATTTCGAATACCTCACCGTAAAACCACGAGCGGGCCGAGCCCGCACCATCCGAAGCCCGAGGCCACGCGCCGCGCCCCCGCAGATCGCGGCGCGCAGCAGATCACTTGTGAACGCCGAACCCGGTGGGCTCGAGGCCCCACCGGAAGTAGTCGAGGAGCACGGTCGAATCGACGTTCGCGTCGCCGGCGTCGGCGATGATGAACTCGATCTCCATGATCTCGCCGGGCAGGACGGGCGCCTCGTTCACGAGCCACACCGTGCCGCCGCCATCCTTGTAATCACCGTTCCAGCCGCCCATGCCCGTGCCGATGAGCTCGAGCGTGCCCGACGAGCACGCATCCGGCAGCGCGATGGGCGAGGGGAAGCAGACGTCGTAGAACGCGTTGTTGACCGTGATCGTCTTGCCGGTCGAGTCCTTCGCGATGTTGCGATCCGCGGGGGGCGGAGGGTCGTTCGGACCGGGCGTCCAGTTGCTCTTCAGGAGCGCGAGGAAGAAGTCGTTGAACTGGCCGCAGCTATATTCGGGGTACTCCGCGGTGTAGCTCTTCAGCCGATACGAGAACGACTTCGCGTTCGTCGGCACGCGGATGCGCATCTTGAAGTTGACCGAGTCGAACGCCTTCGTGCAGTCCTCGCCTTGGCACGCCGGGCACTCCGGGGGCGAGGGGACCTTGCCGCCGTTCGCCGTAAGGTAAGCGGGCGGGATCGGGCAGACCGTGTTCGCCTTGTAGTTGCCCTTCTGGACGTCGGGGTTCGGCCCGTTTTGCGGGTGGATGAAGCCCGGGTCGCCCTCGTCGCGCGCCGTGCCCGTCGAGAGCACGGCCATCGTCGCGCCCCGCTTCGGCAGCACGTTGGGGCCGTAGTTCGCGAGCACGCCGACCTGAATGTCCTTCGGCACGACCGCGTTCGTCCCGTCGGCGAGCAAGAGGTGGCTCGAGATCACGCCCCACTTCCTCTGCGGGAGCGGCGGGTTCTCCGTCGTGAACTGGCAGAGATCCATCGCCTTCACGAGCTCGAGCGTGCTCGTCGGCACCTGGAGCGGCGGATCCGTGCAGTCGGTTGCGCCGACGTCGTCCTTCGTCGAAGCGTCGCAGTCGTCATCGAAGCCGTTGCCGGGGTACTCGAACGCGCCGGGGTTCACGCTCGCCGGCTTGTCGCACTTGACGTCGCTGTCGCAGCAATCGCCGTTGGCGACCGTCCAGCCATCCCCGTCGTTGTCGACGGCCGTCGGATCGCCGCCCTGACCGCCGGCCCCACCGGCACCCGCGCCGCCTGCGCCACCTGCGCCGCCTGCGCCGCCTGCGCCGCCTGCGCCGCCTGCGCCGCCTGCGCCGCCGATCCCGCCGGCACCACCGACGCCCCCTTCGCCGCCGGTTCCCCCGACGCCGCCGGTGCCGCCGATCCCGCCGGTGCCGCCGACGCCACCGGTGCCGCCTGTGCCGCCGCCTGTGCCGCCGATCCCGCCGGTGCCCCCCGTGCCGCCGCCGCCTGTGCCGCCGATCCCGCCGGTCGCGCCTGCGCCGCCCGAGCCGCCGGTCGCGCCGCTGCCACCCACGCCGCCCTGTGTGTCGTCCGCGCACGACGCGAGACCGAGGGCGCCCGCGAGCAGGAGCAGCGAGCTGGAAAAGAGAAGGGTACGAGCCATCAGCAAAACCTCCGGGAGCAAAGCGCCGGCGCGGCGCCGCCCGATACCAGCGGTGGTGCGGCCACGTGGAGCACCCGCCGCTCATGTCGGATCCGGAGCGCGCGCCTGCCGGGAGTGCCGCTCCGAATCAAGCGGGCCGAAGCGACTTCCGGAGCATCGTCTCAGATTTCCGCGTGCGGCTCAACTCGGACGAGGCCCGACGCGCGCAGCGGCCGCCCAAACGAACGGCCGCCATCGTGGGAGAACTCGCGATCCGGGGGAATGGCGCGAGGACGGAGGGGTGCGAGGCGCGTGCGCCGAAGGAGCGGCGCGCCCGGGACGATGGTCCGCGCCGGGCGCGCGACGTGGGCGGATCAGTAGCTCGTGACGAGCGCGAAGCAGCCGTCGTACGCCTTGTTGCAGTCGGGCTCGGCGCTGTTCGTGATGCAGTCGGCGAGCTCCTGGAGCGCCGCGCTGTTGAAGGGGTTCGTTTCGAGCTGGCAGCCCTGCGTGTCGAAGATCTCGCCGTTGATGCAGAGATCCGTGGCGATCGTCTGGCAGGCGAGGGCCGAGTCGGCCGACGGACAGGCCGCGGCGTACATCTTCCCGACACAGTCGGCGACCTGCTTGTCGTCGCAGGCGTTCGAGGGCTCGACGCCGATACCCGAGAGGCAGTCCTCGAGCACGCCCGCCGCGCCCCGCGTGTAGATCTCGAAGCCACGCTTGCAGGTGCCGTAGCCGGGGGGGTCGTACTCGATGGGGTTGCCGTTCGCGTCGACGCCCTGGCAGGTCGCCGCGGGGCCCTTCGGCTTGGGCGTGATGTTCATGGCGTCGCAGGCCGCGACATCGCTGGTGCTGTCGTCCGGGCCGACGCAGGAGGAGCCGCCGCTGCCGCCTTCGCCGCCGCTGCCGCCGCCGCCGCCCACGCCCGCGCCGGCCTCGCCGCCCTGGCCGCCGACGCCGCCGCTGCC
>NZ_SSMQ01000048.1 GCF_005144585.1 Polyangium fumosum | reverse complement strand
CGTCGGCCTGTTTGAAAAACTGCGCACCGCGCAGTTTTTCAACCCTGGGTCCAGCGCCTCGCTGGTCCGGGGTCGAGGGGGCGGACAGCCCCCCGCGGGGTCCGGGGCAGCGCCCCGGCGCGACGCCCCCCGAGGGATATCACCAGCCGGCGCGGCGGATGGCTTTGTAGGACGAGGAGGCGGTGCGCAGGCCGTAGACGCAACCGGCGGAGCAGCCTTTGCATTCGTAGGCGTACATTGAGCCCCAGCCGTCGCCCTTCTCGAAGAGGATGATGTGACCGGCGCCGCCGGAGTTGTAGACCAGGGCGTCGGCGGGCTTCACGTTCGAGCGGGAGACGGTTGACCAGTTCGAGGAGTCCTTCACGAAGTGGATTGTGCCGTAGGGGTGCGAGTCCACGGCGATGTCGTCGTTTGACGAGGGGACCTTCCAGGCTTTGGCGACGAAGCCTGAGCAGTCGGCGCCGTAGGAGCCGCTGTGGGAGCAGCTCGGGCAGCTTCCGGAGCAGGAGCCCTTCGTCGACGAGGTCGGGCCGTCGGCCTTCCAGCGGCCGTGGCCCCACCAGTACGAGAAACCTTTCACGGACTTGCCGCGGTTGATGGCGCCTTGTTGCGCGGTGCTGAGGTCGCTCGTGCTGCCGCCGCCTGCCGCGATTGTCGTGTAGTACTTGCCGGAGCTCCAGCCGACGGTGCCGTCGTGCTTGATCTTGTAAAACCCGTTCTTCGGGTCGGCGGCTTCGACCGTCACTTTGGCGCCCGTGGGGACGACGTGCAGGACCGAGTAGGTTGTCCCGGGGCCGTTGCGGAGGTTCACGTCGGTTGTTGATTTGAGGGTCGTGCCGACGGCGATGGTGCCGGCCACGCCTTCGCTGGTCGAGCCGAGGTCTTCGTTGGCGCCGATGAGCTCTTCGGACGAGTCGTCTCCGGAGCATGCGGGGAGCATGCCCATTCCGAGGGCGATGGCGGCGGCTGCAATCGACAGCGACAGGCGGCGGGCGTGGGTCTTCATGGGGCTTTGGCTCCTGGACGTGGAAAACCGATAATACAAGCCGCGTGCCAGACGCGTCCATGGCCATGCGCAGGGTTTCGACGCGCCCGACATCCACAAGCACGAGCGAAAACTGCGGCGTCGATGGAACGGGATGCGAGGGCGTGAGCCGACTTGGGGTCTCGTCGGGCGAATCGCGTGTTCTGGGGATGGATCGATCGTCCCCCACAGGGTGAATCTTTTCTTATCCAGGGCAGCGTTTGGCGCGGGCTTTTCCTTGCGTGTGCGGCTCTGGTAGAATGGGCGCATGCGCAAGAAGGTGGTGGCGCTCGTGGCCGTTCTCGGTGCGCTTGCCGCGGGCGTGGTGGTGGCGCGCGGGTGCTCCGGCGACGGGACGTCGAAGGAGGCGAGGCCGGCGAACACGGGCGGCGAAAAGGTGGGGGCGGGCGCCTCGCGCGACGACGCGCCGCGGCCTGCGGGCTCGGCCGTGGCCATCGTCGTGGATGCGTCGGCGCCGCCGGAGAAGGGCGCGGAGGTCGTGTTTTCGGCGACGTGGGGCGGGACGCGTATGAACGAGCTCGGCCGGTCGCGCCCCGACGAGGCGAACCCCGAGGCGCCGATGAGCCTCGCCATGGACCCGAAAGGCAACATGTTCGTGCTCGATCAGGTCAATGGCCGGGTCGTGCGCATCGGGCCGGACGGCAAGCCCGAGGCCGTGATTCCGCTGAAAGAGCAGGAGGCGGCGCAGGACATGGCCGTGACCGACGACGGCAAGGTCGCGGTGCTGGATCGATACAACAGCAAATCGATCGTCATGTACGACGACAAGGGCGGCGCGCTCGGCGAGATGCCGCTCGAAGGCGAGGGTCTCGACGAGCTCGGGTTCGTCACGGGGGTGTTCGTCGACGGAAAGGACGTGTACGTCGAAAAGGAGCACGGCCCGCTCTTGCGGATCGGGACGACCGACGGGCAGCCGGCCGATCGCGTCGAGGTCCCGGGGCGCCCGACGCGCGACGGGCTGAGCTACATCAAAGCCGGGATCATCGAGCCCGAGGTGGGGCGGATGTACATCTCCTCGGTGGATCGGGCGACGATGCAACATCGATTCACGCGCGAGTACCGGCAAGGGAGCGAGATTCGCGGGATCTTGCTCCTCGACACGGACAAGACCGGGACGATTTACCTGGCCACGTTGCTCGTGCAAAACGGCCAGGAGACGGTGATCCTCTCGTGCCACGAGCCGCTCAAGGGCATTCCGACGGGCACGGCCGTCCTGCCCGTGAATACGATGCCGGAGGAGACGTTCCGCGACATGGCGGTGCTCGACGAGGGCGGCGTCGTGTATTCGGTGCGGACCGAGCAGGGCGTGAGCTACCAGAAATACGATTGCCAATGAGCGGGCTTTATGCCCGTCCCGAGGCCCGCGTGGTCGTCGTCGACGTGCTGCGCCACGTGGATCTCGAACCGGGGCCCGGGAAGGGACCGTGGATCCGGGCGGGCCTGACCACGGCGGCCCTCGCGGGCGCGAGCACGGCGTTCACCGCCGCGAGCCACGGCGATCTCTGGTACGTGTTCGCCGCCCCGATTTTCATGGGGATCCGGGGGTTTCTCCAGGCCAGGGAGCAGAGCCCGCGCGGCCGCCGCGTGGCCATGCGGATCGAGCCCTGGGGATTCGTGCTCGATCCCGAGGGCACGGAGGACGTCCTGCCCTGGCCGCGGATCTCGAACCTCCGGCACCGCACGGTCCTCCTGAGCGAGCAGAACACCGTGGACATGTTTTTCGTGGAGGTCGACGGCGAGACCCATCGCGCGGTTTGTCCGGTGTCGGCGCCGCTCGCGGTGTTGCCTGTGGCATTCCCCGGGTATGTCGCGGCGGCGAAGCGGCCCGTGGCGCTCGATCTCGAGGGCGCGATGTCGATCGAAGGGACACGGGCGACCTTCGCGGAGCTCTTGACCCGGGCACGGCGCACGCTGGAGTCGCCCGACGGCGCGGCGCAGCTCGGGATGCCGGCGGCGGGGTATCGAGGGGTGGCGTCGCGGGCGGCGGGGCACGAGACGGCGGCGATCCTGCGGGGCGCGCTGACGGGGCATCGGCGCGCCGTAGACGAGGGGCCACTCGCCGCGATGCTGGCGGCCATGCTGGGGACGCGGGAGCTCCTCCCGGAGGTGCTCACGTTGTGCATGAGCCCGAGCCCGCTCGTGGCGGCCGTGGGCAAGGCCGCGGCGCTCCGGCTCGGCGCGGCGCCGATGCAGCCGGGCGCGGTGGAGGAGGTGCTGCCGTTTCTGCCGGAGGACGAGGTGCGGGCGATCGAGCGGTTCGCGCAGGGGGAAGACGGGGGCTAGCGCTCAGGCGCGCCGGCCGCTCGGGCTCCTGTAGGCGCGCAGCATTCGAAGGGAGAGCTCGACATGGACGTCGGCGAGCTCGTCGAGGGAGAGCGCCTCGGACGGCTCGTACCAGTACGGGAGGCGCACGCCGATCGCGGAGAGCGCCGCGGCGGTCGCGACCTGGTCGGGCACGGAAAACCGTCCCATCGCCACCCCGCGCACGAGGACCTCGCGGACGAGCGTCATCGATTGCGCGCGAAGGGCGAGCGCCGGGGCGGCGAGATCGGTCGGGAGGGCGTAGATCTCTTCGTTGACCACCACCGAGAGGTGCGGGTAGGTCGCGTGCAGGAGGGTGTGGGCCCGGACGAGGGCGCAGATCTGCTCGAGCGGATCGTCGCCTGCGTCGCGGAGCGCCGCCTGCAAGGTGGCGGCGTGCGCCTCGTGGCCCACGCGGACGAGCTCCGCGAGCACGTGCTCCTTCGAGGGGAAGTGCGCGTACAGCGCGCTCGGCTGTAGCTCCAGCGGCTTCGCGATGTCGCGGACCGAGGTGCCGTGAAAGCCCTCGCTGGCGAAGAGCTGCAAGGCCACCTCCAGGATGCGCCGTCGCGTGCCCTCGGGCACGGAGGACGACGGGAAGGTCGCCGTCGCAGCACGCAGACGTGAAGCCCGGAGGGAGCTCATGGGCTCAAGTTTTTGAACGAACGTTCATTTGTGTCAACGGAATCATCCAGCCGTGACGTCGAGGGGTCGGCGTCGTTCCACCTTCGCCCGGCTCGCGGTAGGGTCCCTCCATGCGTTTCCTTTTGTCGGCCGTGTGTTTCGGGCTCCTCGTGGCGTGCGGGGGCGAGGATCCTTCCTCGGGCGCCGGCGGCACGGCGGGATCGGGCGGGGCCGGCGGCGCGGGCGGGGGCGGCGGCGCGGGCGGGATCACGTACACGTTCGAGACGATCGGCACGCGGAGCGCGGCGATCGACACCACGACCTACGAGGCCACGCTCGTCGCCGCGCGTCGCTCCGACGGCGGGACGAGTTATCTGATGGTGATCCCCGCCGCGAAATCGCCGGCCTCGGTCGTCGTCGACATGGCGCCATACACGGGGATCGATTGGACCGGCGAGGAGGTCGACACCCGCCACGCGACCGAACACCCCGGGCCGTTTGGCCTCTATCCGGACACGGACGCGCCGCTCGACCCGCCGTCGACCGAGATGTGCGCGTACGGCTTCGTATCCGCCGAGACGCAGATCCAGGGCGAGGCCTATCACCTCCTGAATGGCCACGCCGTGATCGTCGCGTTCGGCCGATTTTATGCAGGCGGATCCCTCGCGGACGACGCCGCCGACGCCGCCGCGCCGTTCCATTACATCGAGGCGCACGCGGCCGATTTCGATACCTCGCGCATCGGCGTGCACGGGAACTCCTGGGGCGGGTTCATGGCGCTCGCGGGCGTCGGCGGGCGCCCGGCGGGGCAGGCGATCCGCGCCATGACGGCCGCGAATCCGCCGACCGATTTCGTCGACCTCTACGAGTACTGGATGAAGTCCCTCCCCGCCGTGTATCCGTACAAGGACGAGCTCGGCTTCCTCGAGGGATACAGGCGGCGCATCGAGGCGGCCACGGGCGGCCCACCGGCGAAGGACGAGGCGGCGTTTGCGGCATGGCGGCGCGACGCCCTCTGCGCGGGGCTCGACGGCGACGTGGTGATCCCCCAGGACGACTGGGACACGCTGGTGCCCGTCACGCAGACGGAGTCGTTCCTGGCCGCGTGCAGCCAACAAGCGCGGGGGCTCTTCTGGCGCCGCCGCACGCCCGTGGAGTACGCGGCGATTCACCTGGCCCACGGTGCGCTGGAGCAAGAGCCCGGATTCCCGTCGTCGCGGACCCTCGGGTTTTTGCACCTGCACCGCGCGCTCGCGGACGAATCCGACGCGGTGTTCGCCTACTACGAGGATGCCGCGCTCCGCGTCTTTTTCCAGACGGTCCACGATGCCCAGGTCGACGGCAAGGACATCACGTACGCCGCGCCCGCGCTCGCCGACCTGCTCGATCCACGCGTCGCCGCCTACGATCTCGGGACGACGCAGGCGACCCCCGGGCCCACGCTCGCGAGCGCCCTCGTGAGCGACATCTGGGGAACACCGGTCACGCCGGCAGACCTGGCCCAGGGCTTCCCAGCGCCCTGAGGGGCATCGAGAAACGCGTATCCTCCCGGTCGCGGGGCCCCCGAGGCCCCCTTCTTCCGAAAGGAACCACGTGATGAACACGAAGACCTTGCTTCTCGCCTGCGCGGCGATCGCCGCCGGCTGCACCACGACCGAGGCCCCGCCGCCCGCAGGAAATGCCTTCAGCATCCGCGCCGGCGGATCGAGCTGCGACCGCGGTTTCGAGGTGGCCACGAGCGAAGGCGGCGACATCGCCCTCGTCGGCACCTTCGAGGGGACGATCGATTTCGGCGGCGGCCCGCTCGTCTCGGCCGGCGGCACCGACATCGCATTCGCCACGTGGGACGCCGAGGGCAAACCCGGCAAGAGCGTGCGCTTCGGATCGGCCTCGCAGGAGGGCGCCCCGCGGATCGTCGCGGCCGGCGGGGGCGCGTGGGTGATCGCGGTGAACACGCAATCGGAGCTGGACTTCGGCGGCGGCCCGCTCACGCCCCCCGGCGCGGCCGGCGCCGCGATCGGGAAGCTCGACGCGGACGGCAAGCCCATCTTCAGCACCATGCTCGGCGCGACCGTGTCCGGGATGGCCGCCGGCGGGGACGATACGCTGGTCGTCACGGGCAGCTACAACGGCACGCTCGTCCTCGGCGGCGCGACGCTCACGAGCGCGGGCGCGACGGACGTGTTCGTCGCCAAGCTCGACGGGAGCGGGGCGCCGCTCTGGGCCCGATCCTTCGGCAGCGCGGGCCTCGAATCCGGCATGGATATCGCCGTGGACGGGAGCGGAAATGTCCTCCTCGGCGGCGGCATGCTCGCGCCGGTCGATTTCGGCGGCGGACCGACCACGATCACGGGCGGCGTGGACGCCGTGCTCGTGAAGCTCGACCCGGACGGCAACCACGTCTTCACGAAGACCTTCGGCGACGTCTCGGACCAGGTGATCCAGGCCGTGGCCGCCGACGCGGACGGCAGCATCCTCTTCGGGGGTCTCTTCGAGGGTCGGCTCGATTTCGGCAGCGGCGAGCTCGCCAGCCAGGGCCGTGATCTTTTCCTCGGAAAACTCGATTCGAAGGGCACCGAATTGTGGACCCGGACGCTCCGGCTCACGCCGGCGGAGTGGGATGACGCGGCCCCGCGGATCACGGTCGATCCCAAGGGCGGGCTCGTCGTGACGGGGACGTTCACCGAGGCGGTGAACCTCGGCGGCGCGGCGCTCGAAGCCGCCGGACAGACCGACGTCTACTTCGCGCGCTACGATGCCACGGGCAAACACGTCCAGAGCCGCGCGATCGGGAGCTCCGGTTATGAGCTCGCGGGCGGCGTCGCCGTGGACCGGGTCGGGGCCGCGGCGGTCACGGGATCGTTTTACGGGACGATCGACGTCGGCCAGGGTCCGCTCGAGAGCGCAGGCGAGTGCGACATCTTCCTCGCGAGGTTCGCCGCGCCCTGAGGGCCCTCAGAACGAGACCTGAACCACCCCTGCCCCGCCGCCCGGCCCGGGCGTGATCGCGAACCGCACGTCCCCCGCCGGAGCCGGGGTCCACAGGGATCCCGCCACGAACAGCCCCACCCCCGCGAGGCTCATCCCCGCGATCGCCGTCGCGTTCGTCATGGAAGCGCCCCCCGGATCCAGATCGCCGGCCGTCCCGCTCGTCTCGAGCGACGTCGAGAGCCCCGCGATCGAGGCCATCGTCAAGCCGCCGAGGCCCACCACGAGCGCCCCGAGCGCGAGCCAGCGCCGATCCTCGAGCGTCATCGGCCGCGGGAGCGGCTCGGGGTGGAGCACGATGAGCTGCCGCGTGCGCTCGTCCGCGAGCGGAGGCACCTCGACGTCGACCAAGGTCCCCACCTCGCCCACCACGACCTCGCGCCGGAACGGCCGCTTTCCCGGCGCCGCCGCTTCGAGCACGTGCGCCCCCGCCGTGACGACGATCCCCGCGTTCCAGAGGGTGCGCTCGATCTCGCGCCCATCCCAGGTGATGGAGAGATCGGGCTCTTTCAGGGCCTCGTCGGGGACGATCAGGTTCACCACCGCGACCCGCGGGCCGAGCGCGGCGAGCCGGGCGCGGGCGACCTCGGCCCGGTCCTCGGCGCGCCGCCGACGCGCCTGGGCGGCCACGTCCTGGTACAACATGAACGCCTCGCCGAGCCGCTCGGTGTGCTCGTAACACTCGGCCAGGCGGAACGCCGTCCCCATCGCCGGATCGAGCCGCCGGCTCTCCTCCAGCATCGGGCAGGCCCGCGCGTGCCTGCCCTCGTCCATGAGCTCGAGCGCGCGGCGGAACAAGGCCTCCGCCCGCTGCTCGGCGAACGGCTCCCGTGTCCCCTCGGCGGCCGCGGGCGGCGCGAACGACGAGACCACCGAGACGACGGAGACGAGGAGGATCGAGCTCTTCTGGAGATGAGGTTTCATTTATTTGCGTGAACGACCAAAAGGATCCGCCGCTCGTTTCTGCGGCTCTTTCTTGCGGGGCCGCGCGTCGTCGCCCGAGGGCGCCTCCGCCTCGTCCGCACGCCCCGCGAGGCCCGTGATCACGGGCGGCGCGGGCACCTTCGTGGATTCGGCCGGGACGGCGGGCCCGGCGAGCACCTCGGCGAGGGGCGTGACGTTCGTCGGGGCCACCTTCGCCGCCTCGGCCGCGGCGCTCGCGGGGCGGGCGCGCGCGGCGAAGATCCGCTCCTCCCGCGACGCCCAGATGCCCGTCCCGCCGCCCACCACGGCCGCGACGAGCACCGCCGCGGCCACCACGCGCGGCTCCCGCGCCCGCGCGGAGACCGACCACGTCCCGCCCCACGCGGCCCCCGTCGGCTCGGACGTCGAGAGCGGCAGCGTCGGCTCCTGCACGGAGCGGAGCGTCGGCGCGCTGTTCATCGCGGCCCGGCAGTCGCGTGACGTCGGCACGTCGTCCGGCGCGGGATCCATCGGGGCAATCGCGGGCAACACGCGCACGGCGGGCGTCGACGGTAGCGACGCGCGGCTCGGCTTGCGCAGGCTGCGCGGCGCCTCCTCCTCGGGCGCGAATGGCGCGAGCGCGGCGGCGAGCGTGAGCGCCGAGGGGAAACGATCGTCCGGTCTTTTCCGCAGGCAACAGCGCACCACCGCGTCGAGGGCCGGGGGCACGTCGGGCCGACGCACCGAGAGCGGCCGTGGCTCGCGCTCCAGGATCCCCTCGTACACGTCCGACAGGCTCCGCGCCGCGAACGGCGCCTCCCCGGCGAGCAGCCTGTACAGGATGGCGCCGAGCGCCCACAGGTCCGTCCGCGCGTCGACGTCGCGGGTCGAGCGCATCTGCTCGGGCGACATGTAGAGCGGCGATCCGAGGATGTCGGTCGTCCGGGTCATCCCCGAGGGCGCGCGGGCGTCACAGCGCTTCGAGATGCCGAAATCGAGCACCTTGACGCAGGGTGATCCGTCGGGTCTGTGGGTGAGGAAGAGGTTCGCAGGCTTCAGATCGCGGTGGATGATGCCGGCCGCGTGGGCCTCGACGAGCGCGGTGCAGGCGTGCAGCACGTAGAGCACGGCCTCGACCACGGGCAGGCACTCGCGCTTCTTGCCGAGCTGCTGCAGATCGCAGCCTTCGAGGTATTCGAGCAGGATGTACGGGATTCCCCGCGGCGTCCTTCCCGCGTCGAAGACACGCGCCACGTGCTCGCTGCGTAACTTCGCGGCGGCCCGCGCTTCCCGGAAAAAACGCGCGAGCGCTTGCCTGTTCCCGATCTCGGCGGGGTGCATCAGCTTCAAGGCGTAGAGCGCGTCGAGCTGCGTGTGCCTCGCGGCGACCACGATCCCCATGCCGCCGACGCCGAGGACGCGCTCGACCCGGTACTTTCCAAAGAGCACGTCTCCCACCGATACACGCGCGAACGACGGCTCGTTCATGCACACGTCCCCCCTCTCGTCCCTCGGGGGGTTTGTTCGGAGAGCCGAACCGCGCTCCCGTCCCCCCGGGGCTCTCCCCCTCTGTGCTCTCGTTCGATGCCCGACCCTCCCGGTTTGCCGCGCCGCGCAGAGGACCTCCGAAGCGAAAAATCTCCTTGAAGGTGGCCCGGACGGGGTTGGCCGCTCCGGGCACGCCCGCGTGTTTTTTCCTCGGCGGCCAAACCCGACTAAGCTCCCCTCCGCGCCGTGCCGAACGTCCCTTCGACCGACCCCCTCGCGCCGCCGCTGCGCCGGCAAGCCGTGGTCCTCTGCGGAGGCCTCGCCACGCGCATGTACCCGCGCACGCGGGACGTGCCGAAGTTCCTCCTGCCGATCGCGGGCCGTCCGTTCGGCCACCACCTGCTCGCGCGGCTCGCCGAGGCGAGCTACGAGGAGGTCGTGCTCTGCATCGGCCACCTCGGCGACGCGATCCGCGAGGCCATCGGGGACGGCGCGGCCTTCGGGCTCCGCGTCGTGGTGGCCGACGAGGGCGAAACCCGGCTCGGCACGGCGGGCGCGCTCCGGCGCGCGCTCCCGTATCTCGGCGAAGCGTTCCTCCTGACGTACGGCGACTCGTACTTGCCCTTCGATTACGCCGCGCCGCTCGCCGATCTCGCAGCGCACCCCGAGGCGCGCGGCACGATGAGCGTCTACCGGAACGAGGACCGCTGGGACGACTCGAACTGCGAGATCGAGGCGAGCCGCGTGATCCGCTACCAGAAACGAAAGCCCGGCGAGCCCCGCGATGGGGTTGACGCTTGGGGCTCCGGGTCGCCTGACGGCGCCCTACGCCCCAAACCCCGGCTCGATCACATCGACTACGGCGCGATCGCGCTCCGGCGCGAGGTCGTCGCCGCGCTCCCCGAGGGCCCGGGCGACCTCGCCCCCGTGCTCACCGCGCTCGCCGCGGAGGGCGCGCTCCGGGCGCTCGTCGTGACGCAGAGGTTTTACGAGATCGGCTCCGAGGCCGGTTTTCACGAGCTCGAAGCGCATCTCGGCGCCCGGGCGGAGGTCTTTACGTGATCATTTCCCGCGCGCCCGTGCGTTTCTCGCTCGGCGGCGGAGGCACCGATCTCCCGGCGTATTCGACGCGCTTCGGGGGATACCTGGTCTCCGCGGCCATCGACAAATACATCTACGTCACGGCGAACAAGCGGTTCCACCGCGACATTCGCCTGGCGTATTCGAAGACCGAGATCGTCTCCAGCGTCGATCGCGTCGAGCACCCGATCTTCCGCGAGGCCTTGCGGATGACGGGCATCGACCATTCGATCGAACTCACGAGCGTGGCCGATCTCCCGGCGAACTCGGGCCTCGGCTCGTCGAGCGCCTTCACGGTCGCGCTCCTGAACGCGCTCCACACGTACAAGCGCGAGTTCGTCTCCTCGAAAAAGCTCGCCGAGGAGGCGTGCACGCTGGAGATCGAGCGGCTCGGCGAGCCCATCGGCAAGCAGGACCAGTACATTTCGGCCTTTGGCAACGTCACGGCCTTCCGCTTCGAGCCCGACGGATCGGTGCACGTCGAGCCCGTGCCCGTCCGGGACGAGGTGCTCGACGAGCTCGAATCGAACCTCGTCATCATCTGGTCCGGCATCGAGCGGCCGGCGCGTATCGTCCTCAGCGAGCAGGGGCAGAGGCTCCGCGAGCTCGAGGCGCCCGTGGTCGAGTCGATGCACCGGATCAAGGAGATGGGCCACGAGACCTACCGCATCCTCACGAGCGGCGACATCGATCAATACGGCGAGCTGCTCCACGTGCACTGGTCCCACAAGCGCAAGCTCGCCTCGAAGATGACGGACTCGGTCATCGACGAGCATTACGAGGCGGCGCGGAAGGCCGGCGCGATCGGCGGCAAGCTGATGGGCGCGGGCGGCGGCGGCTTCTTCATGTTCTACGTCCGCCCCCAGGATCGACGCCGCATGCTCGAAGCGATGATCGCCCGGGGCCTGCGCCCGCTCCGGTTCCGCTTCGACATGGATGGCGCCCGGATCATGGCCAACATGCATCGATCCTGACCGAGCGGAAAATCGTAGCCGGACCGGAAACATCGCGCCGCCTGCCGATGTCGAAAAAACGCGGAACCTGGCGCCGAGGTTGGTGTCTTCTCGCCATTCCCCGAGCGCGACCCCGAGTTTCGCGCACGACGGAGGAGAAGGAGATTCCCATGGGCGGCGTCGACGTTGGCAGCGAGGGCGGCAAGAAGAAGGCGACAAACGCCGAGATCAACATGGTCCCGTTCATCGACCTCTTGATGTGCACGATCGCGTTCTTGCTCATCACGGCCGTCTGGGTGACGAACTCGCGCATCAATGCGGACGCGCAGGTCCCCGGGCCCGCGAGCCCGGATCCGATCACCGTCGTCGCGCCGGAGAAGGTGCTGAACGTGCACATCGGCGAGAGCGATTTCGCGCTCGTGTGGAAGCAGGGCGCGACCGTGGTGAGCGAGGTCCGCATCCCGAAGACCTCGCAGGAAGCCGGCGAGCTCGTGAAATACCCCGACCTCGCGAAGAAGCTCGAGGCGGAGTGGCAGGCGAACGCGAATCACCGTGATCCGAGCGACAAGAAGCTCGATCAGGCGATTTTGCACACGGACAACCGCACGCCGTTCCGGGAGGTCGTCGCGGTGCTCGACGCGCTGTACGCGACGAAGCGCACGGTAAAGCTGGAGGGCGGCGACAAGGAATTGCCCGTCTTCAACATGACGTTCGCCGCGCGCTGATGCAGGGATGGATGCCGAGCCGGGCCACGCGCACGTGGCCCGCCCGAGGCGTGTTCACTTGAATTTCGCGGCGACGATGTCCGGATCGGACACGCCATCCCCTTTCGGGGCCAGGATGCCGTTGGCCGAATCCTGGGAAACCCCGATCTGCTTGATCCAGCTCCCAGCCACGACGACCTCCTTGTCGATCATTCGTACGTAAAACGGGCTCGCCGTACCCTGCTGGCCCCCTCCGTCGAACGTACGAAGCCAATCCCCCCTCGCGCCTGCGATGTCGAGCCGGGCGAGGAACGGGTTGTACCCCGCTCGCTGGACGAGGCCGCCGTCCGGCTTCGAGGGGTCGATGTCGATCGATTCGGAGAAGACACCTGCCAGATAGAGCTTGCCGTCCCCGACCGTGAGCCCCGTGGCGAGCGGCCCACCGGACTGGCTGTCCCCCGCGTACACCTGCTTCCACGCCATGACCCCGTTGTCCTCGAAGGCCAGCACGAACGCTGCCTTCTGGAGGGAGCCGAGCTCCGGCGCGAGCTCCGTCTTCCCCAGGACGTCGCCAGCCACGAACATGTGGCCGGTCTTGTCGAAGGCCAGGGCCCTCGGGCGCACCTTCGCGAGATCGTTCCCGGGCTCCGGTCCGAGCGGCGCCAGCGTCGAGAGGACCGTCCCATTCCCGTCGAGCTCGAACAGGAACATATCCGTCGCGGTTGCGGTCAGCATGGCCCCCGAAGGCTGCCGCAGCGTTTTGGAGAAATGTCCGGTAATGTGGATGTTATTGTCCGGGGCCACCGCCACAGCCGTCGGCTCGATCTCGCTCCCTTCGAATTGAGCATACCACTTGCAATTGCCGCTCGCGTCGTAGTTGACGACGAACATGCCGTCCTTCAAGACCGTTTTCGTACCCTTGCAATCCACATCGGGCTTCACGCTCATGGCAGCCTTCGCGCTCACCTTGCCGAGGACGACGATCCCCCCGCTCGTGTCGAGCGCCGCGGCGATGCCTTTGTCTTCACCGTCGCCCCCAAACTGGATGGAGAACGCCAGTTGCGGGGAACCGGCCGCAAAGCTCATCTTGTTGATGAATACATCGGGATCCAAACCGCCAGCGAGCGCGCCGTAGTATCCCGTGACGAGGATCTCGGTTCCCCCCGAGACCGCGAGTCCAAGCGCGGATCGCGGCGGGTACCCGATGTTGCCCATGATCGGGAAGGCTGCGAGACCTTTCCCGTCCTTGTCCAGGACCGCGACGAAGGCGCTGCTCCCCGAGCCCCCAGGATCCGGCAGCGTGGTCCCCCCGAGGTCGAACGCATTCGCGGTGTAATGCCCGGCAAGCACGAGGTTCGTGTCATTCGTGGCGAGCGCGTTCACCTGTTGCTGATCCAAGGCTCCCCACCGCGCCGCCCACCCGAGCGACGAGCACGAAATGGCGCCGCAGGACTCCGTGCCTTCCGTGTCGCAGATCTCGACGCCACACGGAGGAGCGCCGCCCGTGCCGCCCGTGCCGCCCTTCCCTCCAACGCCCCCCTCCCCTCCGATTCCGCCGCCCCCTCCGATCCCGTCGTTCCCGCCGGCCGAGCCGCTGCTGCTCGTGCTCCCTGACGCGCCCGTGCCGCCTGGACCGCCATATCCTTCGTAATCGTACACCAGCGCACAGCTACTCAACGCAACGAGACCCGTGACCGAAAGAAGGATCGTAAGGTTACGCATCGAGACCTCCCAAGCGGGGGAAAGACACCACGCAGGTAACGCACGCGCTATCGAACGAGCGCGTCAAAGGATCTACGATATCGATGCGAACCGGTCGAGCCGATCCCCATTCCCGCGGATCGATTCCGGAAGGGGACCAATGCCTTTCGTTGGGCGAGGGGCCACGAGGGGCCGGCGCGCGCGCGGGCGCGCCTCGCTTCAGAATCGCCCGGAGATGCTGGCGCCGCCGCCCCCAGGGACGAAGAACGGCACGATCGCCGTGCTTTGCGCCTCGTCCTTCGCCTTGCCCGAAGGCGCCGTGATCACGAGCGCGAGCCCCAAGCCCACGCCCACGGCGCCGACGCCCCACGCGATCCCGTTCGCCACGAAGAGGGGGCCGCTGCCGTTGATCAGATCCATCGCGCTCTGGGTGCAGGTCTGCTTCTTGTCGCCCGTCTCCTCGCACGCCGCCTGGATCGTCGCGTCCCGTGACGCGAGCACCCCGCCTGTCACGCCTGCCGCAAGGAGGCCCGCCACGCCCACTCCGCCGATAACGAACCCCGCCGTGCGACGGAAGCTCGACGAAGAAGGAGGCGGGGGCGGGGGCGGAACGATCTCCGATGTCGTCGACGACGCCGACGCCGTGGGCACCACGGCCGTCGGCGGCACGCCCGCCGCCGACGGCGCCGCCGGCGTCGCCACGAACTCCGTACGCTCCTTTTCGGCCAGCGTGAGCTCGTGCTTGCGATCCGGCCGGCCCTCCGCGCGGACCACGATCACGTGCTCCCCGGGCTCCACGTGGAGCGGCGCCGAGAGAGACGACGGCGCGAACTCCGTCCCGTCGACGACGACGGCCGACACCGGCTGCCCGATCGGCACGACGATGCGCAGGCGCGGCACGCGCGGCGCGAGCGTGTTGATGCGCTCCTTCGCCACCTTGGCGCGCGGATCCTGGGTTTCGATCAGCGCGAGCCCGCGCTCCCAGTGCTCGAGCGCCGCGGCGATCTTGCCCTCGCCCTCGTCACACTGCGCCACGTTGAAGAGCGTGTTCGCGACCGCGAACAGGCCCATGCTCTCGCGCATCTTCGCGCAGCCGTTCGCCTTGTCGCCGGCCTCGATCGCCTTGCGCCCCTCGACGAAGAGCTTTTGCGCGCGCGCCTTGTCGTCCTTCTCGTCCGCGTGCGCGACGCCGCCGATCACGAGCGCCGCGAGGAGCGGCGCGGCGACGAGGGTCGTGATTTGCAAGAGGCTCCGCACGGGTGTGGTCATGATTCCCATTCGCCAAGGAGCCCGCGCTCGACGCTCGGCCCCAACACGACTCTGCCCTGCCTGCGCCGCCGACACCGCCGGGAAGCGCCCACCCCGGTGATCGCGACGGCGGCATCGTACTTTCCGGGTTCGTAAGATGCAACCTTCAAGCGGTACGAGGCCGCGTGGGCGGGATCGCACCTGATGCGAGGGCGTGGGCGTGCGTCAGGGTTTGGGGGTGATCTTCGCGGCGATGATGTCGTCGTCGCTCATGCCGTTGCCCTTGGCGGTCAGAGGCTTGCCCCCGTCCACGGCGAAGCTGAAATCGGAGATCCAGTTCCCGACCAGCACGACATCGTCCTGGAGCATCGTCACGAAGAATGACTTCATGAACGCAATCTGCCCCTTCCCGTCGTAGGCGTCGAACCACGAAAGCGTGCCGGCGGCGGTATCGATATTTGCGAGGAACGGGTTTACCCCGGCACGTTCGAATGTGCCCGACGGCGAGGCCGGATCGATATCGATGGCGTCCCGGAACGTGCCGCCGAGAGAAAGCGAACCGTCCGCTGCGAGCGTGAGGCTCGTGCCGGCGGCGGCTTCTAATCCCGGCGCCTTCCCGGCGGGAAACACGTGCATCCAGGAGTTCTCCACCCCGACGGGCATGACGAACGCCGCCATTTGATCATCGCCGAAGAGATCGGGCGCGATCAAGGTTTTTCCTTCGAGCTGCCCGGCGATGTACACCGTCCCGTTGGCGCTGATGGTCGCCGCCAGGGCCCGCACGGCCCCCTCCGTATGCGCCGAGATCTGCATCGACGACTCGACGACGCCGGAGAGCGGCACGAGCCCGACGACGAACGAATCCGTCGCGTTCGGCTGCGTCGTGAACACGGTTCCGTTCGGGAGCGTCAGCGCGCCCTTGAAATGACCCACGACGCGGAGCTGGTTCTCCGCGTTGTAGACCAGGGCCGTCGGCTGGACGTCGCCATCCGCCTGGACGAACCATTTGCAGGCGCCCGCCGAATCGTAGCTCACCACGAACATGCCGTTCTTGAGCGTATGCTCCGCCATGTTGCAGGTGACAATTTTGCTACCCGACGCGGTGATCGTGCCTGCCACATAAAACGCACCTGATGCGGTGGCGGCCACGGCGACGGCCTTGTCCAGACCATCCCCCCCGAACTGGAACGTGCCTTTGTCGGTGAGGGTGTTGT
This sequence comes from Polyangium fumosum, assembly GCF_005144585.1. GTDB lineage: Bacteria > Myxococcota_A > Polyangia > Polyangiales > Polyangiaceae > Polyangium > Polyangium fumosum. The sequence goes on along the minus strand of NZ_SSMQ01000048.1, from coordinate 79,779 downwards.
TATCCATGTTGGGCGTGAACTTCCGGATGAACACGTCGAGATCCGAGCCCCCGCCTTCCGTCGAAGCGCGCGACCCTGCGACCACGATGTCCTTCCCGGCGAACGCGACGGCATACGCGGTTCGTGGTTGATACCCGACGCCGAGGGCGACCGGCGCTGCCCACGTCGCGACCCCATTGCCATCGAGCAGCGTGACGAAGGCCTCGGTGCCGAAGTTCGGGGAGTCGAGCGGCAACGTCTTCGGCGATTTCTCGCCAATCGCGAAGCTCTGCCCGTTGTACTCCCCGGCCAGCGCGACCTGCTCCCCGTCGCTGGCGACCGCGAACACGCGTTGCTGATCGACCGCCCCCCACCGCGCCGACCACGCCATTGACGGGCACGCTGCGTTGGGAACACAGGTCGACGTCGCGTCACAAAGCGCCGGATGGCAGGCCTCTCCGCCGCCCATGCCCCCGAGCCCGGGCTCGCCGCCGCTCCCGACGCCCCCCTGCCCGCCCGCCCCGCCTTGACCGCCCGTGGTCTGCAGCTCTCCGAGGCAGCCCCCGAGCAGCCAACCCCCCAATGCCAGGCCAAACGCCACACGAGTCGCATCCACGCGCATCTGCCACCTCCTCGACGGAGAGGCAGGCTACCATGAATGGATCACGCGCGACGCGACGGACAGGAGGTCGGTCAGGGCTGAACGTGCGCCAGGAGGACGTCGAGCTCCAGCGGCATCACGCTCGTATCCTCGAACCGCAGATGCGTCGACCAGCCCCCGGCGAGGTACACGCGCGCGCCGTTCGAGGCGAGCGGGAGCCAGCTCCGCTTGGGCGCTTCTTGGGTCCCGATCAAGTCGAACGTCTGGAGCTTCGCTTGCGCGTCGAACTTCGCGAGGAACGCGCTCATCTTGTTCTGTTCGTCCATCTCCACCCCCTCTCGATCGGGGTCGAAATCCAGGGTGGGGAAAAAGGTTCCTGTCATGATCACTTCGCCTGCCGAGGTCGCCGCCAAGCCAACCCCCTCCGCGAAGGCCCCTGGCATGACGACGCTCCGGGGCTTGGCGCCGGCGGAATCGAGCACGAGGAGGAAAGGCGATTCTTGGTCGGCGATGCGGACCTTGTCCCCGAAATCGAGCGAGCCCCGGACCGATCCCGTCACGAAGAGGTCGCTGCCCGAGACGGCCAGGGCCGTGGGCGTCGCGTTGCTCATCAGGGCGTGATAGGTATTGACCCACGCGACCTTCCCGTCGACGCCCACCTTCATGACGAACATGGCCGTGCCTTCGGTGATCTCGGGGACGACCTTTCCGAGCCCCTCGAACTTCCCGAAATACGTGCCCGCGACGTAGATGTCATTGTTCGAGCTCGCCACGAGGGCCGTCGGCGTGTGCAATCCCCCCGTCGGACGAACGACCCACTGACATGCGCCGCTGGAATCGTACTGGAACAGCGCCATGTGGTGCTGTTTGGGCTGAATGAGCTGGGAGCTCCCGCACGGCAACACCACCTCGGACGGGTTGTCCCCCGGCGACGGCGCGATGGATGCGAGGGCATAGGCCCATTGGGGTGAGGCCGCCACGGCCACGACCTCGTCGACCCCTCCGCCGCCAAACGTGGCCGTCCATGAAATCGATTTCAGGTCCGGGGTGACCGAACGAAGGAACGCATTGTGGTTCTCTTCGACCATCATGAACGGGTCGTCCTCCCGGTAGCGTCCTCCGACGATCACGGTGTTCGCCGCGCCAAACGCGACCGCGTGGGCGATACGGGGCGTGTATCCGATCGCCGGCGAGCCCCCGAGCGCGGAGCCGATCGCCAGTCCCCTCGTGGCCATGAAGCTGGGTGCGGGCCCGAACGCCGCCACGAAGGCGTCGCTTTTCCCCAGCTCACCGGGAATCGTCGTATCCCCGAGGGTCATGTTGCCCGTATATTGTCCGGCGACGAAGATCTGCTCGCCCCCCGCGGCCGAGCCGACCCCAATCGCCCGCGTGTCCTGGTTGTTGGCGAGCGGGATCCGGCGGCTCGAAAAGGTCGGACAGGTGACCTCGCTGCACGTCGTCTCCGCCTCGCCCGTGTGACACCACTCGACCAGGCACGGTGCGACGCCGCCCTCGCCGCCGATCCCCCCCGCCCCGCCAGCGCCGCCCCGACCCCCCCCGCCGGTGTCCCCGATGGCATCCTCGTACTCGCCGGCGTCGTACACGAGGATGCAGCCGGCGAGCATCGCGAGGCCACAACCCGCCAGGACCGAGAGAACCTTTTGCATCGGAACCTTCATCTTGCCCCCCTCCGAATGCCGTCGGCCCTCTGACACGGCCGCCTGCGCGCACGTGGCTTGCGTCAGGGTTTGGGGGAGATCTTCGCGGCGATGATGTCATCGTCGCTCATACCGTTGCCCTTGGCGGTCAGAGGCTTGCCCCCGTCCACGGCGAAGCTGAAATCGGTGATCCAGTTCCCGGCCAGCACGACATCGTTCGCGAGCATCGTCACGAAGAACGACTTCGTGAACGCCGTCTGCCCCTTCCCGTCATAGGCGTCGAACCACGAAAGCTCGCCGCTGAAGGTGTCGATCCTCGCGAGGAACGGGTTCACCCCGGCACGTTCGAACGTCCCCAACGCCGACGTCGGCTCGATATCGATGACGTCCCTGAACGTGCCGCCGACATAAAGCACGCCGTCCGCCGCCAGCGTGAGGCTCGTGCCGGCGGCGGATTCCAGTTTCGGCACCTTCCCTGCGGGAAACACGTGCATCCAGGAGTTCTCCACCCCGACGGGCATGACGAACGCCGCCATTTGATCATCGCCGAAGAGATCGGGCGCGATCAAGGTTTTTCCTTCGAGCTGCCCGGCGATGTACACCGTCCCGTTGGCGCTGATGGTCGCCGCCAGGGCCCGCACGGCCCCCTCCGTATGCGCCGAGATCTGCATCGACGACTCGACGACGCCGGAGAGCGGCACGAGCCCGACGACGAACGAATCCGTCGCGTTCGGCTGCGTCGTGAACACGGTTCCGTTCGGGAGCGTCAGCGCGCCCTTGAAATGACCCACGACGCGGAGCTGGTTCTCCGCGTTGTAGACCAGGGCCGTCGGCTGGACGTCGCCATCCGCCTGGACGAACCATTTGCAGGCGCCCGCCGAATCGTAGCTCACCACGAACATGCCGTTCTTGAGCGTATGCTCCGCCATGTTGCAGGTGACAATTTTGCTACCCGACGCGGTGATCGTGCCTGCCACATAAAACGCACCTGATGCGGTGGCGGCCACGGCGACGGCCTTGTCCAGACCATCCCCCCCGAACTGGAACGTGCCTTTGTCGGTGAGGGTGTTGTTATCCATGTTGGGCGTGAACTTCCGGATGAACACGTCGAGATCCGAGCCCCCGCCTTCCGTCGAAGCGCGCGACCCTGCGACCACGATGTCCTTCCCGGCGAACGCGACGGCATACGCGGTTCGTGGTTGATACCCGACGCCGAGGGCGACCGGCGCAGCCCACGTCGCGACCCCATTGCCATCGAGCAGCGTGACGAAGGCGTCGAAGCCGTCGTTGGGAGGGAGCGGCAACGTCTTCGGCGATTTCTCGCCAATCGCGAAGCTCTGCCCGTTGTACTCCCCGGCCAGCGCGACCTGCTCCCCATCGCTGGCGACCGCGTGCACCCGTTGCTGATCGACCGCCCCCCACCGCGCCGACCACCCGACCGGCGGGCACGCCGGATTGAGGGAACAGGTCGTCGATGAATCCCCCTCACAAATCGCCGGATGGCAGGTGCCCGCGCCGCCCGCGCCGCCCGCGCCGCCCGACCCGGTCATGGCCCCCGCCCCGCTGCTGCTGGCCGGCGCGCCGCCCCCGTCCTCGCCCCAGCCTATGTATTCGTCGTAATCCCCACTGCTATAAGAAAGAAGACACCCACCAAGCGCCACGAGGCTCGTAGTGGCCACAAGAAAAAAACCATTTCTCATCAGAACCTCCCGGACAGCCCCATTCCTCCCCCGCCCGGAAGCACGATTGGCACGGGCACGAACGACGCCTTCCCTGCCTCCCCACCCTTCGCCGAAGGCGCCGTCAAGACGAGCACGAGCCCCACGCCCACCCCGGCGAGCCCCACGCCCCACGCGATCGCGTTCGGCACGAGCAGCGCGTCGTACGTACGGACGTCCGACTCCTTGATCTCACACCGCTCGGGCGGCGTCGCGTCCCGCTTTGCGCGGCAGGCATCGAAGCTCGACACCTTCGCCATGATGATGCCGCCCGTCACCCCTGCCGCGACGAGCCCCGCCACACCCACGCCGCCCACGATGAAGCCCGCCGTGCGCCGAAAACTCGTGGGAGGGGGCGGCGGCCCGCCCCCCGACGCCGTCGCCGTCGCCGTCGGCACCACGGTCGCGGACGGCGCGCCCGCCGGTGCCGGCGCGGCCGGCGTCGCCACGAACTCCGTGCGCTCCTTCTCGGCCAGCGTGAGCTCGTGCTTGCGATCCGGCCGCCCCTCTGCGCGGACCACGATCCTATGGCTCCCGGGCTCCACGTAGAGCGGCGCCGAGAGCGTCGACGGCGCGAGCTCCGTCCCGTCGAGGACGACGGCCGACACGGGTTGCCCCGGCGGCACCACGATCCGCAGCCGCGGCACGCGCGGCGAGAGCGTGTTGATGCGCTCCTTCGCCACCTTGGCGCGCGCATCCTTGGCGTCGATCAGCGCGAGCCCGCGCTCCCAGTGCTCCAGCGCCGCGGCGATCTTGCCCTCGCCCTCGTCACACTGCGCCACGTTGAAGAGCGTGTTCGCGACCGCGAACAGGCCCATGCTCTCGCGCATCTTCGCGCAACCCGTGGCCTTGTCGCCGGCCTCGATCGCCTTGCGCCCCTCGACGAAGAGCTGCTGCGCGCGCGCCTTGTCGTCCTTCTCGTCTGCGTACGCGGCGCCGCCGACCACGAGCCCAAGCCCGAGCGGCGCGGCGACGAGACACGCGCCCCGGAGGCGCCGCACCGAGGAGATCATTTCCCCCACTCGCCGAAATCCGCCCCGCTCTTCACGCTCGGCCCCTTTTTGACGGCGCTCGCCGTCACCGACGGGACGGGCGGCGGAGCGCCCGCGTCCTCGATCGCCACGCGCGCCGGCTCGATCGGCGCGATCGGCGCCACCGACGGCGTCGCGCTCGGCGCTGGGGCCTCCACGCGCGCGCTGCCCGCGCTCGACGACGCCACCGGCCCAGGCCCCGGCGTCTCCCCGGACGAACCCCCGAACACGAAGAATGCGACCACGCCGCCGAGCACCAGCGTGCCGAGCGAGAGCGCGATCATGGCCAAGCGCGAGGGGCGCGCGGGCGCGGCCATCGGCGCCGTGGGATCCCGCTTCAGCGTGACCATCTGGCTGTCGACCGCGCCGGGGCTCGTCGTGCCGAGCGACGCGACGGGCACGAGGTTCTGCGGCTCGCCGTGCTTGTCGAGCCACGCGATCGCCTTGCGCACGCCGGCTTGCATGCCGCGCGCATCCTGAAAACGCGCGTTCATGTCGAAGGCGAGCGACTTGTCGACGACCTCCGCCACCTCCGCGGGCAAACCCGGCAAGACCGTGCGGATCGGCGCGGGCGCCTGCGTCATCGCCTTCAGCAGGAGCTGGTTCAGCGTGGGCGCGTCGTGTACGAGGCGGCCCGTCATCAACGTGAAGAGCGACGCGCCCACGGCCCACAGATCCGAGCGCGCGTCGACGCGGTTCCACTCGCCGAGGGCCTGCTCCGGCGGCATGAACGCGGGCGTGCCCATGGCGTTGCCCGTCTTCGTCATCTTCGCGTTGGACTGCATCTCGCGCATCCGCGCGAGCCCGAAGTCGAGCACCTTCAGCGCGCCGTCCTTCGTCAAAAACAGGTTCTCGGGCTTCAGATCGCGGTGCACGATCCCCTTGTCGTGCGCGGCGGCGAGCGTGTCGAGGAGCTGATCGGCGAGGCGCAGCGCCTCGGTGATCCCGAGGCGCCGCGTGGGCCTCTGCTCGGCGAGCGCGTCCACGGTCTTGCCTTCGAGCAGCTCCATCACGACGAAGACCGAGCCGTCTTCGGCCACGTCGTCGTCGAGCACGCTCACGGCGCCCGGATGGCCCACGTTGTTCGCGACGTAGCCTTCCCGGAGGAAGCGCGCGCGCGCCTCGGGATCCACCGAGAGCTCGAGGTGGAGCATCTTGATGGCGCCGCGCTTGCCGTTGCGGTGGGTGCCCTCGTAGACCGCGGCCATGCCGCCGATCCCGAGCACGCGATCGATGCGCCACTTGGCTCGCAGCACCGTGCCGACGCGCGCCTGCACACGACGCGTCACCGCGTCATCGAGCGGCTCGGTGTCCGCGTCGTGCATCACCGGCAAGGTCTGCATGCCTCAACATCCCTTACAATGTTTTCCCCGTCCTGTACAAGCGGTGCGACAGGCCGTTCGCACCAGAGGTCTCCTGACACACGCCTTCCGCTCCGCCTGACGATAACGTGGGGCCACGCGGGGCGGATTACATCCCCCGGACGTTTACGACGGAGACGGGGGCGTGATACCGTGGAACGCCTCGCCCGTCCGCTTGCGAGCTTGAAAACCATGCCGATCCACGTCGTCCAGCAAGGCGAGTGTTTTTCGAAGATCGCCGCGCGGTATGGCTTCGGTGATTATCGGGTCCTCTACGATCACCCCGACAACGCCGAGCTGAAGAAGAAACGCGCGAACCCGAACGTGCTCGAGCCCGGCGATCGCATCGTGATCCCCGACAAGGGCCTCAAGGTCGAGGAGGGCCTCGCGACGGGCAAGCTCCATCGATTCCGCCTGCGCCGGCCGAAGAAGGAGCTGCGCCTCAAGCTCGAAGGCCACGACGGCAAGCCGCTCGCGGGCGAGGCGTACGTGCTCGACGTCGGCGGCGAAAAACACGAGGGCAAGACCGATGGCGACGGCTTGCTCGCACAAAAGGTCCCCGTCTCCGAGACCACGGGAACGCTCACGATCGCGGGGCGCGTGATCCACCTCCGGCTCGGGCACCTGAACCCGCTCGACGCGGCGGACGGGGGCCTCTCCGGTGCGCAGGGGCGGCTTTCGAACCTCGGATACAATCCCGGCCCGGCGGACGGCGTCCTCGGCAAACGCACCCGCATGGCGCTCGCGCTCTTCCAGCACGACGAGAAGCTCGACGTCACGGGCAAGCTCGACGACACGACGAAAAAGAAGCTCGAAGAAAAACACGGCTCCTGACGGAGGCCAAAGGCACGCACGATGGAGCGAACCCACGACGTCGCGCTCGGCAACCCCCGGGGCAAGGATTTCAACACGATCGTCCTCTCCGGCGTGGATCTGACGGTCCCCCTGGAGATGGATCTCGATGGGGATCCGCTCCAGGACGACGAAGTCCGTCTGCAAGGCGAGGACGGCCATTTCGAAAAGATCCTCCTCGCGAGCGACGCGGACGCGAAGCCCGATCCCGACAAGCGGATCGTCCTTTACACGTTCCGCCTGGTGCCGCCGGGCGTGTATCGTATCTCGGTGCGGATCGGGGCCGAGAAATGGCTCGACGTCGTGACGGGGCTCGTCGTCTCGAAAGAGGGGGCGTTCCTCGGCGACCAAAAACTCGGCACCGAACCCGAGAGCGTCGCCGAGGACAAGGCCGAGGATCCCGCGGAGGATCTGCCCGAGGAGGCGCCGGACGAGGAAGAGCTCGGCGAGTTCGTGGACGTCAACGACGGCTATTTCGAAGAGGGTGAGCGATGAGCGGCGACGGCGGAACCTCGGGCGGCGGCGTGACGACGTATTGCGTCCCGACGCTGAAGATCACGAAGGTCGCTTGCGCCGCCGGGCACGTCCTGCCGAACCTCTTCGTCCTCTTTCGCAAAACCCCGCCGAAACCATCGGATCCCACGATCGGGGCCAAGCTCTCCGCGATGTTCCGGAGCGAGGAGACGCCGTCCGGCCCCGTGCCGTCCTACGTGCTCGGCATGACGGACGCGACGGGGTACCTCGGCCCGCCGATCGATCACGCGACGCCCGCGTGTTTTGATCAAGTGGCCGACGCGTACAAACTCCAGCAAGGGCAATCGTACGACGTGTATTTGATCCAGCACCCGAGCCTCGCGCTCGCGCAGCGGATCGAGGCCGAGATCAACGCGGGATCGGCGGCGTTCGGAGAGCCCAAGGCGCTCACCGTGCGCGCGGACGCGCCGACGCTGGAGGTGCCCGAGGAAGCCAAAGGCCTCTTGCCCGCCGGCGCGGATCTCTACGAGGGGTGGGTCCTCTTCCGCGACATGCCTTTTGCGGCGTGCGAGCCCGTAAAAAAGCAGGTGCAGCGATTGCAAGCGCACCTCGGCGCGCTCCGGTACATCGTGGGCACGTCGAACTTCCCCTACCTGCCCGACGCGGGCACGGATTCCGACAAATCCGGCGGCGTGAACGACGGGATCTTCGACGTCCGCACGATGAACGCGGTCTACCGTTATCAGCAGGACGCCCGGTCGCAGGCGTTCAAGGTGAATGGCGGCGGCGCCTCCGGCCCGCACGCGGCGTATGTCGATTACGGGGCGAACTTCGCGCCGAAGGTCGATCGCGGCGCGCTCTCCGCGATGCAGGCGGAGGTCAAGGCGCTGAAGAAGCAGAAGGCGCTGACCGAGGACCAGAAACAACAAAAGATCACGCTCGACGGCAAGATCAAGGCCGAGCAGGCCGACGTGAAGACCGCCACGAACATCGCGAATGCGTGGGCCTACCTCGACGGCAGCGAAATCGCGGCGCCGGCCGACAAGCCCGACGCGACCGACGGCGTGGTCACGGAGGCGACGGGCAAGGCGATCAAGACCTGGCTCACGCAAGGCCTGCGCAAGCCGGGGGCGATCCTCGTCTCGATGATCGATCCACGCGGCTGGCTCAACTGGATGCGCCCCGAGGCGGCGCAATCGCTGCACGGCTGGAGCGAGCTCGTGAAGGCGCTCGGCTTCGAGCACGGGATCTGCGTGAACCACACGTTCCGCAGCGCGCAGGTCGACATCGGCAAGGCCGGGTATGGCCGCAGCGCGCGATCCATCCACAAGACGGGCCTCGCCATGGATCTCGGCATCGCGAGTGGCTTCGTGGACACGGTCTCCGGCTGGCCCGTCGCCTATACACGCGAAGTCGCGGACGGCCGCGTCCGATGGCGGCTCCACGGCTCGGCCAAGCAATCCCTCCCCGGCGCGGCCGACGCGGCGGCGCACGCGGCGCCGATCGTGGAGCGGCTCGCGGCGCTGCGGGACACGCAAGCGAAGACGCCCATCGCGGCGGCGATGCTCCTGCCGGCGATCGACAAGCTCCTCGCCGACATCCAGTCGAACCCCACAGGCTTTTTCACGAAGTATTACCGGGCCTCGATCGAGCGGTGGATGTACGACGCGTGGCACCCGGAAGGCGGGATCAAGGGCGCCACGATGACGGCGTCCGAGTTCTTCGCCGAGCACGAGCCGGGCAGCGCGACGTCCGCGGGCGACTACGGGGCGTACCTCGACCTCACCGCGGCCTCTGAGCTCCTGCGCCTCGGCCGCATCAGCTCGTTCAAGTCGGGCTGGGGCCAGACGACGAAGACGGTCAAGGCGACCGAGCTCGTCACGCTCGCCGACGCGCTCGACAAGGCGAAGACGAGCAAAACGGACGACGACGTCGTGACGATCTCGCGCGGAAAATCGACGAAGCTCACGTCGACCGTGCCCGCGCTCGACGCCGATTTCATGCGCCGATGGGCCGGCACGCTGAAGGACGCGAAAAAGGAGATCGCCAAGAGCGTCAAGACGAATACGCCGCAGGTCACGGTGACGCTCTCCTGGTCGGCCGCGAAGATCGAGGACGCGAAGAAGGTGGCGGCGAAGCTCCGCGACTACGGAGACAAGCTGTTTTACGGGGTCGTCTCCGATGAATCGCAGCCGCCGGTGCAATCGGGCGCGGCGTGGGCGAAGTACATCGAGGAGCGGCCCCAAGCGCTGGAGCAGCAGGCGCCCACGAACCAGAACGTCACGCAAGCCACGGGGGCGACGGTGCCCTCGGCCAAGCCAAAGACGTCGAGCTGGACGGTGACGCTCAGCCCGATCTTCGAGATTGGATACACGCCGCCCGCGGACACGGCGAGCGGGACGGCGAGCGTGCTCATCCTGCCGGGCGACGCGGTCACGGTGCCGGCGCCGGGGCAGCCGATCGGAATGGAGTGGTGGCATTTCCAGCGCTCGGATCTGCTCGCGGACGACAAGAGCCGCAAGCTCTGGGGCAGCTTCCTGATCGAGGTCGGCTGGACGCGGGAGTGCCTGCTGGAGAATACGGGCCCGGCCCTCTACCACCGGGCCGGCGTGGGATATCCCGCGTCGGAGCTCTCCGAAAAGGCCTACTGAAGCGCGGCCCTCGTGGCCTCGCCCGCGGCCCGCGGCGCCCCCGATTGTGCATCGTCAGGCAACGGTCCTTGTCCTCGGGGCGAGCTTCTCGTGCCGCGCGGGGCGATCCATCCTCGTCCTCGGTCGTTCTCGCGTGGAGGGAAAACGCCATGAAGAAGCGCTCGATGATGGCATGGTTCGTCGTGGGTCTCGCCGCTGCCGGCTGCAGCGACGCCTCGCCCCCGGAGGGCACGCCGCCCGCCGAGGTGCCCCAGGGCTTCACGGCTTGTGAGGGGCAAGAATTCACCCTCACCGACCCCAACCCGATGTACGTCTGGACGCCGAAGGCCATTCGCCTCGCCTCGCAAGAGCTCGCGCCGGGCGTCTTCGTGATTTACGACGAGAAAGCGGACGCCCATGCCCCGATGGGCATCCCTCTCGCGACGAGCGGCGGGTTCGTCGTCGGCGCGGATTCGGTGCTCCTCGTCGAGAGCATGATCAACCGGCAGCTCTTCTGCCAGGTCGTGGACCTCGTCCGGAAAGAGACCAACAAGCCCATTCGATACGTCGTCAACACGAGCAGCCACGGGGATCACAGCTTCGGCAACACGTTCCTCCCGAGCGGCGTGCACATCGTGCAGCACGAGCGCACGGCCAAGGAGATCGCGGAGCACTTCGAGGAGGACGTCGCCTTCATGGAGGCGAACTTCGGCGCGGATCAGGGGCTCGACGAGCTCAAAGCGGTGGCCGCTGATATCCTCGTGAAGGACGGCGCGCCGTGGACGATCGATCTGGGCGGCGTGACCGTCGAGGCCCGGTACCACGGGTTCGCGCAGACCGGCGGGGATCTCTTCGTGCGTGTCCCGAGCGCGAAGGTCCTCTGGACGGGCAATGCGCTCGTCGCCGAAAAACCCGCGGTCCCCTGGCTGCTCGCCGGCCACGCGGCCGAGACGGGGATGACGCTCGCCGACGTGAAAGCCTCGCTCCCCGCCGACGCCATCGTCGTCCCGGGGCACGGAAGGCCGGTGACCGTCGACGGCTTCGATTTCGCGATCGATTACCTCGGCACCCTCGTCACCGAGGTCGGCGCCGCCGTATCCAGCGGAAAAACCAAGGACGAGGCCGTCATGTCCGTCACGATGGAGTCGTTCAAGGGGTACGCGATCTGGGACTGGATCCATACGACCGTGAACGTGCCGAGCACCTACGACGATCTCTCGCCCTGATTCGCCGCGGGCGTCTCCCAGCCCGCCCACGGCGGCGTGCGCAGGAGATCCTTGAAGAACTCCACGACGACGCGCGCTTTGGCCGACACGTGCCGCGCCGCGGGATAAAGCGCGTGGATCGGGACGGGCGAAGGGCGCCGCCACCCCGGCAGGACCCGGACGAGCCGGCCGTCGCGGAGCTGGCTCGCCGCGTGGAACACGGGCACGAAGATGATGCCGACGCCCCGGCAAGCCGCCTCCACGAGCATTTGCCCGCTGTTCGTGGTGAGCGAGCCGGAGACCTTGATCTGCGCCTGCCGCGCCCCGCTCGCGAGCTCCCACGAGGTCGGCAGCGCATGGTACGCATAACTCAGACATTCGTGCGCGGCGAGATCCTCCGGCTCGCGCGGGGCGCCCCGCCGTTCCAGGTACGCGGGGGACGCGCAAAGCACCATCTCGGCGGTCGCGAGCCGCTGCGCGACGAGGCTCGTCTCCGGCAGGTCGCCGACGCGAATCGCGAGGTCGAACCCCTCGGCCAAGAGGTCCACGTGCCGATCCAGGAACACCGCGTCCAGGAGGAGCCCCGGATGCCGCGCCTTCAGCTCGGCGAGCGGCCCCATGAAATGGTAGGCCCCCAGCGTCGTCGGCAGCGTGATCCGGATCTTCCCGACGAGCTTCGTCTGGAGCTCCGTGGTGACGTCCTCCGCCTCTTCGAGCGCGCGCATCACCTCGGTGCAGCGCTCGAAGTACGTCCGGCCCGGGTCCGTGAGCGAAAGCGCGCGCGTGCTCCGATGCAGGAGGCGCACGCCGAGCCGGTCCTCGAGCCGTGACACGAGCTTGCTCGCATACGACTTCGTCACGCCGAGCCGCTTCGCCGCGCCCGTGAAGCTGCCCTCGTCGACGACGACGACGAACGCCTCGGCCTCCACAAAGCGGCTCACGCGCGCCTCCCGCTTCGCCGCGCGACGTTCGCGTCCGTGATTCGCCTGTCCGATTTGTTTCGTGCGCCGTGTCGCATCACGGCAGTATCGGCGGGAGGCGAGCGGGCGTCCATGGCGGCGCACCACCATGGACGCCTTCCCGCCCGTCCTACAGCGCGGCCAGGAGCTCCGCCGTGGTCACGATCGCGTGCGCGAACGTCGGCGCATTGAACACGTGGGCGGCGTGCAACATGGCGGGCTCGAAGGCGGCCGTCGCATCCGTCACCAGCGTGACGTGATACCCAAGCTCCATCGCGTACCGCCCCGTGGATTCGACGCACGTATTCGCCACCATGCCGATGAGGATCACCCGCGCAATCCCGTGCTGCTTGAGCTGATGGTCGAGGTCGGTGTTGGCGAACCCGTTCTGCGCCCAGTGCTCCTTGATGACGACGTCGCCGTCCTTGGGCGCGAAATCCGGGTGCCATTCGGCCCCCCACGAGCCCTTCTCGAAGATTTGCATCTTGGCCGCCCCGAGCTGATACGGCGTCGGGTGCTTCCAGGTCGCGAAATCGTTCGGCTCGGCCTTGTGGTGCGGGACGACGAACAGGCGAATGCCGGCGCCCCGCGCGGCGGCGACGATCCGGCGCAGGTGGTCGAGGACGTTGTTCGCCTCGATCGTGCCCTTCAAGCGCGGAAAGAGCTTCCCGCCTTCGCTGAGGAAGTCGTTGTAAGGGTCGATGAAGAGCAGCCCCGTCGATTCGGGCGCATAAAGTTTCGTGGTCACGGCGGGCCTCCCTTTCAGGACGTGCTGCGCACGAACGTCGCGATGTGCTCGGCCGTGGCTTCCGGGTGCTCGTGCTGCGGCCCGTGGCCGGCGCGCGGGTAGGTCAAGAGCTGCGCCGTCGGCAGCTCCTGGTTCAGCGCGTACCAGTTCTCGACCGGGCAGATGATGTCGTGATCCCCGGCGACGTGCAAGATCGGCAACGTGGTGGTCTTCAAGGCCTGAAGGATGGGCTCGGCGGGGAAAAGCGGGTTCTGCGGCTTGTCGCCGATATGAGCCGCGGCCCAGTCGGCGGGGACGGGGACGCTGCGATTCTCGGTTCGCTGCGCGATACGATCCGCCGAGCGGCGCGCGGCTTCCCGGCTCGCCTGCGACCGCGGCTCGAAGAACAGGATGACTTCGTCCTCGAAGCTGTTCACGGGCTTCGACGCCGTATCGTAAAAGAGCTGCTCCGCGAGCTTGACGTTCGGGCCGGGCGGCGACGTGCCGAGCAGGACGGCGTGGGTCAGGCGCTCCGAATACATGGCCACCACCACCTGGGCGGCGAGCCCGCCGAGCGACCAGCCGCCGATCACCACGTCCTTCAGATCGAGCGCCTCGATCAAATCGTTCGCGTCCTTCGCGAGCGCGAAGGGCGAATAATCCTTTTCGCCGGTCGAGAGCCCGAGGCCGCTGTAATCGAACGTGATGACCTGGAAGCCACGCGCCGCGAGGGCATCGAGGAACGCCGGATCCCAGACGTCCATGTTCCCGCGGAACCGCGTGCAAAACACGATCGGCTTGCCGGTCCCGATGGATCGGTACGCGAGCCGCCGGCCCTTCGATTCGACGAACTGATTCGGCGCGGTGATAGCAGTGTGCTCCGTCGTGCTCATGATTCGGCTCCTTCCCGGTCAATCATTTCCCGCCGATGAAGGCGAGGAGGTCAGCGTTGATGCGATCCTTGTGCGTCGACGGCAGGCCGTGGTCGCCGCCCGCGTACACCCGAAGCTCCGCGACCTTCAAAAGCTTCGCCGCCGCCTGCGCGCTCGCGCCGAACGGCACGATCTGGTCGTCGTCGCCGTGGAGCAGCAACGTCGGGACGTCGATCTTCTTCAGATCCTCGGTGAAGTCGGTCTCGGAGAACGCCTTGATGCAATCGAGCGCGTTCTTCAGCCCCGCCTGCATGCCCTGCCGCCAGAAGCTGTCGCGCAAGCCCTCCGAGAGCCGGCCGCCCGGGCGATTCGCGCCGTAAAACGGCGTCGGCAGGTCCTTGAAGAACTGCGAGCGATCCTCCGTGACGGCCTTGCGAATGCCGTCGAACACATCGATCGGCAGGCCGCCCGGATTCGCCTCGGTCTTCAGCATCAGCGGCGGCACGGCGCCGACGAGCACGAGCTTCGCGACCCGCGCGCTGCCGTGCCGGCCGAGGTACCGCGTGACCTCGCCGCCGCCCGTCGAGTGCCCCACGAGCGTGGCCTCGCGCAGGTCGAGGTGGTTCAAGAGCTCCGCGAGATCATCGGCGTACGTGTCCATCTCGTTGCCGCCATAAGGCTGGCTCGAGCGGCCATGTCCGCGGCGATCGTGGGCGATGCACCGATACCCGCGCGCCGCGAGGAAGACCATCTGGTCCTCCCACGCGTCGGCAGTCAGCGGCCAGCCGTGGCTGAAGACCACCGGCCGGCCGGCGCCCCAGTCCTTGTAGTAAATCTGCGTCCCATCCCGGACCGTAATCGTGGCCATGGTGCTTGCGCTCCCTCCATTTCGGACAGCGGAGCCGCTCGTGTATCGCAGCCAGACCAGGCCAGGAACCCGACCAAGGTCGGGTGTCGAGGGGCTGAGCATGGGTCTCCTCTGGAAGCGCCGTGCCCGGGGCGCTGCCCCGGACCCCGCGGGGGGCTGTCCGCCCCCTCGACCCCGGACCAGGCACAGCCTGGACCGAGGGTTGAAAAACTGCGCTCCGCGCAGTTTTTCAAACGGGCCGACGAAGAAGCCGGGGTGCCAGCCGAACCCGCAGCGCGGCGGTCTCGGTGGGCAACGTCGCTGCTGGTCTTGACCGGGCCTGTTCGATGAACTGCGCATCGCGCAGTTCATCGAGCCTGGGTCCAGCCCCTGGCTGGTCCGGGGTGGAGGGGGCGGATAGCCCCCTCCTGGGGCCTGGGGCAAAGCCCCAGCGAAGCGACTTCATGGGTTGGGGTGGGTGAGGTCCTGGGGAACTCAGAACGTCGAGGGCGCGACGTAGGGCTCGCTCCAGAGCGTGATCTGCAGCGTGATCGACTTGAACCAGGCCGTGTGCATGGCCTCCACCTCGGCGGCGCTGTGCCCCTTTTTCGCGAGGAAGGGCTTGATCGTCGCCGTGATCGGCACGATGAAGGCGATCAGGTAGCGCAGGTTGATGGACTGCGCGGCGGAGGCGATGCCATCCGTCTTGCCCTTCTTCGCGCTCGTGTGGCGCAGGCCGATCTCGTACTGGTAGTCGAGCCAGGCGCGGTCGTAGTTCGCGGCGCAGGTGTCGCGGATCCACTGCCCGAAACGGCGACGCACGCCACCCAGGTAGTCCATGTTCGGCTTGCCGTCGGCGCCGCTGAAGTAATACACGAGGTGCGGGTGCGACCCGACGAAGCCGTACCAGACGTCGAGCACGGCCTCGATCTGGTCGTCGAGCACCTCGCCCGCCAAACGCAGGGAACGCACGTCGTCCTCGCCGAGCAGCACGGTCTGCTTGAGCAGCGCGAACTCCTCGTCGCTGAGCGGCGAGCGCGCGACGTTCGAGGTGCCGAGGGTGTAGCCGGGGATCGCGGGAGTGGTCATCGAGGGTTCCTTGGATGGGCTCGGACGGCGCGCGTGGCCATGCTGCGTGCGCTCGCTCCGTGTCGGACAGCGCCGCTCGTGTATCGCAGCCCGACCGGACCCGTGAACCCGACCAAGGTCGGGTGTCGGGAAAAGGCTACAGGCGCCGCGACGCCGTGGACCTGCGCGGATCCTCCACGAGCTTCTCGGCGAGTCGCACGAGCTCGGCGACCGAAGAGGCCTGCATCTTCTGCATGACCTGCGCGCGTTGCTCCTTCACCGTCGCCTCGCGTGTCCCGAACTCCGCGGCGATCTGCTTGTTCAATCGTCCCGCGACGACCCCCGCCATCACGTCGCGCTCGCGCGCCGAGAGGCTCTCGTAGCGGCGCCGCAGCTCCGCGAGCCGCTCGGCCTCCTCGCGCGCGACCCGATCCTGCGCGAGCGCCTCGCGAATGGCGTGGACGAGCTCCTCGGCGCGGAAAGGCTTCGTCAAAAACTCGACCGCGCCGGCCTTCATCGCGCGGACCGACATGGGGATGTCGCCGTGCCCCGTGAGGAACACGATGGGCCGCGGGACGTCGGCTTCGAGCAGCCGCTGCTGGAGTTCCAGCCCATTCAGATCCGGCAGCCGGACGTCGAGCACGAGGCAGCCCGGGAGATCGTCCCGCTGGGCGTCGAGGAACGCCCGCGCCGTCGAAAAGGCCTCGACCGCGAGCCCGATCGAGCCGAGCAGGCGCCCGAGCCCTTCGCGCACGGACGCGTCGTCGTCGACGATGAAGACCACGGGCGCCGTCGGGCTCACGCGGGCACCTCGATCGAAAGCTCGAAGATCGCGCCGAAGCCCTCGTTCGGTCGGGCCCACAACGTGCCGCCGTGCCGCTCGAGGATGGAGCGGCTGATGGGCAGGCCCATGCCGAGCCCGTTCTCCTTGGTCGTGTAAAACGCGTCGAACAGGCGCGCGCTGTCGATGGCGTCGAGCCCGACGCCGGCGTCCTCGACCGCGAGGTGCACGAAGGCCCCGCTCGATCGCCGCGTGACGAAGGTGCTGAGCACGACGCGGCGCCGCTCCGGCGGCACGTCCTTCGAGGCCTCGGCGGCGTTGAGCATCAGGTTCAGCACCACCTGCTGAAGCTGCACCGGATCCCCCAGCACATGCGGCAGATCGGCGAGCAACGCCTGCTGCACGACGATGCCCTGGCGCGTGAGCTCGGGCGCGACGAGCCGGACGACGTCGCGGATGACGTCGTTGAGGCAACACGGTTGATGACGCGGCGGCGAGCGGGACAGGAGCGAGCGGATCCGGTGGAGCACCTGGGCGGCGCGCTCGCCGTCGCCGAGGATCGCGGTGAGCGACTCCCGCACCCGGCCGAGGTCGGGCGGATCGGCGGCGAGCCAGTTCAGCGCGGCGTTCGCGTCGGCGACGATCGCCGCGAGCGGCTGGTTGACCTCGTGGGCGATGGACGCCACGAGCTCGCCGAGGGTCGTGACGCGCGCGACGTGCGTAAGGGTCGCCTGCGCGCGCTCGAGCTCGTCGGCGGCGCGCCGCGTCGCGGTGATGTCCGTCGCGGCGCCGACGATCTCGGGGTGCCCCGCGGCGTTGACGCGGAATCGGCCGACGACGCGGACGAGCTTCACCGCTCCGTCCTCCATCACGAGGCGGTGCTCGTAGTCGAAGGTCCTGCCGTCGGAGAGCGCCTGCCGCACGAGGTCCCCGACCCGCTCGCGGTCGCCTTCGTGGATGCGGCTCAGGATTTGCTCGATCGTGGGCCGGGGATGGATCGGCAACCCGAGGATCTCGCCGATGCCGTCGGACATGCTGAAATCGCGGCGCAGGAGGTCGCAGCCGAAGCTGCCGGTGCCGCTGAGGCGCTCGGCCTCGACGCGGTAGGCCTCGCTGCGCCGCAGCGCCTCTTCGGATTGGCTGCGCTCGATGGCGATGCTCGTGATGTGGGAGCACCGTTCGAGCAGCTCGAGGTCGGCCTTCGCCGGCGTTCGTGGCTCCGTGGCGTAGATGCCGAACGCGCCGAGCACCCTGCCGTCGGACGAGAGCATGGGCATCGACCAGCACGCGCGCAGGCCGTGGGCGAGCGCGCTCGCGCGAAACATGGCGCCGAGCGGATCCGCCTCGATGTCGGCGATGACCACGAGCTCCCGCCGCCACGCCGCCGTGCCACACGAAAACGCCTCGGGCCCGATCGCGGCGCCGTCGATGACCTCGGTGTAGCTGCGCGGAAGCGTCAACGCCGCGGCGTGTCGTAACGTCAGCTTGTCCTCGTCGAGCAAGAGGATCGAGGCGCGTTGCCCGCTCGAAGCGCTCTCCACGAGGCGGACGACGCCTTCGAGGATGACGGAGCTCGGCTCGCCGCGGGCGATCATCTCGAGGAGGCGCCGCTCGTCGACGACCCGCGCCCGGGCCTGCTTCTCGTCGTCGATGTCGCCGTTCAGGCCCCACCACCGCGCGACCTCGCCCTGGTCGTCGCGCACGGGCCCGGCCTGGATCTGGAACCACCGGTAAACGCCGTCGGCGCGCCGCAAGCGCGCCTCCATGCGCCCCTCCTTGCCGGCGGCGCGCAGCGCGGCCCAGATCTCGACGACCGTCGCGAGATCGTCAGGGTGGATCACGTCCGACGTCGTCCACGCCCAGCCGACGAGCTCCGCCTCGTCCTTGCCGGTGTAGTCGCGCCACCGCCGGCTCAAAAACTCGATCGATCCGTCAGCGCCGGCGCTCCAGACGAGGCCCGGCAGCATGTCGAGGATGCCTCGCAGCTCGCCTTCGGCCTGCGGGCGGGGTTCTGAGGCTACCGAAACGCGGCTCATCACCGCCCTGTAGCCTATCTCGTTTTCCTCCCGAGCTGTACGGGCGTTGTTCGGACGGACGCGAACACCCACCTTTGGTCGGGTTCCGTCCGCCGGAGATCCCGTCCATACACGCGCCGGCGGCGCCTACGTGTGCGCGGGGCAACGAAAGGGTTGGTCGAGATGAAGGAAGAGACGTTCGAGGGCAAAGGTGGGCTGAAGATTTTCGTGCGCTCGTGGCGTCCGGAGACGAAGCCGCGCGCCGTGGTGTTGCTGGTCCACGGCTTCAAGGCCCACAGCGGGCTGTACGTGTGGGCGGCGGAGCAGCTCGTCGCGCAAGGGTTTTCGGTCTACGCGCTCGACCACCGCGGGCATGGGCAATCGGAGGGCGAGCGGCTCTACGTCGACAAGTTCAGCGACTACGTGGAGGATCTGCACACGTTCGTGACGCTGGCGAAGTCGCGGGAGCCCGGGCTCTCGGTGTTCCTGCTCGGGCACAGCGCGGGCGGCGTGATCTCGTCGATCTACACGCTCGAGCACGGCGAGGAGATCGCAGGCTTCATCTGCGAGAGCTTCGCGCACGAGGTGCCCGCGCCGGACTTCGCGCTGGCCATCCTGAAGGGCCTCAGCCACATCGTGCCGCACGCGCACGTGCTGAAGCTCGAGGACAACGACTTCTCACGCGACACGAGCTTCGTCGAGAAGATGAAGTCGGACCCGCTCATCCCGCGCGAGGGTTACCCGACGCAGACGGTGGCCGAGATGGTGCGCGCGGACGAGCGGCTGAAGCGAGAGTTCCCGCAGATCACGCGGCCGCTGCTGATCCTGCACGGCACGCTGGACAAGGTGACGGTGCCGCACGGCAGCCAGCTCTTCCACGAGAAGGCCGGCTCGACGGACAAGACGCTGAAGCTCTACGAGGGGCACTTCCACGACCTCTTGAACGACGTCGGCAAGGAAGGCGTGCTCGGCGATATCGTGGAGTGGATTTCGGCGCGGATTCCGGGGCAGGGCTGAGCTAGCAGCCTGCTCGCGAAGGCGTCGCGCCGGGGCGCTGCCCCGGACCCCGCGGGGGCTGTCCGCCCCTCGACCCGGACCAGGCACGGCCTGGACCGAAGGGGGAAGAACTGCGCAATGCGCAGTTCTTCCCACGGGCCGCTGGCAAGACCACAAGGGGCGGTTCACGCATCGACGGGCATTGCCGGTCGAATCGTAAGCGCCCCTCGTTCAGCCCTGCGCCGCGACGGCAGACGCCCCGCGCGCGTCCGCATCCTCGGCAGGCACGACCTCGCCCTTCTTGGACGCGGCCTCCAGCACCGGGAAGATCACATCCTGCCGCTCGCGATCCCGCGGGAAGGCCGCTCGCACCACGCCCATCGCGCGGTCGATCGCGTCGTGGTGCGCGTCGCGCAGCGCGAGCTCTGCCTTGAAGGCGTCCTCGTAGGCGGCGAGGGCCTCCTCATGGACGGCGAGAGCGGCCTCCAGGCCCCCGAGCGCGGCGGCGAGCTTGGGCGCCCAGGCATTGCGATATCCCTCGATGCCGGCGACCTTCGCGAGATTGAGCCGGTCGAACAGGTCTTGCATCGGCTTGACCTGCGCCCTGCCCTTGGGCGTGACGACCGGGGTCGAGCCTTTCGGGAACACGGCCGCGCAGATCCTCCCGCGGCGCCCGCCGTCCTCGATCTCGGCGGCGCGGAGGGCGGAGCGGATGACACGTTCCGCGTTGTATTCGGCGAAGCGCGCGGCCGCGCGCGTCTTGACGACGGGGATCCGGAGGGCGAGGCGCTTGTCGTGCTGGCCGCCGAGCGCGTCGTTGATGGTCTGGATGTCGAGGGCGGCGGAGGTGGTCTCCGGGAAGTGAGCGAGGCCGGCCGCGAGCTCGACGCCATACTCGAAACGGACGGCGGACGAGGCATTGCTGCGATACTTGCGCATGAGGGGCTCCCTGGGCCGATGGCCCGGTGGTGGTGGGTGATCTGCCGCGACGCGGGCGATGCAACGTCGGGGTTGTCGTTGAACGCGCGGGGGAAACGGCCATTCAGCGGGAGCAGGTTTTGGTCGCTTGCGGGTGGCTGGACGTTCGAAGCCACGCGGGAGAACGTGACGCGAGGGTGTTCGAACGTTCGAACGGGCGCGCGTCACCGTGACGTGCATGGGGTCGAGCGTTGGGAGACGCAGAGGAGACGGTGACGCGTGGGGGGTTCGAAGGCTCGAACGGGCGCGCGTCCCCGTGACGCGCGCGGGGTCGGGCGCTTGGAGACGCAGAGGAAAACGTGACGCGAGGGTGGTCGAACGTTCGAACAGCCTCGCGTCCCCGTGACGAGCGGGGGGTCGGACGTTTGGAGACCCGAAGGCGACACGACCCCCGCCTCCCCTCCCCGCCGCGGCTCCCCGCTGCATGCGAAATTCTCGCGTCTCGCCCCGACGCGCGGTGTACAGTCGGCCGGCAATGCCCACGGTCCACTACGCGCCCGACGGGATCACCCTCGATGCCCCGGAAGGACAGACGCTCCTCGCCGCCGCGCTCGCCGCCGGCGTCCCGCACATTCGCGCCTGCGGCGGCAATTCGCGCTGCTCCACGTGCCGCGTCGTCGTGCTCGAAGGCCTCGAACACGTCGACCCTCGGAACGAGCGGGAGCAATCGCTCGCCGAATGGTTCGGGCTGCCGCCGAGCGTCCGCATGGCCTGCCAGACGACCGTGCGCGGCCCCGTCCGCGTCCGCAGGCTCGCGCTCGATCAAGAGGACGTGCAGATCATCAGCCGCCTCCGCGCGGGGAAAACGGCCGCGCTCGGCGCCAAGCTCCCCGTCGTGGTCCTCGTCGCCGATATCCGCGGCTTCACGGCGTTCTCCGAGGCGCTCCAGCCCTACGACGTGATCTACGTGCTGAATCGTTATTTCGAGGCCATGGGGCGCGTCGTCGCCGCCGAGGGAGGCTTCATCAACAATTACATGGGCGATGGCCTGACCGCGCTCTTCGGCGCGGACGGGCAGCCAGAGGCGCCCTTGCGCGCGGTGCGGGCGGCCCTCGGCATGTTCGAGGCCGTGAAGCAGCTCGAACCGTACCTCGTGACGAGCCATGGCCGGGCCTTCGACATCGGCATCGGCATGCATCTCGACGAGGTCGTCGTGGGGCCCGCGGGCGCGAGCGACACGAAGCTCGTCGCCGCGATGGGCGGCGCGGTCGACTTCGCTTGCCGCGTCGAGGCCACGAATGCGGAGGTCGGCAGCCGGCTCCTCGTCTCAGAGCCCGTCTACCGCGCCGTGGCGGACAAGGTCTCGGTCGGGCGGACGGCGCGCATCGCGGCCAAACGAGGCCCGGCGGAGCACGCGCTCCACGAGATCACGGCCCTCCGCTGAGAATACGGAAATCACCCGCCATCTCCGTGCTCGACGCTCCTTTGCTCGGCGCCCCGAGCCCCGTTGACCGCCGCGCGAGGAGCGTGGTACGCGAACACGGCAATTCCCGGTTCAATCGCCCCAGGACGGCGCGCTGTCCATGGGCTTTCTCGTGCAGGGAGCCATGCTCGCCATCCGCAACCTCAGCAAGACCTACGAAAACGGCGTCCACGCGCTGAACGACGTCACCCTCGACATCCCGCGCGGTATGTTCGGCTTGCTCGGCCCGAACGGCGCCGGCAAATCGTCGCTGATGCGCACGCTCGCGACCTTGCAGGAGGCCGACAGCGGCACCGCCACCCTGGAAGGCGTCGACGGCAAGACCATCGACGTGCTGCGCGACAAGGACGCCGTGCGGCGCCAGCTCGGTTATCTGCCGCAGGATTTCGGGGTGTATCCCAAGGTGAGCGCGGAGGACCTGCTCGAGCATTTCGCCGTGCTCAAGGGGCTCGCCGAGCGCAAGCAACGCCGCGAGGTCGTGGACGGCCTGCTCCAGCAAGTGAACCTGTGGGACGTGCGCAAGCGCAAGCTCGGCACGTACTCGGGCGGCATGCGGCAGCGCTTCGGCGTCGCGCAGGCGCTCCTCGGACGCCCGCGCCTCGTGATCGTCGACGAGCCCACGGCCGGCCTCGATCCCGAGGAGCGCAATCGGTTCCTCAACCTGCTCGCCGAGATCGGCGAAAACGTCGCCGTGATCCTCTCCACGCACATCGTGGAAGACGTCACCGACCTGTGCCCGACCATGGCCATCCTGAACAAGGGCAAGGTGCTCTTGACCGGAAAGCCGAGTGACGCGATTGCCGCGCTCGAAAACCAGGTCTGGCGCAAGCAGGTGACGAAAGCGACGCTCTCCGACTACGAGGCGCGCCATACCGTGCTCTCGACGCGGCTCGTCGCCGGTCGGCCGGTGATCCACGTGTTCAGCGGCGAGGACCCGGGCGACGGCTTCGAGCAGGTCGCGCCGAACCTCGAAGACGTTTACTTCCAGCTCCTGCGCGCGCAGGCCGCCTGAGCGCCGTCATGATCCGTGAACTCTTCCGCTTCGAGCTGCGCGAGCAGCTCCGTGCGCCCCTGCTCTGGCTCATCGCCGGCTTGTTCGGGCTCCTGGCCTTCGGGGCGGCCAGCAGCGAGGCCGTCCGGATGGGCGGGAGCATCGGCAACGTCTTCCGGAACGCGCCGACGGTCCTCGCCACCTGGTTCGCGCTCTTCACGCTGTTCGGAATGCTGGTCATCACGATCTTCATCAACAGCGCCCTTTTGCGCGACTTCGAACAGGGCACCGCGGAGCTCTTCTTCGCGAGCCCCATCCGCAAACGCGATTACCTCCTCGGGCGTCTCGGCGCGGCGCTCACGGCAAGTTTGGTCGTGTACATCGCGATTGGCCTGGGCATGTTCATCGCCCAGTTCATGCCGTGGATCGACCCTGCGCGCCTCGGGCCGGTCTCGCTGAAGCCTTACTTCTGGGCGTTCGTGGTCTTCGTCGTTCCGAATCTGCTCTTCACCGGCGCGCTGCTCTCGCTGATGGCGGTGGTGACACGCAGCATTCTGTGGGTCTACATCGGCGTGATCGCGTTCTTCGTGCTGTACGGCACGAGCTCGGCGCTCTTGCGCGACCTCGACAACGTCTGGATCGCCACGCTGATGGAGCCGCTCGGCGCGCGCGCCCTCGAACGCACCATCCGCTACTGGTCGGCCGAGGAGCGCAACACCGGCCTGCCGGCCCTCGGGGGCTACCTCCTCGCCAACCGCGTGCTCTGGACGGCCATCGCCGCGGCGTTGTTCGCGGCGACCTTCGCGCTGTTCAAGACCGAGCGCAGCGGCACCGGCCGCAGGCGCTGGGGCCGAAAGGCGAAGGGAGAGGCGCTCGCCGCGCCGGAGCGCGCGGCCCGGCCCGCCGCCGCGGCGGTGCACAGGCCCGAGCCCGTCTTCACGACCTCCACGGTGGGGCGGCAGTTTCTGCGTCAATTGCGCTTCGACACCGTGGGCGTGTTTCGGAGCGTGCCGTTCCTGGTGATGCTCGCGTTCGGAATCGCCAATTTCATCCCGAGCGCGCTGCTCCGCCACACCATGTACGAGACGCCGATTCACCCGGTGACCTCGCAGATGCTGTCCGCGCTGCAGGGCAGCTACAGCTTCCTGCTGGTGATCATCGTGCTGTTCTACGCCGGCGAGCTCGTGTGGAAGGAGCGCGGCGCGAAGATGCACGAGGTCACCGACGCGATGCCCGTGCCGAGCTGGGTGCCGCTCCTCGCGAAGTTCGGGGCGCTCCTGGCCGTGATCGCCACCTTCCAGGCGATCGGCGCAATCGCCGCGATGCTGATCCAGCTCGCCAAGGGGTATACCCAGCTCGAACCGCTCCTGTACCTGAAGACGCTCACGCTCGACGCCGGCGTGTACGTGCTGATGGGCGGCCTGGCATTGACGCTGCAGGTGTTCTGCAACAACAAGTTCGTCGGGTATGCGCTGCTGATCCTGGTGCTCGCCCTGCAGACCGCGCTCGGCCTGCTGGACTTCACCCATCACCTCTACAACTTCGGGAGCTGGCCGAACGCGCCGTACTCGGACATGAATGGCTATGGCCATTTCCTGTCGGCGCAGCTCTGGTTCCAGGGGTACTGGGGCCTGCTCCTGCTTTCGCTGCTGCTCCTGTCGGTGGCATTCTGGGTGCGCGGCAGCGTCAACAGCCGGCGCGAGCGCTTCGTGGTCGCGCGGCAGCGGCTGCGCGGCCGGCTGGGCGTGGCCTTCGGGCTCGGCCTGCTCTCGTTCGTGGCCGTGGGCGGCTTCCTGTTCTGGAACACGAACATCCGCAACGAGTACCGCTCGCCGGAGCAGAACCTCGACCTCGCGGCGCGGTACGAAAACGAATACGGCCGCTACAAGCATCTGCCGCAGCCGAGGATCCGGGCCTCGTCCACGCAGATCGACCTACGTCCCGAGACGCAGGTGGTGCGCATCGACGGGGTCTACCGCGTGCACAACCCCCACGCCGCGCCGATCGAGGAGGTGCACATCAACGTCACCGACGACAAGGCGCTCGTGTCCATCGATTTCGGCGGCGCCGAGCTCGTGAAACACGATGCCCCGCTGGGCTACCGCATCTATCGTCTCGCGCGGCCGATGCAGCCGGGCGAGGAGCGCGAGGTGCGCTTCCAGCTCGATTACCACCCGAGAGGCATCACGAACGAGCTCGCGCAGACGCAGATCGTCGAGAACGGGAGCTTCTTCAACAACCGCATGTTCCCGCAGCTCGGCTACGACGAGCGCGTGCAGATCGACGACCGGAACGACCGCCGCAAGCGCGGGCTCGGCGAGCCCACCCGCATGCCGAAGCTCGAAGACGAGGCGGCGCGCGCGAGCACCTATGTCGACGACGACGCCGATTGGCTCGACTTCAAGACCACCATTTGCACCGCGCCGGATCAGACCGCGCTCGCGCCGGGCTACCTGAAGGAGGAGTTCCAGCGCGACGGCCGTCGCTGCTTCAGCTATGCCATGGACCGGCCGATGCTGAACTTCTACGCCTTCCTGTCGGCGCGCTGGCAGGTGAAGAAGGCGTTTTACAAGGAAGGCACGCCCGGGCAGATCCCGATCGAAATCTATTACGACCCCAAACATCCGTACAACGTCGATCGCATGATCGAGGCGGTGCAGAAGTCGCTGGCCTATTACGAGGCCAACTTCACGCCCTACCAGCACCGCCAGGTGCGGATCATCGAGTTTCCGGGGTACGCGAGCTTCGCCCAGAGCTTCGCCAACACCATCCCCTATTCGGAGTCGATCGGCTTCATCGCCGACCTGCGCGACGCGAACGCCGTCGATTACGTGTTTTACGTGACCGCGCACGAGATCGCGCACCAGTGGTGGGCGCACCAGGTGATCGGCGCCAACGTGCAGGGGGCGACCGTGCTGTCGGAGTCGCTTTCGCAGTACTCGGCGTTGATGGTGATGGAGCAGGAATACGGCCGCCCCAAGATGCGACGTTTCCTCAAGGACGAGCTCGACAAGTACCTCGCCGGCCGCGGCGGCGAGCGGGTCGAGGAGCTGCCGCTCTACCGGGTGGAGAACCAGCAATACATCCACTACCAGAAGGGATCGCTGGTGTTCTACCGCCTGCGCGAGGAGATCGGCGAGGCCGCGCTGAACCGCGCGCTGAAGAAGTTCTTGCAAGACAAAGGGTACCAGCAGCCGCCGTACACGACGTCGGCCGAGCTTCTGGCGTACATCCGCGCCGAGGCCGGCCCGGCGCACGAGGCGCTGATCACCGATCTGTTCGAGAAGATCTGCTTCTATGACAACCGGGTCGAGGCGGCGACCGCACGCAAGCGCGACGACGGCAAGTACGAGGTGACGCTCGACCTGTTCGCGGACAAGCGTTACGCCGACGGCACGGGCAAGGAGACGCCGGGCGAGCTCGATGACTGGATCGAGGTCGGCGTGTTCGCGCGCGGCAAGTCAGGCAAGGAGGCGGACGAGGAGGTGCTGTACCTGGAGCGGCACCACGTGACGAAGCAGCACGAGCAGGTGACCGTCGTGGTCGACGCGGAGCCTTATGAAGCTGGCTTCGATCCGAACAACAAGCTCATCGACCGCGTGTCGTCGGACAACCGCAAGCGGGTCGATCTCTGAGGCGGGCTCAGCGCGAGGCTGCGGGCACGGGCGGCGGGAGGCGGCCCGGGAGGAGCGCCGCGCAGCCGAGGGTCACGACGAGGGATGCGCAGAAGATCACGATCGAAGTGGCATGCTCGCGCCGGGCGATCTCGGGGACCGGGCTCTCCGTGAGGACGAAGCCGAGCACGGTCAAGCCGGCAATGCCGCCGAGGTAACGCATGGTGGAGGTGAGGCCCGCCGCCATTCCGCTTTTTTCCCGGGGCACGTCGCTGATCGAGGAGGCTTGCGAGGGCGCCGACGTGAGGCCAAGGCCCAGGCCGAGCAAGCCGAGCGCAGGCACCGCGTCCGTCACGGCATTCCAAGGGAGGAACACGAGCAGCGTCATTCCCACGAGCGCAAGCGCAGATCCGGCGAGCGCCACGGCGCGCGCCCCGAAGCGCTCGGACGCGCGCCCGGCGAGGGGGGACGCGACGATCATCATGGCCATCATCGTCACCAGCGTATTGCCGACGTCACGTGGCCCCGCGACGAAGAGCCGCCCCGCGACCTGCGGAAGCTCGAACAGCATCGAGTACATGGCGAAGTTCTGGATGGCGATGAGCAAGCTGCCCGCGACGAAGCTCCGGCGCTTGAACAACGAGAAATCGATGATGGGATCCGCGGCGCGCTGCTCCCACCACGCAAAAGGAACGAGCCCGACCACGCCGAGCGCGGCGGCCCACCGGAGATCCTTGTTTTCGAGGCCGATCACGAGCCCGAGCAGCGAGGCCCCGAGGAGCACGGAGCCGAGCACGTCGAAGCGGGGTCGCGGCGCGGCCTCTTTCGGCGGCGCGGCCGCGGGCGCGCCGAGATGCACGAGCGCGGCGGAGAGGAGGAGGACCGGGACGTTCGCGAGGAAAATGGACGTCCACCCGAAATGCGTCACGAGCAGCGCCCCGACCTTCGGGCCGAGGCCCGCCGAGAGCCCCATCATGGCGCCCATCGCGCCGAACGCGCGGGCGCGCACCTCCGGCGGCAGCTCGGTGCGCAGCATGGCGAACGCGCTCGGGGCGAGGATCGCGCCGCCCGCGGCCATGAGAATCCGCGCCGCCGTGAGCCCCGGGAGGAGGGGCCAGACGTAGGCGAGCGTGGCGCCGAGCGCGAAGAGGATCTGGCCCATCGCGAGCGCCCGCCGGTACCCGAGCCGATCGCCGAGCTTGCCGCCCGGGCTCTGCAGGACGATGTTCGTGAGCAGATAACTCGTCACGAGCCCCTGCCGGAGCACGCTCGACTCGGCGCCGAGGTCGCGCGACATTTCGGGCAGCGCGACGGCGACCATCGTGGAGTTGAGCGGCGCGAGCGAGGCCGACAAGGCAATCGCGACGAGCAAGCGTGTGGGCACACGAGGCCCTTGTTCAGCCACGGGTGATCGCTCTCCTCTGGAGCAGATACAGGCGATCCTCGGCGAACGCCCATTCGAGATCCTGCGTCCCGCCGAAGGCCGCTTCACACGCCGAGGCCAGCGCGTCGAGGGCCACGAGGCGCGCGTCGTCGAGGCAAAAGGCTTCGACCCGATGCGCCGGGACGGGGACCTCGATCGTTCCGCCGTCCTCGCTCCACGCGATCGCGCAATCCTTCTCGCCGGGCCTCTTTTCGAGGACACGCCCGCCGCGGGCCACGCGATAATGGTCCGGCGTGACGATCCCCGCGACGACCGCCTCGCCGAGGCCCCAGGTCGCCTCGATGACGCGCTCGTCGGCGCCCGTCGTCGGGTGGCGGGTGAAGAGCACGCCCGCGCACTCGGCGAGGACGAGCCGCTGCACGACGACGCCCATCCGAGGCTCCGGCGGGAGCCCGAGCTTGCGTCGATAGGCGAGCGCCGACGCCGTGCGTGCCGAGCCGTGCACGGTCGCGAGCGCGCCTCGCAACTGGTGCGGGCTGCGCACGTTCAAGACCGTCGCGTGTTGCCCGGCAAAACTCGCCGCGGCGCCGTCCTCGCCGATCCCGGAGGACCGGACCGCCACGGGCCCGGCGAGCGTCGCGAACGCGTCGAAGAGCCGGCCGAGCCGCGCTTCGTCCCCCGCGACGACGTGATCCACGAAGTCGGACGAGAGCGCAAACGCCGGCGGCACGGGCAGGCCGCTTCGATGCGCTTGCCCGAGCTGCGCGGCCTTTCCGCCGAACTCGGCCTCCGGCAGGTGTGCGTCGAGCGCGGCGATCACAACGCCACCTCCGGCGCGAGCGAGGGCGCGGGCGCGGCGGCGAGGATCGTCACTTCGCCGGTTTCACCGTCCACGCGTACGCGCGCGCCGTCGGGGATCGTCGCCGTCGCCGCCTTCGTGCCGACGATCCCGGGGATGCCGTATTCGCGCGCCACGATCGCCGCGTGGGAGAGCTGCCCTCCCCGATCGGTCACGATCGCGCCGAGCAGCGGGAGCACGACGTTGAAATAGGCCGAGGTCGACCGCGTCACGAGCACGTCGCCTTTCTGGATTCGCCCGAAATCCGCAGGATCGAGCACGACACGCGCCGTTCCTTCGTACACGCCCGCATTGATGGTGAGGCCCTGGACACGCGCGGCGGCGTTCTTGATTTCGGGTTCGGGCGATTTGCTCGTGTTCGTGTGCTCCGCGGTCATGTCGTCCATGAGCACGTTCATGGCCTTCATCGCGCGGCGCGCCGCGGCCGGGAAGACGTCGAGAGGCGGTGGTTCGCCGGGCGGCGCATTCAACCACGGCGGCGCGTGGTCGAGGGTCATCGTCGCTCGATAAAGCGCGCGCTTGGAGAGCTCCGCCGCAGAAGGGCCCGAGCGGCCTTCGAGGAGCGCGACCATCTCGTCGATCGTGAGGTCCGTGGCGCGCTCGGGATCCTCGATCTTCCCGGCAGAGGCGAGCCGGCGCCCCACTTCGAGCACGGCCCTGCGCGCGAGCCCGGTCCCCCAGCTATCGCCGTAAATGCCTCGCTCGTCGCGCAGCCGGTTCACGCGCCGCGCCTCGCCGAGCAGCTCGTCGAAATGCGACCGGTGTGCAGCCGGCACGCGCGCGCGGATCTCCCGCTCCTTCGCGTCACGCGTGGCGAGCGCGTCGTCCGCACGGTTCTCCTCGACCGTCGCTCGAATCGCCCGGACGAGCATGTCCGGCAGCTCGCCCGCGGTCTTGTCCGAGATGTCGTATCCGATCGACCGGCACCGCACGAGATCCAGGTACGCACGCGCCGCCGTCCCGACCTCCCCCGGCATCGCCACGAGCGCGTCGAGCGTGGCCTGCGCATCGCCCTGCCGCGTGAGCACCCGGCGCCCCTCCTCGCTTGCGCGGAGCGCCTTCGCCAGCGCTTCGAGCTCGTCGATGGCGATGCCGCGGGCGAGCGGCGACGTGCCTCGCAAGAGCGCGAGCGCCTCGCCCGAGCTCACGCCCGTCCATTCGCGGACGTGCGCGATGTAATCGCCCGTCGGCAGCATGACCGTGAAGTTGTATTCGTGGTGGAGCGTGATCATCTCCGCCATGTGCGTCCGCGTGCGCTTCAGGTGTTCCCGGAGCGCGCCGAGGTCGAGCGAGGCCGGATCGATCGCCTGGAGGGCCAGGTGTTTCTCGATGGCGCGTGGTTTGTCGACCCTGTCCCAGTGCCCGAGATCCGCGCGCCAGAGCTTCGATTCGAACACCTGCTCGCATCGCTTGAACCGCGCGCGGATCTGGGGATGCAGGCGGAAAAGGAGCCACATCACGGGCTTCGGCGGCGGCCCGCTGCCCAGGCTCGCGACGCCCGCCGGGACGCCGAGAGGCTGCATCTGGGCGTAGGCGAAGCCATTCACCATGACGAGGCTGATCCCTTTCATGGGAAGCCCGTATCGCTCCATTCCCTTGGCGAACCCGATCGGCATGCCCTCCTTCAGGGCGTCCGCGCCGAACCGCGTCGCAGGGCGCGAGAAATGCGAATTTTCGAGCTCCCACGGGCCGGGGCCGGGTGGTTCGAACCTGACGTCGGCGAACATCGGATGGACCTTCATTGCCTTCACCTCGTCCTGATGGAAGCGATTGCCTGAGGAGCCGGACCCGCTCGCTCTCGTTCGAGGGGGCGCCTCGCTCCTCGGTGACGATCTCGTTACGGAAGCGTGACGATCGCGAGGCTAGGGGATCCCCGGCGTGCTGTCCAGGACTCCATGACCCGTTTGGAAAGTTGGTCATCCAGTACCCGTCGGTGTTGGTCCTCCGCCTTGGGTCGCTGTAGAGTGCGGCGCGATGGCGGCGCAGGATGACGAGCAGCACCGAGGGCGCGGCGAGCGGATCCTCGTGGTGGCCCAGGAGCTCCTCCTCGGGTGGGGCTACAAGCGGGTCACGATCGACGACATCGCGCGTCGTGCTCGTGTAGGGAAAGGCACCATCTACCTCCACTGGAAGTCCAAGGAGGCGCTCTTCATGGAGCTTTTGCGCCGCGAGGTCGCCGCCATGCTCGACGCGCAGATCCACGAGATTCGCGAGGAGCCGAGGATGGTGCTGCCGCACCGGATGTTTCGCTCGATGTTCCTGCTCCACACGGGGCGCCCGCTCGCGCGGGCCATTTTCGGAGAGGAAGCCGATATCCTGGGCGCGCTCGCGCCGGACCGATCGGCGCCGTCCTTGGCCCGCGTCCTCGGGCTCGCGGACCACCTCACCCGGATGTTGCAGGTCTTTCGGGATCACGGGCTGATCCGCGTGGAGCGCCCGCTCCCCGATCAGGCCCACGCCATCGAGGCCATCCTGGCGGGTTCGTTTTTGCTATCGAAGCTCCCGTCGCACGAGGGGCCCACGCTGGAGCGGCAAGCGGACATCCTGGCCGCCACGGTGCGCGACGCATTCGAGCGGCCCGAGCCGCCGGATCGCGCAGCCGTCGAAGCCGCGGCCTTGCGACTCGGCACGATGCTCGACGACATGCGCGCGCAGCTCCTCGGCAAGTGATCCGAGGAATGCCTCTTGAGAGGGATTCCGCAGGCGTCGCGATCGGTGGTATGGGACCCCATGCGAACCTTTTTGGCTTTTGCTCTGATCACGGCCGTGTTCGCCGCCTGTGGCTCCACCGTGGAGGCCCCGAACCCGTCGGGCAGCGGCGGTTCCGCGGCGAGCTCGACGAGCGCGACGGGCACGGGCGGCGGCGGCGGCGGGACGGTTTGTGTTCCCGGCGAGACCACCTCGTGCACATGCCACGCCGTGAGCCCGCCGGGCATCGCGTGGTGCCTCGACGACGGCAGCGGCTTTGGTCCTTGCAAGGCGGAGCTCGGGGGCGCCGAATGCACGTGCCCCGCGGGGCGCAGCGACGGGTGTTGCCCGGGGGACGGCATCTGCTGTCCATGCGTGCAAGGCTGCGATCTGGCCGCGGAGGCTCCCCCGACGGACGCGTTCATCACCTGCATCTGCGCGGCAGGCGTATGCGCCGACGCGTGCAAGGTGGAGTGCGCCGGCGAGGGAATCACGGGCGATTGCGCGCCGTGCGCGCAGCAGGCGGCGATGGGCGCGTGCAAGGCGGAGTACGAGGCCTGCGGCGGGACGTGAGCCCCGGCGACGCTCCGGCGCAGGCGGCAGAGTGTTTCGTGACCGTCGCAGGATCGTCAACTTGCCCGCGCATCCTCGCGCCCCCCAACGAGATCGGCGTATCCACGAAGGCAACACGAATACAATCCATGACGAGGAAAACCATGAAGACATCGAGCATCCAAGCGCGTACGGCCCTCCTCGGGGTGTTCCTCTCGGCCTTGGTGGTGGGCTGCGGCGACGGCGGGAGCCCGCGTCCTCCCGCGACGACCCCGCCCGAGCCCTGGAAGACGCTGCACGGCGAGGCGCCGCTCGTGACAGGCCATCGCGGGGCCTCCGGCTACCTGCCCGAGCACACGCTCGAGAGCTACACGCTGGCGATCGAGCAAGGCGCCGATTTCATCGAGCCAGACCTCGTCGCCACAAAGGACGGCCACCTCATCGCACGCCACGAGCCCGAGATCGGCTCGACGACCGACGTCGCCTCGAAACCCGAGTTCGCAGACCGGAAGACGACAAAGCTCGTCGACGGCGTCTCCGTGGAAGGTTTTTTCGCGAGTGATTTCACGCTGGCGGAGATCAAGCAGCTCCGCGCCGTGCAGCCGCGCAGCTACCGGCCGCAGGAGCACAACGGCAAGTACGAGATCCCGACGTTCGAAGAGGTCCTCGCGCTCGCCAAGGCGAAGTCCGAGGAAACCGGGCGCGTGATCGGCATCTACCCGGAGACGAAGCACCCGACCTACCACGAAGAGCTCGGCCTCCCGCTCGAAGACAAACTCCTCGCCGCCCTCGACCAAGCCGGGCTCACAGGCCCCAACGCGAAGGTGATCATCCAGTCCTTCGAGGTCGGAAACCTGCAAGCCCTGCGGCAAAAGACGTCGTTGCCCCTGGTGCAGCTCATCGACGCAGACGGCGTCGCGCTGGACGGCTCCATCCTGCTCGCGCCGCCCTACGACAAACCGTACGATTTCGCCAAGAAGAACGACCCGCGCACGTTCGCAGACCTGCTCACCGACGAAGGTCTCGCATTCCTCGCAGGTTATGCCGACGGCGTGTCGCCGTGGAAGCGATACATCGTGTCGGTGGAAGGCGTGGACGCGGACAACGACGGCGCCGCCGACGACGTCAACGGCGACGGCACCGTGGACGACGCCGATCGAACCTCCCTGGCGCCAACGGATCTCATCACGCGCGCGCACGGAAAGGGCCTGTTCGTGCACACGTGGACGTTCCGCAGCGAAGGGATGTTCCTCGCCGGAGACTACAAGGCGACCCCAGCAAGCGAATACGATGTCTTCTACCGCCTCGGCATCGACGGCGTCTTCAGCGATTTCCCCGACGAAGCCGTGAAGGCACGCGCCCGTTTGAGCCCGTGACGGGGAGCGTCGCGCCGCCGGGGCGCTGCCCCGGACCCCGCGGGGGCTGTCCGCCCCTCGACCCGGACCAGGCACGGCCTGGACCGAAGGTGGAAGAACTGCGCAGCGCGCAGTTCTTCCAACGGGCCCGTGGCAAGACCTTGGAGGGGGGTTCAACAGGCAACGGGCAGCGCCGCCGGCTTGGCTCCGGCGTCTTCAAACGTCGCGACCCCCGCGCGTCGACGTGACGCGAGGGTGTTCGAACGTTCAAAACACCCACGTGCCACCATCTCCTCTGCGTCTCCAACCGCCCCAGCACCCACGCGTCACCGTGACGCGAGGGTGTTCGAACGTTTCGAACACCCACGCGTCACCGTCTCCCGCCACCCCTCGAACGCCCGAGCACCCACGAGCGCCCGAAACCTGCTCGTCCTGGCGAGGTGGCGCCATCGAGCGACGCGCAGCTTCGGCCGGAGAGACGGGGTCGTACGGGACGACGCGGGTTGAACCGAGGGGGGATTTGTGGGTAGGTTCGCTACGCCATGGGCATTTTCGACTGGTTCAAGGGCAAAAAAACGGAGCAGGTCGCCACGGAACGAGCATCGACGGGCGCACCTGCGGCCTTCGCGCTGGACGACGCCGCGCTGGTCAAGCAAGTCGAGCCGCTCCTGGTGCAACGGAAGTTCGCCGAGATCGAGGCGCTCCTGCGCCGAACGCTGGCCCTCGAAGGCCACGCGCTCGACCCGCGCCATGTCGCCTATCCGGTGTCGCTGAACCTCCTCTCGGCCGTCCTGACGAGCCAGGACAGACCCGAAGAAACGGTCGCCTTGCTCCGGGAGGTGCTGGCGCTCCACGAGAAGGTCCTGGGGCCCGACGAGCCTCGGACCGAGGCGTCGCTGCACGTCCTCGTGAACGTCCTCGGGAAATACGAAAAAGACGCGGAGGCCGAGGTGAGCCTCTCGCGCGCCCTCTCCCAAAAGGACGACGCGCGGGACGGCGGAAGGCCCTCTTATCGGTCGCTGCTCGGCTTGTTCGGCGGTGTGCTGGGCATCGGGGGCAAGGTGGACGAGGCCGTGGCGGTCCACCGGAGGGCGCTCGTCCTGGAGGAGCGCGCGGTGGGCCCAAACCATCCCGCGTTCTGGTCGGCGGCGAGCGGGCTCGCGAGCGTCTTGCAGAAGCAGGGGAATGCAGGCGAAGCCGAGGGGCTCCTACGCAGGGTGGCGGCCCTGAAAGAGGCGACGCTGGGCGAACGCCACCCGGACCATTTGAAATCGTTGTTCCTGCTCGAATACATGCTGGCCGTGCAGGAGAAACACGAGGAGGCGGAGGCGTGCGCGCGGAGGCTGCTCGACCTTCAAGAAAAGACGCTGGGGGAGCGTCATCCCGAGACCCTGAGCACGAGCGACCGCCTGGCGCACCACCGGATGCGCGCCGGAAAATCCTGAAGCCCCGCGGAGGAGACAGGAGACCGGCTCCTCGCAGGCAGTTCAGGCAAGGCGCCGGAGGCAGAGCCGCAACCCGTCGCGCAGGTTGGCGCGCGTCTCGATCCCGCGCAGATCGACGCAGTGGGAGACCAGCGTGCGGGCGGCGCTCGCGTGAAGCCCGGTGATGAGCGTCCGCGCGCCGAGCAGCTCCACGGCGCGCCCGATGCGCACCAGCAATTCGGCCGCCTGCCCATCCAGCGTGTCCACGCCGGTCACGTCGATGATCGCGAAGCGCGTCGCCGAGCTCGCCACGCGCGAAAGCAGCCGCTCGGTGATCTCCGCGGCCCGCGGGCCGTCGAGCGCGCCAATGAGGGGCAATGCCAGGACCCCGTCCCAGACCTGGAGGATGGGCGTCGAGAGTGCCCGGATGAGCTCTTCCTGGCGCGCGATGAGGGCATGGCTGCGCTCGAGCATCTCCGCCTGGCTGCGCTCGCGCTCGTCGCTCAAGGTCACGATCTCCGCATGCGCCTCCTCGAGCGCCCGGGTCCGGTCCTCCACCTTGCGCTCCAGGCTCGCGTAGAGCAGCGCATTCTCGATGGATATCGCCATCTGCGTGGAGAGCATCCGCAAGAGCTCCACGCGATCGGGCGTGAATGCGAAGGCGGCGAGCTCGTTCTCGAGATAGAGCACCCCCACGATCTGCCCGCGCTTGCCCACCGGCGCCGCCAGGAGCGACCGCGCCTTGCCCTGCGCGAGCCAGCGATCGCCGGAGAACGGCTCCGCGCTCGCCGCGTCCCCGAGGACCATGCTCTCGCCCGTCCGCGCCACGTAATGCACGATTCCCGTGGGCAAATCCTCGCGCGTATCCAGGGGCACGCCCGCAAGCAGGGTGACCTTTCCGCGCTGGAGCTCTTCCTCGGCCTGGATCAAGAGATCGTCATTCTCTTTGAGGATCAAAATGCCCCGCGTCGCCCCGGCGCTCTCGAGGGCGATCCGCAAGAGCCTCGAGAGCAGGCGCGAGAGCACCACCTCGCCGGAGATGGCTTGCATGGCCTTGATGGCCGCGTGCACGTCGAGCGCCCGCGCGTTCCCGTCCTCCGCCCCTGCGTTGGCGCCCACGTGCGGCCCGTGGGCGGCGCGCGGCATGAGCGCGAAGAAGCTCTTTTCGAGGCGCTCCGTCACCACGGCCGCCCCCCATTGACCGTAGAGCGCGTGCGCCTCGTGCAGGTACGTGCGCGCGACCTTCGGCTTTCCGAGGCGCAGGTGATAACGCGCGCACAGCTCGTTGCCGAGCGCCTCGTCCTGCACGAAACCTCCCGCGGCCGCCGCCGCGATGCCCTCATCGTAGAGATCGACGGCCGAAAGGCGCTCGCCGCGGGCCCGGGCAATCTCGGCGCGCAAGAGGAGCGCGCGGTGCCGGTGGTTGTCCGGGCACAGATCGGCCCAGCAAGAGAGCTTTTCGGCGGAGGCCTCGGCGCGGGCCAGGTTTCTCGCGCGCACCTCGGGCGTGGCCTCTTCCGCGGCCAGCAGCAGCGCCAGGGAGGCATAGAAGTGATAGACGACGCTCACGTGCCAGCTCTTGACCGAGGGGATGTCGGGCTCGGCCCCGAGGGCCACCTCCGCCGCCTCGGCGTAACGGCCTTGGAAGACGTCGTGCATGATGGCGAAGTTATCCGCGAAGAACAGCACGGCGCGGTTGCCCATCGCGGTCGCCGTGCTCCGGACGGCGTCGATGTCGAGCCAATCCCCCACCAGCCTGTCGCTGCGCGCGGACGGAGTGGAAAGGTTCTGCGCGATCTGGGCAGCGGCGTTCACGATCCAGGTGAAGCCGCCCGAGATGTCGAGCTTGCACACCGGCGCGAGCGCCGCCGCCTCCTCGACGACCTCCTCGAGGCGCGCGCCCCGCAGCAGGCTGTTCGTGGGGATGTTCGTCGCATTGTAAAAGGCCCAGACGTACTGGCCCGTCTCGAGGCCCACGTGCACGCCCCGCGGGAAGTTCTCCTTGTACTTCGAATAGGGCTCCTTCCAGTGCTGCACGAACGCGCCCCACATGTTGCAGAGCATCGATTCGGATTTCTTCTCCGGATAACGCTCGCTCACCCGCACCGCGAGCTTTCCGAACTGGTAGCCGAGCTCGATGTCCCCCCGCACGCAGAGGAACATCCCGAAATTCACGAACGCATAGATCGTGTGCTTCGACAGCCCGTGCGCGAGCGCCTGCTGCACCATCTTCGCCACCGTGATCGCGTGGTTGTTCGGCGAGACGAAGTAGCAGGGCGAGAGCATGTCCTCGAGCACGTCCTGGAGGACCATGATCTCGGGATCCGAAAGGAGCGGCAGCTCGACCAGCGAATCGATGGGGCGGCCCTCGAGCGCGGCGAGCGTCGCGTCGAGCTCGGCGCTGCTCGCCTCATCGCTCGGAAAGCGCGGCAGATGAATGCCGAAGGGCTCGAGCGCGGCGAGGCCCTCATCGAGGGCGGCGAGGAGATCGTTCGTCAAGACGTGGGCGTTCATCACGAGCCGCCGGACCTGGGTGCGCTCGAGGCGGCTCCGGGCGTGCGTGAAGGCCTGGCCGAGCGTCTCCCGCGCCTGCGCGTGACGCTCGCACAAAGCCTCCATCTCGCCCTTCTTCATGAAATAACGGAGCGCGAGATCGTAATGGGCGTCCCAGGCGTCCGCGGGGAGCAGGACGATGCCGTGCTCGAGGTAGCGGAGAGCGGCTGGGAACGCGGCTGCCCCCTCGGCACGCTCGGCGGCGGCGAGGTTCATTTTGCAGAGCGCGAGGAGCTCCGCGGCCTCCTGCACCAGCGCGCGCGCGCTGTTCAGGTGACCCGTGGCGTCGAACAGGCTCTGCGCGTCGCTCTTCTTCGAAAAGAGGCGCCCGATGCGCAGGTGGAGCGCGACCCGCTCGTCCTCGGCGAGCATCGCATAGGCGGCCTCCTGGATCTTGTCGTGGGTGAAACGGTAGAACTCGCCGGCGCGCGCCACGAGCCCTGCCTCGAGGGCCGGGGCGAGGCGGCCGTAGGCCTCCTCCGGCGCGCATGCGGCGACGATGCTGAGCGTGCGGAGCTCGAACGGGCTGCCAATGGCGGCGCCGATCTCCAGCGCCTCCTGCGTGACCCGGGGCAGATGCCGGATCGCGTCGAGCATCAAGTCCACCACATTGGCCATGTGTGGCATCGCGGTGATCGCCTCGAGCGAGCTCCAGCCGAGCGATCCGTCCGGTCCGGGCTCGAGGGCCCCCTTTTCGTGGAGCGACCGCAAGAGCTGACGCACGAAAAATGGATTGCCTCCTGTCTTTTGCAGCACGAGCTCGGCCGCGCCCTCGGGGCTCGGCGCGCGCAGGCTGTCCGCGAGCAGCTCTTTCACGTGCTCGATCCGGAGCGGGCCGAGCACGATCTCCCGCAGGCCGAGGCCGCCCTTTCGCAGCTCCGCGAGTGTCGTGCGGAGCGGGTGCGCGACATTCACCTCGTTGTCGCGGTAAGCGCCCGTGAAAAAGAGTGCCTCGATGCTGTCGTCGAGCAGGAGCGTGGTCAGCAGGCGCAGGCTCGCCGCGTCGGTCCATTGCAGGTCGTCGAGGAAGAGCACCAGCGGATGGGCGCGCCGGGCGAATACCGAGACGAACCTCCGCATCGCGAGGGTGAATCGATTCTGGGCCTCGAGGGGCCCGAGGGCCGGCGCGGGCGGCAGATCGCCGAGGACGTGCGCGAGCGAGGGGAGCACCTCGCAGACGACGGGCGCGTTCGGGCCGAGCGCGGCGAGGAGCGCCTCTTTCCACGCGCGCACGCGTCCCTCGCTCTCGCATAGGATGGTCCGGACGAGCCCGTCGAACGCCTGGAGGATGGCGCTGTAGGGCGCCTCGCGGTTCAACTGGTCGTACTTGCCCGTGATGTAATAGCCCCTGGCCCGCGCGAGCGGCTTCAAGATCTCCGCGACCAGCGAGGACTTCCCGACGCCCGAGTAGCCCGAGACGAGCACGATCTCGCGCGCCTGGCCGAGCACCCGCTCGAAGGACGCGACGAGCTCCGCGACGTCGTTTTCGCGCCCGTAGAGCTTGTTCCGGAGCAGCAGGAGGGCGTTCTCGTGCAGCGCTCCGAGCGGGAATTCGTCGATGCCCCCCTCGGGGCGGAGCCGCTGCCGGCAAGCCTCGAGGTCGGCGAGGAGGCTCTTCGTGCTCTGGTAGCGATCCTCGGGGTTCTTTTCGAGCAGCCTCAGCACGATCGCCTCGAGCGGCGGCGGCACGTCGAAAACGATCTTGGAAGGCCGCTCGGGCGCGAGGGCGAGGTGCGCGTGGATGAGCTCCAGCGGGTCCCGGGATCGGAATGGCAATTGCCCGGTGAGGAGCGCATAGAAGATGACGCCCAGCGAATAGAGGTCGGAGCGCTCGTCGACGCCGCGGTTCATGCGCCCGGTCTGCTCGGGGGCGAAGAAGGGCAGGGTCTCGACGACGAAATGCGGTTCGTAAAGTGCGTCATGTTCACGACTCAGCGCCGCATCCGCGCCGAAGCTCGCGATGGTGGGGCGGCCGCTCGCGTCGACGACGATGCTCGCCGCCGAAAGCCCCCGGTGCACGACGCCGGCCGCGTGGATCGCGCCGAGCGCCGTGGTGAGCGGGATGGCGAGGTCCAGGAGAGCGCGCGCGCCAGCGGGCGACGTCAGGCGGGCTGACAGGGGCTCGCCCTCGACCTCGGCGAGGACCAGGGCCATGCCCTCGCCGGTCGGCTCGAAGCCGTGCACGCGCACCACGCCAGGGTCGTGCAGGCGCGACAGGCGTTGATAGTCGTGCTTGAAGCTGGCGACGTCAGCGACGCGATTGGACTCGGCGCGGAGCACCTTCACGCGCACCGGAAGGCCGTCGCTCTCCCTGCGACCACGAAACAGCCGTGACCTCGCGGTCCTCGCGAGTTCTTCTGTGATCGTAACGTCTTCCAGCCGGGTCATGTCGATGCCTCACATGCCACCCCCCCTCGTCACCGAACCACCAGGCTATACGCCGCGTGGAATCCGCGTCAATCATCGCGGCGAACGTGCAGGCGCGAGCACGCAGGATGGGTTGGCACGTCGACACGTGCTCGGCACGTTCGCCGTGGGGCTCCGACGGATCAATCTACCTCGACGCAAAAGCGGGAGCGGGAGCGGAAGCGGGAGCGGGAGCGGAAGCGGGCGCGGGAGCGGGAGCGGGCGCGGGAGCGGAAGCGGGAGCGGGGGCGGGAGCGGGGTCTACGCCCACGACGTGTCGGAGGTGACCGGCAATGCGCTTACGGCCTGTATTCGAAGGCTCCGACGTCGTACGGGCCGACCTCGCGGGGCAGCCTGTCGAAGTCGGTGGTGAGGCCCAGGCTGGACACGTCGGTCCCGGCGTCGACCGCGCTCGACGTCGAGAGGAGGTGATAGTCATCCTTGCCCGCGTTCACGAAGTGGCTCTCGAGGCTGCCCGTCGTGACGTTGTTCGACGCCTTCCAGTCGACGCTGGCGTTGAGCAGGTGGATGGCCTCGGACGCGCGCAGGAGCAGGTTGTTGTGGCAGAGGTTCCCCTGGCTGTGCGTGTGGTACATGTAGATGCCGTAGGGGCCGTCGTTGATGATCGTGTTGTTGAGAATGCGGAACGGCCCGTTCTTCGCGCCCGCGTCATTGTCCTGGATCACCAGGCCCACGTCCGTCGCGGTGATGATGACGTTGTTGGAGACGTCGATGTGGCCCGGACCCGCGATGAACAGGCCCGCATAAGCGTCGGTGCCACGGACGAAGTTGCGGTACACCCGGCCCGAAGTCCCGGGGTTGATGTCGAGGGCGCCCGAGTTGTAGGGGCTGTCGCCGGTGGCCCCGGCGATCACGACGTTGTCGTAGACCTCGGTGTCGTAATCGACCGTGCCGTCGTTGTCCGACCACGCACTGCCGACCTGGATGCCGTCGGCGGCGGTGCTCTCCACCCGGTTCGCGTACACCCGAACCCCGTGCAGCTCGGGCTCGAACTTGCAGTCGTTCTCGCACACCATGGTGCCATTGCCGGCGTTGACGCCGCACTGGGCATTGCCGTTCTCCACCAGCTCCAGAGCGCCCCAATGCGAGCCGCCGATGTAGAACCCTTCGCCTCCGGTATCGTGCACGTTGTTATGGTGGAGGAAGGTGTTCTCTTGCACGAAGGATTCGCGGTGCCACTTGCAGCTCACGTTCGTGCGGGCCACGATTCCCGCGTACGCTGCCTTCTTGACCTCGACGAAGGCGACCTCGATGTCGGACGACCCGTCGGTGATCTCGAGGCCGTTCGCGCCCTGGTTCCCCGACGTGGCAAGGGTGATCCCATACGGCTCCGCCGCGGCTCCGACGCCCACGATGCGCACGTAACGTGACTCGAGCACGCCCAGCGCCGCATTGGCGTGGCTGTGCGCGAAGTCGACCCGACCGCCGCAGTTCACGAGGGTGACGGGCGCCTCCGGGCTGCCCTCGAAGCCGCGGATGTTCAGCGTGTCGTAGGCGCCGGCCTGGAGGCAAACCTTCGAGCCCGGCTTGATGTCGAGGAGCTTCTCGTAGTCGGGGTTGCCGTCGCCGTTCGCGTCGTAAAAGTGCTTGGGGGTCGCGTAGAAGCCGCTCGAGGTCGTGAGGAGGAAGTCGCACGTGCCGCCGTCGGCCACGAGCTTGCACGCCGTCGGCTCCGGGCCCGTCGTGGCCATGTGGAAGCTCGCCTGGGTCGGCGTGTCCTGCCAGTTGCCGGCCGCGTCGCGCCCGATGATCTTCAGCGTGCGCTTGCCGGCCGCGACGGATGGGATCGAGATCGGCGTTGCCACCGGCTGCTCGTCGCTGAAGGCGCCGTCGTCGATGGCATAACGGTAGTGGGTGACGTCGTCGCCGGCGACGCCGGCCGAGAGCGGCCCCGCGTCGACATACCAGTACGCCGGCAGGGCCGGGGCGAAGATCGCGGTTGGCGGCTCGTGATCGTCCGACGGTCCTCCGCTGCCTCCGCTGCCTCCGCTGCCTCCGCTGCCATTTCCCGAACCTCCGTCGCCACCTCCGCTCGTCGCATCAGGGTTCGGAGCGCCGTCGCACCCGACCCCGATGAGCAGTGCCAAACCGATGCTCCACAAGAGGTGTATACGCATTCGAATCCTCCACTTTTTCATTCGCCTCCCGCCGCCGACAGGAGCATACGCCAAGAGGTCGCGCGCCCGTGCACGATTGTTGCAGGTTCAAGGAACCCTGACCGCTCCTGGCGCCTGGTTGCGCCATGCTGAGCCATCTCCGGAGAGGAAAACCATGTCTTTTCCCCGCAAGCAGAAGCCCCGCCGAAAGCCTTTTGTCGTCACCGTCGCCCAGGCCGCGACCGCCGTCGTGTTGTTGCCTGGGTGTATCACCACCGTCACGTCGAACCCGCCTCCCACCGAGTCCGAGAACCCGCCTCCTGTCGAGACGCCCGAGTGCCCCGCGA
The DNA here is from genome assembly GCF_005144585.1 of Polyangium fumosum. Classification (GTDB taxonomy): domain Bacteria; phylum Myxococcota_A; class Polyangia; order Polyangiales; family Polyangiaceae; genus Polyangium; species Polyangium fumosum. The sequence goes on along the minus strand of NZ_SSMQ01000048.1, from coordinate 37,314 downwards.
CGCCGCCGGACACGAACACGCCGTGCACCGAGCCGCTCTCGTGCGAGTACAACAACGCATGCGTCGAGGTATATTATTGCGAAGAGGGGACATGGCACATGACGAGCGGGTGCAATCCGCCCCCCGTCGACCCATGCCCGCCCGAAGCGCCGGCGTCGGGAGCCCTTTGCAGCTACGTGACCACGTGCAGCTACACCGTCGATTACGGCTGCGGCCCGCAGGAGCAGACGGCCTCGTGTGATGGCGCGGTCTGGACCACCGAGGGCATATCGACCTGCAATCCTCCGCCCCCCGATGATTGCGTTTCCTACAAGAACGAGACGGAGTGCGCCGCGGACGCAGGATGCCGCTGGCTCGTCCCGGGCTGCGGGATGCCGGCCCTCCCGGAGGCGGGCTGCTTCGCCGTGACGAATTGCACCGGCGACTTCGATTGCCCCATCTCCGGCGGCACGTGCCAGGAGGTGAGCATCGATCCCTGCCACAACCAGCCCTGCGACGCCTGCAGCATGACCGTCTCGGTGTGCATGACGCCGGCCGCCCCCTGAACCTGCCTGTACGTCGCCCTCCCCGAAGCTGGCCCCGGAAGGACCCGAGCGGCTGCGTGATGCGGCCCGCGTCTTGAACGCCCACGTCGCCGCGGGTGGAAACGCCGTCGTGGCGATGCTGGGGGGGCGGGGCGATTGTGCTTGATGTTCCGCCCGTTTGGATTCAATACACGCCCGATATCGGATCCTGAAGTGGTGGCCCAGCCGACGCTGCAGCACGGTGAGTTCTTCGGTATGCGCGAGGTGCGCCGCGACGTCGCGGGCTTCTCGCTCTCGATCGCGACGGCGGATCCAGCGCGGCAGGTCGCGCGTCACACGCACGAGGATGCGCACTTCATCTTGCTGCTCGACGGCCATTATCTGTCGTCGGCGCGTGGTGCGGGGCACCTGCACGCGGAGCCCGCGCTGATCTACAACCCGCCAGGGACGACGCACGAGGACACGTTCCCGGAGCACTGCGGCCGGTTTGCGGGGGTGTCCGTGTCGGCGGCGCGGTTCGCGGAGGCGGCGGAGGTGGCGGCGCCGAGCGAGGCGGCGATCCGCATGTGGGAGCCGGGGGCCCTCGCGATCGCGCACCGGATCGCGGCGTCCGCAGCACAAGGGGGCGACACGCTGGCGCTCGAGGCGCTGTGCCTGGAGCTGGTCGGCGCGTTCAGCCGCGCACATGTGGTGGAGCGGCGGCCGCCGCGCTGGCTCGCGCGGGCGCGCGAGGTGCTGCACGATCGGTCGCGCGACGAGCTGACGATGGCGGAGGTCGCGGCGGCGGCGGGGGTGCACCCGGTCTACCTCGCGCGCATGTTCCGTCGGTTTTTTGGCTGCACGCCGGGCGAGTACGTGCGGCGCTGCCGGATCGAGCGCGCGGCGCAATTGGTGCGCACGACCGGGCGGCCTCTCGCGGAGATCGCGACGGCGTGCGGCTTCGTCGACCAGAGCCACATGACGCGCACGTTCGCGCGCACGTTCGCGACGAGCCCGGGCGCGTACCGCCGGCAGTACCGTGGCTAGGTGCGACGGCGCTGACGACCGTCCCGCTGGCGGAGCACGAGGTTTCGCGCGTACAAGATGCGGAGGGCGTGACATGACATGGCGAGGGCATGTGGATCTTGCTCATCGCCTTGTTTCTGTGGGGGTGTGGCGCCAGCCCGGCGCGTTACGACGGCATCGCCGGGGCGCTCGCGCGTGGCGACGCGCCGAAGACAACGAGCGTGCTCGTCACGCGCGGCGGTCAGGTGGAGTACGAGCGATACTTCGCCGGCGCGACGCCGGAGACGCTGCATGACACGCGCTCGGCGACGAAATCGTTGACCGCACTCGCGGTCGGGATCGCCATCGAGCGCCACGCGCTGCCGGGGCTCGACGCGCCGGCGTTCACGTACCTGGCGAACCTCGTGCCGTTCACGCATGACGAGCCGGGCAAGGCGGCGATTACGATCGAGGATCTGTTGACGATGTCGTCGGCGCTCGATTGCAACGACGACGACGAGGCATCGCCCGGCAATGAGGAGAAGATGTACCCGAAGCAGGTATGGGCGCGCTGGGCGGTCGACCTGCCGGTGCGCGCGGACTACCAGCGTGACGCGAGCGGGCGCGGGCCGTGGCACTACTGCACCGCGGGGGTGTTCCTGCTCGGCCAGATCGTCCAGCGCGCCGCGCACCAGCCGATCGACCGCTTCATGGCGGAGCACCTGTTCGCGCCGCTCGGGATCACGCGCTGGGAGTTCTCGAAATCGCCGACCGGCGAGATCATGACGGGCGGGGGGCTGCGGCTGCGCACGCGCGACCTCGCGGCGCTCGCGCGGCTCGTTCTTGCGCACGGCCGGGCGGGCGAGGCGCAGGTCGTGCCCGCGGCCTTCGTCGACGCGGCGGTGACGGTGCAACGCGAGGCGATGCCCGAGCAGCACTACGGCTACCTGTTCTGGACGCGCGCGTACCAGACGCCGTGCGGCGCGCAGACGGGCTGGTTCATGGGCGGCAACGGTGGCAACGCGGTGGTGATGTTCCCGGCGCTCGACGCGGCGGTCGTGGTGACCCGCACGAACTACAACATGCGCGGCATGCACCAGCAGACGACGCACCTGATCGAGGACGCGATCCTCCCGATGCTGGCGTGCGGGCGGTGAGCGGCATCCGCTCCCAAATCTTGCGCAGATCCATCCAGGCCGTGCACAAGGAGCTGGACTGCCAACCTCTTGCAGACCCCCGCCCCGCGCTCCCCTCAGGCGCCACGACCCCCCATGCATCCGCGTTCGAAAGCCCTCCTCGTTACGTTCCTCGGGCTCACCCCTTCCCTGCCCGGCTGCGCGCGCGACGCCGCTCCGCAGGGCGCGCCGCCCGCGTCACCCCCGCCGCCCGACGCTGCATCCGCGCCTTCGACCCCGACCGACCCCCCGAAGCCGCTCGATTGCGGATGGCTCCGCGAGACGGACAACTGCTGGCAGACGATGAAGCGCGAGATCCACGCCTGCCTCGGCCCTCTGCCGATCGGAGGCATGCTCGCGCGCGACGGCAAGACCTGCACGGCCCCGAACGCGGAGGTCTTGTTTCGACCCGAGGCGCCCAAAGGGAGCCCCTGGGTCCTCGACGTCGAGGTGCGCGTCGCGAACAAGACCTGCTTCCGTTATCACGACACGGGCCCCGAGACGGGGCCGTCGAAGCCGGACGCCCCCCGGCGACACGTCCTCGAAGGTCCGACCGGCGCCGCGATTTCATTCATGTCGGGCTTGCCCCTCACGCTCGTGTGCCCCGACGGCTCGACCTTCGCCGCGACCCCCGCGGACCTCGGCCTCGACGGATGCATCCAGGAGCGCGTCTGGGAAGGCGCGCTTCCGCTGGGCACAGGGAACTTCTCCCCCTCCTCGTCGCTGATCTGGTTGTCGCTCGATCCACGCTGGGGGCACGTCTTCGAGTGCGAGCGACCGACCGATTGAGCTTCCGGGGCTAGCTGCTCTGGCGCGTGAGCTTGACGGCTTGCGCGACGGCCGCTTGCAGGTTCCCGCAGGTGACGATGCCGGACAGGTCGGCGCCGATGGAGATCAGCGTGCGCGCCACCTCGGGTCCAATGCCGCTCAGGATCATGCGCGTGCCGAGCAGCCGCACGGCCTGCGCGGCGCGCAAAAGGGCGCTCGCCACCTGCTCGTTCACCGCGGTTACGCCCGTCACGTCGACGATCGCGACGCGCGCGCCGGTCTTGCTCACACCTGCGAGCAGGGTCGTGAGCACCCGCTCCGCGCGCTCGAAATCGATCACGCCGATGAGCGGCATCACCATGACGTCATCACGAATGGGAATGAGGGGCGTGGAGAGCTCGGCGAGCCGCGCGCGCAGGGTCTCTTCCGCGCGCAGCTTCTCGGTGACGTCGAGGATCTGCGAGATGAAATGGAGCGGCTCGCCGCGCCCGTCGCGCACCATGGAGACGTGCAGATCGGCGTGGATGACGCCGCCGTCCCTGCGGAAGTATCGCTTGCGCAGCTCGTAACGCGTGATCTCGCCCCGGAGCACGCTGCCGACGAGGTCGAGGTCGCTCTGCAGGTCCTGCGGATGCGTGAGGTCCTGGAAGCGCACCTTCACGAGTTCCTCGGGCGCGAAGCCAAAAAGCTCGCCGAGCGCGTGGTTGGCGCGAATGAAGGTGCCATCGAGCCCGACGAGGGCCATCCCGATGGGAGCGCCGTCGACCGTCAGCCGAAAGCGCTCCGCTTCGAGGCGCTGCCCATGCTCGGCCGCATCGAGCTTGTCTTCGAGCTCGGAGATACGCTGCTCCAGCGCGGCGCGCGTCGGATCGAACAAAAGATGGGTCTCGGCGTCCGAGACCGTGATCGCATGCCTATACATGCTCGTGCCCTCCCCTTGAGCAAGTGGCTCAGCATAGATCGGCGGTGAGGCGATACACAAGACTTCGATGACAGAAAAGGTGCGGGAGATCCCGCCACGCGAACGCGCGGGCGTGCCCCCGACGCTCGACGTTTCCCCCCTGGAACGATACAAGGATCCCGTGAAGCCCATCGCGTCGCTCCGTGGAACCGTGCAGCTCGCCCTCGCGATCGGGGGCCTCGCGGCAGCGTGCGGCGGGGGGACGCCGCCTCCCGTCGCGAAAGCGAGCGCCGCCGAGAAGAGCATTGCCTTTCGCCCGCGGCCCGGCGTCGAGGTCGTGGATTGCCCGCTCAAGAGCGGCGATTGTGCGAGCACGGGCCCCGAGGCGTGCGAGGCGGCCTGCGGCGATGGAGACATGGCGGCCTGCGTGGCGCTCGCGGAGTGGCACAAGAAGCCCCCGAACGAGGGGGGCAAGCCGGAGCGGGGCATGGAGCTCCTGCGCATGACGTGTGGAAAGGGGTTCGCCTGGGGTTGCCTCACGCTCGCCCAGCAAAAGGAGGCGACCACAGACGATCGCGCGCGGATCGAAGCCAGGCTCGCGGAAACCTGCGGGCGAGACCCGATGTGCGGGTGCTGGATGTATGGATCGGGGCTCTCGTTCGATCCGCGCACGGAGGTGCGGGGCATCGAGACGCTCGGCGAGGCGTGCGCGCGGGGAGCGCAGACCGCGTGCGACGAGCTCGAGATCCTCGTGGAGATTTGCGAGCGAGATCAGGCGCGCGGGGGGTTCTGCGGGCGACTGCGGGAAGCCCAGCGCCTCCGGCCGCCCGCTCCGCCGCCTCCGCAATGGTCCCAGGCGCCGCTTCCGGCCGCGCTCGCGGGCTGCTTCCGGGTGAGGGCGCCGGGAGGGCCACGCGAGCCGGAGGGATTTGGGGTGGGCACGCTGTATTGCTTCACGGAGGGCCAAGCCTTCATGAAGCCGGTCGGCGCACCCTGGGACGCATGGCCGGCGCGGTGGTCGTCGACGTCCGAGGGGATCGTCTTCAGAAACGAGGCGGCGCGCGAGATGATGGAGCTGCGGAAGGAGACCCCCGAGATCCTCCTCCAGCGTGGAGGGTTCTCGGCGTGGCTCGAGCGGCTCGCGGGGCCGGAGGCGGAGGCGGCGCTCGCAGAGACGGCCGCATTGCCAGCGCTGGAGGAGGCGTGCGCGCGGGCAAGCCGGTGCGTGAGCGCGCTCCCCTACGGCTACGACGGGTTGATGCCCGAGACGCTGCGCGAGTGCCTGGCGACGGAGAAAGGGGCGCGCGAGATGATCGAGGGGGAGCGCGGGAAAGAGGCGGCGGAGAAGGCTTGTCGGTGAGGATGCGAGCGGACGGGCGTGGCGGGGCCTATTGCGCGATGAAGATCTGCGGCGTGTCCGTGAGCGAGAGCAAAAGGCTCCCCCCCTCCGGCGCGAGATCCGTGGCCGCGCCGGTCTTGCCATGGTCCCACGCATACGCCTTGACCGGCCCGGAGGCGGCGAGCGAATACGTCGCGCTCGCCTCCTCGTTGGTGCCGCTCGTCTTCGCCCACAGGACGAAGGCCGCTTTCCCATTCGCGAGCTTGAACGCCGCGCCGCCGACCGCCTCCGGCAGCGCGAGCGCCTCCGTCGCGCCGGCGTCGAACGCGGCGCCCGCGAGGAGCTGCCCGTGCGTTCGATACGCGATGCCCGTATCCGTGATCTTTGCCTCGGCCGGCGCGCCGAGCTTCAGGACATCGTAATAGAGGCCCATGTAGTCGAAGGAGCTCGTGCTCGCGCCGAGCTCCGCGCTGTCGGTCAGGAGATACCAATCGATGCCGCTGATCCCCTCGGCCTGCGCGGTGGTCATCACCTTGAGGATGTAGTTCTTCGCGTAGTCCACCCCGCCCGGGCCTGCGCCGATGAGCTCGTGCGGCGCCCCGCTCTCCGTCACCACCCACGACTTGCCGCCGACCCCCGCGGCGTCGAGGACCTTCGCCAGCGTGTTCCTGGAATCGACGAGGCCCTTCACGCCGACGTCCGAGCTGCCCGGGCTGAAGACCGGATAATAATGAAAGCTGAGGACGTCGAAGTACGTCGCGCCCGTCTCGGGGTAGTCGGCGGAAACGGCGCCGCCCTCGGGGTTGTCCGTGTACCGGAGCACGGCCGAGAGGAAATTCGGGTACCCGATCCCGCCGAGCGCGATCTTCGCGTCCGGATCGGCCTTCTGCGCCGCCTCGCGCGACACGCGCAGCATGCGAACGTAATCGAAGATCGAGCCATGAAAGCGCGGCAGCTCGTCCTTCGTGGGCGGGTTCTTGTCCCAGTCGACCGTCACCTGCCAGTCGGCGACCCAATCAGGCTCGTTCCACACCTCCCACACCTTCACCCAGTCCTTGTACGTGCTCACCGTCTTGTACACATACGCGCCCCAGTAGTTCTCGGGGTTGATCTCGCCGTTCGCGAGGAACACGGGTTGATACAGGTTTTTCGGGATGTATTCGGCGACCTGCCAGTTCGGCGTGCCTGCGGGCGCCGTCGAATGCTCGGCCATGGGGGTCGTCAAGAAGGCGACGTGATTCGACATGCCGAGCGCCGCGTATTGCTTGATGTCCTCGACCTCGATCTCGTACCCCCACGTCTCCAAATGCTGCTCGGGGAGCGAGATCCGCTGGCTGTCCGCGCCGGCCTCGCGCGCGAGCTTCGCGAGCTCCGGGTCGCTCCAGGTGGGGTGGCGGTGGCCGGCGTTGATCCCATGCCGAAAAGGTCCGCCGAGCGCGCCGCCGCCGCCGGTGCCGGATCCGCCGCTCCCCGGGCCGCCGCCGTTCCCTGCACTCCCGCCTCCGCCGCCGGCCTCCCCCGCCGCAGAGCCGCTGTCGCCGCCGCCCCCCGAGCACGCAGCGGCGAGAACGAGAAGCGACGCGAAGATAAAATGGCTCATCGAACGCATGACACAGCCTCCGTCGTAAAAAGCTGCGCCACTCTATCATCCGCCGATAAACGTCAGGGGGACTTTTCGCCGTTCCACCCCTCGCGAAGCTCAACGAGACGTGGCGTCGAGGAGGGCGCGATCCAGGATCCGGTGAAACTTTCCAATCAGGTGCTCGCAGCGGCCGAACAGAAAGGAGCGATTCGCGCCGGAGGCGAGCGTGCTCTGGATCCGCTCTCCCATCGCGATGTCTTCCTCGATCGCGCTCCAGAAGATCGCCTCGTTCTTTTGCCAATACGCGCGCGCCTTCTCGGTCTGCGGGGGCTCCGGGATCAGCATGCCCGCGACGAGGGTGGTCCGATCGATCGCCGTCGGCCACATCGTCACCACCATGGCGTGATCGGGCTGCACCAGCACGATCGTGTTGGGGAACAGGCCGTAGAGCAGGTTCGCGTGCGTGCGGAGCCGGAACGTCGCGGGATCGTCGTCGCGCACGTCGACGATGCTCCGCTTGGGGAGCACCATCCGGAGGTCCGGCTCCACGAAATCGAAGACGCCGAGGTTGTCGAAAAAGTACGGCGCGATCGTCTTCTCGTGCGTGACCCGGAAATGGTACGTCTCCCAGGAGCCGTCCATCATCAGCTTCCAGTTCATGCGACGGCTCCGCTCGCTGGGAGCGTGGAGCACGTGGGTGGAGAGCTCCTCCAGGTCGTCGGCGAAGGGAAACACGCGCGTCGCCGGGCCCGGCGTGGGGCACGCGAAGATCAGGCCGAAGCGCTGCCACACCGGCAGCTCGATCAGGCCGCGTGGCTCGAGATCGACGCCGGCGAACTCCTGTCGATGCGGCACGCCTTCCAGGCGGCCCGACAGGTTGTAGGACCACCCGTGGTAGGGGCAGACCAGGCGCGGGGCGTGGCCACACGCGTCGGCGATCCGCGCCCCGCGATGGCGGCAGGCGTTCACGAACGCGCGAAGGACGCCGTCGTGATCACGCGTCACGACGAGAGGAACACCAGCGTGGTCATGCGTGAGGAAGTCGCCGGGCGCAGCGACCTGGGACGCGAAGCCGACAGCGACCGGGCGCGAGCGGAGGAGCGCGCGCTCTCGTTCGAGGATCGAAGGATCGAGATACCGATCGACGGGGAGCTCGAACGGCTCGCCGTCCGCGTCGCTCCGACGTCGATCGATGTGGTCGAGCGCCCGGCCCAAGAGCTCGATTTGGGTCTCTTGTCGCACCGGCCGGAGCCTATCACGATCCGGCCGCGGGTCGGGGACCTCGACGCCCGTCTCGCAATTTCGAGAATCCCATTGGCGAACGGGCGATCCCCGTGCCGGTCGGGCTCTGATAGACCGAGCCGAGCAGACGGAGCGAGAGCTCTCGCATTTCCTTGAACAGCCCCGGACAGGGATGAAGGTGCACCCATGAAACGACGGATCGCGATCGCCGCGCTGGCCCTTGCTGCTTGTTATGCCGAGGAAGACGTGGACCTCGACGTCGAGGACCCCACCCTCACGGAGCAGGCCGAGACGCTGCCGCCCTGCACCGCGGCCAACGAGGGCGCCACGCACATCATCACCACGAAGCCCGGCAGCACGACGGTCACCAGCACCTACGAGTGCCAGTCCGGCGCCTGGCAATTGATCCGGCGCTGCACCGGCGGCACCTGCATCGACTTCTGAGCCGCGCGCGGCTCTGCGCCGGGCGCGCCGCCAGGGCGCGGGCGCGGCAAACGAGCTGCCCCGGGGTGTACCGCTTTCCAAGGAGGGAGGAGAGGTGCTAAGCCGGGGCCATGAAAGCCTGCCTCATCTACAACGCCGCCGCCGGCAGCGCCGCCGATGACGTCTTCGACCGCGTGCACGCGATCCTCGCGCCCCGCTTCGAACTGAACGTCCTGCGGGCGAGCCCCGACCAGGACCCGGCGGCATGCGCGCGCGAGGCGCTCGACGCAGGCGCGGAGTTGTTGATCGCGGCAGGGGGCGACGGGACGGTCTCGTCCGTAGCGGGGGTGCTCGCAGGCAGCAAGGTGCCGCTCGGGATCCTGCCCTGTGGCACGTCGAATTCGCTGGCCGCGGCCCTCGGCATTCCAGGCGACCCGATCGCCGCATGCGACACGCTGCTCGCAGACCACCGCCGGGTCATCGATACCGCCCTCGTCGACCATCGCTGCATGGTGCTCCACGCCTCGGTCGGCCTCCACGCCGACACGGTGGCCGACACGTCGACGGAGGACAAACACCGCTGGGGCGTGCTCGCCTATGTCGCGACGGCAGTGCGCAAGCTCAGCACGCTCGCGCCGTTCGAGGTCGAGCTGGAGACCGACGAGCAAATCGTCCGGTGCCGCGCCGTGGCCGTCACCGTGGCGAACATGGCGCCGCTCCGCACGGTGCTCGCCCAGGGCCCCTCCGCGCTCGTCGGCGACGACGGCATGCTCGACGTGACAGTCGTCGCAGCCACCACGCTCAACGCGGCCGTGGCCACAGGCATCCACCTCTTTCTCACGGCCGCGCGCGGCGAGCCCGCGACACGCGACGAGGTCGGGTATTTCCCGTGCCGCCGCCTGCGCATCCTCGCCGACCCCGCGCAACACTTGCTCATCGACGGCGAAGCAGCAGGCACGACCCCCGTCGCCATCGAATGCAGGCCAGCAAGCCTCGTGGTCCTCGCGCCGCCTTCCGCCGAGCCCACGAAGGTCGGCCCCGAGATCAAGCTCCCGACGAGCCCAGAGGCAAAGGTCGAAATCGAAGCGTCGGAGGCGTGATCGCCTCGCTGGGGCTTTGCCCCAGGCCCCAGGAGGGGGCTGTCCGCCCCCTCCACCCCGGACCAGCCAGGGGCTGGACCCAAGCTCGATGAACTGCGCTCCGCGCAGTTCATCGAACAGGCCCGGTCAAGACCAGCAGCGGCGTTGCCCACCGAGACAGCCGCGCTGCGGGTTCGGCTGGCAACCCGGCTTCTTCGTCGGCCTGTTTGAAAAACTGCGCATCGCGCAGTTTTTCAACCCTGGGTCCAGCGCCTCGCTGGTCCGGGGTCGAGGGGGCGGACAGCCCCCCGCGGGGACCGGGGCGGCGCCCCGGCGCGGCGCTCAGTTCGGCTTGATGAGGCCCCGGTCGGTGACGCCGAGGGTCCAGGCTTTGGTGTACGAGTCTGCACCCGCCCAGCAGGTCTCCAACGCCTCCGTGTCCCCGTACTCGCAGTCGGTGTGCTCCCAGGTCTCCACACCGGTTTTCCACGTGGCCGCGGGCATGTTGCAGCTCGGCCCGGCCTGGGTTGGGTGGGTGCTCACGCCGTCGTCACCCCACATGAAGTTGCCCTGCCGGTCGTGGATCACCCAGGGCTCGTCGTTCGCGGCGAGGCTGACGAGGTTGGTCCATGTGTCGAGGTGAGCGCCGTTCGAGTTGTTGCGCCACTCTCCCCAGACAGGCCAGCAGACGTGGGCAGACCCACCCTGGTTGTAGAAACTCGCGTGCGACTTCTTTCCCACGTAGACGACCGGGTGGGTGCCGTCTTCGATGGCGACATGGCCGCGCGCCGGGAGCCGCGTGTAGTAGTAGCCGTGCATCCAGTAGGTGACGGCTGCGATTTGGCTCCGATCCTCGCTCAAGGTCACCATGATCTTCTCCCAGTCGCCGTTGTGGTCGCCGGACGCCCCGTCGCAGGTCGGCTGGTGGCCGTAGAAGAACCAGTATTGGATCCGCACCTGCCCGCTGCAGGTGGTGGCCTGGGTATACGTCGGGATATCGCCCGTGGACAGGGAGGCGATATTGGTGTTGTCGACCCGACCCGTCTGCGGCTTGGCGACGGCCGCGTCGTAGAACACCTGCGCGGACATGGGGTAATTGCCAGCGTCTCCATCGAAGCGCAGCCGCGGCGCGAACCTCTCCACCAGCGACTGCAAGGCCTCCTCGCGCGTGGCTGCGCTGATCTCGAAGCCGCTGTCCGACGGGATCCCGCTGCCCATGCTCGTGTTCCCGGTGCGGAGCCAGCAGTTCTGTTTGCCCAGGTTGAAGGTGCCGCCCGTGCAGGAGCTGTCGTTGAAACAGGCCTGATAACACGCCGCTGCGCTCGTCGTCGTGAACTCCCGGAGCGCGCCCGTTCCCCAGAAACCCCGGCCCGTGTGCATCAGCGATTGGTAGTACGCATCGCGCAGGCCCGACGACACCGTGAACGCGGCGTCCGACGAGATCCCGCTGCCGACCGTCGCGCTCCCCGTGCGGAGCCAACAATTCGCCTTGGCCGCGTTGTAGGTACCGCCCGAGCACGACGCGTCTTCGAGGCAGGGGGTATAACACTCCGCCGCGTTCTTCACGGGGAACTCCCGGAGCGCGCCCGTCCCCCAGAACGATTGGTTCGGTAGCATCGTGGGCGCCGGGCCGGAACTCCGACAGCACAGGATCGAGTGCGGCGCGCCGGTCGTGGGAGAGACGCTGACGCCGGCCACGTGCTCGTCAATCGCGCACTCCCCCTTGTACCCGCCGACATCCCAATCCCCGCTCGCCGTACTGCCGCGGGTATCGGCGGCGTCGAAGACCCGCGCGGTGCAGGCCGTGTCCTCGTTGAAGCCCACGCCCTGGGCGCATTGAATCCCGTGGAACTTGTTGCCCCCGTCGCAATACGACGCGTCCTCGCTGACGCCGCTCACGTACTCGCCGAGACCACACTCGAGTTTGTGGAACCAGGGCGCCCAGTCGCCGAGCCGCGATGCCCGGCGCCGATCCGCGCCCGCGAGCAGCGTCGCCTTCACGTTCCCCGTGAATTTCGCGGCGTCCCCCTCCTTGCAGAGCGCGGACCGACCCTGGTGATCACTCGGCGACACGCTGATGCCACTCACCACCTCGCCGACGGCGCACGAGGCTTTGCCGTGGCAGTTGGCCCAGTCCGTGGTGCTGCCGCGCATCGTCGACGTGTCCCGGAACGGAGCCGCGAAGGATTGAAGCGCAAGCGCGCCTTGTCCGACCTCCTCGCCGTCCTCCGCGCCCGGCTCCGCCGCGCCACACGCGGCGAGCGACGAACCGAGCACCAATGCAAAGATCCCCTGCGTCGTGAACTTGTTCATCATGACCATGCCTTTCGGGTCCTTTGGCTGCCCTCGTGCCTGGCCGGTGGAAGAGCGGGTGAAAAGAAAAGCGAAGGGACGGTCGATTTTCTAGCGACGCTCGCGCAGCCGGGTCGCGTAGACGCTGTCGCCGTGGCGGGCGAGGAAATCGTCAATCGCGGCCTGCGCCTCCCCGGCGCGCCCGAGCTGCTGGAGCGCCTGGATGCGACCATAGCGGGCCTCGATCCCGAGCGCGCCGCCCCCGCTCGAAAGGTAACGATCGAAATAACCGAGCGCCGAGGCCGCGCTCCCGCCCGAGAGCGAGAGGCGGCCGAGGGACACCAGCGCGGCGCGCGCCTCGGTGCTCCCGGGGTAACGCGCGAGCAGCGCTTGATAGGTCGATATCGCCTCCTCCGCGCGGCCCGCAGCGAGCGCGGCCTGCGCATCGCCAAGCAGCTCGTCGGCGCTCTTCGCGGGCGCCTCGCTCGGCTTGGGAGGCGGACGCGGCGCGACCACCTCGACGGGCTTCGGCGGCGCGACCACCTCAACGGGCATCGGCGGCGCGACCCCCTCGACGGGCTTCGGCGGCGCGCCCGTGAGCGCGGGCGAAGGCGGCCCCGCGTCGAGGCCCTCGATCGGGCGCTCCGGCCCCCTGAAACGTGTGTTCGCCACCGTGGCCGCGAAGGCGCCCAGCGCCGCCGCGAACGCGAACCCGGCGACCAGGCCCGCGACCCTGCGCCTCGTCCTCGGCCGCGTACGCCACGCCGAAAAGGGCTGCGCGGACGGCGGCGCCGGGGCGCGCTCGCCCTCGATCTCCCCGAGGACCCGCGCGGCGATCTCGCCGTCGTCGAGCTCTCCGGCCTCCCCGCGTGGCGCGCCGAGCCGGGCGATCTCCGCCCAGAGCGCCGCTTCCTCGGCGAGCTGCGGATCGGCCTCTTCCTGCTGGCGAAGGAACGCTGCGTCCTCGGGCGTGATCACCTCCCCGCGCCCCGAGGCCGCGACGAGGGCGACCCAACGCTCCTCGTCCGAGGCAAGCTTCACCGGCTTCATGCGGACCTCCTACGGCCGACGGCGATGTCTTGTCGGACCTGCTTGCGCAGCGCCTCGATCCCGAGGCGCAGCCGGCTCTTCACGGTGTCACGACTCACTTCCGTCATCTCGGCGATCTCGTCCACCGTGTGCTCCAGCGCGACGTGGAGGAGGATCACCTCGGCTTGGGCCTCGGGCAGCTCGTCCAGGTACTCGCGCACGTGGCGCGGGAGGGCCTCGGCGGGGCGGCCGGGCGAGGAAGCGGGCACGTCGTCGGCGGCAGACTCGTCCCCCGCGATCAAGGCCTCGCGCTGCCGCCGCGCGCGGACGTACTTCAGCGCGGTCCGCACGGCGATGCGCCGCCCCCAGGTCGCGAGGCTGGCCTCGCCCCGGTAGGACGCGGCGCTCCGCAGGATCGCGAGCAACGCGAGCTGGGCGACGTCGTCCGCGTCGGCGGAGCTCTTCAGGAAGACCCGCGTGATCCGCCGGACGCTCGGGAGCAGCTCCATCACGAGCCACGCCTGGGCCGCGGGCTCGCCCGCCCCGGCGCGGCGAGCCCGATCGAGATCCAGGGGCGAGGCCACGACCGCGGCCTCGTCAGGGCCGGGGCGTGGCCGCCCGAGGACACGCGCGCTCATGAGGCTCGACTTTCCACCCACAGGCACGGGCGCATGGTTCCGCGCGCCCCCGGGAGCGGGTCATTTTTTTTTCACCTCCCCGCCCGGGCAGGACGCGGGATCGTGGACTCGATCAGATCCACCTGGAGGTCGAGCCCGCCGAGGAAACGCGCCGGGGCGGTCTGGAGGTCGACCTTGGGCTGGTTCGTCATGGAGAGCCGGTTCAGCGGCACGTCCACGCCGGCCCAGGCGCCGATGCGGAGCCGATCGACGATGCGGAAGCCGAGGCCCACGGTGGGGGCGAGGCTCACGAGCGCGTCGACCGTGTGCCGCAGCGGGGTCGCCGGCGTCTCGACAGAGGGAGCGGGGTGCGGGGTGCGGAGGACGATGTCGATCGTGCTGCGCGCGCCCAGATCGACATCCCAGCGATCGCCGCCGAAGTGGAAGCGATATCCGCCGCTCAGGACGATGGGATGCCGGGACAGGTCGACGTCGAACCCCGCTTGCTCGACGTGTTCTTCGAAGAGCACCTCATACCCCAGGCCAACCCGCGCGTCCGGCGCGGGCGCCCACCACGCGGAGAGGGCGATGGCGTTCTGCCAGGAGGCCTCGCGCGCGAAGGTGCCGCCCGTGTACCCCGCGGCGAGGAGCAAGCTCCGCCAGCGCGGGCCCGCGGGGCCCTCCGGAGGCGCCGGTGCGAGCGCGGGCGCGACCTCCGGCGCGGCCGGGGGCGGCGCAGGGGGCGGTTCGGGCGGTGGAAGCGGGGCGGGGGCGGCCGCTTCGACGCCGGGCGCAGGGGGCGACGCGTCGTCGGCGCTCTCCAGCGAGGCCATCGTGACGACGTGCCCCTCGATGACCAGCTCCGCCGCGGCCGACCCGGCGATGTTCGCGAGCGCCTCCAGCGCCGCGGACGTCTGGCCGGTGGGCGCGGGGACGTCGCGGCGAAACACGCGCCCCCCTTCCTTTTCGAGGAGGTAGAGGACGAACGCGCCCTGCGGACCGATCCCCGCCCACAGCACCCCCTTCGCGCCCTCGTCGCCCGCGACCACGCGTGCGTCCGGGATGCGTTCGCCCGCGTCGGGGGAGCTTACAGGGCGCTCGACCCGCTTCAACGTCACGCCCGCGGAGCGGACATGCGCGGCGATGAGCGCCGCGGCCCGCTCTTCGAGCGGCGAACTCCCGCCTTTCGCGACGAGCAACACGAGCACGGGCCGCGCCGCCGCGTCCTCGACCTTGGGGTCCGCGCGCCTCGGCTCCTCCCCGAAGGCGAGGCCTGTCGTCAGCGTGAGCGCCACTCCTAGCAGCGAGGGTCCGACAGGGCGGAGCGCGCGGCTCCCGCGCGCACCCCGGCAGGTAGGACGGAAAGATAACATGGCGCACCATCGAACACTCCCCAGGCCGTGTCCAGCCCGCGGCCCGATCTGCGCGCGGGTCGCGAAGGAACGAGTCGACCTCGTGGACGATTCTCTCCGATCCCAGCGGAGAGCGGGAGGTTCCGCTTGGGGGCCTGCCCGAACACCCTGCGGACCGGCTCCCCTTCCCTTTGGGGCCTCCCCAAAGACCCTTCCGAGCGCGGGGACCTGACCTTGGGGCCTCCCCATGACCGTTCCCGCGTGTGAGGACCTGGCTTTGGGGCCTCCCCAAAGACCCTCCCGGCCGCCCGGACCTGGCTTTGGGGCCTCCCCATGACCGTTCCCGAGCGCGGGGACCTGACCTTGGGGCTTCCCCAAAGACCTTCCCGGCCGCCCGGACCTGCCTTTGGGGCCTCCCCATGACCGTTCCCGCGTGCGGGGACCTGCCTTTGGGGCCTCCCCATGACCGTTCCCGGTCGCCCGGACCTGTCTTGGGGGCCATCCCGCTCCATTTTGGAGCACCCAGCGATCCGTTTTGGAGCACCTCGCCGCTCCATGGCAGCGCACCGGCCTGCCGCTTTGAGCGGGGGCGGGAGCGGGAGCGGTCCACCAGCGCGGACCTCGCCTGCGATCCTTTTTTTCAACGACCCGTCACGAAACGGTGGGCTGCCCGGTCCTGGCCGCAACGCCAGTGGCAAGAGGGCCACGGGCAGGCCGTGCCCGGCTCGGCCGACAAGCCATATGGCATCGACAAGGCCGGTCTCGACGGAACTCTCGAGGAGACAGACATGAACGCAAACATGAGCGTCGACAACACCCCCCACCGCGGGAAACCAGCGTCCGACGAATTGGTTCCGTCGCGCTACGCGTTGCGGATCGGCGAGATCGACGTGCTGGTGATCAGCGATGGCGTGCTGCCACTGCCCTTCGCGACGATGGCCACCAATGTCGAGCCGGCCGTGCGCACGGCCTGGCTGGACAACCTGTTCCTGCCGGACAAGTTCGATTGGGCGTTGAACGTGATCGTGGTGCGCAGCGGCGGCCGCACCATCCTCGTCGACTCCGGGTTGGGGAAGGAGTTCTCGGGTTTCCCGCGGGCCGGGCAGTTGGCCCTGCGACTGGAGGCCGCCGGCATCGATCTCGCCGACCTGACCGACGTGGTGCTGACCCACCTGCACATGGACCATATTGGCGGGCTGCTCGGCGACGGGATACGAGAGCGGCTGCGTCCGGACCTGCGAATCCACGTGGCGGCCGCCGAGGTCAACTTCTGGGCGGCGCCCGATTTCTCCCGCACCACCATGCCGTCGCCGATACCGGACGTGCTTCGGGCGACCGCGCAGCGGTTCCTGAAGGAGTACCACAGCCTGCTGCGGCCGTTCGAGGAGGAGCACGAGGTGGCAGCAGGGGTGGTCGTCAGGCGAACCGGCGGTCACACCCCTGGGCATAGCGTGGTCCGCCTGGCGTCCGGCGGCGAGCGGCTGACGTTCGCAGGCGACGCCGTGTTCCCGGTCTCCTTCGAGCACCCCGAATGGCACAATGGCTTCGAACACGACCCCGAGGCGTCGGTCAACGTCCGGATCCGGCTTTTCCGCGAGCTTTCGGCGACCCGCGAACTGCTGGTGGCCACGCACCTATCGTTCCCGTCCGTCGGTCGGGTGGCGGTCGATGGCGACGCCTTTCGCTTTGTACCAGCCTCCTGGGACTACTGAGCGCTTGTTGGCTTAGGGCCGAACACGGGCGCAGCGCTTTCAAGGCCGCGCCCGTGTAGAGATGGTCGGCGCATAGGCGCAGCGGAGGCGGCCCGTCCCACGAGCCGAGTCAACAATACTCCTCGAGGAATGCGAGCAGCGCGTCGACGTCGACCGGCTTGCTCAAGAACCCGGTCGGGCAGAGCGCGCGGACGCGATTGCTGTTCGCTCCGGCCGTCAGGACGACGACGGGAATCCTCGAAAACGCCGGATGCTGGCGTTGCTCCGCGAGGAACCCGTAGCCATCCATGATGGGCATCATCATGTCGAGCAAAATGACGCAGGGCGCCTCGTGCTCCGCGAGATACGAGAGCGCCGCGCGCCCATGACAAGCCGTCACCACGTGATACCCCTCGTCCACGAGGAGCGTCTCCAGGGCCTCGAGCACCCCCGGATCGTCATCGACGACGAGGATCGTGCCGAGACGACACCCGTCGGCCTCCGACATGGCATTCTGTTGATCGTCGATCACGCAATCCTCCTCGACGGCGGGCGGCGGCCCTTCGGGTCATTCCGATTGCACCGGAACGCGCGGCAGCGTGACGCGGAAGGTCGTCCCTGCCCCAGGCTCGCTCTGGAGGTCGAGCGAGCCACGGAACGCGTCCACGATCTTGCGCACGATCCAAAGCCCGAGGCCGAACCCGCCGCGGTGGTGCTCCGGCGGGGAGAGCTGGACGAATCGATCGAAGATCCGGCCCTGATCCTGCGGCGGGATCCCGGGGCCATGGTCGCGCACCGACATGACGGCATGCCCGTCCTTCTCGGTCACGGTGACTTCGATCGGCGCTCCAGGCGCATACTTGATTGCATTCGAGAGGATGTTCACCAGCACCTGCTCGACCCGCAGCCGGTCCCATAGGCCCGTGATCGGCGCGTCGGCGCGCAGCGAGAGCTTGCAGCCTGCCTTGTCCAGGTTCTCGGAGAAACGCTCGGCGGTCATTCGTGCGACGTCGGAGAGGTCCACCTCCTCGGGCGTGAGCGCGAGCTGACCGGACAAGGCGCGAGAGAAGTCGAGGAGATAATTCACGAGCTTCTCCAGCCTGCCGCACTCCGCCTTGGCCTTCGTCAGCCGCTCGGCGAGCTGCCCTGCCGAGCATGTCCCTTTCGCGCCGGCCCGCAGCAAGCTCTCGATGTAGAGCTGCAGCGAGGTGAGCGGTGTCTTCAGCTCGTGGGAGGCGACCGAGATGAAGTCTTCTCGCATGCGCAGCGCCTCCTCGAGCTCCGCCGTTCGCTGGCGGACGCGCTCCTCGAGCTCCTCGTTGAGCTGGCGAAGCTCCTCCTTGGCGATCTTGAGCGACGAGCTCTCGATGAGCTCCCATTGGTTGGCGCGTCGGGTGAGCGCGAACTGATGGCTCCGCACGACGTCGATGACGCTGTCGGAGTTGCATCGGCCGAGGGAGTAGGCGCAGAGGCCGACGATCCGGTGCCCCCGAAACGCCCCGGTCAGCCTCGCCTCGTAGTCGGCGAAGCTCTTCCAGTCGCATACCTCGAGAAAGGACGTGTTCCCGCTCGCCCGCAGCCCCGAATAGCCCTTCTGGAGCGCGATGGCCTGCCGCTCGATCCACATCTGGTGGAGGGTCTCGGTTTTGAGCCCCCCGGTCTTCAGATACCAGTCCTGATAATCGATGATCTCGAGCTGACCGCTGCGCTCGAGCGCGTCGATGTTGGGCACGGCTGCCCTGAACAGGTCGCGCGCCTGGTGGGCGCGGAGTGGATCGGCCGTGACCCAGACACATTGCGCGTTCCCGCGGATCCCCGCGAGGAAATACGGAACGAGCGCGTCGGCGAGATCCCGCTGAGAATCGTAGAACTGGCAAAAATGCGAGCCCCAAGGGAGAAGACCGACTGCCGGGATACCGCTGTCAACGTCCGCTGCTACCATGATCCATTCGTACTCCCCATGCGTTGTGGCGATGCGCGAAAGAGGAGGCAAGCGATGGCCGCGCAATTTTCATTCCGATGCTGGCGCTCGTGCTCGGCGTCAACCCACGACCTTCCGAGCCGACGCTCCCGAGGCAATGAGGTCGGGCGGCAAGGGCACGCAGCCACAACGTGAGTTCACCCGATCCCTCGTCGACGAGGCCCCGGAGGAGGTCCGGGCTCGGCGGCGAGGCAGGGAGCGGGAGCGGGGGCGGAAGCGGAGGCGGTACGCACGGAACGCGGGAAAGGCTCTCGATTCTCCGGGCCTGACGAACTCGACGAATCGACGATGGCTTGGTTGACCTCCCCCCGGGATCGCGACCATGGAGGCAATGCCGCCGGGCTGCCGGCCTCACGCCGACCGCCCACGCCGGCCAGCGCCGCGACAACCTTTCGCGACGGACAAACGCCGTGATGGAGGCGAGGTGCGCCCATGCTCATGGCTTCATTGCTGAATGGATTTCCGCTCTGGATGCTCTTGGGGGTCACCATCGTGGTCCTCCTGATCGCCGCCGAGGGCGGTTATCGGCTGGGACGGTACCGGCTGCGCAGCCCCGAGCAGGAGCAGGGGGCGCACGTGCTCGCCCTGGTCACCACCACGATGGGCTTGCTGGCGCTCGTCCTGGCATTCACGTTTGGCTTCGCGGCATCCCGCTTCGAGGCCAGGAAACAGATGGTCGTCGACGAGGCCAACGCCATCGAGACGACCTACCTGCGCGCCGGCCTGCTCCCCGGCGACCACGGCGCGAAGGTCCGCGGACGGCTGCGTGAATACGTGGCGGTGCGCCTGGAGGCGGTGAAGCTCGGCAACGCCGACCACGCAGTGCAGCGCTCGGTGGAGCTGCACCGGGAGCTGTGGAAGGAGGCGGAGGCCGCCGGACGAGAGCAGCCCGCCTCGGCCCTCGTGCAGATCTTCATCGAATCGCTGAACAAGATGATCGGGCTCCACGCGATTCGCGTCAAGGTGGCCGTCCGGAGCGGCATGCCCGAAGCCATCTGGGCGGCGCTCTACTTGGTCGCGGTCCTGAACCTGATGGCCGTCGGATATCACGCCGGTCTGGTCAAGACGCCCCGGTCCCCCGCGGTCGCGACGCTGGTCATCGGCCTCTCGGTCCTCCTGATGTTGACCGCCGACCTCGACCGCTCGCAGGAAGGGGCCCTCCGGGTGAGCCAACAGGCGATGATCGATTTGCAACACCTGATGGGCGATTGAGCGGCGCTCGCCGAGGGAGGGAGCGACGACGACCTGCGCCAGCTCCGCGACTGGAAGTTCTCGGTGGACGTCGCCGCGCTGGATCGGGTCACCTTGACGACGTACGGCAGTCTCTGCGGCTGGCCCCTCGCACGCGCCCACGCGCGCTCGGGCGACCTACCTCGGAACGGGCCACGTCGCGTACACGTCGCCGGCTCGAGACCCCCCTCCAGGGTCTTGCCACCGGCTCGCTGGAAGAACTGCGCATCGCGCAGTTCTTCCACCCCGGTCCAGGCCGTGCCTGGTCCGGGTCGAGGGGCGGACAGCCCCCGCGGGGACCGGGGCAGCGCCCCGGCGCGACGGCCGACGATGAGCACCTGGCTTCACCTGGCCCCCCCTTCGGCGTTAAGGTCCCGCCCAAGGAACGACCCCGCATGACCACCAAGCTCGACAAGTCCCACGCCGAAGCCTTCTCCGAGCGCATCTGGGAGCAGGAGATCCTCCCCGCCCTCACCGACTACATCCGCATCCCCTGCAAATCCCCCTCGTTCGACCGTGCCTGGCGCGAGAACGGTCACATGGAGCGGGCCGTCGCCCTCATCGAGCAGTGGTGCCGCGCGCAGCCCGTCCCGGGCCTCCAGGTCGAGGTCGTGCGCCTCGAAGGCCGCACGCCCGTCATCTTCATGGAGATCCCCGGCAAGGGCGACGACACCGTCCTGCTCTACGGGCACCTCGACAAGCAGCCCGAGATGACCGGCTGGGCCGAGGGCAAAGGCCCCTGGGAACCCGTGCGCGAAGGCGACAAGCTCTACGGCCGCGGCGGCGCGGACGACGGCTACTCGGCCTTCGCCTCCGTCGCCGCCCTCCGCCTGCTCGCCGAGCAAGGCCTCCCGCATGCGCGTTGCGTCGTCCTGATCGAGGCGTGCGAGGAGAGCGGCAGCTTCGACCTGCCCGCGTACATCGACGCGCTCGCCCCCCGCATCGGCAAGCCGAGCCTGGTCGTTTGCCTCGACTCCGGCTGCGGCAACTACGATCAGCTCTGGACCACGACCTCGCTGCGGGGCCTCGTGCAAGGCACGCTCGAAGTCCGCATCCTGCGCGAGGGCGTGCACTCGGGATCGGCGAGCGGCGTCGCGGCGTCGAGCTTCCGCATCCTCCGCCAGCTCCTCTCACGCGTGGAGGACGAGCGCACCGGGCGAATCCTGCTCGACGAGCTCTTCGCGGTCGTCCCCGAGCAGCGCATCGCCCAGGCCGAGGCCGCAGCCGCCGTGCTCGGCGACGCGGTCTACACGGAGATGCCGTGGGCCGCAGGCGCGCGGCCGATGGCCGACGACAACAAGCAGCTCCTGCTGAACCGGACGTGGCGCCCGGCGCTCAGCGTCACAGGCGTGGACGGGATCCCGCCGATCGCGAGCGCAGGCAACGTGCTCAGGCCCTTCACGAAGGTCAAACTCTCGATGCGGATCCCGCCGCGCGTGAACCCGCGGCGCGCAGCCGACGCGCTGAAGCGCGCCCTCGAAGCGAATCCGCCCTACGGGGCCGACGTGACGTTCACGCTCTCGGAGCCCTCGGAGGGCTGGGACGCGCCGCCGCTCGCGCCATGGCTCGACGAGGCGATGCAGCGCGCGAGCCAAGCATTCTTCGGCCAGCCCGCGATGGCCTTCGGCGAGGGCGGGACCATCCCGTTCATGGCCATGCTCGGCGAGAAGTTCCCCGAGGCCCAGTACCTCATCACGGGCGTGCTCGGCCCGCAGTCGAACGCACACGGCCCGAACGAGTTCTTGCACATCCGTTGTGGCAAGAAGCTCACGGCGTGCGTCGCCAGCGTCATCGCGGATCATTTCACCCGCGGCGCGTGAAGAGATCGGGGCACGGCAGAGGCGGGTCGTAGTATCCTCGTGTCATGCCCCCGTCCTCCGGCTCGAACGAGTTTTCCTCCGGCATCCACCACGTGGACTGGCCCGTCGTCGCGGACGAGGAGCAGCTCCCGCGGGACGCGATGGAGGCGCTCGACAAGCTCACCCAACTGAACGGTTCGAGCCCCTCGGCAAGCGCACACGCATGCGGCGCCGTCTCGCTCGTGGGCGCGATGCTCGCGACCGCAGGCTACGCCGGGCTCGTCGCGCTCGCCGAGCAGATCGCAGACGAGCTCGACGACGAGAAGCGCAACGAGCTCACGCGGCTCGCGCAAGGCATCGCAGGCGGAGGCCCAGGCGCGACCTACGGCGCGCTCGCAGATTACGCGATCCTCCTCTACCGGCGCTACCGCGGCATGGACGGCGGAATGGAGTACCGCAAGCTGCTCCACCTGATGCAACGCGCAGGCTTCTCGCCGCCGCGAAAGCAGAACGACGACGACGTCGCGCGCACGCTCGACCGCAAAGGCGAATGCTGGCCCGCAAAGATCTCGATATTCGGCGACGAAGGCGACCACTGGATCCTCGTCGGCCGCGACACGCGCGGGCTCTTCATCTTCGATCCCTACCCCCGCGAAGACGGCAGCCAGATCATCCGCCCCGGAGAAGCCGACTGGAAGCGCTACGTCGAAGCCATCGGAAAAGACGAGGCCGGGCGGAACACGATTGGCTTTTTGCCCGCCGTCTCCTCCAGCGATGGAGCTTGAGGGGCGTCGCGCCGGGGTTTCACCCCGGGCCCCGACCAGGGGTTGTCCACCCCTGGACCCGGACCAGCGAGGCGCTGGACCCGGGGTCGATGAACTGCGCGATGCGCAGTTCATCGAACAGCCAGGGGCAAGACTGGCGACGACCCTGCCAATCAACACGGTAGCGCTGCCGGCTGCACCGGCAACGTGCCCGTCGCCAGCTTGAAACCCCCTCCAGGGTCTTGCCACGGGCCCGTTGGAAGAACTGCGCATCGCGCAGTTCTTCCACCTTCGGTCCAGGCCGTGCCTGGTCCGGGTCGAGGGGCGGACAGCCCCCGCGGGGTCCGGGGCAGCGCCCCGGCGCGACGCCCTCAGCCCGCAGGAACAGCCGACGCCGGCGGCGGCGAGGCAAGCCGAAACAGCAGCACGCCTGCGGCGACGAGCACCACGTCGCGCAGCACGGTCCACATCGTCACGGGCCCTGATCCCTCGCCGAAGCAGCCACACGTGATGTTCACGCCACGTGCGACCACGGATGCCACGGCCACCGTGAACACGCCGAGCACGAGCGTGGAGGCGAGCGCGCTGGCGCGGACCCAGGGCCGCGGGCCTACGAGGATCGCGAGGCCGAGGACGATCTCCACGGCGGGTAGCGTCGCGGCGAGCAGCGGGGCGAGATCGGGCAGGAGCTGGTAGTTGTGGATCTCCAGCGCGAAGGACGTCGGGTCGCTCCACTTGAGCGCGCCGGCCGCGAGGAACATGCCGCCGAGGCCGAGGCGCAGAAGCCAAAGAAGCGCGGTCTTTTTCACGGGCTCGGCTCCTGTTTGTGGGTGATGGCGCAGCCGGGGCATGGGCCCGAGGCGCACGCCAGGCCCTCTTGCTCCCATGCGGAAAAGCCGCCGCGGAGCACGCGCACGTCCATCTTCAGCCCGCGGCGGCGCAGCGTCTCGGCCACCTCGGCGGCTTCTTCGGTCGACGCGCCGTAGACCACGATCGTCTGCGCGTGGCCGAGCTCCTTCATCGCCACCTCGGCGCCGCTCGCGGTCATGTCGCACGGCAGGTGGATGGCGTCGGCCACGTGCCCGGCCTCGAAGCTCTCGGCTGTGCGGGTGTCGGCGAAGAGCGTGCCCGACTGACCGCACAGGCTCGAAGCCTCGCGCGGGGTCATCTCGATCACGGGCGCCTCTTCGGCGGCGGCTGCGGTGCATGCCGTGGGTGGCTCGAAGCCGGTGAGGGCGACGCCTGTGGGCCGCGCGGCGTTGATGCCGAGGCCGAGCACGGCGCCCCCGAGGAGCAGCGCCAACGACCGCAAGATGAGGGGTCGATCGAGCCCGGACCACATCTTCCCGCGAAGCTAGCGCGGATGCGGCGAGGAGGCGAGGTATGCTGCCGCAAAGAAGCACACACCTTTGCCATTTCGCGCTTCCCATCGCCTCGCCTCCCGGGTGATCATGGCCGCGCCCGATCGACCCCGAGGCCCCGGATGAGCGACCCCATCGCAGCACGCAAAGGCGATCATCACCTCTGTTTGCAGCACGTCGGCAAGGACATCTTGCCTGCTTGCGCGCCGACCATCCTCGTCGGCGGCGAGCCTGCGGCTCGCGTGACCGACTTGCTCGAGTGCACGGGCTCGCCGCCCGACATCATCGGCATCGGCGAGCCCACGGTGCTCCTCGAAGGCAAGATGGCGGCGCGCTTTGGTGATGGGACGGCCCATGGCGGGCTCATCGACGAGGGGTGCCCCACCGTGATCATCGGCAAGATGACCGCGGCGGACAAACGCATGCGCCTCATGGAACGCTTGCGCCTCATCGACGCGGCTCGCCAGCGCGCGGCCTCCATGCCGAACGGCGCCGAGAGGGACCGCCTCTCAAACGCGGCCGAGCGCCTTGCTCGGAACAACCACGCCGTCGAGGACGCGCGCCTCGTGAACGACGTCTACCGCACGAGCGGCGCGCCCGAGGGCTGGACGCGCCTCGGCCCGAACGACCTCCCGCCGGAGCTACGCAACGCCACCTTCCACGACGACAGCACCGGGTTTTACTCCGACCTCTACCGCTCCGACATCGATGGCAGCTACCGGCTGATCATGCGCGGCACGGAGTTCGAGACCTGGAACCAGTGGAACGGCAACGACTGGCTCTGGGGCAACCTCTCGCAGGGCTCGGGCCTCGAAGGGGCGCAGTACACGCAGGCCGTCGAGCTCTCGCGGCAGGTCGCCGCGGTCTACGGCGACAACGCGAGCATCGCCGGGCACTCCCTCGGCGGCGGCCTCGCCTCGGCCGGCTCCCTCGCCTCCGGCCTGCCCGCGAACACCTTCAACGCCTCGGGCATCCACAACAACACGTACGATCGTTACGGCCTCGATGCTTCGCAGGCGAACGACCTCGTCGACGCGTACCGGGTCGACGGCGAGATCCTGACCTGGGCGCAGGAGCAGTCGCCCATCGCCGGGATGATGCCGGACGCGATCGGCAACCGGTACGACTTGAACGCGGTGAACCAGAATCCGGACGGCAGCTTCACGGCGCGCGGGTGGCCGCCGGAGCCGACGTTCCAGCAGCCGGATCACTGGACGGGGTGGCTCAATCCGTTCGACATGGGCAAGCGCACCGGCGAGTGGGCGCGGGCGGAGGCGGAGCAGGAGCTCGCCATCTTCGGCGAGCGGACCGAGCGGCACAGCACCCACGAAGCGGGCATCGAGCAACAGAAGAGCCAGGACATCGCGACCATCCAGGGGATGATGTGAAGGACGTCAAGCGATTCGCCGCAGGTCTCGCGGGGCTCGTCGGTGAGAGGCCGCCCCTCCCGCCCGCGAACGAGGTGTTCCCGAGCGAGCGGCTGCGCGAGGCCGCCGCGGCCGCCGAGCGTGGCGACGTGGCGACGCTCCGCGCGCTCGTCGATCGCGGCGCGGATCTCGATGAGGTCGCGCCTTCGGGCGTGAACCTGCTCATGTACGAGATCGTCGCGAAGAACGAGCTCGCCGTGCGCGCCTTGCTCGCGGCCGGCGCGAAGCCGAACGTGCTCACGCCGATCGGCACCTCGCCGATGCTCCTGGCCGCGACGAGCCCCGATCCGCGCTTCCTCGGCCTCCTGCTCGACCATGGCGGCAATCCGAACCTCGAGAACGACAAGGGCGTTCCCCTCGCCCACCAGGCCCTCAACGTCGGGCAATGGCAACACCTCGGGGTCCTGTTCGATCGGGGCGTCCCCGTGGACGTGAAAAACAAGATGGAGCAGACGCCCGCGCTGCGGCTCGCGTACCTCAATCGGTACGACGAGGTGCACAAGCTGCTCGATCGCGGCGCCGATCCGGAGGCGAAAGATCAGGTCGGCCTGTCCGTGCGCAAGCTCGCGGAGAAGCCGATCCCGGCGGCGGATTCGCCGCTCGAAGCGTGGCGGCAGAAGGTCGCCGAGCGGCTCGGGATTCCGGTCGATCAGGGCGGCGCGGCGCCGAGGTAGAGCTCCACGAGGGCGCGGGCTTCGCTGTCGAGGTGGGCGGCGAGCGCGCGGGAATCGGCGGGCGAGAGGGCGCGCAGGGCGTCGGCGTGGCGCGCGTGGAGCTCGACGTCGAGGTCCTCGCGGACGAGGGCGAGCACCTCGCCGAGCCGCGCCGTGTCCCCGGGCCGCGTCGGTCCGACCTTGGAGACGGCGGCGTTCAGGCGATTCTCGTTCACAAGGGACGAGGCCTCGTGCACGAGCCAATCGAGCGCCGAGGCGGCGGGCGCGCGCGGGCCGGACCATTTCTCGGCCTCGTGAAAACGCTCGTCCTCGGCGAACTCGGCAATCTTGCGTTTCACGACGGGCCGCACCACGCCCGCGCGCCTCGGCACGACGAGCGCGCGGGCGGGCTTCAGGACGACGCCTTCGGCCTTGTTCGAGGGCCCGAGCGAAGGCAGGCCGAGCCGCGCGGGGATCGTCGTCTCGAAGCCGAGGGGGTAGGCAAACGCGTCCTCGTACCGGCCGCGGAAGAGCGGCCGCGCGAAGGGAATGCCGGCCTCCTCGCACGCCTCGCGGGCCTCGTCTTGATCGAGGTACACGCGCTCCGGACCCCCTTCCTGCACGAACCCCACGTCGAACGCGCAGAACTCGATCCCCGGGGCATACCAGCACCCGGTTTGCACGGGCTGCACCCCGGGGACGGGCGGGACGTCGGGGTGCGGATAACCGCCGCCGAAGAGCTCTCCATACACGAAGACGCTCGTCGCCTTCGGCGCGCGGGTTTTGACCCGGGCGAGCACGTCCCGCACGCCGCCCGCGCATCGGCGCAGGACGCCGCGATGACCAAAAAAGTCCTCGTCGTCCGCCAGGAGGCCCTTTCGTTTGGCGCACCGCACCTCCTCGCCCTCCGTGACGAAGCAGAAGTTCGCGCCGTGGATCTTCTCGGTGACGATCCACTCGGCCCGGCTCGCCGCGCGGTGGGCCGCCTCGTCGTCGCCCAGGGCGGCCGCGAGGCTCTCGGCGATCTTTTCGTACGGGGAAAACGGGGGGATGGGCGGGGGCGTCATGGGCGACTCATGGGGCGGGGTTTCCCGAGCAAAGCCATTCACAGCCGCAGACCTGGAGCTTGTGCCCCTTCTCGGAGCAAGCGTCCTGGAAGGCGGCGCGGGCGGGCTCGGGCGTGCAATCGTCCTTCGCGGGGGCGCAGGCCTTGCCGTGGCCCTCGGCGTCGTAGGCTTGTTTCTCGCCGCTGCCCGGATTGCCGCCGCAGAGCATCTCGCAGCCGCACTGGATCATGCGGAAGCCGCCGAGCGAGCAACGATCGGCGAGCTCACGATCGGGCGAGACGGCGGGGCACTCGGCCGGCGGAGGCTCGCAGGGCTTGGCCTGCCCGCGGGCGTCGTACCCCTTGGCAGGCGCGGCCGCGGCGAGAGGCGCGCCGGGCGGATGCGGCGGGGGCGTTTGGCTGGCGCAGGCGAAGAGGGACGCGGCGAGGACGAGGAGGAGCGGGCGCGGCAGGAGAATGGGCATGGCGAGCGGGAGAAGAGACCACTCGCGGGGCGAGGCGTCAATGGACGGGAGCGGCAGCGGAAGCGGCGAGTTGCGTCGGCGCGCCGGCCGAGGCGCGCGCGAGCGAGGTTGAGGCGCGCGCGCACGACGTGGAGGCGTGTGTGCGCGCCTTGGACACGTGCCCGCGCGCCTTGGAGACCCGTCCGCGCGACTTGGACACGTGCCCGCGCGCCTTGGAGACCCGTCCGCGCGACTTGGGAGACGTGCCCGCGCGCCTTGGAGACCCGTCCGCGCGTCTTGGACACCCGTCCGCGCGCCTTGGAGACCCGTCCGCGCGTCTTGGACACCCGTCCGCGCGTCTTGGACACCCGTCCGCGCGACTTGGGAGACGTGCCCGCGCGTCTTGGAGACCCGTCCGCGCGCCTTGGAGACCCGTCCGCGCGCCTTGGAGACCCGTCCGCGCGCCTTGGAGACCCGTCCGCGCGACTTGGACACGTGCCCGCGCGCCTTGGAGACCCGTCCGCGCGACTTGGGAGACGTGCGCACGCGTCTCCAAGGCGTGCGCACGCGTCTTCCTCTCGTGCCCACACGTCTCCCCGTCGCGTGCGCACGCCTTCCTGACATTCTCGAACGGTCTCCACGTCGTGCGCGCGCGCCTCCGCCTCGCTCTCGCGCGCCTCGACGCCCCTCGCGCCCGCCTCCCGCTCCCGCTCCCGCTCCCGCTTCCGCTTCCGCCCCCGCTCCCGCTCCCGCTCCCGCCCCCGCCCCCGCTCCCGCGGCAGCGAGCGCGACCGCCGGTCCGTGGCTCTTCAACGCCACCCCTCACGCGATCGAGCTCATCGACGACAACGCATGACACGCGCCGCGGTGTGGTCGAGAATCACGCATGCCGTACGTCGTCGGCGAGATCCTCTACACCGGGACGGACACGCGCATCGCGCGCGCCACCGAGGCCAGGAGCGGCGCGCAGGTCGTCCTCAAGCTTCCCTATGGCGATCTCCCGAACCAGCGCGCCCTCGAAGAGCTCCGGCACGAATACGCTGTCTTGCGCGCCCTCGAAGTCCCCGGCGTCATCCGGGCGCTCGGCCTCGAAGAGCACGACCGAAAGCCGGTCCTCGTCCTCTCGTCCTGGGGCGACACCTCGCTCGCCCGCGTGCTCGACCAGGGCCCCCTGCCCGTCGGCGTCGCCCTGCGCCTCGCCGCCACGCTCGCGCGCAGCCTGGGCGAGGTCCACCGGCGCGGCATCCTGCACCGCGACATCAAGCCGCACAACATCCTCGTCGACGCCGAGCGCACGCAGACTTGCTTGATCGATTTCGAGCTTTCGACCTGGTGGACGCCCACGCTCGCCGAGCAGACGTCCGTGGAGGCGATCTCAGGGACCCTCGCGTACATGGCGCCCGAGCAAACGGGCCGGATGAACCGCGCGCCGGACGCGCGGGCGGACCTCTACGCGCTCGGCGCCACGCTCTACCAGATGCTGACCGGCGCCCTGCCCTTCGACGCCACCGACCCGCTTTCGCTGATCCACGCGCACATCGCCCGAGCGCCCGTGCCTCCCCACGAGCGCGCGCCCGAGCGGGGCATCCCCGAGGCCGTGAGCGCGATCGTGCTCAAGCTGATGGCCAAGAGCCCCGAGGACCGCTACCAGACCGCCAGCGGCGCCGCCTGGGATCTGGAGCGGGCGGCGCGGGCCTGGGTCGAGACGGGGACGGTGGCGCCGTTCCCGCTGGCGAAGCGCGATTGGGACGATCGGGTCCGCGCGCCCTCGCGCCTGTTTGGTCGGGAACACGAGACGGCCGCGCTCGCGGCGCTCTTCGACCAGGCCTGCGCCGGCGCGACAGTGCTCTCGCTCGTGGCAGGGCCCTCGGGCGTGGGCAAGTCGGCGCTGGTGCAGACGCTCCAGGGCGAGGTGCGCGCGCGCCGGGGCATTTTCGCCGCCGGCAAGTTCGACCAGCTTCAGCGCAGCACGCCGTACGCCGCGGTGGCGCAGGCGCTGCGCTCGGTGGTGCGGCGGCGGCTCTCGGATCCGGCCGAGGTGCTGGAACGCTGGAAGCTCGCCTTTCAGGAAGCCGCGGGGCCGAATGGGCAGATCCTCGTCGAGCTCATGCCCGAGCTCCTGCACATCCTCGGCGAGCCGAAGCCGCTCGTCGAGCTCGGGCCGATGGAGGAAAAGCTCCGCTTCCAAGCGACGGTGCTGCGCTTCGTGCGGACGCTGGCCACCGCCCCGCACCCGCTGGTGCTCTTCATCGACGACCTGCAATGGGCGGATGCCGCGTCGCTCTCGCTCCTGGGCGAGCTCTTGAAGGAGCCCGCGGACCAGCACCTGCTCGTGGTGGGAGCTTACCGGGACGAGGCGGTGGGCCCCGAGCACCCGCTCCATGCGCTGCTCTTGGCGCCCGCGGCCCCGGGCGCCGCCACAGCGCGGATCGTGCTCTCGCCGCTCGGCGAGGAGGCGGTCGCGGCGATGGTGGCGGACATGCTCGATCGACCCCTGCCCGAGGTCGAGGCGCTCGCGCGGCTGATCAAGGAGAAAACCGACGGCAGCCCCTTTTTCGTCGGGCAGTTTCTGCAGCTCTTGCACGAGCGGAAGCTGCTCGTGCGGGACGCGGAGACGGGGCGGTGGCAATGGCAACGGGACGCGATCGAGCGGGCGGGCATCACGGACAACGTCGTCTCGCTGCTGACCCGCCGGCTGCAGCGGCTCTCGCCGGAGCTGCGACGCGCGCTCCAGACCGCGGCGTGTGTCGGCGACCGGTTCGACGCGGAGCTGCTCGCGCACCTGCTCGGAGAGGACGTGGTGACGGTCAGCGCCCTCCTGGCAGAGGCATCACGCGAGGGGCTCGTGGTGCACGAGGCCGATCGGGCGCACGAGGCTTACGCGTTCGTGCACGACCGGGTGCAGCAGGCCGCTTATGAAGCGCTCACGGCCGAGGAGCGGCTCTCGCTGCACCTCTGGATCGGCCGAACGCTGCGGGCGAGGTATGGCGTCACCTGCGCCGACGGGGAGCTCTTCGAGACGCTCTACCACCGCAACCGGGCCGCAGAGCGGCTGACCGAGGCCCAGGAAAAGCGCGATCTCGCCGAGCAGAACCTGCGCGCCGGGCAACGCGCCAAGGCCAGCGCGGCCGACGCACAGGCGGCGGCGTTCCTCGGGACGGCCGCGTCGCTGCTCGGCGAGGCGGGGTGGACCGAGGCCCCGGAGACGACCTTCGAGGTGCACCTGGTCATGGCCGAGGCGCTCTGGCTCGCGGCGCAGGTGGACGAAGCGGAGCGGCTCTTTCTGCGCTGCCTCGAGCGAGCGCAGGACCCCTTCGAGCGCGCGCGCGTGGCCAGCATCTCGATCGTGTTTTTTCATGTCACCGGCCGCTTCGCGCAGGGCATCGAGCTCGGCCTCTCGGCGCTCGCGTGGCTCGGGCGCCCGCTGCCGCGGGCCCCGGAGGAGCAACAGGCGCTCTTCGACGCGCTCATCACCGAGATCGAGCCTGCCCTGCAGCGCATGACCGTCGAGGACTGGAAAGCGCTGCCGATGAGCACCGACCGCGCCCACGGGCTGCGGTGCAGGATCCTGGAGGTGCTCGGGCCCTGCGCCTCCTTCTGGATGCCCTCGCTGAGCCGGTGCTGCTGGCCGATGCTCGTACGGGAGACGCTGCGGTTCGGGCTGACGAAAAACTCGTTCGCGGGGTGCGTGGTCACGGCCTTGCTCCTGGCCTACCTCCTCGGGAATCTGCCGCTCGGGCGCCGGCTGAACGAGCCCATGCTGGCGCTCATCGACCAGTACGACTTCGCGCGCGCCACCGCGCGCTTCAACGCCACGGTGGCCTCCATGTACTGGACGCCGCCCTCGAAGATGAGGGAGCTTTACGCGCGCGCGACGCGCGACGCGGCCGAGGAGCGTGACCTCGTCTCCGAGGCCTTCAGCGAGATCCATGGGGGGATCTTCCAGCTCATCGCTGGAGATGGCCTCGATCACATCACACACGACCTCGACCGCATGGCCTACCGCGACCCGATGGCCATGGACTTCCGGAACATCCTCGCCCGCTCGGTCGCCGCGCTCTCGCAGGCCAAGGCCGCGCACGCCGTCGAGCAGACGCTCCAGGACATCACGCAGCTCGCGCGGGACACGCCATCGACGGTGTTCAGGGCCACGACGATGGCCATGGCGGGCTTGACCGGGCTCCATCTCGGCGCCGATGCGTGGGCGGTCGAAGCGGTCCTCGCCGTCGAGCCGGACTGGCAAGTGTCGTGGGGCACGCCCATGCTCATCGCCCTCACGCTCACGCTCTGCATCGCCGGCGCGGAGGCCCTGCCCGCCGCCACCACCGAACAGCGCGCGCGGCTCACGGACGGGCTCGCCTTCCACGGCGCGCGCCTCCGCCTCTGGGCCGAGAGTTGCCCCGAGACCTTCGAGGCCGCGCGCCTGCTCATGGACGCAGGCCACGCCCGCGCCCGGGACGCGCACGACGAGGCCGGACGGCTCTACGACCAGGCCATCGAGCAGGCCCGCCACCACGACCTGCTCAACGCCGAGGCGCTCGGCCTGCGCCTCGCCGGCGAGCACCGCCTCGCCCGCGGGCACCACGCCCTGGCGCGCGCCTATCTCACGGCCGCGCACGACGCCTACCTGCGCTGGGGGGCGCGCGCGGCCGCCGCGTGGCTCGCCCAGCGTTACCCGGACAGCATCGCGACGTCGGGCCGCCCGGCGCGTTTCGACGGCGAGCCGCCGGACACCCCCTCCCTGCCGAAGAGCACGACCATCACCGCCCGCACGCTCCACGCGTCCCTGGACATCGCCTCCGTGCTGCGCGCCACGCAGGCGCTCTCCGGCGACCGCAACCTCGCATCGCTCATCGGCCGTATGCTCCGCCTGCTCGCCGAGTACTCCGGCGCCGAGCGCGCGGTGCTCGCCCTCGTGCAAGGCGGCGAGCTCGTCCTCGCCGCCGAGCTCTCGGTCAACCCCGAGCACCTGGAGCTCTCGTTGAACGAGCCCGTCGCCGGCTCGACGCGGCTGCCGGCGACGCTGGTGCAGTACATCGCGCGCGGCAAGGAGCCGGTCGTGTGTGGGCAAGCGGCCTCCGACAGCCGCTTCGATGAGGACCCCTACCTGCGCGCCCACCGGCCCGGCTCCGTGCTGGCCGTGCCGCTCGTGCACCAGGGGCGCCTCTCCGGGGTGATGTACCTGGAGCACCCGCACGTGCAGGACGCCTTCCCCGAAGCGCGCGTCGAGCTGGTCACGCTCCTCGGCGCGCTGGCCGCGACGGCGGTGGAGAACGCCAGGTTCTCCACCGAGCTGTCCGCCTACAGCGAGCGGCTCGCGCGCGAGGTCGCAGAGCGCACCGCCGAGCTCGTGGCCGCCAAGGAGGCGGCCGACAATGCGAACCGCGCGAAGAGCGACTTCCTCTCCAGCATGAGCCACGAGCTGCGCACGCCGCTGAACAGCATCCTCGGGTATGCCCAGGTCCTCGGCAAGCTCTCCGACCTGCCCCCGAAGGCCGCCGAATCGGCGCGCATCATTCACACCGCCGGCACGCACCTCTTGAGCCTCATCAATGACGTGCTCGATCTGGCCAAAATCGAGGCCGGCAAGCTTACCTTCCACCTGACCGCCGTCGACCTCGACACGCTCCTCCGGACCGTCGCCAACCTCTGCTCGGTGCGCGCCGAGCAAAAGGGCCTCTCCTTCGTGTACGAATATGTCGGCCCCAAACAACTGGGGGTACGCGCCGACGAGAAACGCCTCATGCAGGTGCTGCTCAACCTGCTGGGCAATGCCCTCAAGTTCACGACCCACGGCGGGGTGACCTTGCGCGTCGAGGTGCTGGAGCCGCCCGAGGACCCTCGGCGCGTCGTGCGCTTCCAGGTCGAGGACACGGGCCCCGGCATCGCCCCCGAGGACCTGACGCGTATCTTCGAGGCCTTCGAGCAGGTCGGTGATCCGAAACGGCATACCGAAGGCACGGGGCTCGGGCTCGCCATTACCCGGGAGCTCGTCGAGCGCATGGGAGGCCGCATCGAGGTCCAGAGCCAGGTCGGCCAAGGCACCGTGTTCACGGTGACGCTCCGTTTGGTCGAGGCGACCTCCGTCCAAGGGAGCGCGGGGCTCTCGTGGGAGTCCATCCTCGGGTACGAGGGCAAACGCCGCTCGATCCTCGTGGTCGACGACAACGCCGACAACCGCGCGCTCTTGCGCGACCTGCTCCAGCCGATTGGCTTCGAATGGCTGGAGGCCGAGAGCGGCGAGCGCGCGCTCGCGCTGACCCGCGAGCGGACGCCGGACGTCATCGTCATGGATCTGTCCATGCCGAACATGGATGGATACGAGGCGACCCGGCGCTTGCGGCAGAGGCCCGAGCTCGCCCGGACCGCGATCCTCGCATCATCCGCCAGTACGTCGGAGGCGGAGCGGCGCACGAGCCTCCGCGCGGGATGCGACGACTTTTTGCCCAAACCCGTGCAGGCCGGCGCGCTCTTGGAGCTGCTCCGCGCGACGCTTCAGCTCGCATGGGTGCGCCGCGCGGAGCCGAGCGTGGCCGCGCCTCCATCCCCCCGAAACGATGCGGAGATCCACGCGCTCACGGCGCCGCCGGCCGAGGAGCTCGGGCGGCTCCTCGATCTGGCAGAGCGAGGGCTCGTCAGCCGGGTCCTCGGCGAGCTCGACCGGCTCGAAACGAGCGACGCCCGGCTCGGCCCGTGGATCGGCGAAATCCGCGTGGTGGCGAAAAACTTCCAGACCAAGCGGCTCCGCGCCCTGCTCCGTGCTCAGCTCGATACGACGCCACAGCGCGTGCGTGCGTGATAGGATCCTCCGAACACGGATTCGCCACCGACGTGAGGGCGGGGAGAACCGATGAGCCGAACAGCGCCTGATGCGGTGTCGTACACGATCCTGATCGTCGATGATCTGCCCGCCAGCCTGGCCATGGCGATCGCGCATCTGGAAGAACGCGGCTATCTGGTGGCGATCGCGCAGGACGGGGAAGACGCGCTCGATCTGGCCGAGCGCCTTTCGCCGGATCTGATCCTCCTCGATGTCTTGATGCCGGGCATGGATGGCCTCGCGACGTGCCGGCGCCTGAAAGCGTCCGAAAAAACCAGAGGGATCCCGGTGATTTTCATGACCGCCCTCGGCGAGACGTCCCATAAGGTCGCCGGGTTCGAAGCGGGCGGCGTCGATTACGTCGTCAAGCCGCTCGAGATCACCGAGGTCATCGCGCGCATCGAGACGCACGTGGCCTTGCATGCGATGCGCGCGCAGCTCGAAGCGCAGAACGCAGAGCTCCGGCGGGAGGTCGCCACGCGCGAGGACCTCGCGGCCGAGCTACGACGCGCCCACGACAAGCTGGAGAAACGGGTCCAGGAGCGTACGGTCGAGCTCGCCGCGGCCAATGACGTCCTGAAACAAGAAATCGCCGATCGCAAGCGCGTCGAGGAAGAGCGGGAGACGCTCCTCCTGAGCGAGCAGGCGGCGCGCGCCAAGGCCGAGGCCGCCGACCGCTTGAAGGACGAGTTCCTCTCCACGCTCAGCCACGAGCTACGGACCCCCTTGACCGCCATCCTCGGTTGGGCGCAGATGCTCCTCCGCACGGACCCCTTGGACGCGGCCAAGGTGCAGCGCGGCCTCGAGGTCATCGAGCGCAATGGCATGGCCGAGCTGCGGCTCGTCGAGGCGCTGCTCGACGTCTCCGCCATCCTCCGCGGCAAGGTGGACCTGAAGCTCGGGCCGGTCCAGCTCGCCCAGCTCATCCAGGCGGTCGTCGACTCCGCCATCCCGAGCGCGGAGGCGAAATGCATCTGCCTCTCGCAGTCGCTCGGCGCGCCGACCCGCGCGGTGTGGGGCGATCACGGCAGGTTGGAGCAGGTCGTTCGGAACCTCTTGAGCAACGCCATCAAATTCACGCCGCCCGGCGGGTGCGTGGCGGTGTCGCTTCGCGAGGTGGGGGCGATGGCGCGGCTCCGCATCAGCGATACGGGCGAGGGCATCTGCGCCGACGTCCTTCCCTATGTCTTTGATCCATTTCGCCAGGCCGACAGCTCGTCCACGCGTCGGCATGGCGGACTTGGCCTGGGCTTGGCGATCGTGCGGGACCTCGTGAGAATGCACGGCGGCACGGTGCATGGGGAGAGCGCCGGAGAGGGACATGGCGCGGTGTTCACCGTGGACTTGCCTCTGATGCTGGGGGGCGAGGAGACCGCGGGTTTACCAAAGGCCGGCGCGGAGGAGCGCGGCAGAGGGCCCTTCCCTTCCCTCCTGGCCGGGCTGCGCGTGCTCGTGGTGGACGACGAATCCGACATGCGGGAGCTGATGAAGTGCATCCTGGGGGAGGCCGGGGCGGAGGTCCGCGTGGCGACGGTCGCGCGGGAAGGTTTTGAAATCTTCGAGCGGTGGCGCCCGGACGTGCTCGTGAGTGATATCGGGCTGCCGGGTGAGGACGGGTATGCGCTGATTCGAAAGATTCGGGCGCTGCCCGTCGATCAGGGAGGGCGAACGCCCGCGGCCGCGCTGACGGCCTATGCCGATCAGCACACGCGCGAGCGGACGTTGTCGGCGGGATACCAGGTGCACATCGCGAAGCCCGTCCATCCCACGTCGTTCAAGGAAACGGTCGCCAGGCTGGGGCAACCTCGGCGGGTGTGAGGCGGGAGCGGGAGCGGGAGCGGAAGCGGGAGCGGAAGCGGGAGCGGCAGCGGGAGCGGCTGCGGAAGCGGGAGCGGGAGCGGAACCGGCAGCGGCAGCGGCAGCGGGATTCAGAGAACCCGCTCGGGGACGGCGAGCGTACCGTCGTGCTCGGCCTCTTCAAGGCCAAGCCGTCCTCGCCGTCCTCGCAGCACTGCGTGCTGCTCCGGGCGGCTCCGGGCGGTGCTGCGCAGCCTTGAAGAGGCCTCCGCGCGACGGTGTGGGACGGGGGTCCCGGCGAAAGGGTCGTCGGACGGAGGGTTTCGTCATGCTGAGGATTTACGAGGTCATTTTGGTTATGGCTGGGGACGCGGCGGGGATCGCGGAGCAGATTGAACGGAGGGATTCCGATCTGGCTCGGCAACTGCGCAGGGCCATGCATAGCGTCGCCCTCAATGTCGCCGAGGGCGCGGGGAACACGGCGGGACATAAACGGCAGCGTTATCAAACGGCCCTCGGCTCCGCCCGGGAGGTGCTCGCCTGCATCCAGGTCGCACAGGCCATGCACTACATCGGCGCGGTCGATGCCCGCGTGCTCGATCGCATGGACCACGTCATCGCCACCCTCGGCCGCCTCGTCTACCGCCGCGCATCGTGACCCCCGCAAGGCGGGCCGTCCCTCACCGGACGGCCCGCCAAACGGCCTGGATCGCAGCATCCATAACGATGCTCCTCGCGCCTTTTGCGGCGGATCGTGGCTCGTCCCGCGACGAACCCATCCCCACATTTCGCAATTGCTTTTCCCCCCGATTCATGAGACCAAAACAAGCGACGCCAGCCGGCGCCATCAACACCGACCGGCGTCTGACCTGCAAACCCCAATCGAGCTGGAGTTCACAAGCTGTGAGCAACGTAGACGTCTATCCTGAATCCGCCAAGAAACCAGCAACCCTTCCCTCCCCGGAGGCGACCTTC
>NZ_SSMQ01000047.1 GCF_005144585.1 Polyangium fumosum | reverse complement strand
GGGCCTGCTACCGGGCGCTCCGGCGCTTACCCGGACGGGACTCTCACCCGTTGGAGACGTGCAGCGCAAGACCGACCCTCGAACCGGTGTCCCGGCCGTTTGGTCGATCTCCTCACGACGCACCATGCGGCGCATCCTAGGCGATCCGTCGCGGCGCTCAACCTTTCGCGACGGACGTGACGACGATCTCGATCGCCCGCGCGAAGACCTCGGGGCGCGGGAGCAGGCTGACCACGAGAAACCCCTCGCGCTCCATGTCGAAGAAATACCCCGGATGCACGACGATGCCGTGCTCTCGCACGAGCGTTTCGACCCAGGCATCCTCGTCGCGCGTCCGCGGCACTTCGAGGATCGCGTACCAGCCGCCGTCCGTGGGCAGGCGCCGGACCGCGGCGTCCTCCCCCGCGGCCACGAGCGCGCGGTCGAGCGCCGCGAGGTTTTCCGCGGTCCGCGCGCGGACGGGCCCTTGCACCGAGGCGCGCGCAGCGAGCAGCTCCGGGAGCGCGAGCTGGACCGGCGTCGAGGCTGAGAGGTACGTGTCCGCGATGAGCTCGAGCCGCGCGATCGCCTCGTCGCAAAGCGCGTCGGGGCCGTAGACGAGCGTCCAGCCGAGCTTGCATTGCGGGAGGAGCAGGCTCTTCGAGAGGCCGCCGAGCACGAATGTGAGCGCCTCGCGCTCGCCCGCGAAGCTCGGGAGCCGATCCGCGGGCAGCGCGCCGTGCGGATACTCGGCGAAGACCTCGTCCACGATGAGCGCCATGCCGTGACGCGCGGCGATCCTCCCGACCTCGGCCGCCTCGTCGCGACGCACGAACGTGCCCGTGGGGTTGTTCGGGTGCACGAGGACGATCGCACGCGCGTGGCCCTGCGCTTCTTCGGCGGCACGATCGAGCGCGCCGAGATCGATACGAAACCCCTCCTCGCGGACGAGCGGGTACGCGGCGAGCTCGACGTCTTCGAGCCGCGCGAGGAACTCGAAGAGCGGGTACGAGGGCGCCGGGACGAGCACCCGATCGCCGCGCTCGCAGAGCAGCTTGAAGAGCCACGTGTACGCCTCGCTGGTGCTCGCGCTGAGGACGACACGATCCTCGCGGGCAGGCAGGCCGCGCTCGTGGAAGGAGGCGGCGACGGCCGCGCGGGCCTTCGGGTGGCCGAGCGAGATCGGCGCGTACGTCGCGCCGCGGGGATGGCCGAGCAGGGCGACGAGCGGCTCCGTGTCGACGATCCCGGCGCGCGTGGGGTTCGACTCCGTGAGGTCGGTGAGCTCGCGACCCGCGCGCGCGGCGGCGGCGAGAAGCGTGGTCAGCGGATTTTCGGTGCGATCCCAGTCGGTTCGCTGGGTGAAGGGGTTCGGGGCGCAGCTCGGCTCGTCCGAGCGTAGCCCTGAGTGTGAAAAGAGGGCGCGGGCCATGCGAGGCGCGGAGCTTGTCGCCGTGGGCCGCGGCGGGCAAGGAGGCCGGGAAAAACGAAGGCCGGCGTCGTCGCTTGTCGTGACGAGCAGCCGGCCTCTTTGCGCGGAGCCGAGGGCGCCGCGTCTTCGTTCACAGCTTGCTGATGAGCGCGTCGCCGAGCTTCGGCTGGTCGATCTTGCCGAACCAGATGGCCCAAACGCCCTTCATGAAGTCGACGCCGTCGACCGTCGCGCTGCCGCCGCCGCCCACGGAGACCGTCGTGGCCTTCTTCGCGGCGTCGTACACGATCGTGATCTTGGAGTTCTCCTTGAGCTCGCGGGAGAAGGCGGCGAGGAACTTGTCGATCTTGCCCTTGTCCGCGTAGCCGTTCATCGCGAACGCATCGCGCAGCGTCTGCACGACCTTCTCGTGATCCACGTCGCGCTTCATCGTCCACTCGAACTTCTTGTCGATGTCCGCGTCGATCACGGCCTTCTTCGACTTCTCGACGGCGCCCTTGATGAAGTGCGAGATCTGGTAGACGTTCACGTCGACGAGGACCACGGTCTTGACCCGGATCCCGGAGCCCGTGAGTTTCCAGTCCTCGGCGAAGGCGCTGCCGCCGAACAGGAAGAGAGCCGCGAGGATCGAGAGGAAGAGGGGAAGCTGTCGCCTACGAAGTTGCATCGCGCTGACCTCCGCCGATGGGGGTGGTGGCTTTCATGACCGCCCCGGCCCGCGAAAACGCGTGCGCGGGCTGCCGGAATGACCCACGGCCTTCGTTGGACGTGAAACCATGAGAAGCCACGCATCGTCAAGCGACGAATTTCCAAGGATGTTCGTGACGGGATGCGTCAAAGGTCCTGGCGAGGAAAAACCTCGTGAGAATCGAGGGGCGTGTGCAGTGTGCTGGTAGGTTTGCCGCGTGGTGACCATCGAGCACGACGGCGTGGCGCGGCTGCGTGCTGGACGTGCGGCGTATCGAGGCCGTCGCGCGCTCGCTCGGCGAAGCGCTCGCCGCCCTGGGCGTCGAACCCCGCACGTCGACCTCGGCCGCCGGTGCGCAGAACACGTGCCGCTCGACGACGCGACGCGGCGAAGGGCGCGGAGTATCGAGCGCGAGGGGTTCGCCCGGTCGATGAAGGCTTATCATGCGCGGCGTGGCCTCGACGAAGAGGGGTATGTCCCGGCGGAGGTCGCGCAGGAAATGGCGCCCTGCTCGGGGGGAGGAACCGATGATCTTTGGTGATACGAGCGTCCACAGCCCGGCCCTCTACGAGATCTTCGCGCGCATGTGGCTCTACGATCTCGGCCGCGTGAAGGGCGCGCGCGTCACGCTCGCGGACGTGCCCGACGAGGAGCTCGATCGGCTCGCGCGGCTCGGCTTCGATTACGTGTACCTGATGGGCGTGTGGACCCTCGGCGAGGTGGGGCCGAAGATCGCGCGGGAGATGCCGTCGCTCCGCGCCGAATACGAGCGGGCCTTGCCCGATCTCGGGCAGGCGGACGTGATCGGCTCGCCGTTCGCGGTGGCGCGGTACGCGGTCGATCCCTCGCTCGGCGGGGACGCGGCGCTCGCCGTGTTGCGGGAGAAGCTCCGGGCGCGTGGAATCGGGCTCCTGCTCGATTTCGTGCCGAATCATCTGGCGCGGGATCACCATTGGATCACGGAGCGGCCAGAGCTCTTCGTGCGGGAGGCGAACGGGCAGATCGCCTGCGGGAAGGACCCGTATTTCCCGCCGTGGACCGACACGGCGCAGCTCGATTTCCGCGCCGCCGAGACGCGGCAGGCGTCGATCGACGCGCTGCTCGACGTCGCGTCGCGTTGCGACGGCGTGCGGTGCGACATGGCGATGCTCGTGCTCTCGGACGTATTTCAGCGGACGTGGGCCCACGCGCGGCGGGCCGAGGGGACGCGGGAGGCCGAAGGCGAGTTCTGGGCCGAGGCGATCGACGCCGTGCGGGAGCGATATCCGACGTTCGTGCTGCTCGCCGAGGCGTACTGGGACCTCGAATGGCGGCTGCAGACGCTCGGGTTCGATTACACGTACGACAAGAGCATGTACGACCGGCTCCTGCACGGCTCGGCGCGCGCGGTGCGCGGGCACCTCTCCGGGTCGTTCGATTACCAGGCGCGCTCGGCGCGATTCTTGGAGAACCACGACGAGCCGCGGATCGCGTCCGCGTTGCCGCCCGATCGGCGCAAGGCGGCCACGGTGCTGCTCGGGACCACGCCGGGGATGCGGTTTTTCCACGACGGGCAGCTCGAAGGACGGAAGATCCGGGCGCCGGTGCAGCTCGCGCGGCGCGCGGACGAACGCGTGGACGAGGCGAGCCTCGCGTTTCACCACGCGCTGCTCGACGCGATGAAGCTCGACGTCCTCCGGCGCGGTCGTTTCGCGCTGCTCTCGCCGCGCGCCGCGGGGCCGGGGAGCACGAGCTTCGACTCGTTCGTCGCGTATCGCTGGGATGCGCGGACGAGCGCCGTGGTCGTCGTGGTGAACCTCGGCCCGTCCCGCGGGCATTGCACGCTGACGCTGGATCTGGCGGGGATCGCGGGGAGGAACGTGCGGCTCGTCGATCGCATCGGCGGCGAGGAATACCGGCGCAGCGGGGACGAGCTGCTCGACGATCGGCGCGGGCTCTACGTGGAGCTACCGGCGTACGGCGCGCATCTGTTCGAGGTCAAAAAAGGGAATCGATAGGCTCGAATCCGCGGGGCGGGCGGCAATCACTGGGGTTTTGCGAAGATGGTGCCTGCGGCGCCGTGGGAGAGCTTTTGCCATTTGGCGTACGCGGCGACGGCGCGCTCACGAATGGTGGTGGGGGACGCATGCTCGCCGATCGCGGTGACGACGGCGTCGAGGACGTACCCCTCGGGGGCCATGAGGGAGCGCGTCATGAGCCACGTCTCCGACCCGGCGGCGCGCAAGGCGGGGCCGAAATAAGGCTCGGAGTCACAGGCCAGGACGAACGAAGGAATGGCGCGGGCGCGCTCCTCGGGGCCCGGCGGCGGCGAGAGGCGCACGCCATCCATGAGGCGGTTGTGGCCCGCGTAGCCGGCGACCGAAATGCGCACGTCGCGCTCGTTGCTGCCGTCGCGGAAACGAATCCGGCCGCCGCGGGTGGCGAGGCGCCAAAACGCCTCGACGGCGCGGTCGATGGAATCGCCGTGGTAGGCGTCGAGGACGATGATTTGCTCGATCGTGTCGCCGGGTTTGCCGCCAAACGGCTCGGCCGAGACGTTGCGGCGATAGACCACGCGTTCGAGGCGCGCGCCCTCGGCGCCCATGACGTCGACGCGAGAAAAGCCGCTCTTTTTGCGGTCGAAGAAGCGGCGATGGCCGAAGGCGGCGCCCCAGTAGAGGTTCGTGTCGAGGCGGTCGGGATCACCGGCGACGTTGCTGCCGCAATCAATCTGCTCATTCGAGCAAAGAGGGACGACGACGTGGACGACGAGCGGCTCAGCAGCCTGGGCCGAGGTCGCAACGAGGAGGATCGAGGCGAGGAGGAGGAGCCAGAGGGATCGAAGCATGGTGCTATCCCCTCATCGGCAGAGCGCGGTGAAGTGTGACGGGGTCGCGTCGATTTAGCTGCCGGCGAGCGCCCGCGCCGGATCGACCTTCGCGGCGGCCCGCGCAGGGCCGATGGCGCCGAGGACCGAAAACAGAATGGAAAATCCCATTCCGAGGAGCCAGAGCCACCAGGGAAACGCGAAAAAGGTGTCGGGCTTGAAGGGGAAGTCCGGGAGCTTCTCGGCCGCGGCCCCGTCGGCGAGGAACGCGAGGATCCGCGCGACGAGGAGGCCCACGGCGCCCGCGAAGAGACCCACGACGGCCGCGAGCGAGACCGTCCACGCGCCGATCTCGCCCGCCGTGGCGCCGACCGCGCGGTAGAGGGCGATCTCGGCGCGACGCTCGAGGACGAGGGCGCGGAAGGTCTGCGTGATGCTCGACGCGCTGACGACGAGGACGATGCCCGCGACGAGCGAGAGCAAGGCCATCACGCCGGAGACGAGGACGCTTACGTCCCGCGCGCGGGTGTCCTTCGGGGACAAACCCATGCGCGCCCCCGCGTCGATGATGCCCGCGACCTCGGCGCCGGAGCTCGCCTCCACGACGGCGCTCGAATACCGCT
This sequence comes from Polyangium fumosum, assembly GCF_005144585.1. Classification (GTDB taxonomy): domain Bacteria; phylum Myxococcota_A; class Polyangia; order Polyangiales; family Polyangiaceae; genus Polyangium; species Polyangium fumosum. Next base: position 93,580 of record NZ_SSMQ01000047.1, on the reverse strand, counting down.
CGGCCGCGCGCTGCCCGCCGAACTCGCGGTTCCAGCGGCGCACGACGCCGAGCGGGAACGTGAGGCCGAGGTCGGTGGCGCTGCCCGAGATGCCCACGATGCGCGCCTTGATGGTGCGAGGGCTGCCCTGCTTGGCCCGGCCGAGCAGGCTCTCGCCGAGGCGAATCGTGAAGGTGAGGCCCTGCGCGCGGCCGAGCAGCGTCTCGCCGACGGCGGGAAAGCCGTGCGCAGGCGCGATGCTCTTGTCGAAGATCTCGACGAGGTAACGGCTGACGATCGCGGGCACGGGCGCGGAGCAACGGCCCTCCGCGGCATCGGTGGCGCGCTCGCAGTACGCGCCCCCCGTGCAGACGGCGTCGTCGGTGCAGGCGGGCCCGGGCGTGTCGAGCGGATCCACGAAGAGGCCGGGCTTCACGTCGTTCGCGGCGAGCGCGGGATCGATGCCGTCGCCGGGCAGCTCGCCGGCGCCGACGTCGTGGCCGATGATCTCGCGGCCGCCACGCGCGCTCGCGGGGAAGGCGAACGAGAGCTTGGGGCGGACCCGCAAGGCGCCGGGCAGCGCGCCGAGCTTGGCGACGTCGTCGGGCGAGATGCCCGGGGGCTCGCCGCCGCCGCCGAGGAGCAAGCCGAGCAAGCCTGGATCCTTGGCCTTCGGTGGTTCGAGCTCGATCCGATCGATGGGAAAGACCTCGCCGAGCAAGACGGCGCGCACGCCGAGGCCGAGGGCGAGGAAAAACACGAGCGTGGCCGTGCCCGCGGTGATGCCGAACGCGCTGCCGGCGAGCGCGCGGCGCGCGCGGGCGAGGTCGCGGCGCACGAGGCGGACCAGGGCGGCGAGCTTCATGCAGGCTCCTCGTTCGAGGTGTCCACGCGGCCCTCCTTCAAACGGAGGATGCGTGTCGCGGCGCGCGCGAGGCGCTCTTCGTGCGTGACGGCCACGATCGTGAGGCCCTCTTCGCGGTGAAGCTCCTCGAAGAGCTCGATGATGCGCGCGCCCGTGTCCGCGTCGAGGTTGCCCGTGGGCTCGTCACAGAGGAGGAGCTTGGGCTTGCGGAGGAGCGCCCGCGCGATCGCGACACGTTGCCGCTGCCCGCCCGAGAGCTCCGCGGGCGTGTCGCCGGCACGATCGGCGAGGCCGAGCCGCTCGAGGAGCTGCTTCGCGCGGGCGAGGCACGCATGTTCGTCGCCGCGTGGATCGAAGAGCGCGGGCGTCGTGACGTTCTCGATCACGGTGAGGTGATGCAGCAGGTGAAAGTGCTGGAAGACGAAGCCGATGCGCTCGCCGCGCAGCCGCGCGAGGGCGGCGTCGCTCATCCGGCCGAGGTCCTGCCCGTAGAGCTCGACCTGCCCCTCGTAGCCACGATCGAGCCCGCCGATCACGGCGAGCAGGGTGCTCTTGCCCGATCCGCTCGGGCCGAGGACACAAACGAACTCGCCCTCTTCGATGACGATCTCCACGTCCACGAGGGCCCGGCGCGCGTCGCGGCCGCCGTCGTGCACGCGGCCGAGGCCACGGGTGCGAATGGCCGCGACGTTCACAACGCCGAGACCACGACGCGCTCGCGATCCACGGCGGCCTCCGCGGCGCGCACGCTCACGGCCGACGTGTCCTCGGCCTCGCGGAGCGCTTCGTCCGTGAAGCCGAAGAGCCAGAGCAGGAGGCGCGGCGGCCGCAGGCGGAGGTCGTCTTCCTTCACGAAGAGGCGCGCGAGGTGCTCGGCGTAGGCGCGGCAGAGGACGCGGAACGGGATGTGGTCGAAGGCCTCGGCCCGGCGGCGGCTCGCGTACGACGAGAGCAAGAGAGCGACGTAGAGAACGTCGTGGATCACCTGCAGGCGCAGGCGCGAGGTGCCGGGGTTTCGCGCGAGGGTCTCGCGGAGGAAGTGGACGTTCAGCGGGACGTGGAAGGACTCGTCGCGCGTGAGGATCGTCAGCATGTGGCGCACGGCCGGGTGGCGCGCGCGGCGCAAGGCGAGGCGGTAGGTCGTCGAGCCGATGGTCTCGAACATCAGGTTCGTGAGGACGATCGTCTCGATCCGCTTGGCCCGGCCGTAGATGCGGTAAAAGGTGCCGGTGACGCGGCCCATGGGGCGAACCTCGCCGCCGAGGTAGGCGAGGAACTCGGTGAGCAGCGCGCGGTGCCAGCCCTCCTCGTCGCCGTAGAGGCGCAGGCACGCGGCGAGCTCGGGATCCCACGTGGCGATCTCGTCCGCGAGCTCGTGGGCCTGGCGCAGGCCCGACTCCTCGGCGCGGAAGGCCGCGTTGAAGAAGGCGATGGCCGCCTGCCGCTCCGCCTCGGAGGTCCACACGATGGGCTCCCCGAGATCGAGCTTCTCCTCGTACATCCGTTCCGCCCGCTTGCGCAGCATCCCGAGCCACCACGAGGTGGGGCGCCGCAGCGGGCCGCTCTCCCTGTTCTTCGTCATCGCTGCCTGGGACGGAGGTGCCGGCGGACGATAGCGCACGCAGGCCGAACGGGCACGGGCTCACGGAGAAGGCGGACGAGCAAGCGAGGAAGAGCGGGCTGGAACAAGAACGCACGCGTGCAACGTGGACGGCGCGCCTATGTGCTGCGGATGAGGTAGGATGGCTGCGGGTCCCGTGGCGTTCGAACAGCTCTCTCTACCGTTCGAGGGGCATCTCACCCCGACCGCGCCGGCGCGAATCCCGCGCACGCGGCGGGTGTTCGTGAACCGCAATCTGAAGATGGCGGGGATCGACTGGGTGGGGTTCGACATGGACTACACCCTGGCGATCTACAACCAGGTCGAGATGGACAAGCTGTCCATCGACGCCGTGATCCCCAAGCTCGCCAGGCGCGGCTACGACGAGGACGTCCTCCGCGGGATCACCTGGCCCATCGACTTCCCGATCCGCGGGCTCTTGATCGACAAGAAGGCCGGGAACGTCCTCAAGATGGACCGCTTCAAGGTGGTCCACAAAGGCTACCACGGCCTGCGCGAGCTCACGAAAGAGGAGCTGCGCTCGCTCTACCACCAGAAGCGCGTCAAGCCGAACACCGGCCGCTACCACTTCATCGACACGCTCTACGCGCTGAGCGAGGTCGCGCTCTACACGGGGATCGTGGAGGCGTTCGAGGCGCGACGGATCGAGCTCGACTACGCGACCTTGTTCACGGACATCCGCGAGTGCATCGACGAGGCGCATCGCGACGGATCCATCCTGGACGTGGTGCTCTCCGATCTGCCGCGGTTCATCGAGCGCGACCCCTTGCTCGCGCCGACGCTGCACAAGCTCCGCTCCGCGGGCAAACGGCTGTTTCTGCTGACGAACTCGCGCTGGCCGTACACCGAGCGGATGATGACGTACCTGCTCGGCGACGCGATGCCGGAGTACCCGAGCTTCCGCCACTACTTCGATCTGATCATCGTGGCGGCGCAGAAGCCGGCGTTCTTCCAGGAGCGCAGGCCGCTGCTCGAGCGGGACGGAGAGAACCTGCGCCCCGCGACGTACCCGCTCGAACGAGGCGTGATCTACGAGGGCGGCAACCTGCACGACCTCGAAGCCGCGCTCGGCATCGGCGGCGACCGGATCCTCTACGTCGGCGATCACATCTACGGCGACATTTTGAGGTCCAAAAAAGAGTCGGCCTGGCGCACGGCGATGATCATCCAGGAGATGGAAGCCGAGGTGATCGCGCACGAGATGTGCCGCGAGGAGCACCAGAAGAGCGCGGAGCTCGAGCAGCGACGGGACGAGCTCGAAGATCAGCTCCGGTACTACCAGCAGCGGTACAAGGACCTGACGCGCAAGATCGAGGACGCGGCGCAGGCGGCGAAGAACGGGCACGGGAGCGGAAGCGGGAGCGGCATCTCGTACGAGGCCGAGCGCGGCCGGGCGAAGCGCGCCGTGGAGCGGATCCGCGGCATGCTGCGCTCGGTGGACGCGGAGGCGACGAAGCTCGAACGCGAGATCGATCAGCGCTTCCACCCCTACTGGGGCTCGCTGCTCAAGGAGTCGATCGAGCCGAGCAGCTTCGGCGATCAGGTCGAGGAGTTCGCCTGCATCTACACGTCACGCGTGTCGAACATGCTGGCGTACTCGCCGCTGCAGTACTGGCGCAGCCCGCGCGATCTCATGCCGCACGAGCTCTGACCCCAGCAGGCTGTCGAGAAGCGCCGCGAGCGCCAGGCGCGCAGCAAGCGTCTCGGCAGCCCGCTATTGGCAGCAGCGAAAGCCCGTCGAGTAGTCGTGGTAGCGCGCGTTGTGCGCGGTCGTCTTGTAGTCGCAGCCGTCGCCGTTCTGGTGCGTGTCGAGGTAGTAGCCGCCGCGGAACGTGCCCGTCTTCGAGGCCGTCCACTCGTGCAGGTTGCCGACCATGTCGAAGGCGCCGTAGCTCGACCGGCACTTCTTGTACGCGCCGCTCTTCGCGAGCGTCCCCTTCATCTGGTTGAGGCGCTCGTCGTTCATGTTCGCGAACGTGTACGCCTCCTGCGGCGGCGGGCCGCCGGCGACGCCGTAAAGCGCGTTGAACGAGGAATACCCGCCGTCGTTGCAGTTGCCGGAGACGCGATCGCTCCCGTACGGGAACGTCGTGGGCTTCTTGCCCTTGCAGGCGCCGATCCACTCGTCGTCCACGCAGAGCCGTTTGCCCGCGTTCTTGCACGCCTCCTCGGCCTCATTGCGGCTGATGTACGCCTGCGGGGCCTTGCCCTTCTTGCTCACGGCCTTCACGCGCAGGCCCGCGACGGACTGGTACGGCGAGTGCCCCTTCGTCTTGTTTTTGCCGACGATCTCGACGACGTGCGCCTCGTACGTGTCGATGCAGTACTTGCCGGCGACGCTCACCATGCCCTCGGGGCACTTCTTGCCCTTGGCCTCCGCCTCCGAAGGCGCCGGCAAGGTCGCCGCGAGGAGCGCGACAGCCGCGAGGCCCAAAGCTCGCGGAGAGTGGAAAAAGACGCTGGGCTTCATGGTTCCACGAAGGACGAGCGAGCCGCCTCGTCGACTCATACCGAAAGCTTCCGGCGGGGGCAAATGCGCCGTGGCCGCTTGGACGGGCCCCGGTTTTCGGTCAACCTCTGCCGCCCATGCAGGCGCCCCTCCCGATCGCCAAGATCCGTACGAGCCCCGAGGACTTCGTCGTCGAGGAGATCCCCGCGTACGCGCCGAGCGGCAAGGGCGAGCACCTCTACGTCACCCTGCGCAAGACCGGAAAAAACACGCTCGACGTCGTGCGTGACCTCTCCCGCGCCCTCGGCGCCGACGCCCGCAGCACGGGCTTCGCCGGGATGAAGGACCGTCACGCGATCACCACGCAGACGATCTCGATCCAGGTGCCGATCGCGGAGGACGCGGAGGCGAAGCTCGCGCAGGTGTCGCTGCCGGGCGTCGAGATCCTCGGCGCGAGCAGGCACGGGAACAAGCTGAAGCCGGGGCACCTCGTGGGAAACCGGTTCACGATCACGCTGCGAGGTCTCGCCGGCGACGACGCTGCCCGCGTCGGCGAGCGGCTCGTGGAGGCCGGCCGCGTGGGCGTGCCGAACTCGTTTGGCCCGCAACGGTTCGGGCGCGACGGCCAGAACCCGACGCGGGCGCTCGCCTGGTTGCGCGGCGAAGAGCGCGGGCCGAGGGACCGGCGCGAGCAGCGGTTCTTGTTTTCGGCCCTGCAGTCGATCCTGTTCAACGACGTGCTCGCGCGGCGCGTGGCGGCCGGAACATGGGCCGCCGTGCTCCCGGGGGACATCGCGAAGAAACACGACTCTGGCGGGATCTTTGCCGTGCCCGCGGAAGGGCGGGACCTCGACGACGCGAAGGCGCGGGCCGAGGCTGGGGCCATCTCACCGACCGGGCCGATGTTCGGCGCGAAGATGCGCTGGCCCGAGGGCGCGCCGCGCGACATCGAGCGGGAGGTGCTCGCCACGGTGCTGCCCGACGCGAGCCGACTCGAGTCCTTCCGCGCCCTCGGCGAGGGCACCCGAAGGCCCCTGCGGCTCATGGTCGCTGATCTCTCGGTGCGTCCGATTGACGCATCCGGCGGGCTCACCGTTTCTTTTGTGCTACCGAAGGGTGGCTACGCCACAACGGTCCTCGCCACCGCTTGTCAGATCGCCGATGCGACGTTCCGCGAAAGCGACGCGGACAGTGGCGAAGAAGGCGACGAGTCCTCCTCCGAGCCTTCGGGTTCCGCTTAGCGCCCCTTCGCGCCCACCTCGAGCCTCGTCGAGAGGGCGTGTGAACAGATCAAAAGCCAGGGCTGCAACGGCCCACGACGGAAAGGCACAACCGGAAGATGAATCTCATCGAGTGGCTGCAGCGCATCATGGTCGGCTTCGGCGCTGCCTGGGTCATGTGGCTCATGATCGGGCTCTCCGTGGTGAGCGTCGCGATCATCCTCGAGCGCGCCTGGTTCTTCTGGTCGCTGCGGGACGACGTGGTCGTGCTGGCGCGGGATCTGCGGAACGCGCTGAAGGACTCAATCGAGGCCGCGCAGAAGCGCATGGAGGCCTCGCCCTCGGCCGAGGCGGCCGTCGTGAAGGCAGGCCTCGTCGAGGCTGATCGCGGGCCGAAGGCCGCCGAGGAGGCGATGGCCGGCGCGCTCGCCCTCCAGCGCATGAAGCTCGAGCGGCGCCTCGCCTACCTCGGCACCCTCGGCAACAACGCTCCGTTCATCGGCCTCTTCGGCACCGTCATCGGCGTCGTCGGCGCGTTCGACGCGCTCGGCAAGGCCGCCGAGAAGCCGCTCGCGCAGGCCGCCTCCGCGGCGATGGCGCCGCAGCAGGTCATGTCGAGCATCGCCGAGGCGCTCGTCGCCACGGCCGTCGGCCTCGCGGTCGCCATCCCGGCCGTCGCCGCGAACAACTACTTCCAGCGGCTCATCCGCTCGACGATCGCGAACACCGACGCGCTCACGCGCGTGCTGCTCGCGCACCTGCACGGCGAGAAGGAGAGCGCGCTCGAGGAGGCGGTCGAGGACATCGCCCTCGCCGTGTCCGCGAACAGGAAGGCCGAGGCGAAGCCCGCGAAGACGAACGGCGCGCAGAACAAGAAGGCCGCCAAGAAGGGCGAGGACGAGGACGAGTCCAGCGAGGAGAACGGCTGATGGCTGGGTCGAGCTCCAACAACGAGGAGAACATGGTCGAGGGGATCAACGTCACCCCCCTCGTCGACATCACCCTCGTGCTCCTGATCATCTTCATGGTGACGGCGAAGATCATCGTGTCGCAGGCCTTGCCGCTCGACCTGCCGAAGGCCGCGTCGGGGCAAGAAGTGCAGATGGTCTTCAGCGTCGAGCTCCGCGCGAACGGGGACATGGTCATCGACGGCAAGAAGCTGCCGAACGACGACGCCGCGCTCCCGCTCGCGAAGGAGGCGCAGGCGAAGACGCCCGATCTGCGCGCCGTCATCCGCGCAGAGCAGACGGTCCAGCACGGCCGCGTGCTTCACGCGCTCGATCTCCTGAAGCGAGCCGGAATCACGAAGATCGCCTTCGGCGTGACGCCCGTGCCCGCCGAAGACGGCAAGGCGGCCCCGGCCCCGCCGCCCACGCCCGTGACGCCGTGATACCTTTCGCTCGAACTTGAGGGGCTCCGCCAGGCCACGCGGAGCTCCACGTTAGAACCTTGGAGATGCATCGATCATGAGCTCGGCGGCGAACAGAGTCGTGATGGGGGGAGGCCCGTTCCACCACACCGCCGAGCGCGACCGTGATCCGCTCGCGCCCGTCGTCGCGCTCGGAGATCGCGCGGCGAAGACGGGCACGGCGATCGGGCTCGTGCTCGCGCTGCTCTCGCACGGCTACGCCTCCGCGCAGGCGATGACGGCCCTCTTCGACATGCGCCGCGCGGTCGGCGAGATGCGTCAAGGTCTGCACGAGTTCTTCTGGACCGAGTACGACATCGACCTGACGCCGAAGAACGAAGACAAGCCGAAGCCCGAGGAAAAACCCCCGGAGCCGGAGCCCGAGCCCGAAGCCCCGCCGCCCGTGCCTCAGGCGAAGGCCGAGAAGGCGCCGGAAGAAGAGGTCCCCGACAACAGTCCGCCGCCGCCGCCCTCGCAAGCCGCGAAGGTGCTCACGCAGGAGCCGGACGAAGAAGAGCCCGTGGACATGACCGGGCAAGGCTTCGTGAGCGGCGAGGGGAGCGGCCCGAGTTACGGGATGGTGAGCGCGCAGGGGACCGGCAAAACCCCGACGTACAACAAGGCCGCCTCGCTCGACGGGAAAGAAGGCGGCACCGGCACGGGCAAAGGCGGGCCGCCGCCGGCGCCCACGGGGCCGGATCTGTCGAAGGCCGCGGGCCTCGTCGGCAGCTCCGCCTGGGATTGTCCCTTCCCGCCCGAGGCCGACGCCGAGCAGATCGATCAGGCCGTCGTGTCGATCATCGTGACGGTGCGGGGGGATGGTTCGCCGCAATCCGTGAAGGTCGTGAACGATCCGGGCTACGGCTTCGGCCGGGCCGCGCGCCTCTGCGCCCTGTCGCGGCGTTACACGCCCGCGCTCGACCGGACCGGGACGCCGATGGTGGCCGCGACCCCGCCGATCCGCGTGCGCTTCACCCGCTGACGTTCATCGCCCGCGGCCGCGCTTCCTTTCCGCGCGGCGCCTCATTATCCTCGGCGCACCCGTGGACGTCGCCGAACGCATCGAAAAGCTCAGCAAGGTGCCCCTCTTCGAGGGGCTCACCACCCAGGCGCTCGAGCTGATCTCGCGCGTCGCCAACGAAGAGTCCCACGCGCTCGGGACGAAGATCTTCCAGCACGGAGATCCGGGCGACAAGCTCTACATCATCCTCGAAGGCAAGGTGCGCATCAGCCGCGAGGTGCCGGGCATGGGCGAGGAGGCGCTCGCGGTGCTCGGCCCGGGCTCGGTGTTCGGCGAGATGAGCCTGCTCGACGAGGCGCCGCGCTCCGCCGACGCCCGTGTCCACGAGCGATGCCGCCTGCTCACGGTGCCGAAGGACGCCTTCGAGGACCTCCTGTTTTTGCACAAGGACCTCGCCTACGAGGTGCTCTGGAGTTTCGTCCGGATGCTGACGCAACGGCTCCGCGAGACGAACGACAAGCTCACGTTCCTCACCGTCACCGGCAAATTCTGACGACGCCGGCGCGGGTTTCGCGCCTTGGACTTCCGTCCTGCGAGGCGGGTCGTGTAGTGTCTGGCCGAGACACCATGGTAGCCACGAAGCACCTCGCCCTCGTTTTTGCTCTTGCCCTGTCGGGCGTCGCCGCGGCCTGCGGCGGCGGTTCGACGCCTCCGCCCGACACCGCCAACGATCAGAAGACGGACGGGACCTCGACCGACAAGCCCGCCGATCCGGGCGGCGCCACGGACGCGAAGCCCGAAGGCGGCGACGCGAAGCCGGGCGACGCGAAGCCCGCGGACACGGGCACGGGCGGGACGGCCGCCACGCCGCCGGCCGCGGCGGGCAAGCCGTCGACGAACATCCGGCAGAGCCAGATGCTCGAGGACATCAAGAAGATCGGCCTCGCCCCGGACAAGCTCCAGGACCTGCCGAAGATCGGCCTCGCGCAGAAGAAGAAGCTGATGCCGCTCTTCCAGAAGGCGCTCGGCTACAAGGACTGCAACGGCTGCCACGTCGAGGGCGACTTCAAGGCCGAGACGCGCAAGATCAAGATCACGCGCGGCATGTGGAAAAACTTCGTCGTCGCGCTGCGCGACGAGAAGGGCGGCGCGGTCTTCTGCGACACGTGCCACGACGGCAACGAGCACAACCTCAACCACGCCGACAAGAAGGCGCTCGAGACCTTCATGGACGAGCAGTACGAGGACAAGCTCACGCGCGCCGACAAGAAGGACATGGAGTGCGGCACGTGCCACGGTGACCCCTTCGAGGGCGACATCATCACGAAGGTCTGGGGCATCGCGAAGAAGTAGCGCTCGCCCGCAAGCGAGGTTTTCTCCTCGCCTTTCCGCCCTCTCCACCCCTCCCCGCCCCGCAAAGGCCACCTCGCGTGGCCGGCTCCTGCTTTCGTACTAAAGAGACGCCGCATGTGCGGTGTGTTCGGCATCTATGGCCACCCCGAGGCCGCCAACATCACGTACCTCGGGCTGCACGCGCTGCAGCACCGAGGTCAAGAGGCGGCGGGGATCGTCACGAGCGACGGCGAGCGGCTCACGCCGCACAGGTCGATGGGCCTCGTGCAAGCAGGCTTCTCCCCGACGGATCTCGCAGCGCTGCGCGGCGACCGAGCGATCGGCCACGTGCGGTACTCGACCGCCGGCGGCTCGCACATCCGCAACGCACAGCCGTTCGCCGTGGACTACGCGCGCGGCTCGATCGCCGTCGGGCACAACGGCAACCTGACGAACTTCGAGGCGCTGAAGGATCGGCTGGAGGCGCGCGGGAGCATCTTCCAGAGCGCGAGCGACACGGAGGTGATCGTCCACCTCATCGCCGCGAGCACGCAGGCGACCGTGGAGAGCCGCGTCGCCGAGGCGCTCGGGCAGGTCGAAGGCGCCTACTCGATCCTGTTCCTCACGGAGCGCGAGCTCATCGCCGTGCGCGATCCGATGGGCTTTCGCCCGCTCTGCATGGGGCGCCTCACGCACGGAAACGCCGAGGCGATCGTGGTCGCCAGCGAGCCGACGGCATTTGATCTGATCGGCGCGACGTACGTGCGCGACCTCGATCCGGGCGAGATGCTGATCGTGGACGCAACCGGGACACGCTCGCTCCGGCCCTTCGCGCCGCGCACGCGCAAGCTCTGCATCTTCGAGCACGTGTACTTCGCGCGCCCCGACTCGCTCATCGAAGGCGCGAGCGTGTACGAGGTGCGCAAAGCGCTCGGCCGCAAGCTCGCCGAAGAGGTGCCCATCCCGAGCGGGAACGACGCGGGCGACGTCGTCGTGGTGCCCGTGCCCGACTCCGGGGTGCCCGCGGCGATCGGCTTCGCCGAGCGCGCAGGCGCGCCGTTCGAGATGGGCCTCATCCGCAGCCACTACGTGGGCCGGACGTTCATCGAGCCGCAGCAGTCGATCCGGCACTTCGGGGTGCGGCTGAAGCTCTCCCCGAACCGCGCCGCACTCGCGAACAAACGCGTGGTGGTCGTGGACGACTCGATCGTCCGAGGCACGACGAGCCGGAAGATCGTGAAGATGGTGCGCGACGCCGGGGCACGCGAGGTGCACCTCCGGATCTCGAGCCCACCGACACGCTGGCCCTGCTTCTACGGGATCGACACGCCAACACGCGCGGAGCTCATCGCCGCGACGCACACGCTCGACGAAATCTGCAAGTACGTGACCGCCGACTCGCTCGGATACCTGTCGCTCGAAGGGCTCGTGACATCGGTGCGCACCATCGAGCAAGCGGCATCCGCGAGCCCTCCGCCCTCGACGAAGAACGGGGAGGCGGCCGAGAACGGCTACTGCGCCGCGTGCTTCTCGGGCACCTACCCGGTGCCCTTCTCGCCGAGCCCGAAATCGCGGCATCTGCGGCTCGTCCACGGCTAAGATCACGGCGCGCGCGCGGCGCGTTGACGATGCGCGCGCATGCCGAACAATGGTCACCCCATGACGGATCGCCCCTCGAGCCCGAGCGCCGCCCCGCACGATCTGTTCGCCCACACGCCCGATCGGGTGTCGATCTACGAGGTGAGCCCACGCGACGGCCTGCAAAACGAGGCAGTCGTGGTGCCCCTCGAAGCGAAGAAGCAGCTCGTCGCAGCGCTCGTCGCGTCCGGCGTGAAGCGGCTGGAGATCACGAGCTTCGTGTCGCCGAAGTGGGTGCCGCAGCTCGCCGACGCCGAGGAGCTGGCACGCGGGATGCGCCCGCCCGAGGGCGTGACGTTCAGCGCGCTCTGTCCAAACGCAAAAGGCCTGGAGCGCGCGCTCGCCACAGGGCTCACCGAGATCGCGGTCTTCATGAGCGCGAGCGAGACGCACAACCAGAAGAACATCAACAAGTCGATCGACCGAACGCTGGGCGTGTTCTCGGAGATCGTGCCACCCGCGATCGAAGCAGGTCTACGCGTGCGCGGGTACGTGTCGACCGTGTGGGGATGTCCGTACGAGGGCCCGGTGTCCGCCGAGCGGAGCGTGGAGATCACGAAGAAGCTCCTGGAGCTCGGCTGCTACCAGGTATCCCTGGGCGACACGATCGGCGTGGGGACGCCGAAGCAGACACGCGACATCGTGCTGCGATGTCTCGACGCGATGCGGGTGGATCAGTTCGCGCTGCACCTGCACGACACACGCGGGACAGCCCTGGCAAACATCCTGGTGGGTCTCGAGCTCGGGGTGCGAGATTTCGACGCGTCGGTCGGAGGTCTCGGAGGTTGCCCCTACGCGCCAGGCGCCGCAGGAAACGTGGCGACGGAAGACCTCGTCTACATGCTGCAAGGGATGGGGATCGAGACAGGGATCGACCTCGACCAACTCATCGAAGCAGGCAACGTGGCCGAGCGGGTGCTCGGGCGTCCGTTGCCGGGCAAGGTGCACAAAGCAGGCGCCTTCCGGCGGCGGCCGAGCTGAGGTTGGAGGCGCGGAGCCGGGGTTTCACCCCGGACCCCGACCAGGGGTTGTCCACCCCTGGACCCGGACCAGCGAGGCGCTGGACCCAGGGTCGATGAACTGCGCGAGGCGCGCAGTTCATCGAGACACGTCAGGGGAGGGTCGGGGACGACGTTGCCGACCACGACAGTGGCGCTGGGATCGCGGCTGGGGGCGCGTTGGCGCGGCGGACACGTGCCCTTGGGGGTCGACAGCGCGTGTTTAGCAGCGCGGCAGGTGTCCGCGGTGGGGGACCGACCGTGGGGCGTTGCCCGCCTCCTGACGTTGGCCTGGGCTCTGGCCGGTCCTCGCCCGTGACAAGCGCCTTCGACGGCGGAAGGTACGTGCTCGGCAGCGCGACAAGGACCCTCGGCCGCCTCCGGCCCGTGTCTTCGGGCTCGACCTTCCCCTGGGAACACGCGTCCCCACGTGTTCGGCGGCGAGACACTTGCCCTGTCGCGCGGACGAACCTTGTTCGGCTCGTGCCCGATGTCCCACGCACGACGACGTGACTTGTCGCGCCGTCGAACAAACGAGGACGACAACCGATGCCCCCTGTCGAGCATGCCGCGACGCAACGACCACGGCTCACCGCTCGGGTGCAGGCCGGCAACCGGCACGGTCAGCGGTGGAACCACCAACGCTGCGGCCTCGACGAGCAAACACCTCTCCGGTCTTCCCCTCTCCGTTCGATGAACTGCGCATCGCGCAGTTCATCGACCCTGGGTCCAGCCCCTGGCTGGTCCGGGTGCAGGGGCGGATAGCCCCTGCTGGGGTCTGGGACAACGCCCCAGCGCAACGGCCCGGGGCTTCGCGCCTACGGGACGATGCAGCCGAGGCGTGTGAAGAACACGTGTTGTTCGCCTTCGCGGTCGTCGCGGAAGAGGATGCCGACGTTGCCGTCGGGGCCGAAGGTGGCGATGGGGTAGATGCTGTCGCGCTTGGCGAAGGTCACGCGTTGCTCGGGGCCGGAGGGTTTGAGCTCCTGGTCGAGCATGAGGGCGTAGAGCTCGTAGCCGTCGTTTTGGTCTCGGTCGTCGGCGTAGACGAGCAGGACGCGATCGCCGAGGGCTTTGAGGCTTGGGTAGCGCGAGCGGAAGGAGCCGGGGTTCGTGAGGGGTTTGGGGGGGACGAGGATGTTCCCGTCCTCGTCGACGACGGCGCCGTAGATGGCTTTGGGGTTCGCCGTTCGGTCGAACCAGGCGATCACGTACTGGTTCTGGTTCCAGACGACGGTGGGGTAGACCGAGTCGGAGAAGCCGTCTGTCAGGGACACGGCTTGGGAGCGTGGCGTCAGGTCCTGGTTGAAGACCTGGAACTGGATGAAGTGCTGGAGGGCGTCGCCGGGTGCCCAGCCGACGCCGATCGACGAGAGGCCGGCGGCCATCTGTGGCGCTTCGTTGCCTACGTTGAAGGCTTGCGTGAGCTTGACGTTCCCGCCGATGGGCGCGCCGTCGATGGTCAGGCGCTGCGCGTAGAGGTCGAAGAGACCTTCCCGCTCGTCTTGCCATGCGACGATGAACTCTCCGCCGGTCCAGCCGAGGGAGACGTTGATCGAGAAGCCTTCGGCGAAGGAGAGACGCGTGTCGGGGAGGACCTTCGCGCCGGCCTCGTCGAGCAGCGTGAAGTACACCTCGTAGTCGCCGCTGCGACGATCTTGCCATGCGATGCCGTAGCGATCGCCGACCCATACGATCGGGCCGCCGGCGTTGTCGCCGTTCTGGAAGACGATCGGCGACTCGGGGCCGAGCGGCAGGCCTGTCGGCGCGAGCATGTTCAGGCGCATCGAGAAGCCGGAGATCGTGCCTGTGTAGGCGGCTGCGTACGAGGAGCCGCTCCACGCGATGCCGCCGGGGCCTGCGGGCGCGATGTCGCCGGAGAGGCGGATGGGCTCGTTCAGCAGCGGGATGTATGTCGCGCCGTCGTCGACGATCCCGTTGCAGTCGTTGTCGACGCCGTCGCAGACCTCGGTGCCGCCTGGATATGCGAGATCGCTCTTGTCGTCGCAGTCGTCGCCGCACGCGTTGGGATCGCCTGGGAGCGTCCCGGGCCGCGGACCGCGGAAGCCGTCGCCGTCGTTGTCGCGTGTCGCGATCTCGTAGGTGCACTGCCCTGTCTTCGGGACGCATGCGTCGTCCGTGCAGGGATCGTTGTCGTCGCAGGTGACGGGCGGCAGGTCGACGCAGAGCCCGCCGTTCCGCGGGGCCCCTGCTTCTGCGCCTGCTGCGAGATCGCAGTAGACGGGCTCGCAGAGGTTCTTGTGGCCGGGGCAATCCGAGTCGACGAAACACGGGGGCTGGGGCGGGCCCACGTCGAGCGGCGTTCGCGCGCCGCAGCCGCCCGCCACGATTCCTGCGGCCACGAGGGTGCCCGAGAGCGCGGCGAGCGAGAGTCCGAGCAGGCTTCGACCGCCCTGCGCCTTCCGCAAACGCTTCACAGGCATCCGCCGAATCCTTCGACGTCGATGGGCTCGCAGACGAGCCCGGACGGGCAGCCGTCGTTGCCATCGAGCGGACAGAGCTGCACGCACTGGGTGCCTGCTCCGGTCACGACGCAGGCGAACCCTCCTGCGCACCAGAGGCCCGAGCCGCTGCCGCAGGGATCGCCTTGCACGCCGGAGCCTGCGGGCGAGCAGAATGCGCCGTAGACCTCCTGGCCGCAGGGCTCGCTCGGGTACGAGACGAAGATGAAGCAGCCTTCGCCGGGGAAGCAGCCGCTGTTCAGTTGATCGAAGGGATCACACTGGAAGTCTTCGAGGGGTGGCGGCGTGGAGGGACAGCCGGGATCGATGTACTCGTCGAAGGCGTCCTTGCCTGCATCCCAGAGGGGGCCTGTCGAGGTGCTGCTCGACGAATCCCCGCCCTCGCCGCCGCCCCCGCCTTGGCCTTCGGTCTCTCGCACGATCGAGCTGCCGCACCCGCCGAGACCCGCGGCCGGGACGACGAGGCCAAGCGCGGCGGCCACCAAGATAAGCCGCTTCTGCATGCCCGAAGGGTAACCGAATTTTTTTGCGCGTGCTGCGAGGACGAGGGGGAGATCGCGCAGAAAAGATCACTTCCGGGTGATGGTGACCTTCTTGATGACGGGCGCGGTCTCCGGCTTCTCGCGGACTGTGGGAACGGAGGCGATCTTGTGGACGACGTCCACGGGCGCGCATTCGCCGAAGATCGTGTAGCCGCCGTCGAGGTGGAAGGCTGCCTCGTCCGTGATGAAGAACTGCGCGCTGTTCGTGTTCGGCCCGCGGTTCGCCATGCAGAGGAGGCCCGGACGATCGTGGTTCGCGTCCTCCCATACCTCGTCGGGGATGACGTACCCGGCCTCGCCCGTGCCGTTCTTCTTGGCGTCGCCGCCCTGGATCATGAAGCCCTTGATGATGCGGTGGAAGATCGTCCCGTCGTAGGCCGGCTTCTTCTCCCACTTGCCCTCGGGCGTCTTCCACGGGCGAACGCCGCGCGCGAGGCCGACGAAGTTGGCGACGGTGATGGGGGATTTGTCGTCGAAGAGCGCGCACTCGAGGGTGCCCTGGTCCGTCTCGAGGGTCGCCGTGAGCGCTTTGCCCTCGGGCAGGCCCTTCGTGGCGTCGGCGAGGGTCCACTTGCCCTTGACCGGGTCGTCCTCGCTCGGCTTGACCTCGGCGACGGGCTTGGCCGAGACCTTCTTCTTCGTGGGCTTCGGGAGCTGGATGCGCGGCCGCGAGGTCTTCTCGGTCAGGAGGCCGTTCGTGTCCTTCGCCTGCGTCTGCGCCTCGGGCTTGCGATCGGGCGCCGCCGTGGGCTCGGGCGGGCTCGACTCACAGCCGCTCGCGAAGGCGGCGACGACCAGGGCAGAAGCCGCGGTGAACGCGGCGAAACGAGGACCTTGGAGCGAGGGAAGTTTCATAGGAGATGTTTCTCCTTGCGGCGAGGCGCGGCGAAGGTCAAGCGCGGGCGCGCATCGTGCTACGAAGGGGCACGAGCCATGCCCGCCACGAAGCTCTCCGTCGCCCTGTCGCTCGGGTTTCTGGTCGTCGCCTGCGAGCCGCGCGTCGAGGAGCCGGTGCCGCCCTCACGAGACGCGCGCCCCGCGCCGATCGTGCAAGGACCCGAGGCCCTGGAGAATCACAACGCCAAGGCGCGGTGCATCCACCCGACGGAGGACAAACCCAAGCGCACGCTGGCGCGGACGGGCGCCGATCCGGCGTGCCCGCCGGACGATCTCGCGAAGCCGCCCTTGCTGCGCGAGGGCAAGGTGGTGTTCGTCGACGCGAAGGACGAGGCGGTCGCCGTGGAGATCGCGCAGCGGGAGCACGATCGCGCCCGCGGGCTCATGTACCGCAAGCAGATGGACGAGGCGCGCGGGATGATCTTCGTCTTCGATCGGCGCGAGGTGCACCAGTTCTGGATGCACAACACGTGCATCCCGCTCGACATGCTCTTCGTCGACGACGACGGGACGATCGTGGGGATCGAGGAGAACACGCCGACGATGAACGACTCGACGTTCTCGGTGCCGTGCGCGTCGCGGTACGTGATCGAGGTGAACGCGGGGTACTGCCGGCGGCATGGGGTGCGCGCCGGCCAGAAGGTGCGTCTCGAAGGGATCTAGCGCTAGCTGCAGGAGCCCGCGCCGTCGCAGAGCACGTAGCAGTCGTTGCAGATCACGCACGAGGCGTAGTCGTTGAAGATGCTCGCCCCGGTCGGGTAGCTCGCCTCGCAGTCCGTGTAACAGGCCGAATCGCCGCTCGCGCACCCGTTGGCGCAGTCGAGGAAGTAACCACAATCGAAGCTGTCGACGCAGGCCGCGTACTCCGACGTGCAGAGACCGGTCTCGCGCGAACACGACGAGCACGTGGAGCAGTCGCTCGAGGTCATGTCGCAGATGGTCGTCGGGACGCCGCCGCCGCTGCCACCGCTGCCGCCCGAGCCGCTGCTGCTGCTGCTCGAGCTCGAGCTGGGTCCTGGACCTCCCCAGTCATCGCCTCCCTCGCCGCCTCCGCCGCCCACGCCGCCGGTCGAGCCTGTGGCGCAAGCGAACACGTTGAGCGCGAGAAACGAGCAAGCGATGACGAAGATCGAACGCGCGGACATCATGTCTCCTCCTGCCGCGCGATGGGGCGCGGCGCCGGGGTATCGACGACCTATCGTCGCATGAATTCGAGGAAAAAAGGACGAAGGGGCGAGGCGCGCGACGCCTTTCGAGCCCCCCACAGGGCGCGGGGCTTGGCACGCTTTTGTTGGTTTCGGTATACGAGGAATGCGTGGTTGCTTTCGTCGTTCCACACGAGCCAGTCCCATCCGTCGACGTGCTGAAAGACGGGCTCGCCGCGCTCGCGGAGAAGGCGCGCGTGACGGTGCGCCCGAACGATCTCGCGAGCCGTGATCCGCACTTCATCAAGCGCGCGATGCCGCTCTTGGGGATGTTCTACGACCACTACTTCCGCGCCGAGACGGAGCTCGAAGCGCCCTTCACGGACGGGCCCGCGCTCGTGGTCGGCAACCACAACGCGATGACCGGAACGCCGGACATGTTCTGTCACATGCTCGCGTTCTGGAGGCTTTACTCGCCCGATCGGATCTCGTACGGGCTCATGCACGACGTGCCGTTCCGCTTCCCCGGCGCGGGCGCGTGGCTGAACGCCGCGGGCGCGATCGCGGCGAGCCCCGAGAACGCGGCGCGCGCGCTCGATCGTGGCGCGGCGGTGCTCGTGTTCCCGGGCGGCGACATCGACGCGTGCAAGCCGTTCTCGCGAAGGTACGAGATCGAGTTCGGCAAGCGCCGCGGCTTCGTGCGCACGGCGCTGCGGCACCAGGTCCCGATCGTGCCCGTGGTGAGCGTGGGCGCGCATCACTCGCTCTACATCTGGACCGACGGGCGGCGCATCGCGGAGGCGCTCCGGCTGCCGCTGCTCGCGCGATCGAACGTGGCGCCGATCGGCGTGGCGTTGCCCTGGGGGCTCATCGCCGGCATCCCGCTGCCGCACCTGCCGCCGCCCGTGAAGATCCACACGCGTATCCTCGCGCCGATCCACACCGATCTGCCGCCCTCCGCCGCCGATGATCCCGAGGCGGTGGAGGACCTCTTCGAACGTGTACGGAGCGCGATGCAGCGGACGATGAACGAGCTGAAGCAGCAAGGGCGCCACGGCTGGTTTCCGGCCTCATGAAGGCGCTCGGCCCGCTCGTCGCGCTCTCGATCGGGGCGCTCGTATCCCCGGCCGGCGCCGTCGCCCTAGGTGGCGCGACGCCGTCGCCGGTGGTGCACGAGGACTACCTGATCGTGAGCCACGACGAGGCGAGCGGGCGGCAGCACGTGCTCTTCGCCGCGCGCCTCGCGCCCGCCGCGCCGCGCGTGCTCATGGGCCTGCCGACGCCGAGCACGCCGACGATCGAGCCGCTGCCCAAGCTCGATCTCGCGGCGCTCGTGCACACGCTCGTCGAGCCGTACGAGCGACGCACCCGCGGCCGCGCGCCGGCGCCTCCGGCGGCGTGGGTGCTCGATCGATCGACGCTCTCGGGCTTCGTCGTCGCCCCCTCCGCGGGCGAGCAGCCCTTCGACGCGTCGTGGACGAAGGGCTACGTCGATCGGAATTTTTCGTTCGCCGTGCTCGACGTGGTCACGCCGCCGGGAGGCCCTCTCGAGATCATGACGCCGGCCGCGCACATCTCGTTTGATGCGCCGCGCGTGATCGTCGCGCGCCGCGAGCCGCCGCGCGCGGAGCCACCCGTGGACGAAGCGCAGGAAGGCGCGGCGATCCCGCTCGTGGTGGAGTCGGTGCGCGCCGAGCCGAAGGCCATCGCGCCGAGCAGCGAAGCGATCGCGCGTGTGCTGCGGGCGCGCAGTGGCCCCTTGCTCGACTGCTACGAGACGTTCCTGGAGCGCCGCCCCGGCGAGGCCACGAAGGTGACGATCGAGGCTTCGATCCGGCCGAAGGGCGACACGGCGTCGCTGCGCTCTCCGAGCGAGAAGGGCGAAGAGGCGACACGCGCGTTCGCGACGTGTGTCGTGAAGATCCTGCGCGCACGGCAGTTCCCGCGGACGGACGAGGGCTGGAAGTTCTCCGCGGATCTCGCGTTCAAGCCGCCGCGCACGCCTGCGCGCCGCACGCACCTCGTGCTCGTCGGGTCCTCGCGGTACGTGTGGAAAGATCCGCCCGCATCGGCGCGCCTCCTGCACGATTTCGAGGCGAAACCGGAGGACGTGGCGCGCGCCATGGCGCCCGAGCTCCGCCGCGGGATGGGGCTGCCCGAAGGGAAGCGCTTGTGGATCTCGCACTGGCTCGACCGAGACGTGCGACGCGCGCTCGCCGAGGACGCGCTCTTCGATCGCGAGGATCTGCCCGCGGACGGCGCGCCGGGAACGCTCTCGGCTCCAAGCGGAAAGCCCGAGGTTCGTCCCGCGGCGGAGAGCCCACGCGAGAAGCCGCGCGCCCGTTCACGCTCGAAGCGCACGGAAAACGCCATCGCGGCCGCCGCGGCCCTCGTGTTCACGGTCGCCCTTGCTCTCTGGCTCGCGCGGGACGAACGCCCCTCGGCGTGAAGCGCCCCTTGCGCTCGGCCGCGCCGGCCTCCATGAATTTCCGAGGAGGCGTCCATGAACGTCGTGATCAAGTACTGCCACGTTTGAAACTACAAGCCCCGGGCCGTGAGTTTCGCGGCCGCCATCAAGGATGCGTTCGACGTCGACAGCAAGCTCGAGATCGGAAAGCCCAGTCAGTTCGACGTGATCGTCGACGGCGAGTTGATCTTCTCGAAGCAGTCGGCAGGCCGGTTCCCCGAGCTCCAGGAGGTGCTCGACGCCATGTCGAAGCGCAGGGCGGGCTGAACGCCACGAGCGACAAACGGGGCGCGGCTTGACGGCCGTGCGTCGATGAGGTCCCCTATCTCGGATGCGCCGCTCCCTCGCGCTTCCCTTCCCTGCCCTGCTCCTCGCGCTCGCCGCCGGGTGCGGTGACCCCGACACCTTCGTCCCGGATATCCCCGGGTTCAGCGGTCCGGCGGGCGTCGTCGAAGGAACGCTGACCTACACGGGTCCGCCGCCGTGCACGGAGAAGGGCCACGTCGTCGGCGCGGCCCTCGTGCTCGCGTTCGACAAGCGCCTGCTGCCGCCGCCCTCAGGCCTCGGCACGGGCGCCGCGAGCCTCGACGCGATCCCGGGCGACGTGCTCTTCGCGAGCATCCGCGACAAACTCGTCTTCGACAAGGACGGCAAGCTCCGCTGCCCCGACGCCTCGGCGCCCAACGTCACCGCGAGCGGGACGTGGACGATCGCGCCGCTGAGCGGCGGGACGTACCAGTTCCGCGGGTTCTACGATCGCGACGGCGATTTCAACCCGGCCTTCTCCATCTCGAACCTGCCGACGGCCGGCGACGTGGGCGGCGGCGCGATCGACAACGCCGCCGAGGTGCTCATGGGCGCAGCGCCGCGGTACACGGAGGTCAACATCGGCGAGCCCGACGGGAACGGAAACCTCGTGATCCCGGCCGTCGGCGTGCGTGTGCTCGGCGTGGGCGTGACGCTCGGGCAGGTGCTCCCGCTCGAACGCCCCGTGTTCTACCCGTCGGCCGTGGCCGACAGCGTCGCGGGCAACACGGATCCGCGCAAGGTGGTGGTGCCGTCGGACTTCGAGTTCGCGACGTTCCCGCCGACCGACACGTCATTCATCCGCATCACGCTCACGGCCGGCGTGGATCCGACCGAGGTCGACGCCGCCGCGCTCACGCCGTTCTTCCTGCCCGTGAAGGACCCGGCGGCGACGCTCTACATGGCGGTCGAGGACGTGAACGGCGACGGCCTGCTCAACAACGAGGATCACGTGGTCGAGTCGGTGAACGTGCCGCAGCTCTACCCGACCTCGGTCTTCTCGAAGATCAACGCGCCCCGGCTCGCGAACGACAAGCGCATCGAGACGCAGTCGCGGCCGCGCGTGATCATGCAGGGTCTGACGCTCCTCAAGAACCTCCTGCTCACGTCGACGAAGCTGCCGCCCGCGATGCCGGACCCAATGAACCCGGTGCCGCCGTTCCAATCGGCCGAGCCCGAGGTGACGGTCGCAGTGCGGCCAGCCGCGTTGTGCATCGATCCGGTCGATCCGTCGAAGAAGGGCGTGTTCGTGCTGAGCCGCAAGACGGCCGCGGACGGGACGGCGATCATCGCCGACGAGGAGGCCTTGAAGCAGAGCCTCGCGGCGCGCTTCGGCCGCCCCTTCGACATCGTCTACGGCTGCCTGCCGGAAGGGCAGTACTCGATGAACCTCGTCTACCCGACAGGACAGGCGTGGAGCGTGCCGAACGAGGCCGGCGTGTGCGCGCTGGCCGAGCCGCAGACGTCCGACGGCAAGACATGCAAGGCCGTGACGAACGCGCGCCCGCGGCTCGTGTCGCAAGACGCGATGCTCATCGTGGGCGCGCCGAACGATGCCGCATACTGCAAGGCGAACCCGACGCCCACGGCCTGTACGGGGCTCTGAGGCGTAGCGCTGGGGCGTTGCCCCAGGCCCCAGCAGGGGCTGTCCGCCCCTGCACCCGGACCAGCGAGGCGCTGGACCCAGGGTTGAAAAACTGCGCTCCGCGCAGTTTTTCAAACAGGCCGACGAAGAAGCCGGGTTGCCAATCGAACCAGCAGCGCGGCTGTCTTGGTTGGCAATGCCGCTGCAGGTCTTGACCGGGCCTGTTCGATGAACTGCGCACCGCGCAGTTCATCGATCCTGGGTCCAGCCCCTGGCTGGTCCGGGGTCGAGGGGGCGGACAGCCCCCCGCGGGGTCCGGGGCAGCGCCCCGGGCGCGGGGCGCCTGTGAAAGCTAGCCCCACCAGTACGATAGTTTGGCCAGCAACGTCTCCTCGGAGGCGCGTGGGCCGAGCCAGCCGAAGTCGAAGCCCGCGCCGCGGCGAGCGAGGGGCGCGCGTCCGTCGCCTTGCGCGTGCGTGTAGACGAGGAACAAGGTCGAGCCGAGGCGGTACTCCCAGCGCAGGACGATGTTCGCGTTGATCGAGCCGCCCTCCCAGTCCGGATCGTCGTCGAGTGGCGTCCCGAGCGGCGAGAGTTCTGCGAGGCGCGCGACACGGCCCGCCCCGCGCGCCTTCGAGAGGGTGAGGTCGTGGAAGCTCTGCGCTTCGAGGAAGGCCTGCGCGTAGGCCTGCAGCGAGAGCCGTGGCGAGAACGTGTACGTCGCGCGCATCGTGAGCCCGAGGCTCTGCGCCCGCAGCCGGCCGAAGACGTGGCCCGCGCCGATCGTCGTGACGTAGCGCGGCTCGCCGCGCGTGTAGAGGAAGGTCGGGATCAGATCGAGATCGAGCTGCGGCAGGATGCGCAGGGACAAACGGCCGTCGGCCTCCACGTTGAGGCCGGTCTCGATGCCCTGCACCATCACCCACGCCTCGCCGTTGACGACACGCCGGCCGTCGGTCGCGATCCAGAGCTCGCCGCCGAAGAGCGGCGCGCGTTCGAGCGCCGTGCCGTCGCCGACCTCGCGATCGTCGAACCGCGAGGGTTTGGCGTGGATTCCGGCGAAGGTCTCCCAGAAGTTCGCCCAGCGCGTGTAGTTGCCGAGCAAGAGCATGCGCTCCTGCGTGAGCCAGTCGAGCGTGTCGCGCTCGACCACGTCGATGGTCGTCTGCGTTTCGAGCGTCACCCACCACGGATCGAGCGTCCGGTAGCCGACGGACGCGGTGAACGCGTGGAGGTTCTGCCGCTGCATGTAGCCGACGTCGTTGTAGTCGACCTTGCGGCCATGCCCGGCGTACTCGGCGTTGAAGGTCCAGTGCTTGCCGCCCTCCTTCGCGACACGCGCCTGCACCGCAGGGCCGATGTCGCCGGAGGAGACGACGGTGCCGTCGGGCAGCGTGCGCGGCGGGCCGTCGTGCACGAGCGAGGCGACGGCCTGTCCGCTGATCACGTAGTCGCCGCCCGGCGAACGAAAGCGGCCGTCGACACCTGCGACGTAGGCGTCGTGGAAGCAACGAGCGCCGTGCGCAACGACCTGTTCCTTCGGGCAAAGCACGCGCGCGCGGCCGCTGCCGGGAGCGGGCGCGACGGTGGGGTACACGGTTGGTGTTTCGAAGCGGCTCTTCGCGGTGGCCATGAAGCCGAGCGAGGCGCGCGAGCCGAAATCCTTGCGGAGCCGGAGGACCTTGAACGCGGCGAGGGGCTCGGCGACACGCGAGGCGAAGCTGCCGTCGGCGCGCTTCACGTTCACGAGGACGGGCGCGGTGACGCCGAGCAGCTCGAACGCCGACACGCCCTCCGCGAGCTCGCCCGAGAGTTTTGCTGCGGCGTACACCGTGGCCGGGGACGACGAGCCCACGGTCTCCTCGTCGTCTCGTACGGCCGGCATGCCCGGCGCGCGGCCGATCCTGCGCGTGTAGACGAGCTTGAAGGGCGTCGCGAGGTTGTCCGCGCCCTCCAGGAAAAACGGCCTGCGCTCCGGGAAAAACCGCTCGAAGTTGCTGAGGTTGAGGATGACCTGATCGGCCTCGACCTGGCCGAAGTCCGGAAAGATCGTGGCGTCGAGCGTGAGGCTCTGCGAAGGATGCCACTTGAGATCGAGCCCCGCCGAGCCCGCGGGGAAGACGCTCGCGCCGCGGATCTCGGCCTCGCTCTCGCTGTAGCGGAGGGCGCCGACGAGGAAGGGGCGGAGCTCGAGCGAGGCCTTGGGTCGGAGGCCGGAGAGGCCGTCGAGCTTGCCGTACCGCGACACCTCGCCGCCCGCGTCGCGAGGGATGAACGTCCACTCGTCGAGCTCCTGGAGCATCGACACGCGGCGCCGGACTTGCAGGCCGAAGCTCTGCGAGGGCAGGTCGCGAAAGCGCAGGATACGGAGCGGGATCTTGAACTCGGCCGACCAGCCGTGCGTGGTGCGCGTGGTGCGCGCGTCCCAGATCTCGTCCCACTCGCGCGAGAGCTCGGTGTCGTTGAAGCGGAGCGCGTCGGAGAGGACGCCGGCCGCGTTGACCTCGAACTCGAGCGCGCTCCTGCCATCGCCGCGCGTGTCGAGCGTGACCGTGACGGCGTCGGCCTCGACCTGCCTGTCACGCCGCGTGAGGCGCGCGATGATCTCGTCGTTCGTCTGCTCGCAGTCGATGCCGACGTAGACGGCCTCGTCGTCGTACACGACGCGCACGAGCGTGCGGTGGCGCGGCTTCTCGCCGGGCGTGGGGAGCTTCTGCGTGAAGGCGTCGCTGCCCTTGGCGTGCTTCCAGGCGAGCTCGTCGAGGCGGCCGTCGAGGACCGGCGGCGTGGAGACACGCGTCGCGGTGAGGTGCGGCGTGGCCGCCTGGGTGGTCACCGCGAGGAGCGCGGGCAAGAGAGACATGGCGGGAGATGGACGCCGAGCGTACCACCGCGTGACACCCGGACGAACGACGGAAGCGTGCACGCATCCGCGGCGCCTCAGAAGACGTCGTCGATCGCGGCGACGGTCTGCGTGATGTCGTGTCTGTGCGCGTAGTCGAGATCGGTTCGCGCGCGCGTATCGTCGACCATGCACACGTAACGGATGTGATCGATCTCGGGCGCGGGGAACGAGGTGGCCCGGTACTGCCAGAGCTTACGGACGACGCCCTGCGCGATCCCGTGGGGAACGGCGACGCGCGTGCGTCCGGTCATGCCGACGAGGCGCGACAAGGGCAAAGGCGGCGGGCCCGCGATGTTGTAGATGCCGCGCGCGCCGGGCATGAGCGCGCGCGCGATGGCGCTGACGACGTCGTCCTGGTGGATGACCTGCACCATCGGATCGAAGCCGAGCAACGTGGGGATGACGGGCAGGCGCAGGTAGTTCGAAGGCGCGTTTCGCACGGCGCCGAGGATGTGGACCGGCCGGAGGATCACGGTCTCGGTGCGTGGCCTCTTCCAGAAGAACGATTGCGCGAGCATGTCGACCTCGATGAGGTCGCGGATCTCGCTGAACGAAGCGCCGCCGAGCAGCGGCGCGTCCTCCGTGAGGAATTGGGGGTTGTCCGGGCGCGGGCCGTAGACGTTGGCGCTCGAGAGCACGACGAGCTTGGGGACGTCGTAGTGCGCGACGTACTCGAGCAGGCGCTGCAGGCCGACGACGTTCCAACTGTGGTGCTCGGCCTGGTCCACGCGCGGATCGTGCATGACGCCGAGGTGCACGACCGCAGCGATGCGCTCGTGGCGGAAGACGTCCTGCGTCTTCTTGCGGCGGATGTCGACCTGGTGGTGGACGATGTCCTTTGGTTTGTCTTCGAACGATCGACGATCGATGCCGATCACCGGCCGCTCGCGATGCAAGTGCCGAGCGAGCCTGCGCCCGAGCCGCCCGCAGATGCCCGTGATGAGCACCGGCAAATGCGAACGATCACTCTCCACGCTCGGCTCGCGCGAAGAGTCCACATCCACGCTCACGCTCGCCCTGCGCGGCGGCCGCATCGTGAGCCGCGGCGCGACGAGTATCGCCTCGCCTCCCCCGTTCGTCACACGCATCCCCCCAATCCCCAACGTTCACCGTGAAGCTCGGGAGCACGTCACGTCAAGCACTTCGCGTCGTGCTGCGATGCACTCGGTTTGCTACGTTCGCATGCATGCTGGATGGAGCAGCGCGCACCCTCGGCAGGCTCTCGACCTTCACGACACGCGAGGCCCTGCCGATCGCGCGTTCGGCCTTCGGCGTCGCCCGAGACGGAATCGACGAGCTCGGCATCAAGCTGCTCGGTCGCGACTTCGAAGAGCGCCTGCGTCGCGTGCCGATCCCCTTGAGCGGCGGCGGCGTCGATCCCTTCGGGCTCGATCCTTCCTGGGCGAAGTACGCGATCGGCGGCGCGGCGTTCTTCCACCGTTTCTACTTCCGCACGATCGTCAGCGGGATCGAGCGCGTGCCCGCGTCGCGCGTGCTGCTCATCGCGAACCACTCGGGGCAGATCCCGATGGACGGCGTGATCATCGCGGCCTCGATGTTCCTCGACGCGGAGCCGCCGCGCATCGTGCGGAGCATGGTGGAGAAGTGGTCGCAGACGTTGCCGTTCGTCTCGACGTTCTTCTCGCGCGTGGGGCAGGTCGTCGGCGTGCCCGAGAACGCGCGGCGGCTGCTCGAGCTCGGCGAGGCGATCCTCGTGTTCCCCGAGGGCGTGCGTGGCGTGACGAAGACGTTCGCCGAGCGCTACAAGCTCACGGACTTCGGGCTCGGCTTCATGCGCCTCGCGCTCGAGACGAACACGCCGATCGTGCCCGTGGCCGTCATCGGCGCCGAGGAGCAGTACGTCTCGCTCGGCAACCTCCACCGCGTGGCGAAGACGCTGCACTTGCCGAGCTTCCCGATCCTGCCGCAGCTCCTCTTGCCCGGCGGAGTCCTCCCCTTGCCCACGCGCTACAGGCTCTCGTTCGGCGAGCCCATGCGCTTCGACGGCGATCCCGACGACGACGACGCGATCATCGAGGAGAAGGTCCTCCGCGTGAAGGCGACCATCCAGTCGATGCTGAACCGCGGGCTGAAGGAGCGGAAGTCGGTCTTCTGGTGAGGCAGGGGCGGCGGGACCGCCCCCTCGCGTGGATCAGGATTCGTCGTCGAGCAGCTCGGCCTCTTCGAGCTCTTCGCCCGGAGCAGGCTGCGCGGCGGGCGGCTGCGCCTGCTGCGCGTACGCCTGCTGCTGCTGCGCGTACGCCTGCTGCTGCGCGTAGTACGCCGCGTACGCCTGCTGCTGCGCGTACGCCTCTTCCGGCGTCTGCGCGGGCTGCTGCTGTGCGGCCTGCTGCTGCGCGTACGCCTGCTGCTGCGCGTAGTACGCCGCGTACGCCTGCTGCTGCGCGTACGCCTCCGGCGTCTGCGCGGGCTGCTGCGCGTAGGCCTGCTGCTGCGCGTGCGGATCGACGTATGCAGGGGCTTGCTCGGCCTGGACGTACGCCGGAGGCGCGACCATCGCCGGAGGCGCAGGCAGATCCGCCGCAGGCGCGAGGGGCGTCGGCTCGTTGTCGGTCGGGGCCTGCCACGCCGGAGGCGCGGACGGCGTCGCGACCGCAGGCGGCGGCGCAGACGGCGGCGGGACCGCAGCCGGCGGCGGGACCGACGGAGCCGCGTATGCAGGCGGCGGCGGCGTGGACGCACGGGCGTACGCGGGCGGCGGCGGCGTGGACGTACGGGTGTACGCGGGCGGCGGCGCAGAGGGCCCTGCGCCGGCGGGCGGCGGCACCGAGGCCATCGTCGAGCGCGGCGGCGTACGCTTGAGCTTGCCGGTCTTGGCGCGCTCGAGGCCCGCAGTCGCCTCGGCGTCGCCGGCCTTCATGCGCAGGACACGGCGCCAGGCGTCGGCCGACTCGCGCGCGTCGCCGAGCTCTTCCTCCCAGATCCGCGCGACCTTGCGCGCGAGCTCGGCGCGGACGGCGGGATCACGGCCGCGGAGGATCTGATCCTCGTAGAGCTGGATCATGCCGCGGTGATCACCGAGCTCGGTGAGCAGGTTCGAGAGCTCGTTCATCACGTCCTGATCGGCAGGCGACAGGTCGTGGAGCTTCTTGAAGTCGACGCCCGCGCCCTTCTTGTCGTTCAGCGCGTCGCGGCGGAGGCGCGCGCGGCGCTGCAGGAGCTTGCGGACGAGCGGGCCGTCGAAGACCTCTTCGAGCGCGCGCGTGAGCGTCGCCTCGACGCGCGGCAGATCATTGAGCTCGCGGCCGAGCGCTTCGAGCGCGTCGAGCGAAGCGTCGTCGACATGCGTGACGATCGCGTCGCCGATCCATTTGAAGGCGCGCTCGACGTCGCCGAGCGCGCGGTGCGCGATCGTCGCGGCGCGCCGGAGGAGCGCGCTCTTCGTGCGCCCGCCGTCGCGCGAGCCCTGGCCGCCGCCGGCGAGCGCCTCGGCCAGGATGCGGCGCAGGCCCGTGCCGCCCGCGCGCTCGTCGCCCGCGGCCGCCGCCGCTTCGAGCGCGCCGAGCGTCTCTTCCTGGACGCCCGCGCTGAGCGCGAGCTCGAAGAAGCTGCGCGCGCGATCGTTCGCGCCACGCTCGGCGGCGACCTGCGCCGCGCGCGCGAGCGCCGTGAGCCGATCCGCCGGCAAACGGCAACGCCCGACCTGACGCTCGTACACGTCGATGAGCTGCGTGACGTCGGGCGCGAGCGCCGCGAGTCGCGCGAGCAAGGGCTCGACCTCGCCCGGC
This sequence comes from Polyangium fumosum, assembly GCF_005144585.1. Lineage (GTDB taxonomy): Bacteria > Myxococcota_A > Polyangia > Polyangiales > Polyangiaceae > Polyangium > Polyangium fumosum. The sequence goes on along the minus strand of NZ_SSMQ01000047.1, from coordinate 65,030 downwards.
GGGACGCTGGCCAGCGCGCCCTCGCCGTGCTGGATGGCCTCGTTCGCGGGCACGGAGGCGGCGATCTGCACCTCGGCCTGCCGGACCATCTCGGCCGCGCGGCCCGCGCCCGAGACGTCCTTCGCGAGCAGGTCGTGCGCGACGCCGAGGGCGTCGAGATCCTTCAGCTTGATCGCGAGCTGCTCGAGCTGCTCGGCGAGCCCGCGATCGGCGCCGCGCGAGCGCGCGAGCTCCATGGCCACGCGCGCCGCGTCCGCTTCACGCCCGACCTCGACGAACCGTTCGAACGCGCCGCGGAGCGCCTCGTTCCGGGCCGGGCCCGTGCCCGACTCGTTCCACGAGACGAGCTTCGACGCGACGAGCCCCTTCCATCCGAGTTTGTCACCGAGCTCGACGTACGCGCGCCGGCACGGCTCGTCGCCCGTCTCGGCGACCTTGTCGAGCGCCGCGAGCGCCTCGTCGCCGCGGCCGAGTTTGTCGAAGAGGATGTCCGCGACCCTCCGGGTCATGCGGGAGAGCTCCTCCTCGTCGCCCTCGACCTCGACCAGGATCTGCAGGAAGTGCGCGACGCGCGGCCAATCCTCGACCTCGGCGCAGAGCCGCTCGAGCCGGCCGATCGCGTCGAAGTCCTCCGCGTCGGCCGCGTGCACGATCTCGAGCGCGCGGATCGCGCCGCGCGGATCGGAGAGCTGGCCCTCGTAGATCTGCGCGAGGCGCTGCGCGAGCTCGACCTTCTGCTCGCCCTCGGCGAGCACGACCTCGCGTTCGAGCGCCGCGGCCGCGCCTTGCGGGTTGTTCCGCCGCTCTTCGAGGTTTGCGATCGCCGCGAGCGCGACGCGGCTCTTGGGATCGAGCGACTTCAGGATCCCCTCGTACCGCTCGATCGCGCCGTCCACGTCGTCGAGCCCTTCGGCCAGGATGCTCGCCTCACGCAGCGCGTGGTTGAGTTTGTCGGCCGGCGCCTTCGTGATCCCGCCGAGCCTCCGGAGCAGCTCCACGCACTCCTGGTGATCGCCGCGCTGCGCCGCGTCCTCGACGAGCAGCGCGAGCGCGCCCTCGTCGTCACCGTCGGACAGCACGAGCAAGAGGCTCTCACGCGCACCCTCGTTGTCACCGAGCGAGCGCTGCACCTCGGCCGCCGCGCGCCGCGACGCCACGCGCTTGCCGCGATCGGAGAGTTTTTCCGCGCGCCCGAGCAAGAGGTGCACGAGATCCGGCAGCCGCCCGGCCGCGCGGTATTGCTCCTCGAGGCCCTGCACGTACGCGTCGTTCGTCGGGTCGATCTCGGAGGCGCGCTCCAGCCGGATCACCGCGCCCGGCGCATCCCCCGCCTTGAGGAAGAGATCCGCCGCCTGCGCGAGCAGCGTCGCTTGTTGCTTGCCGTCGGCGAGCTCGGCGCGCTGCTCGATCGCGTTCGCCGCATCGGCGATGCGGCCCGCAGCCGTGTACGCCTTCTCGGCCTGCTCCCAAATCTTCGCCTGCTTGCCGAGCTCCGCGGCCTCGGCAAATGCGTCGCCCGCGGCGCCGGCATCGTTCAGCTTGAGCCGCAGCTCGCCTAGCTTTTGCAAGAGCCCGGCGCGCGTGTTCGGGTCCGTGAACCCGCTCATGTTGTCCGCGATGGCCTGCGCCGCGAGGTCGAGCCGCTCGCCCTTCTCGTAGAGCTTGACGGCCGTGTTCACGGCCGCCTCGTCCTCCGGCACGAGCGACGCGATCCGCGTCCACACCTCGGCCGCGGCCACCGGATCCTTGCGCTTCGCCTCGTGCAGGCCCGCGAGCTTCTTCTCGATCGCGAGCTTCTGCTCCGTGTCGGGCGTGCTCATCGCGTCCTGCTCGAGCACGGTCGCGAGGTCGTCCCACTTCGTCGCGCGCTCGAGCAACCTGCGGAGCTGATCACGCGCCTGCTCGTCGCCGCGATCGATCTGGCAGAGCTGCTTCCACGCCGCGATCGCCGTGTCGATGTCGCGGAGCTGCGACTCGCACATGCCGGCCACGTCGCGGAGCTGCGCCTTGCGCGTCTCGGGCGAGACCGTCGGCACGCGCGACGCCGCGAGCAGCACGTCGCGGAGATCCGCGAACATACGCTTCTGCCGCAGGTACTCCTCGACCCACGAGAGCGCCTCGGAGTTCGCCGGATCGATCTTCAGCGCCTCGCGGTACTTCGTGTACGCCTGCGGCTTGCGGCCCTTCTGCGCCTCGGCCGAAGCCTCCTCCAGGAGCGCGTGCACATCCCCCGCCGGCACCGCCGCCTGCGCTTGCATCGCGACGACCGAAGGCGAGGGCGCGCGCCCCTCGGACGCGGGCGCGGCCGCCGGGGGCTGCGCGGGTTGCGCAGATTGCGGGGGCTGCGCGGGCTGCGCGGCTGCGGGCGGTTGCGAGGGCTGCGCGGCGGACACGGGCTGCGCGGGTTGCACCGGCTGCACCGGCTGCGGCGCGGCGGGCGCGGCTTGCGCCGCGGGCTGCGGCGGCGGCGGCGGTTGCGCGTTGCCCACCTTCATCCGCGCCACGTTCGCCATGAACCCGTTCGGGTTCGCCTTCAAGTACGCCGCGTACTGCGGACCGAGCTCCCCCGTACGACCGAGCAGCGCCCCGAAGTGATCCGCGAGCTGCATCGCGCGGTCGTGCCCCGGCGACGCGCCGAGCGCCGACAACGAGTACGAGAGCCCGTACTCCCCGTCGTACGTCTCCGCGAGCTGCACGAAGATCGCCGCCGTCTCGTCGCGCTCCGGCTGCGGCACGTTCTCGCCCGCGTTGATGCGCTCGAGCACGCTCACGCCGAGCTCCTGCGTCAACGCAACGTCGGTCGGACGCACCGCGCGCGCCGAGCGCAGCGCCTGCGTCGCGCCCGGCATGTCGCCCGCGCGCTTGCGGATGTCGGCCTCGTCTCGGTAGAGCGCGAGCTTGCGCTCGGGATCCTCGGCGATGGCCTGCTCCATCGCGAAGTACGGGATCGCCTCCGCGTACTGCTGCTGCGCCTTCAAGATCTCGCGCGCCGCGTAGATCGCATACACGTTGCGCGGATCGAGCTCGGCGACCTTGCGCCAGTTCTCCACCGCGCGCTCGGGCCGCGCGAGCTGCGGCTCGCTCCACATCCGCCCAAGCTCCTCGTGCAGCTTGAGGAGCATCGCGCGCACCTCCGGCTTGGCTGCCGCGGGCGCGAGCCCCTTCGCTTGCCGCTCGTAAAGCTGGACGAGCGACATGACGTCGCCCTTTTCGCGAAACATCTGCACGAGCCGCTCGGCCGAGCGATGCATCGGATCCTTGTCGACCGCGAGCATCAACGTGCGCACGGTGTTGTTCATGTCGCCGAACGCCGCTTGCCAGACGTTCGCGGCCTCGCTCAGCCAATGTGCGCCGTAGGCGGGATCCGGCGTCTGCGTGCCGACGCGCTCGAGCAACATGGCGTACGAGCGAGGGTCCTGCGCGCCTGCACGATGCGCGTACGCGAGCGCCTCCTGATCGTGAGGGTTCGCGAGCAGGCGCTGGACGAGCATTTCGATTTCACGAGGATCCATCGTTGTCCGTGCGCGAAGGTACACGGCTCTCCGGGCGCCGTACAACCGCTTCGCGCCCGTCCGCTGCATGCCGCGCCGCGCCGGGCCCCGCGCCTTGGGCGCACGCCTCCTCGAGGGCCTCGATGAACGCCCGCGCGCTCTCCGGCCGATCCTCCGGCCGCTTGCAGAGCGCCCGCACCACGAGGTCCGACAAGGCGCGCGGGATCCCCGCCTCCGGCGCAGCCTCGCGAGGCGCGATCGGCGGCTCGTGCACGTGTTTGGCCATCACCCGCGCCGCGTCCCGCTCGACGAACGGGGGCCTGCCCACGAGCATCTGGTAAAGGAGCGCGCCCACCGCATACAGATCGCTGCGCGCATCGACCGGCTCCCCGAGCGCCTGCTCCGGCGACATGTACCGAGGCGTACCGACAGGACCCCCCCCGCACCCGAGCGCGTCGTTCGGGTCGCGCGGCGAGGGCCCGAGGTCGGCGAGCCCGAAATCGAGCAGCTTGGCCCCCTCGGCCCCTCCGCCGAGGCGGGCAATGAACACGTTGTCCGGCTTCAGATCCCGGTGGACGATCCCCTTCTCGTGCGCCTCGGCGAGCGACGTGAGCGCATGCGTCCCGAGCCGCGTCGCCTCCACGATCGAGAGCCGCCCTTCCCGCCGCAGCCGGACGCCGAGCGGCTCGCCTTCGAGCATCTCCATCACGAGGAACCGCGACACCGTGGGCGAGACGAGCGCGTCCTGCCCGCCGTGCACGACCTCCCCCACGTCGAGCACCTGCACCGTGTGCGGGGATCGCAGCATCGCGAGGACCCGCGCCTCCCGATCGAGCCGCGAGAGCGCCCGCGCGCCGAGCCCCCGATCCCCACGAAACACCTTCACCGCGACGTCCTGCCCCCGCGCCGCGTCCCACGCTCGGTACACCGCCCCCATCGAGCCCGCGCCCATCCGACCGAGCACCACGTACCGCCCCGCGATCGTCGTCCCGAGGAACGGATCTCCATCCGCGTCGGCGAGGACCGCCGCGGCGACGAGCGCGAGCCCGTCGCGCGGGCAAAACACGGGCTCCGTCGTCTCGACGGGCGCAGGCTTCGGGTCGCGGCAGCGCGGGCAAACGAGCCCGGTCAAGGACCGAAGCGAGGGCCTTCCCATCAGCGAAGCTTGCAGGCGTAGTCGCCCACCATCACGAATGCGCGCCGGCAGACCACGTCCACCGTCCGCTTCGGCGTCACCATCTCGAACGTCTGCCCGAACGGCGTCCGCTCGTGCCGCGTCACCTGCGCGCGGCAATTCGGCCCCTGCTCCCCACACGCCACGGCCGCGGCTGCGCGCTCGACCTCGCTGTTGTCCGACATCACGTTCACCGCGGCGGAGACGCTGAACAAGACGCAGAGGACGAAGATCGAGATCTGCCCGGCGCGCTTCATGGCGGCGCATCCTAGCAGCGGAGGGAAGCCTCGCGCCCGAGATCCGAAGCCGCAGCGCGCGCCTGTCTCAGAGCTTGATCCCGCCGTTTTGAATCGGCTCGAAGCTCTGCCGCCGCGTCTCGTATTTTCCGCGCACGAACGCGCCGAGCACGGGCGCCATGTTCGCGGGCACGTCCTCGTCCCACTCGCCGCCGTCGATCGCGTCGCGCGGATAGAGATCCGGCGCCAGGAGGAAAAAACTCGGCACCCGCTCGTGCGGCATCTTCAGCCCCGTGAGGTCCTCGTCGAACGCGTCGATGTCCACACGCACGAGCCGCACCCGCGCGAGCGCCGTCTGCATGAGCGGATGCTCGAGCGACGTCGACAAGCTGCGGCACGAGACACACTCGCTCTTCGTCGTCATCACGACGATCGTCTCGCCCGCCGCCGCTGCGGCCGCGCGTTGCTTCGCGAGCTCCTGCGAGAGCGACGACACCGAGATCCCAACATCCACGATCGTGACGTTGCCCTCCTTGTGAACGGCCGTCTCTTTCTGGAGAACCGGCACGGCCTTGGAAGGCGGCGACGCAGGCTCCGCAGCCTCGACCGAACCCTCGAGCGGCCTCGGCGTATCCCCGACCGTCACGACATTGGCGATCGAATCGAGCTGCGCCTCGTGGCGCCGCTCCATCGTCCACACCCCGAACGCGATGGCCGCGCCCCAAGCCACCGTCAGGCAAATCCCGAGGCCCATCCCCAGTGTCGCCAGGACATACCCGCGGCGTCCTGTGCCTACGCCGTCGATCTCGCGACGCGCGGCCCAGCCGAAGACGATGGCGGCGACCGAGCCCAGCGGTCCGCCCACGAACGGCGCCAGGATCGACGTCAATGCCAGCGTCGAGAGCGGCTTTTTGTGCGGCGACCTCGGCCCCCGCAGGTACGGGTCCGAGAGAGGAGGGAGCTCCGTCGGGCCCTCGGCTCGGGCGACGCGCGAAAGCGCGGACCTCGGGGAAATGGCCTCGCTCACCCACGAATTCTAGCGCCTAATCTCGCTTACGCTCGCAAACCAAGGATGGACGGAATGAAGCGTCCCGCCCGTGCAGAAGGGATACGCCAACCCCCCACGCAGCGTGGTAGGAGGAAGGTGCCCTCTCATGATCGAACCGGCCCGCACCTCCGTCTTTCCCCGAGCCCTGGCCGCCCGGCTCGTGTCCGTGACGATCGGTGATTACCAGGCGATCGGGAGCAGCACGATCGAGCTCGCCATCGCCCCGCGTCGCACCGTGCTCGTCGCGAAGGGCGGGACCCTCGCGTCGCTCCTCGTCCAGGGCATCGCCGAAGGCGCGCATATCGCGGTCCACGCCCTGAGCGACCCGGAAAAACCGCGCCACTTCCGCTGCGAGTTCGAAGGCGACGCCGGCGAGCACCTCGTCTACGGCTACGATCGGCGTTTCCAAGATCTCGAGGACGACGACGAGCCCTTCCCGCCCTCGATGCGCTGGGAAGAACACGCCGCGAGGACCGACGAGGCCAACGTGGATCTCTGGACGGTGCGTGATCGACGCGCCGTCTTCGGCGACGGCAGCCGCATCTCGCTCCCCTCGGGCGTCGGCGCGCTCGCGCTCGCCGGGGACTCCGCCGATCGTGTCCCCGAGGACCTGCGTCGCATCCGCGCCTACCTCGAAGGCATCCGCTGGCTCGGCCTCGCCCTCGCGCGCCCCCCGATCGAGGATCGCACAGGCGTCACGCTCACCGGCCGATCAGGCGTCCTCTGGACGTCGCGGGGCCTCGACGCGCGCCTGCTCTCGCTCGCGTCGACGCTCGTCATCTGGTTCGAGCTCCACCGCGATCGGTACAACAAGGTCGTCGAGCTCTGCCAGCGCATCGGCGCGCCTGGCGAGCTCGCCGTCCAGATCACGCGCGACACCTCCGCGCGCGCGGACGTCGCGCCGCAGGACCGCGCCAGCATCACGTTCGAGGGCGTGGACTTCGGTCGTTTGTCCGATGCCGTGATCCGAAGGCTCGAGCTCCTCGTCGCGCTCGTGGATCCGGAGGCGACGGCGCTGCTCATCGAGGAGCCCGAGATCGCCGCGGTCCCCGGCAGCATCGTCGCGCTGCTCGACGTGATCGAGGCCTGCGCCGATCACCGGCAGCTCATCGTCTCGACGAAGTCGCCCCACGTGATCGACTGGGCGCGCCCCGACGAGCTCCGGTTCGTCGAAAAAAACCGGTACCGGGATCTCTCCGTGCGCAGCCTCGACTTCAGCGAGCTCGGCGCGGCCCAGGCCCACGTCGCGGCCGGCGGCAAGCTGTCGGCGTTCCTCGCGTCCTGATCACGCGGCGCGACAGGCCGAGCGCTCGTCACGCGCGCGTAGACGACACGCCCTGCGCGCGTGCGCGAACGACACGTTCTTCCGCGCTCAGGGGACGCAGCTCGACTCGAGCGTCCGCAGGATCGCGCGCTTCGTGCTCACGCCGTTGCTCATGGGCTCGGCCCACAGGAAGCCCAACCGCGGGCCAGCCGACGTGACCGCCGCCGCGTCCTTCACCGCGCCCGTCCCGTCGCTGATCCGCATGCCCGTGGCCGACGGCTCGCCGCTCTCCGAGAGCTTCACCGCGAGGACCTGATCGTCCTTGCCGCCCTCTTGACCAAGGAACACGACGAGCGCGCCGTCGCCGATCGGCGCAAGCGCCGGAGCCCGACCGCGCCCGACCAGCCACGTCTTTTCGCCGGGGCGCGCCGCGGCGTCGACGGCGCGCGCGAGGATCTTGTCGCCCTCGATCCACACGGCCATCGCGCCTTTCGTCGTGGCCACGAGGTTCACGCGTTCGCGCGCGGGCGCGCCGGCCGGCGGGGCCGCCGCGAGGGTGTAGGCTTCGTCGATCTCCTTGCCCGCGAGATCGAAGCGCGACACGACGATCCGCCCGTCCCCCTCGTGCCAGGCGAGCGTGTAGCCAGTTCCATCGGCGGCGACGGCGGGCCTGCGCGGCTCGTGGGCGTGGTGCGTCGCGCCGAGCGCCTGCACGGCCGGCGCGGCTGCGTCCGTCGGGGCGAACTGGAACAGCCCGAGCTGCGCCTTCTCCATGTTGAACGGCGCCACCGCGACGATCGCTCCGGCGGGCGTCGCGGCGAGGGCCACGTCGTCCGCGTTCGCGGCGTTCACCGTGCTCAGGTGCTCGATCACGGGCGCCGGCGCCGTCTCCCAGCGCGGCTTCGTGTACGCCAGCCCGTTTTCGTCGAACCACACGAGCGTCCAGCCAGCCCCGTTCGCGAAGATCCGCGGCGCCGTCTCGTTGGCCGTCCCGATGCCACGCGCGCGCGCCACCTGCTTCGCGTCGAGGGCGAACCCAGCGAACGCGAGCTGCGCGCCCGGCTTGTTCGCGGCGAGCTTGATGAGCCAGGCGGCGGCGAGCGACCCCTCGCTCCCCGCGACCGTCACCTCGCCGCGCTGCAGGTACGTCGCGATGTCCCCGCTCTGCGCCTTGCACCCCTCGGTCTGCGCGGCCGCGACGAACGACGACACGCCCGAGCCCACTGGCTCGCTCGGCGGAGGCGCTTGCGCGACGCTCGCCGAGGTCGCGGGCGGAGCCGCGGCCGCGCTCGTCGCCGCCGACGCGCTCGGGGCGACCGATGCGCTCGGGGCCGGCGCTGCGCCGCCCTCCGTCTTGCCTTGCTTGCACCCAATGGGGACAAGGCCGAGAAGCAGGCTCGTCACGACACCGACGACCCCGAAGGCCCATGCGCCGGCCGCGACCGCTGGGGAGCGAACCTGCTTCATCCCCCCCGAGCCCCCCGGCGCGCCATGCGACATTGGATCGTCCTCGTCAAGGCTGGCACCGTGAACCACGAGGGATCACGGCTGCCTACCTCATCCAAGCGAAGTCGCGAATCCCTCGGCGACGTGTTTGTCCAATCGACAACTGTGCGAAGAGGGGGACTCTTCGCACGTCCCCGCAAACAGCGAGGAAACACGAAGTAGTCGAAACATTATCAAAGAGCAAGTGCCAAACGAGTGCCGGAGCCTCGAACGGCACGCGGTGCGTCACGACGAGGGGGGTGCGCCAGACGTTCAGGTAAGCGATCCGCTCCTGACGTGGTTGAAGGTGTGGGCGGAGCGGTACGAGTCTGGATCTCTCCCGAACCTACTTACCTTGTACGCAAGTCGGCTCCACGGTGGGAGCGTCGAGGAGGTCAGGCAGGGGATCCGGTTGGCGGCGAAGGGGCCGCCTTGTCTCCGTGCGCCAGCGAGGGAGCTGCAAGCGGCGTCGGAGGTGATCTTCGCGCTACTCGACGCGGATAAGCGGTGCGCGCCCTGGGAACCAAGCGCCGTCACGCGAGCGGTCTGGTACGCGATTGCGACAAAGGTCAGCACGCCGGAGGAATGGCGTGAGCGCTGCGAGGCAGCGGAAGCCCTCGCGGACGAGCTGTTCGGGCAAGGTGCGCAATGAGCGGCGCGGCCATGCGCCGCGCCGCCAACACATCGAGGACGCCCGGACATGGTTCGAGGCGTTCTCGTGGGTTGCGGTGCGAGGAAACGCAAGAGCGCAGCGCGCTCACGATGGGTTCGCTGTTTTCGGGCATTGGCCTGCTGGAACTCGGCTTGGAATGGGCCGGGCTCGGGCCGGTGGCGTGGCAGGTCGAGCAAGACGCGTGGTGCCGAGGTGTGCTCGCACGGCATTGGCCGCGGGCGAAGCGCTACGAGGACGTCCGCGCCGTTGGGGCGGAGCTGGAGGAAGTCGACCTCATTTGCGGGGGATTTCCCTGCCAGGATATCAGCTATGCCGGGAATGGAGCCGGAATCGAGGGAGAACGTTCAGGGCTCTGGCGCGAACAGTGCAGAATCATTTGCCTTTTACGACCGCGCTACGTGCTCGTGGAAAACGTCGCAGCTCTGCTTGTTCGCGGAGTCGATCGGGTCCTCGGTGACCTGGCCGAAGCGGGGTACGATGCGGAATGGTCGTGTGTTCGGGCAAGTGACGTCGGCGCTCCCCATCGACGAGAGCGACTCTTCATTCTGGCCTACACCGATGACGCGGGACGCGCGCGGTCCGTCGCGAGGGAAGCGAGCGCAGGGCTCGCCGCCGCTGGCGCAGGCGGTGAAGCTGTGGCCGACGCCGGACGCCTCGTGCGCGAACGAGCGCGAGGCGGTGGAGACCTTCAAGGAGCGACAGGCGAAGCTGCGAGCGAAGGGAATCAACGGCAACGGCTGCGGAACGCCCCTCGGGATCGCCGTGAAGCTGTGGCCGACACCGACATGCGGCGACGCGAAGGCGTCGGGCGCCGCCGGGTACAGCACGGAGACGCGACACGCGGGGACGACGCTGGTGGATGCAGCGGTGAGACAGCCGAATGCGGGCGGAGTGCTGAATCCGGCGTGGGTCGAGACGTTGATGGGCTGCCCGCCCGGGTGGACAGATGGCCCGCCGGTCCCGGAGAGGCGCCGCAAACGTGGGAGCCCCCGCGCACGGTCCTGAGCCCGGAAGGGCGGGCGGCGCGTCGGCTGCGCGTTGCAAGGCTCAAAGCGCTGGGTAACGCGGTGGTTCCGCACGTCGCCGAGCTCTGGGGGCGCCGCGTCATGGAGCTCGAAGCAATCCGGCGTGGGGGTGGGCAATGAGCGGCACCAAACCGATCGGCATGTGCGGCGTCAGCGAGCCGTCGCGGGTTCCGATGGGCAGAAAGCGCGAGCCGGCCAAGCCCACGCGCCTGCCGCTCGACTTCTACGAGACGCCGACGCGGCTAAATCAGCCCCACCCGGAGCGCTGCGCCGTGACGGCGCTGCTCGCGCGACTCGGGCGCCCGCGCATATGGATCGACCTCGGCGCCGGCCGTGGGGCGATCGGGGCCGTGCTCCATGCGGCCTGGGGCATCCGAGGGATCGGGATCGAGTTCTCGGAGGCGCGAGCGGCGGAGGCGCTGGCGACCGGCGCGTATCACGGGGTGTTCGTGGGCGACGTAGCGGACGCCGACGTGCAATGGCGGGTGCGGAAGCTGGTGCAAGAGCTCGACCTCGGCCCGATGCCGGGGCTCGCGATCTCGAACCCACCATTTCCCCAATGGGAGGCGTTCGAGCTGGCCGCGATGGCGATGGACGCGGAACAGGTCGCGCTGCTCCTGCCCTCCACGGCGTTCGAGGCGAATCGCGGATCCCGCAAGGCCAAGATCACGCAGCGCGCGCGACTGCTGCGTGATCCGGCAGGCGGGCGGTACGACCTCGCGATGCGGCCGGCGTTCCTGCGCGCCTGGCAGGAGCCGGACGGCCGCATCGTGTACGAGCAGGACGGGACCGACCTCAAAGCCTACGCCTGGCGCGTGCGCGGCGCAGCGCACGCGGGCCGCTGGGGCTTCCTGGAGGTCCGCCCATGAAGTTCTCGGGCGAATACGTGACGTGCTCCCGGTGCCTCCGGGCGTTCGTGGTTACGGGGGTCTACGCAGAAATCGTCCGCACGCACCATGCGTGCCTGCACGGCCGCACCTGCGAACCGGGTCGAGGGGCAACACGCCACGGCGAGATGCGGGCGGCGTGCCGGCTCTGCGACGACAGGCATCGGCACCGGCGCGAGCCGGGTGGCTACGTGCCGGTGACGGGCAAGGAAGTCCTCGAATGGTGCCGCGAAGACGGGGTCGAGACGGCGCGGCTTGTTGAGGCACGGTATCCGGAGACCTACGCCGATCGGGTGCTCGTGCTCGACTTCACGGGCGAGGAGCGCGAGACGGGTGGCGGGATCGTCGTCACCATGCCCGTGGCCTCGGGCGTGACCGAACGGCGGGCAAAGCCACGCGGGCGCGCGCCCGAAGAACCGAGATGGCCCACGAAGCCAGCGAAGGCGACGCGTGGCCAGAGCGACGCCGGGCCGGCGTCGACGGGCGACCACACGCGGAGCCGAGCAGCTCAGCGTGAAGGACAAGCGGAGGCGGCGCGCGCAGCGCTCGCAGAGCTCAACGCGGCGCAGTCGGCGCGCGCGAGCGGCGGGCGCCGGTAGCGACTCGAAGGGGCGGGCGCGTGGCGGGTTGGGGACCGCGCGCCCGCGTGTGGACGCTGGGACAAACGCAAGCGCGCGCGCCGGTTGGTATCGGCGAGCGCATGCCGAAGGTTATCAAGGTGAAGGGCAAAACCGTAACAATACAGGGAGTTACGCTGCAACAGGTCGGGCCCAACCGATTTCGCAAGCAATACCGCGATCCGGTGACGGGCGAGCGTGATTCGATCTACGGCACCGATCCGGAGGATCTGATCGCGAGATACACCCGCGTGATTCAGCTCAGGCACGACTACAAGGCGGGCGCGATCTCGGATCCGCACACGCTCGTGGCCGTGCGCAACGCGGCCAAGGGGCCGCTCTCCTTGCGGGAGATGTGGGAAACCTACATCGCGACGGTGGACGACCATTGGGGCAAGGCTGCTCGGTCGTATTGGCGGCTGCACGTGTTCCCGGAGTTTCGGGATTGTAGAGCCGTAGAACTCGACGCGTCGAAGCTTGCGAAGTGGGAGAAGGAGCTACAGCGAAAGCCACTCGCGCAGACCACGATCGGGAACATCTACGCGGTTTTGCAAGCGGCCGCGAATATGGCCATCGAAGATGGGCGTTTGGCCGAACTGCCGTGGCGAGGGTGGCGGCCGGAGCGGCCAACGGAAAAGCAGCGCACGATCCCGCACAACGAGGATGCGCTGTTCGCGATCCTGACGGAGGCGAAGCGCCGGGATCTTAGCGAGCTGGCGATCCCGCGTTATGCGGATCTCGCGGCGCGGTGCGCTGTGATCGCGGCTTTTGGGCTACGACAGGCCGAAGGGTCGGGGCTCGGGAACCACGACATTCAGCCGGGCGCCAAGACGCCGTTTGTGCTGCGGATCCGGCGCCAAGCGGTGGATCAGTGGCCAACGCGTTTCCCGGGCGCGATGGAGCCGCCGAGTCTACCGAAGAGCAAGCGCTCGCGGACGATCCCCCTGTCGGACGCCGGGGAGCGACTGCTCCGAGCACAGCAAGCCGTGCTTGCTCGATTTGGGCGGTTTGCGCCACACGGCCCGCTCTTTCCCGCCCACCGCTCACCGGGCCCTGCGTGGCGCACCCACGCCGATCTGGTCAAGCCGGAGGTTTTGCGAGCGCTCGCGACGCGCGCGGGGCTCCCGTATGCCGACGAGCTGGTAACGCACGCGCTGCGGCACTTCTTCGGCACAGCGGAGAGCCGGCAAAGGCCGCTGACGGAAGTGCGTGATCTGATGGGCCACCACGCCCTCGAGGTCACGGAGGTCTATCTGCACACGCCGGGCGAGGCGATGGCCCCGCCGGTGCTGCAAATTCCGGCAGGCTACGTGCCGGGCGGCGAGCGTGTGGTGCTGGCGGGACGCCGGGGCGAGCTCAATTTTGCCGGAGTCGCGCCAGGTGCGGGCGAGGAGGACGACGATCCGCCGGACGTCGATCTCCAAGAAGAGCTCGCGCGCGTCGCGCTCGAACCCGCGAGGGTGCGCACGATCGTGGACCTCGTCTGCCCGACGACGGCGGAGGAAGACGGTGCGCGCGCCGAGCGCGAGGATCGGCGAAAGCAGATTGTCCAGAAGAGCCGCTCGAAGGGCGCGTCGGGCTTTGAGTCGATGGAGCGGGCCGCAGCGGATTGGAATCCGCGCACGCACAAGCGCCCGCCGGCCGTCACGGCGTACGCCGAGGAATCGCGGCGGCGCGCGTACGCCGATCACTACTACGGGGCCCAGAACGCGAAGCGAAACGGCTGGAAAACGCGCTCAAGCGTGGACTTGCAGGGTTTCGTCAAGCTGATGGCAGGGGAGAAGCGGCCGCCGTTTGTGCGCGAGATGCGCAAGCGCCTAGAGCGGGTGCTTGCGGGCGACGGGGAGCAGCTCACGCAAAAGGAGCTGGAAACCCTCGCGAAGATCGTGGCGCGCGAGAAGGGCCGGCGGGCTTTTGCGGGCGTCCTCGCGAACTGGACGCGTTTTTACAAGGGCTATGGGGCGCGAGCCCCGAAGGAACTTCCGGCGCAGATCGTGCCGGTTGTGGCGGCGAACGAGCCGCAGGAAGTGGAAGAATAGCAATGCGAACGGTGATTTTGGTGGCGCTGGTTGCGCTCGTCCAAGGTGTGGTGCTCGGGGTCGTGGCGTGCGAGCCGGAAACAGGGGGAGCGTTCAGCGGAGGCGCGGCATCCTCGACGGGCGCAGCGGGTGCCGGCGGAGCGGCGGGCGCGGGCGGGGCGGCAGGGGGTGCCGCGGGCGAGGGCTCAGCGACGACGACGACGAGCGTGACGACCGGGCCGATCACGGAACCGATCGACGCGGGCAGCGGTGGGGCGGCCTCGTCGTCGTCCTCGTCGTCCTCGTCGTCCTCGTCGTCCTCGTCGTCCTCGTCGTCCTCGTCGTCCTCGTCGGGCATGGGCGGCATGGGCGGCATGGGCGGCGCATCGTCCTCGTCGTCCTCGTCGGGCATGGGCGGCATGGGCGGCATGGGCGGCATGGGCGGCATGGGCGGCGCATCGTCCTCGTCGTCCTCGTCGTCCTCGTCGTCCTCGTCGTCCTCGTCGTCCTCCGGCGGCGGCGAGGACGCGGGTCCGGGCCCGCTCGTGTGCGACGATTGGAAGTACAAATGCCTCGGCGAGTGCTGCAATAAGGAGTGCGGCACCAAGATGTGCCAGTACCAGGGCAAAAGCGTGGGGAAGTGCAAGAGCCCCGTGCAGGGATCGTGTACGTGCGAGTAAATCCGCCGCACGGGCACTTTCGTGCGGACCACCTGGAAAGGGTGGTAGCGGAGATGCGGCGCCGTGGCCCGCCGAGGATCCGCGCGGCGTGGGATCCGGTGGGGAACTGCTGGCGCGCCCGAGAGGGGACCCACCGGCTGAGAGCTGCAAAGCGTCTCGGCCTCGTGCCGGTGCTTGTTGCAGTGCCCTGGCGTCGCTCGGCGCTCGGGCGCGATCGGGCGCGCAAGGCGGCCGAGCGACACGCGCACACGTTTGAAAGCGTGTGTGTCGAGGGCGGCTGAGACGGTGAACGGCGCGGCGGGCGGCAGTGACGTCGCGCCGTTCTTTCAGATGGCAGCACAAAGCAGCCGCGGAAGCGCGGCGAGTAGGAGACGAGCGGCAATGAAACACCAACTAACCAGCAGAGACGAAAGAGGGCCCGCCCGAGACGGCGGCGTCCTCTGGCAAGGTGACGATCCGGCGCTTGCGGCGCCGCAGCCGGGCGAGGAGCGCGCGAAGGTGTGGACGAACGGCGAAGAGACCTACGTGGCGCACTCGTTGGACGAGCTGATCCTCTTCATGCGAGAGGAATTGGGGTGCACGCCTGACGAGAGCGAGCCCGAGGATTGGGAGGAACAAACGGGGCAGATAACGTTCGTGTTCGACAAGGCCGATTTGCCGGACGAATTGCACGAAGCCGCCGCGCTCATGGAGTATGACGAGCACGGCGACCGCGTTGAGGTGACCATGTCGGCCGAGGACTGGGTGAGCTGGTTAGGGGCAGCGCCCGCGCTGCTCGGGTCGAGCTACCTCTAACGAGATCGCGAAGAGTCACGGCAGGAAAAGGCCCGGCCGCGCATGTGGTGGCGGCCGGGCCAGGTGGGGGCGGGATCGGACAGGCGGGGAGGGGAAGGACGAACGGAAGGGCGGCGCGTCAGATCCCAGCCGAGACGACGTTTGCGAGCTGGTGGAACGCGTCTTGAAGGAGCACGCGCTTGACTCGGTGCTCGGCGGCGCCCTGGCGCCGCTCGACGCGCACCGCGTCGGAATGGTCGAGGCCCTCCATGAGGACCTGAAACGCGGTGGACGACAGCGTGAGCGCGCAGAGCTCGGTGGGCGGGCGCAAGAACTGCTCGACGCGCAGCCGCGCGGCGACCTCGGGCGGCACGAAGAGCGTCAACTTGACGCAGCGCCGCGGCGCGGTCTCGTCGGTAACGTCGGCGATGGGCTCGAACACCTCGTCGCCGTTGGCCTGCGGTGCCGACGGCGCCTTCGCGTCGGCCTGCTTCGGCTTGCGGCCGCGGCGGGGCTTTGCCGTCGGGTCGGTGTTCACGTTCGGGGTCGAGGGTTGCTTCGTGTTCATGACGGGTGTCCTTGGGGGTTGTGAGGTTGAAGAACAGACTTGCGGGAAATCGGTATCAGGTGGGAACCTCAGAGGATTCGCACGAAGTGAAAAGAGCCGTTGAGGTGGACGATCTCGGATTCGGCGACGTCCGCGGGGTCCATCGCCTGCACGAGATCGGCGCGGCTCAGCGCCAGGAGCCGCGCACGGTGGGCCGCGACGAGGCGCGCTTTGAACGTGTCGACGTCGCCGATCGTGAAACCTTCGCGTTCGAGCTGGCGGATCACGTGCGAGACAAACACCTTGTTTTCGCCGAACCGACCGGTTTTCGACGCGCGCGCGGCCGAAAGCACGCGGTCTGCAAACGCGGTGTCGTCGGTTGGGAGGCGGCGCGAAGGCGGCGCCGCGGGCTCCTTTTTGGGGCGGCCACGGGGCCGGCCCGAGGAGCGCGCCGCGCGCTTCCATTCGGCCCAAAGGTGAGGCACCTGGAGCTCGCGCGCGACGCCGAGGACCCCGGCGCCTTCGAGCACCCTGAGTCCGCCCTCCGCGTCGAACTCGATCTCTACCTTGGGCTGGCTTCCACGGCTGAGCGAGTCCCGCAGCCGCGCGGCGCGCGCCTCGGAGAGCGAAGCGGCGGGCACACGGGCGAGCACCTCCAGCGGCGTCAGGAGGCGGCCAGCGCGCGCCGGCACCGGCCCTGCCGGGGTCGAGGTCCACTCCCACGCGTGGGGCTCGGCGGAGGGCTCCGGCGGGCGAGCGCGGGGCCCGCCGCTGGGCTCGGGCGTCGTCGTCTTGCAGGAGCACACATGGCCCTTGTGCTTGGCGAGCTCGGCGCGGAGGGCGGCGCGCTCGCGTTCGCACGTAGCGAGCAGGCTGCGAGAGGCTTGCCGATCGCCGCGACGGGCCAGGGCCTCGGGGGAGCCGCGCAGCGCACGAGCGCGCCGCGCAAGCGCCGGGACCGCCTCGCGGGCGCCCGCGCGGCGGCGTCGTTTCGGCGCGCCACGAACGGCCGGCAGAGCGGGCGGCGTCGGCCTGATCGGCGCAGGTGCGATCCCCGGCGCCTGTCCGGCCAAAGTCGCCACGTCAAAAAGCGAGCGCTGCTTGGTTCTCGCCATGGTCACACCGCCCGCCCGGGGACCTTGTGCGTCAGCAGGCAGAGGAGCAGCAGCAGCGGGCCCGGTAGGTAGGTCCAGCCTCGCCAGGCGATGACGCGAGCAAGCGGCGCCGCATCGGCGCTCGACGGCGACCGGCGCGCGCGAACGCTGCTCGGCGGGCCGGGTGGCTCGCGCAGGTCGAGCGCGCGCAGCCAGACGCGCCGCGAGAGGCCGACCACCACGCCGAGCAGGGCGAAGAGCTGCGACCCGTCGAGCACGCCGCGCACCGCAAGGAGCGCGATCGTCAGGTAGGCAGACACCTCGCAGACGAGGAGCGCGCAGAGCGCCACGAAGACGCGCGCGCTCATCGGCGCCCCCGATCGGTGATGAAACGAGCTTCACGCGCCACGGCGGCGCCGCCGATCGCGAGCGCCGCAAGAGCGACCACCCCGCCGAAAACCTTGGCCCCGGTCGGGATCGAGTCCCACAGCGAACGCGAGGGTCCGCCCCCAAACAAGGCGTCACCGGCCAGTTGGGTGACGCCGGGCAGCGGCACGAACGGCGGCGGCGCCGTTGCCGCAGACGCGGGCAGGTTCGGATCGAGGCCCTTGCCCGCGGCGTGCTGCGCGCGAATCTCCTCCGCAGCGGAGATCGCCGCGTCGGCGAGGTTGCCGCCCTTGGCGGCCCGGACAGCGTCGTTCAGCGTGCCGATCTGCTCGCCGCCTTTGCGAACGGCGATCCGAGGTCCGAGCGCGGCCCACTGCACGAGCAGCAAGCGGAACGACGCTTCGAGTACGTCGAGCTCGTTGTCGAGGTTCGTGGCGATCCACGCGTCGTCCGCCTCTTTTTCGGCCCTGGCGAGGCGCTCCAGGTACGACGTCCAGAAGGCGCTGTATTCGCGGACCTCGGGCAGCTCTCCCGCGCGCTTGAGCCCCTCTTGGACGGCGATATTGTGGGTGTCCGCGCTGGCGCGGAGCTTCTGCACCCGGTTTCGATCGGCGGCGCTGGGGCCAACGATCGGCAGACCGGCGACATCCCCGCCGCTGAGCGCAGCGCGGTCGGCCGCGTCGAAGGCGCTCACGCGATCGATCAGGCGCTTCACCTCGTCTCGGAACGCCCCGAGGTCTCCCACGGAAGCGCTACCCGCGTCCCACGAAGCGATGAAGCGTCGCACCCAATCGACGGCCTCCGCAGCGCCGGGGAGCTGCTCGACGTTGGGTGGCACGTCGGCGAGGAAGCGCGCGCGCCATTCCTCGAAGGTGGCGCGCTCGGCCTCGGTCGGCCCGAAGCCAGGCAGCCATCCGACCTCCCCGCCGCCGCACTTCGGGGTGCCCGCGGCGCCGCTGACGTTCCAGGTTTCCGGGCTCGTGATGGACGCGTCCCATGGAGCCGGCGTGAATCCATGGCGCTGCGCGGCGAGCTGTTCGAGCTCGTAGACGGCGACGCGAAAGCGCATCACGTCGGCCCATTCGGGCGGGTGGCCGAGATGTGGGCCCCCGCTCGCGATCGTGATGCGCTCCGCCTGGTCAGGGAAAAGCCGCAACAGCACGGAACGGACGGAGCCCTCCGGAAGCGACAACGCGCTTTCGGCCGGCGCCCCGCCGCGTTCGAGCGCCCAAAGGCCGAGGGCGGTAAAGTGCTCGCTTGCCTCATCCTGGAGCCGGAACACCGGGTAGTCAGCCAGCGAAAGTCGAGTGACCACGGTGGGGGCGCCGCTGACGTCCCAGGTTTCCGGGCTCGTGATGGGCGCGTCCCATGGAACCGGCGCGAATCCATGGCGCTGCGCGGCGAGCTGTTCGAGCTCGTAGACGGCGACGCGAAAGCGCATCACGTCGGCCCATTCGGGCGGATAGCCGGTGTTCGAGCCCAAAACCACGATCGCGACGCGTTCCTCCTGGTCGGGGAACAGGTGCAGCAGCGCGGCGTGAAGGTGCTCTTCGCGGTCATCCCTCTCGGGCTGGGGTCCGACGCGTTGAAGAGCCCACCGGCGGAGGTCCGAGCGGTGCGCGTGTGCCTCGGCCTGGAGACGGAAGATCGGCACATCGTGGACCGAAGGGGGCGCGCCCACGTCGGGGACGATCGGGTAGTCCCAGGCAGGCGGCACATACTCCCGCTCGGCGCGGGCAATCTGTTCGAGTTCGTAGAGGTCTCGGCGCAGCAGCGGCAAGTCTGAGTCCTTGAAAGGCAAATAGTTGCGAAGCTGCGTGATGCGGTCGTGGTGGTGCGGGAAAAGCCGCAAGAGCGCTTCGATCCCCTGGAAGTAGTCGGGAAGCACGTCCTCGTTGTCGTCGTCGGGGTATTGCTCGCGGCCCGTAGCCCACCACGTCAAACGTGTGAAATGGTGGAAAGCTTCGCGTTCGAGTTCGTCACGGGTGACAGAAGCCATGGTGCGTGTTCCTTTCGTGGCCGACGAGCGGCCGCCAAAGTTATCGGAGGCGCTCGATGAGCCACGGCGGAAGCGGGCCGCCGAGTTCGCACCCGCGCGCCAGCTCGTCCAGAAGGTCGACGGGCTGCCCGTTCTTGAGGGCCTTTCGCGCGAGCGGCGCGAAGAGCTGCGAATAGTCCTTGTGCACCCAGTTGTGCCGCATGCCGGGCGTCTGCACGACGGCCGCATTTTCGGCGTCCGAGAGTCGCCCGCCGTAGTTGATGGACGTGTCCGGCGTGGGGAGGCGCTTCAACCGATCGTCCGTGAGGATCCACTCCTTCCACGGTCCGTCGACGATCTCACCGGGAGTGCCAAGGCGACCGATCTGCGCGTTCCATTTAAGCGACGACTCGTAGTCCTGCGCGCCAGTGCCGAGGAGCGGCACGACGAGGCGCCGGCTCGCCGCGCGCCACCGCGCGTCGGCCGTGACGTGCGTGTGAGGCAGCAAGTCGGCGCCCCGGCAGATCGAGACGACCTCGGCGAACGTGAACGGCAAACGCAAGCCGAGGCAAGAGAGCGGGTCGCCCGCCACGCGGATGAGGTAGCCGCCAGGTGCGGGGATCTCGACCCACCAGATGTTATCGATCAAGCCGTCGAACCACGCGCCCACCGGGTCATCCCAGGCGCGCCGCTGCACGGATTTGGTGCTGCCGACGTCGGCGGGCCGCGCGCCGGGGCTCCCGGACGGCAAGGTCCACGAGCGCGCGTCGTCGCGCGCGTCGGCGCGAATCGACAGGTGGAGGTGACGCGTGTGCGGGTTGACCTTGCCGCGCTGCGCGGGATCTTGCGGGTAAGGTCGCCACGCGCCGCCGTCGCGGTCCCGCGAGGCGATCCGCGCGTTCCAGATGACGTAGGTGACGCGGGGATCCTTGAGCAGCGCTTGGGCGAGGGTTTCGAGCGGCGGCCCGTGGGTCGGGTCGTGCGTGAGATCGAGCGCAAGCCCCTTGTTGTGGTCGCTCTCGCGGGCCTGGTGGGCGGCGTCGCCGCAGAGCCCGTCCGAGGCCTTCGACCGGCGGGGCCATCGCT
Organism: Polyangium fumosum; assembly: GCF_005144585.1. Lineage (GTDB taxonomy): Bacteria > Myxococcota_A > Polyangia > Polyangiales > Polyangiaceae > Polyangium > Polyangium fumosum. The sequence continues at coordinate 44,566 of NZ_SSMQ01000047.1, read as the reverse complement.
CATCGACCTGGCGGCGGAGCTGGAGGAGCGACTGCGCCGGGCTGCACGCGGCGCCCGAGGCCACCACGGCCGCCGCCGTCGCGGACGCCTTCGCCGAACTCGTTGCCGCCGTCGTCGTGGCGGCGGCGCCAACGACGCCGCTGGCAGACGAAGCGACCGGCGCAGCGGGGCGTACCGGCGGCAAGACCTTCCGGCCGGAAAGGGTGACCCACAGGGGCTTGTTGAGGTCCTCCGGACGGGCCTTGGGGAAGTAAGAGCGGACCGGAATCGCGTGGGTTTCCGTGCGGCGCAGCTTCGCGGCGACGTCGCGCCACGTGAAATACCCGCGCTTCGTCGGGTCGAAGACGGGATTCGCGGAGTAGACCTGCCCCCGGGTGATGGTGCTCTTTGGGTGGATGAGCTCCGTCGAGTCGCGTTCGCCGAGCTTGAAATCAAGGGGCTTCTTCCAGTCGTCGGGCAGGAAGTTCCACTTGTAGAGTTCCAGGGCGGGATCGTCGGCCGCGCGAATGCGCGCCGCCCAGCCGGGCGAGCGCTCTTCGTAGCGACGGTAGAGCGGCAAGACGATCTGCCGGAGCTGCACGTCTGCGGGCATCGCGCGCACGGCCCAAACGGCGTCGGCCGTGGTGAAGCCGGGGAAGTTTGCGCCCTGGGTGAGCTGGATCAGTCCACCGCGAGGCACGCCGCTTTTCGTGTGCGGCACCGTGGGATCCCAATCGCTCTCCGACTGAATCACCGTGGCGAGCGCGTCCGCCGGCAACCCGAGTTCGCGCGAAACGTCATGGAGCGCCTTGCGCACGCTCGGATCCGGGGTCGTCAACCGCGTATACGCGGGAGCGAGCGGGGGATCTTCGGCACTGGCCCGAGCGCCTCCGCGCTGTTCCCACCAGGCCAGCGCGCCCGCGCCGAGCCCGAAGGCGCCGAGGGAGAGTGCGGAGAGCGTGAACGGGTCCATGAGAAGCTCCTCAGCGTTGGAAAAGGGCCTTGATGCGTTCGAGAGCCTGGTCGACCTCGGGCGCCGCCGCCTGGCCCTCCTGGTAGCCGCGGCTGAGGGCGCCCAGGAGTCGAACCGCGCCGCGTTTGACGTCCGCCACACCCTCCGGACCGAGCTCCTGTGCCAGCAGCCTCGCGCCGATCTCGACGACGGCGGCCGCCGGCTCGCCCATGAGCGCGCGCAGCCCCGGCGACACGGACGGCCCCGGCGTCGGTTCCGTCGCGGGGAGCGGGACTGCGTGGGCCACCTTGGGAGCGTGCTGCGCGCTCTCCGGTCGCGGCATCGTGGGCTCGGGGGCAGCGGCGCGAGCCGCGGGGCGTTGCGCACGAGCGCCGCAGCGATTGCAGCGGAAACCAGAGGTGGTAGGGCGAAAAGACTCCGAACCGCAAGAAGAGCAGCGCATGTGAAACCTCAAAACGGGGTGGAAGGAGAACGACGCGGCGCCCTCCGCGGCTTGCGGGGAGCGGGACGGGAGCGCTCAAGGGCTTCGATTTGGCGGGCGGTGTCGACGAGCTGCGGAGCGTGCTCGGACAGGACGCCCGCCACGCGCACGCGGCAAGCGCTGCGGGCCAAGGCGAGCTCGGCGCTCGCGCGCGCGCTGTCGCGGCGAATCTCCGTCAAGAGATCCGCACGAGCGGCATTGCAGACGCGGCGCGCGGCCGTGGGGGAAAGACCGTCTTCGAGCGCCGAATCACAGCGCGGCCCCGTCGAGGCCTTGCGCTTCGCCGCGTCGACTCGAAGGTCATGGGCGACCTTGCGAGCCTCGTCGCCGTCGCGCTTGCAGGCGGCTCGCACGGCCTTCATGTCGGCGCTAAGCGACTTGCGAAGCGAGGCGAGCTGTTTGCGCAGGGTGGGAAGGTCCCCGGAGTAGCCCGCGGCTTCCGCTTCCGCTTTGGCGAGCGTGCGATCGCTCGGCACGGTCGACTCGCGAAACTCAGCGATCTCGAACTCGCCCTGATCGGTGGCGGCCCACTCCATGAAGGCCTCCCACGGCTCCTTGCGCTTGCTCTTCCGCAGGAGGAACCACCGGCGCCGGAAGACGGGCTGGAGGTCTTCCGGCACGTTGCGGAGCTGCGCCTCGAAGTATTCCGAGGCGGTTTCGCTGCGAGACCTGCGCCGTTTCGCTTTCGGTGCGCGTTTCATAGCTCGATCCCCCAGCGCACGAACCCGTCGAGCGTGTAGGCCGTGGCCAGAAGGGCAGCGACCGAAAGTCGCTGGTAGGTCGGCAGCGGAATCGGGCCCGCGGTGAACGTGCCCGCAAGGAACTCCACATGGGTCGCCCAGGCCGGCGGACGTTGTGAGGCCGGCGCGTCGAGCGCGCACCGCCGGGTCAGCCAAAACCATTGGCTGAACACGTTGGGCTCGGGTGCCCAACGAATGTCAACCGCGTGCTCGTCGCGACCGCCCACAACCGAGACTTCCGCGGGGAGGCGGACGATGTAGGATCCAAAATCGGCCTCCCACGTGAACGGCAGGTTGGGGTCGTCGCCTTCGCGACCACGCTGGAGCCCTGTGAAAACGGAATCCGACGAACCGAGCGTGGCGCTCCGAAAAACAAGGTGTGGAGCTTCGCCGCGAAGATCCGGGCCCGGCGCGCTGCCCGCGGGCGGCTCGTAGACCGCGACGAGGCGCACCGGGCGGGGCGCGCAGCCGCGCCCGATTCCGAGAGACACGGACCGACTCGTTGTCGCGGTGTACTTCATGGCACCGCGCAGGTGCCGGGGCACCCCGGCTCAGCGGCGTGGAGACGCCCCGCTACTTCCTGCCCGAAGCGAGCAAGGCTCCGCGCGGGCGACTCGAACGAAACGGAGGCACTCGGCTCCGGCGACGGCGCGACGATCGCGCTCGGGATCTCGAACCCGGCTTGATCAAGGAGTAGCGCGGCGCTCATCATCAGCGCGTGGTCGACCGGGTTGGGGTCGGTCTTCGGGTCTTGCTTGAACAAGAGGCGAATCCGAGGAGCCCGCCGCGGGTTCGGGTCGGTCATGGCGGCGATCGCCGCCACGGGCTTGCTTCGCGGATCGGTCGGGCTGAGGCGTTGAAGCTCGGCGCGCGCGGTGGCGTGAAGTTCGTCCGTGGTAGCCTTGCGCGGGTTGCGCGAGCTTGGCCGCTTCTTCTTGGAAGCGGCCTCCATCCGGTCGAGCTCCACGCCGATCTTTTCGGCGGTTCCCACGACCGCCGCGCCGGCCACGGGGCCGCCGAAGTAGGTCGCGACGAGCCCGCCGATCTGGCCCGCAATCCGCGCGAAGGTGCCCGAGCCGCCTACCTCCTCCGCTGCCGGCGGCGGCGAATCGGCCGGCGGAGGGGTCGCCGCCGCAAGCTCGTGGGGTGCAAAGCCGGCGACGTCGAGGGGAGGCAAGCCCAGCGCGTCCCAGGCTTCATCGGGCGAATAGCCGGCCGCCATCAACTGGTTAAGCGCGGCCTCAAGCTCGGCCACGAGCGCGGCCTCGTCGTCGGTCGGCTGGCTGCTCGTCGCGTCGAGCGTGTAGAGCGGTTGGACGTCCCGCGGCGGGAGCTGGATGCGGTAATGGGCCGCGTCGTAGTACCAGTGCGAGGGGATCGGGGGGTGTCCCGCCTCGACGCACGGGTCGAAAACCCGGCCGTTGTCCCAAAGCCAGACGTGCCATCCGGCCTCCGTCCGACCGATCCCGATGCTGTCCCCGCGGAACGCGCCCCACGCGCGCACGAGGCGCGCGCAGTCGCCGCCGTTCGAGGTCGAGACCTCCTTCGGGGCGGCCCAATAGTCGGCCGAGACGTCGGGGATAAACCGGGCCCCCGGCGGCGGGCGCACGGCGGTCCCGGTCGCGAGGTCGAGGTAGATCAGGAACGAGAGCAAGGCGCCGATGGCCCGGTCGTCGCGGGGCAGCGACACCACGGGATGCAGGAACGACGCGTCGAGGCGCACCGGTTCGAGCACGAGCCGCGGACGCACGCCCGGCGGCGGGCTCGCCGGCTTGGGCGCGGGAGCGGGAGCCGGGGCGGGCTTCGGCGTGACGGTGACGGTGGGCCGCGCCGGCACCGTGGTGGGGCGCGGGATCTGCCGAGGCGGCGCCGGTCGGGGCGCGGCGCTGCTGCTCGTGGTCGAGCTCGTCGAGGCCGGCTTGGGCGCAGGCGTCGGTGACGAAATGCGAATACTGCCATCCGGCAGCTTTTCGATTTTCGGCGCACCCCACGGGTTGATGGCCGCCTGGGGATCGAACTCCTCGGTTTTGGTGGGCTTCTTGTTCGCGCTGCCCTTCTTGGGGGCGGGCCGCTTGCGGAGGTTGACGCGGAACACGAACGGGTTGGCGCCGACGTCGCTGTCAGATGCGCCGGACCCAGCAAACGCGGCGTGGGCGTCCTGGCCGAAGCCGTGCGGGGGCCCGCTTGCCGGACGCCCATGCCCAGGCGTGGACCCAGTGGGGCCCGTGGGAGTCGTGGGCGCGGGGCTCGTCGTGCCACCGCTGCCGCTCGAACCACCGCGCCCCACCTCACCAAAGCGCGCGCCTGAATCGTCTTGAATCGCCACGGGCCACCTCTGCAAAAAAAGGGCAGAACGAACAGCCAAACGAAAAGGGGGCCACCGGCGCGGGGCAAAAGGAGCCGAAAGGCCCCGCGCCGGTGGCCGAAGAGAGACGTTAGCGCAGCTTGTTGTTGAGCACGTTGCTCAGCGGGTTGAAGGCCTTGGCCTGGGGCAAAACCAGCCGGGTGCGCTGCTGCGCGTACTGACCGAGCGCATTTGCGATCGTGGCGGGGTCGGCGGGCTGCGCCTGGTTCCACTTGCGCCACATCGGCATGCAGCCGGCTTCCTGGTAGTGGACGACGAGGCCCGGGAAGACGGACGTGCTGCCGGTGGGCTCGTCGAGGTACACGCGGAAAAGGAAAGAGGTCTTCTCTTTCGGCCGCGCGTAGCGCAGCGAAACCCACGGGGTCTCATCCCACGGCACGTCCGGTTGCAGCGACACGAACGACGTATCCTTGCGGAACGGCGACAGGCGATCCGTCTCGAAGCCGCCGCCGCCGACGAGCACGAAGTTGCGGACGGTGCACGCCTCGTGCGCCATCACGCGCACGAGGATCGTGTCGTTGTCGAAGCTGATCGCCTTGTCGTCCAGCACCCCGTGGGCGCGGGGCATGAGGTCGTAGCTTCGCGCGGGTAGGTCGGGATAGGCCACACATTCGACGCCCGCGTTCGTGGCGTAGAGGGTCGCCGCCGAGTTCGGCTTCGTCTTGTCCGGGCCGCGCGTGAGCATCGCCGCCGTGAGCGCGAAGCGCGAATTGACGTCGTTGGTGGTCTTCAACGAGGAAACGAGGGCCTGGATCTGGTTCGCGGGGACGCCCGGCGCACGCGCCGCGATCGCGGCGCCGACGTCGCCATCGTTGAAGATGATGTTCGCCAGCTCGGGATCGAGCTGGATCGCCTCGTCGAGGGCGGCGCCCACCTCGTTGAGGCCGGTGCCAAACATGTCACGTACGTACTCTTCGAGATTGAAGCCGAAAGAAGACATTGGGGTCACTCCACGGTGGAAAGGAAGCTAACGAGGGCGTCCCAATGCGGGGCATCCGGACAGAGCTTGCGGATCTCCGCACGCGCGGCGGCGCCCTCGGGGCCGCTGAGCGCAAGAATCACGACCTTGGCTTTGGTGCGCACCTCAGGCGCAAGCCCAGCGGTGCCAATAAACCGCTGCACCAGTAGCGCGATACGCGGATCGTTCCAGAGCCCGGTTAGGGTCGAGAAAAGCTCCTTGTTGCGCGCTATCTCCGCGTCGATCTGCTTGAGAGCGACGCTCCGCTCCGCCTCGATCCGGACGGTCGCCTCGTGCTTCGCGGAAAGCTCCGAATACTGCTTTGAAAGCTGGATATTCGCCGCGAGAAGGTCGGTGTTGTGCTGAATCAGGTGCGCGTTGAAGGAGATCGCCTGATCGCCGGCCCGGCTGCCGTGGATGTAGCCTGCCTCCACAGCCTCCCGCACTTCGCGCATCAGTCGGTCAACCGGCGCACCCTTGGCGAGGGTTGAAAGAGAGCGCGAAGCGCCCAGGACGTCGAAATCGGGGCTCGTGGAATCGCTCACGGCCCGAAAACCTCCAGCAAGATGCCGGCGACAAAAACCCCGGTGCGCCCGCTGAAATGCACTTGCTTGAGGTGCAAGGCAACCTGGACGGGCACAAGGAACGCGAGCAAGACGAGCGAGGCGGGCGAGAAGGTGCCGCCAAGATGCGCCCAACCAAGCGCGCAGAGCACCAAATCAGCGCTCCAGTCGTACAGAGCGCCAAAGGTGGTCACTCCACCAGAGCGCCGCGCGATCTCGCCGTCCGCCGCGTCGCACAGGAGTCCGAAGAGCCCCGCCCACCAGGGCAGCACGCCACCGAGCCAAAGTAGCGACGAGGCGAGGCCGAGGGTTGTTACGGCGCACGCAAAAAAAGCCGAGCGGTGGGAGGGGCGCATAGCGAACAGCTCCGAGCGACGAGACGACAACGGGTCACGCGGCGCGCGCGGCCGGCTTCGGGGGCTGGGGGCCGCTCGCCTCGGGCGCGTTCTCCGCGAAGCGCCGCGCGATGATGCTGCCCTTGAGGCCCTCGGCGGCGAGGACGAGCGCCGTACCGCTCGCGGCATCGAGCGCCACGTTGGTCGCGGTGTGCCAGCCGAACAGGTGACAGAACCCGGCCGCGGCGCCAAAAGCGACGGTCCCGACGGCGCGCGCCGTGTAGCCCTCACCGTCGCCGATGGACGCGTCCGCAGCGACGAGGCCGAGCGCCGGGATCGTCGAGCTGGCCAGCCGCGCCGGGAAGCTGTTGGGCATCTCGGTCTTGAGCAATTGGAGCTGCCGGTTCAGGTACGAGTTGTTCTGGCCGAGATGTTGAATCCGCATCTCGGCGGCCATGAGCGGCGCGGGCACCAGGGTGGATGCCGCCGGGGCCGCGGCGGGGGGGAGGGCGGGAAGCGAAGCCATAAAAACTCTCCGGGTTACGCCGAAACGCGGCGACGGGAGAGGGGTACCACGGCGCCGCGACCGGTCCGCGCAGGTGGTAAACCACGCCCAGGCGGTAAACCACGTGGACTACCGACCCGAAAAATTGCCCGCTTTGCCATCCGGATCCCGGGCGGTACGCTCGCCACACCATGGCAGGTGCGGCGGAGGCCAAAAAGGTAAACCACGGGGGCCAGAGGGAGCGTGTGGATCGACCGTACTACCGGGCGGTGGAGTGGCGCAGGGCAAATCCCCTTGTGCGGCTCCCGCTCAGCAAGCAGCAGCGGCTGCAATACCGGCGGATCGCGGACCTCGGGGATACGTGGGGCAAGGAGCTAGACAACCTTGGGGCGCCCTACAGGCTCGTGCGCTGGGTGGCGCTGCCGGGTCGAAGGCGGGTGCGCGACGTCGAGCGGAGGTATCGCGCGGCCCGCGCGCTGCTTCTTCGCGACGGGCGCCTGACAAACGCCGGCTGGCGCGAACTACTCGACGCCGAACCCGAGAGCGCCACGAAAAACCCGCGACCAGGTAGGCGCCGCGCGCACACCAAAAACAATTCCACGTCAAGCAAAATGGGTGGACAGGTGCCGACCGGTTAGAATAAGAAAGGGTCGACGCGCGTAGACATTAGCGCAGCGCCGCAGAGCGCGCGCGGCGGAATAGGAGGTAGCAATGGGGCCGGTGCTGGCGATTCCGGCGAGCGCTTTGCATGCGCTTGGGTATGCGAAAGCGGCGCGTCGGGCGGCCGCAGGGCTTAGAAAGGAATTCCCGGGCTTGGCGATGATGGAGATGGAGCGAGCGGACGCCCTGGAGCAAGAAGCGGGCGCGGACATTCGGCAGGCGAATTGGCGAGGGTCGGTGTGGCAAAAGCGGCGAAAGGTGGCGCGTGGGGTGCAGTTGGAGTTGTTCAAGATGTTCAAGACGGAGGAACGGTAATGGAAGAGCGTGAAAGCTGCGGACCGCTCGGCGAGGTTTGCGGCGTGATCCAGCGGTTTGTGGCGCAGTGGGTATTTTGGGTGCTCGGGGTGTGGGACGCCTGTCCGCTGGCGCCGGAGTCGGGGGTTTATGGCGCGAGTAACCATTGGACGATGGCGGGGAGCGAGGAGGCCGCATGTGATCGAGGGCGGCCGATGGTGTGCGAGGCGGCGCCGCGCGAAGACCACCGTGCGTGGGGGTATTGCGCGGTGTGCGAGGCGGCGTGCGAGCGGCCGGAGTCAGAGGAAGCTGTCGACGTGGCGCTTGCGTGCGACTGCGGGGGCTCGCTACGCCCGGTCTTGGCGGGGTGGCGGTGCGGCGATCGCGCCGCGAGCGTACTTGCGTGCGGGGAATGCGGAAGCGTGACGGGGGCCGCGGGCGCGCTGGACGACGTGTCCAAGAAGAGCGCAGCGGTTCATCCGGACCACCGGCAAACCGAGCGTCGTGGGGCCCACGAGCTGAAAGAGGTGCCGAGCGGGGGACGCGAGGCCGAGGACGTGCTCCGGAGGGTGCTGCGACGCTCGCCGGGCGCGCGTGGGTCGTGGGCGCGACTGCTCGCGCGCTTCGTGCTCGACGCGCGCGCCGATGGAGCGCTGGAGCGGATGGCGATCGCGATGCACGAGCGTGCGGAGGAGATCAGCGAAGCGGCGTCGGTGGAGCAGGGCATGGGCGCGGGCCATCACTGCTCGCACTGGGACCATACGACGCCGGAGCGTCGCGAGATGACGCGCGAGGTGGCGCGCGCGGGGCTCGTGGCGGTCGTGCGCGCGGCCGAGCTCGCCGAGAGCGAGGCGCGCGACGGCGAACGAAGCTGCCCGTGGTGCGGGCACGTCTCGCGCTACGCCGTGTGCGAGAGATGCGGCGCGGAGCTTGCGCGCCATCCCGCGAACACGACCGACCCCACCGCGCTAGGCCGCGCGCTTGCCGCGGGCCTCGTGGAGCGGCGCGTGAGGGCCTGGCCGGATGCGTCGGAGACGGCGACGGCCTCTCTCGTTCGCACGGAGCTCGAGGAAGTGGCGGGGCTCGTGGCTGGTGATCCTGTCGCGTGGGAAGCAGCGGGCGAGCGCGCGCCCGCGGGCTGGTCGTGGGTCGTGCCGCAGACGGCGACGGTGAGCGCGTCGAGCGCGGCACGAGGCTGCGGCGCCGAGAGCGAGCGGGAAGGGTTGGTCTGCACCGAGCACGGGCCCGCGGGTCTACACGGCGCGACGCTCCCCGGCGGTCTGCGTGTGCTGTGGGGCGATGCGCCGGAATGCAGACATCCATGGAAGCGGACCGACCGGGCGCTCGAAGGAGACCCCGTGCCGGAGGAGAACCTGCCGCCGAAGCGCACGGCGAAGCTCGACGCGGACGTTGAGCGCGCAGGCTCGAACGTGGTGCGCTTTCCGGAGGACGTGGCGATGCTCGGCGCGGTTCGGCGCGTAGCGAGGCGCGCCCAAGAGCGGCAAGCGACCGAGGACGCGCGATGCGGCGCGCGGCACGTCTCGGGGCTCGTCTGCGATCTCGAAGCTGAGCATGTCGAACACGAGGCGACGACGGCGGGGCCGGTCGTGCGCTTGCGTGTGCGGTGGAAGCACACGCGCGGCGCGCTGTGGGCTCAAGATGAGCATGGTGGGTGGCGCGCGCGCCTCACGAGTTACAACGGCTGGGTGGATGAGGCCGGCGCCGACGAGCGGCCGACGCTGCGGCTCGTGGTCGACAACGAACGGCGCGCGGAGCAGCGCGACGCGGCCCAGGCGGAGGAGGGCGAGCTTATTCAGCCGCAGATGGTGTGCCGTGCGAAGCATGCCTCGGGCCTCAGGTGCCACGAGCCGCCGCACACGACGGGGATGCATGTGGGCGCGTACGGTATGGGGCCGCTGCTGATGTGGGCGGGCGACAACGACGAGCTGCGGCGCAAGTACGACGGCCGGCCGATCTTCTGGTCGCCCGCAGCGCTCGACCAAGGCCGAGCGCCCGCAGGCGCGCGCCTCTGGGCCCCAGGGCAGTTTGAGCAAGACAAACTGGGCGCGCTCTGCGGCGCAGTTCACCAGGAGAGCGGCATCACGTGCGAACGAGAGCCGCACGAGGACCGAGATCACGAGGCGCTAGCGGAGAACGGTTGGGCGTTCGGATGGCAAGGGGAGGACGACAGCGAGCAACTTGTGCGCACGTCGGAGGACGGGGACGAGAGCGAGAGGGCGCGGCGTGATGACGTGGAGCGAGCGTCCTCCGGCGAACCCGAAAGTGCACCGAGCGGCGAGGCGGCCCCACGTGCCTCGATCGCCGAGCTGTGGGCCAAGGTCGAAGCCATGGCCGCACGTGAGCCGCAGCGACCTGCGCGCCAAGGCGGTTCACTGCGACGCCAGGCGGAGGCGATGGTGGCAAGCCTCAACGAGAAGGAGCGGGCTGTGCTCGCCAAGCGCTTCGGTGCGTCGGGCGGGCACGACCAAGCCGGCGACCGCGAAAAAGGTGAACCGAGCGGCGAGGGGCAGCGTGTATGCGGCGCGCGGCACGCCTCAGGTCTCGCGTGTGTCCTGGCGGAGCACCAGGAAGGAGACCATCGGGCGTACGCCGGCTTCGCGGCGGTCTTGTGGGACGTGGAGACGGGGGCGCTCTTCCGCTCATGGGCGGATGGCGCCAGGGGGCCCGTCTGGAGGGTCCAGGCGAACGCAGTCGAAGGAGAACAGGGGACGTCGGGCGACGGCAGCCAGACGTGGGCGCCGGGCATGTTCGGCGCGGTGGCGGTCGCTTCGAGCGCGCAGGACGGGAGGAGCCGCGCGGAGCGGGGACGTTGCGGCGCACGGCACGCCTCCAGCCTTGGCTACACCTGCGGCGAACAAGCGGGCCACGAGCGTGTCGCGCGCCCGCATGCTGGCGACGGTGTGCTCGGTCGGCTCGTATGGTGGCGCGCGGAAGGTGCGCTGTGGCGCGAAGACGACGACTTGACGGCGTACCTCGCCGAGCCGAACGCGCCCGTTCCCGGAAGGCACGGCCGCTGGCCGCAGGCGACCGAGGTGCGCGGCGGAGACGACCAAGCCGGCAACGCCGGAGGCGTGCAGCCAGAGGCGAATGCAGAGAACGTTGCATCTGTCAAGGATGATGTGACGGCGTGGAACGTCTGTCCGTCGTGTGAGCGGCTGGCCGACCTGCCAGACGGCGAAGTGTTCGCGGGCACGTATTTCGACTGCATCCACTGCGGCGAGGGGCTCTACGCCGAGGTGTTCGGGGACGACGACTGGCAGCTCCTGCGCGCCTCGGAGGTAGAGGAGGGCGAGAAGGACAAGCACGGGGAGCCGTCCGTTCAGGGGTTGGCCGAACACGCTCCGGACGTAGAACCCTCACGCTCGTGCCATTACAGCGGGGTCACCTGGGTGCCGACCGAGACGGGCCAGGAGACGAGCGCGCCCGAGCGGGCGAGCCGCGATCCTGAGCAGGAGAGCAGCGGCACACCTGTTCAGCGCTGCGGCGCGCGCCACGCCTCGGGCCTCGTCTGTGACCGCGAGGCGTTCATCAACGGACGCTGCGACGGGGAGGAGCCGCACGGGGCACGGCGGCCGGACGGCGTTAGGGTCGCCTGGGCGACGACGACCGGCGACACGCACGCGCAGGGTGACTACGAGTGGATCGTCAATCCGGCCGATCGGTGGGACGTCGACAGGCCGTGGACCGAGTGGTACCCGGACCAGTTTGCGGCCCAACCCACCGGAGCGGCACCGGGCGCCGACAAACCGGCGGCGGATCCCAGGGCGCGTGGCGAACGCGAGACCGAGGGGGAGCAGCCCAGCGGGAGCGAGCTTACGGAGCGGTTCGTGCTCGGGACGTGGGTGCGCATCGTGCGAGGCCAAAACGCGGGAGCCGTCGGCCGCGTCAAGTGGGACACCACGTATGCGCGCCCCGGCGAGGACCTCCGTTTGGTGGCGGTGGTCGTCAAGACGGAGCGCGGCCCCGAGTTGCTGGAAATGTACCCGCGAAACCTCACGGTCGAGCGGGGCGAGCGCGCCGCCGAGGGGCCCCACCCGGGCGGCCTCGTCTTCCATGAAGAGCGGCCGCCGGTGGCGATCTGCTGCGGCGCTCGCCACGCCTCGGGTCTCGTCTGCGACGAGTGGCAGCACGAGGACGACGCTGACTTGCATGCGGCATTCGTCAGCGAAGCGGGTGCGATGAGCGCATACGCGTGGGACCGCGCAGACGGGCCGCTCTACACTGAGGACGGGGCGTTCGTTCGGATGGTGCCACCGGCGAGCGCCTACAGCCCGAAGGGCTGCTGGAGCCCGGACATGTTCGCCAGCGCCCCCGACATGTTTGCCATCCCCACGGCGCACCCGTCCAGCGGTCCGGCGCACACGCCGGCCCCGGACGGACGGTCCGTCCGTTCAGTCTTGCCGCCTGCGGGGGTGGGAAGCGAAAAGGTTCACCCGGGGGGGATCCAGCGAGACGCCCCGGAGCTGCCCGACGAGGGCGAGAAGGAGGAGGAGACGATGTCGAAGCACACGCCGGAAGAGCGCGAGATCGCGGCCAGGATGGTGACGCCGTTCGTGCAGGCCACGGTCGACCGCATCAACGCAGCCTTTGACGCGGCCATGGAAAGCGAAACCCCCTCGAACCCGCTGGAACTTGCCGGCGCCGTCGGGTTGGAGGGGGTGGGAAGGATCAGCCCGGTGCGAGATGATCTTAAGAAGTGCGAAGAGGGGGACTTGAACCCCCACGCCGGTTAAGGCACTGGAACCTGAATCCAGCGCGTCTGCCAATTCCGCCATCTTCGCGTGATGCCTTCCCGTGAAGGACATCGCTCCGCCGGCCCCTCGGCCAACGGGGGCGTATAGATAGATCGGCCGAAGCCCCGCGCGCAAGGACGAATTTCGCTTTTCGTCTCCTTCACGGCCGCCCCCCGAAGCGCCGCGAAAAACCGCGCCGCGTGCGCCTCCTCGCGCTTCGGAGCGCTCGCGCCTCGCCGAGCACGCCTGCACGTGCGCGTCCGCCACACGGGCGCGGCACCGTACGTGCTCCGCGAACCCCTGATGGCGAGGCGCGAGCACCTTGGGTCTCTGGGGGTCGCTCGTGCAGCGGCCGGCCGCGCGCTCGACGCTGCGGGCGCGTTTGCCTTCCCCACCGACTGGAGGAGCCTTTTCGTGCCGAGGAAGAAGATCGTCGTCGTGGAGGACGACCCCGAGCTGCGGGATCTCGAGACCTTCCTGCTCGGCGCCGAGGGCTACGACGTCGTCGGCGTCGCCGATGGCATCGAGGCCGCCGCGATCGTCCAGCGCGAGCGCGCCGACCTCGTCCTGCTCGACCTCATGCTGCCGGGCAAAGACGGCAACGCGGTCCTCGAAGAGCTGTCGGAGCAGGCGGAGACGCGGCGCACGCCCGTCATCGTCGTCTCCGCGTTCCTTGCCCAGCTCAGGCTCACGCCGCAGGTCCGCCGTGTCCTCTCGAAGCCGTTCGACGTGAGCGACCTCCTCGACGCCGTCGCGCGCGAAGTCGAGCGTCCCCATGAAGAGGTGGCCTGATGAACGGCCCTCCCGACGACGGCCCTGCGCGCGGCGACCTTGCTCCCCCCGTCGACCGCGCCCCGCCCGCTCCCCTGCCTGCGCCACAGGCGAACACGCCCGCCGGCATCGTCTCCCTCGACGCGCCGCCTTCCGCGCGCGACATCCGCGAGGCCACCCTGCTCAAGGAAGGCGACCTCTTCCTGCTCACGGACGCCGAGGGCAACGTCCCGCGCAAGAACCGCGAGGGGTACGGCCTCTACCTCGGCGACACGCGCTTCTTGAGCAGCTACGAGCTCGCCATCCAGGGCCTCCGCCCGACCATCCTCCTCTCCAGCGACCACGCGCATTTCCTCGGCGCGCAGGTCCTCACGAACCCGAACCTCGTCACGCCCGAGGGCCAGGCCGTCCACGAGCAGACCATCCAGATCCGCCGCTACCGCCTGGTTCGTCCCACCGAGGTCAACGAGTCGCTCACGTTCCAGAACTACAACCGCTTCCCCGTCACGCTCGACGTCGAGCTGCACTTCGAGGCCGACTTCTCCGACATGTTCGAGGTCCGCGGCATCGTGCAGGGCGCGCGCAAGGGCAAGCCACACGCGCCCGAGCACATGCCGGCCGTCCTGCGCTTCCGGTACGACGGCGCCGACGGCCTCGCGCGGCGCACCGAGGTCCGCTTCGATCCCAAGCCCGACCGGCTCGCGGCGAGCACCGCGAGTTACCGCATCGAACTCCGCCCCGGCGGCTCCACGTGCATCACGCTCGGCGTCAGCGTCGACGCCTCGCCGCTGACGAACCCGAACGGCCCTGCGGTCCCGCGCCGCGCGCTCACGGGCTACAAGCAATGGCTCGCCGGCCAGGTCGGCGTCGAGACGAGCAACAGCCTCTTCAACGCGATCTTCGCGAAGGCGCGCAACGACCTCCGTGTCCTCCTCTCCGGGGATCCCGACGCGCCCTTCATCGCCGCTGGCATCCCCTGGTACGCGTGCCTCTTCGGGCGCGACACCATCCTCACGGCGCTGCTCTACCTCTGGATCTCCGCCGAACCCGCGCGCCAGGCGCTGCGCTTGCTCCACCGCCACCAGGGCAGCCGCGACGATCCCATGCGCGACGAGGAGCCTGGCAAGGTCATGCACGAGCTGCGCCGCGGCGAGCTCGCGCGCCTCGGCGTCGTCCCCTTCTCGCCGTACTACGGCACCGTCGACGCCACGCCGCTCTGGATCATCCTCCTCGCCGAGTACCACCGCGCGACCGGCGATCTCGACCTCGTCCGCGAGCTCCGCCCGAACCTCGACGCCGCGCTCCTCTGGATGGATCGCTACGGCGATCGCGACGGCGACGGCTTCCTCGAGTACGCGTGCCGCTCGGACGCGGGCCTCGTCAATCAAGGCTGGAAGGACTCCACCGACGCGATCACGCATCCCGACGGCACCCTCGCCGAACCGCCGATCGCGCTCGTCGAGGTGCAGGCCTACGCCTACGCGAGCCGCCGCGCCGCGGCCCGCATCTACCGCGCCCTCGGCGATCCTGCGCTTGCCGCCTCCGAGGAGCTACGCGCCGCCAAGCTCCGCGACGCCATCGACGCGGCTTTCTGGATGCCTTCGGACAACGCCTACGCCATCGCGCTCGACGGCGACAAACGGCAGGTCGCCACCGTCTCCTCGAACGCGGGCCACGCGCTCTGGGCCGGCGTTGTCCCGCACGCGCGCGGCGAGCTCATGGCGCGACGGCTCATGGAAGAGGACCTCTTCTCCGGCTGGGGCATCCGCACCCTCTCCACGCGCGCGGCTCGGTACAACCCCACGGGCTACCACCTCGGCACCGTCTGGCCGCACGACAACGCGCTCATCGCCCTCGGCTTCAAGCGCTACCGCCAGGAGCCCCTCGCCCTCGAGCTCGTCACGGCGCTCTTCGAGGCTTCGCAGCACTTCCCTGCCTACCGCATGCCCGAGCTCTTCTGCGGCTTCGCGCGCAGCGCGTTCGGCGTCCCCGTCCGTTACCCCGTCGCTTGTAGCCCCCAGGCCTGGGCCGCTGCCTCGTGGGCCACCCTCCTCGCCGCTCTCCTCGGCCTCTCGCCCAACGCGCCGGGCAACGAGCTTCGGATCGTCCGCCCCACCCTCCCGCGCTGGCTCCACTGGGTCGAGATCAAGCGCCTCCCCGTCGGCCGTGGGGAAGTCGACCTTCGGTACCAACGTGTGGAGGAGCATACTGCCGTGGACGTCGCTGCGATGCGGGGAGATGTAAGGGTGACCTTCGTGGACACCTGGGAGGAGGACGGGACGTACCCACCCAACAGTACGAATTCATGAAGGATTTTCACCCATGGCGCCGCCCGTCCCACCTTTGCGCACCCGAGCAACTCTCTCCCCTCATTTTTTCCGATGTCCGTACGGCTCCCGATGCATACCTTCCCGGCTCCCTCGTCCAAGTCAGCCAGGAGGTCTACCCGTGCGAACGACTGTCATTCGCTCCCTGCTCGCCACCGCCGTGATCGCTTCCGCCTCTGGTTTCTTGTGCGCGGACGCGGCCGCGGAGGGGACGGTCGGGGTCCTCGTGCTCCGGGAGCATGGGGTGGGGAGCGCGGCGCAAGCCCAGCCTTATGTCGACAAGTTCGTCTCCGTCGCCGCCAAGCAGAACGGCTGGGGCGGCGCGAAGGGCGAGTATCACACGAGCCGCGGCAACGCCGAGGCGTTCATCACCGCGCAGAAACCTCAGTACGGCATCCTCTCGCTCGGCGCCTTCCTCGGCCTCAAGGCCAAGCACAACCTCGACATCATCGGCCAGGTCGCGGTCAATCGCGCCGGCGGCCAGCAGTATCACCTCATCAGCAAGAGCGCCGCGGACCTCGCCGGTTGCAAGGGCAAGGCGCTCGCCAGCGACCACGCCGACGATCCCAAGTTCATCGACAAGGTCGTCTCGAAGGGCGCCTTCAAGCTCGGCGACTTCACGTTGGTCACGACGACCCGCCCAATCCAGACCATCAAGAAGGTCGTGAGCGGCGACGCGGCGTGCGCGCTCGTCGACGACGCGCAGCTCGCCGAGCTCGGCAAGATCGACGGCGCCGCCGGCATCAAGTCCGTCTGGTCGAGCGACAAGCTCCCGCCCATGGTCGTCGTCGCCTTCCCCTCCGCGCCCGCGGACGCACGCAAAGCGTTCCAGGCAAACCTCGCCAAGATTTGCGAGGGCGAGGGCAAAGCGACGTGCGGCGAAGTGGGCATCCTCGCCCTCAAGTCCGCGACATCCGCCGACTACGCCGGCGTCGTCACTGCGTACGACAAGTAGCGCCTCTTCGCTCGCCTGCGCGGGGGCGCTTCTCCCCGCCGACGATGTTATTTCTCCCGCCCGTGCGCTGGTCCTTTTTCCTCCTCGTCGCTGCCCTCGCGGCCTTGCCCGCTTGCTGGGGCGGCGTGACCGGCGCGCAGGGCCCCGCCAACGCTGCGCTCGAGACCGCCGTCGCCACGAAAGACGCGCTCGTCATCGCCGACGCGCTCGAAGACCTCATCGCCGCGGGCGTGGACACCCCGGAAGATCGCCAGCTCGCGTACGCGGAGGTGCGCGCGCGCGCGGTCGACACGGCCGCGTACACGTACGCGCGCGCCGTCGTCACGGGGCGCCTCGTGCAGCTCAAGGGCTTGCTCGGGGCCGACATGGTCGGCGAGGTCGAGCACTACGCGCGCCGCAGCCGCGCGCTCGATCCGAACTTCCGCAACGGCGCCGCGACGCGCATGCTCGGCACGCTCTACGTGGTCGCGCCTGCCGCGCTCCTGCGGAATGGAGACTCGGAGACGGGACTCGAGCTGCTCGAAGGCCTCGTGCAGAAGGACCCCGACGTCATCGAGAACCACCTGCGCGTCGCCGAGGCCTACATCGCGCTCGGCGACGTCGATCCTGCCAAGCCCCACCTCTGCCGCTGCTCGGCCGACCGCGGCAAGCTCCGCCGCGACGATCAGGCGCTCCTCGCGCAGCTCCTCAAGGACGCGGGCAACCCGACATGCCCGAAGCCTGCTGCGACCGCGCCCGCGCCTTGAAACGCCGCGGGATCGACGGGCGGCCTGCGCGGGATCGTGATAGCAGCGTCCCGTGTCGACTTCTTCGAGCCCTCCGAACGGCCCCGCGAGCCCGAGCCACGACGCGCCCGGGTGGCTCGTGCGGCTCTTCACCCGCATCATCTCGGCCCGCTGGATCATCATCGCCCTGTATGCGCTCGTCCTCCCGCCCGCGGCCTGGTTCGCGGCGCGTGTCCAGCAGGACAACGCGATCGAGCGGCTCATCGCGACGAGCGACACCGACTACGTCAAGACACGCGAGTTCGAGCAGGTCTTCGGCGCCGGTGAGTTCGCCGTCCTGCTCGCCGAGGCCGACGATCCCTTCGCGCCTGCGGTGCTCGATCGTCTCGACAAACTCGAACGCGCGCTGAAGGAGATCCCGCGCGTCGAGCCGAACTCTGCGCTCTCCATTTACCGCCGCGCCAAGGCCGGCTTCGATCCGACCCCCGAGCAGTCCGAGGCGCTCCGCAAGTTCGTCTCGGGCACCAAGCTCTTCCAGGATCAGGGCCTCGCCGGCGACGGCTACCTCGCCATCGCCCTCGTGCTCGACGTGCACACGAGCCAGGAGCGCCGCGAGACCCTCTCGGCCGTGCGTCGCGCCATCGAGGCGACGGGCGGCGACGGCGCCCCGCTGAAGACCTTGCGCCAGGTCGGCCAGCCCTACGTCAACATCTACCTCGACGAGGACATGCAGAAGACCGGGCCGAAGTATTTCGGCCTCTTCGCCGCGTTCATCATCGGCCTCTGCCTCTTCCTCTATCGCTCGGCGCGCACGCTCGCGGCCTTCTTGATCACGCTCGGCGTCTCGATCGCCTTCGCCATGGGCTACATCGGCCTCACGGGCGGCATCCTCACGATCGTCTCGCCCATGGTGCCGATGACGATCCTCGTCACGACCACGGCGACGCTCGTCTACTTGCAGTCGCGTTTCGTCGAGCGCCCCGCGGATCGCAGCGTCGACGAGCACCAGGTCTTCTCCCTCGCCAACAAGTGGCTGGCTTGCACCGCGTCCGTTTTCGCGACGGCCGTGGGCTTCACGGCGCTCGTCGTCTCGAGCATCCAGCCCATCCGGCAGATGGGCGTCTGGGTCGCGGTTGGGCTCGCGCTCAGCTACGTCGTCTGTTTCACGCTCTTCCCCGCGCTGCAGAAGATCCTGAAGACCCCGACCGCGATCGAGCAAAAGGTCGCGGCGGCGTGGTTCGTCCGCCTCACGGAGGCGCTGCCCCGGTGGAGTTATCGGTATCGCTGGCCGCTCGTCCTCGGCTCGATCGTGCTCTCCTTCGCGGGCGCAGTGGCGCTCTTCGGGCTGCCCGGCGTCGTCAAGCCGATGCGGCTGCTCACCGATCCCGTCGAATACATCAACTCGGGATCACGGCTTTATGCGGACACGAAGGCCATCGAGACGAAGATCCCCGGGCTCTCCGTCACCGAGGTCTGGCTCAAAGGCGGGGTCGGCAGCGTCTCCGAGCCCGACGCGCTGAAAGGATTTCAGGCGTTTCACGAGGGGCTCGTCGCCGATCCCGAGGTCGGCGCGGCGATCGGCCCGACCACGATCCTGCGCATGATGCAGTACCTCGGCGGCGCGGGCGATGCGTTCCCCAAGGACCCCGAGGCGCTCGACGAGCTCGCGGGCACGCTGGAGTCCCTCGCGCCCGTGGATCCGCTCCTCGGCCGGTTCGTCCAGAAAAACGGCCTCGGCCAGACGCATTTCACGATCATCTCGAAGGCGACCGAGCACGAGGCCTTCGAGCGGCTCCAGGCGAGCATCGACAAGCACTGGAAGAATGCCGTCGCGAAGAACCCTGCGTTGAAGGAGTTCGAGCTCCGGACCGTGGGCATGGCGCCGCTCCAGGCGCGCGTCTCGCAGAGCCTCGTGCCCACGCTGGTCGAGAGCTTCGAGCTCACGGTCGGCATCATCTTCGTCACGTTCCTCGTGGTGTTCCGGAGCGGGGCGGCGCGGCTCATGGCCATGATCCCCTCGCTCTTCGCGATCCTCGTCATGTTCGGCGTGATGCGCATCTCCGGCATGACGCTGAACGTCGCGACGATCCTGATCGCGTCGACCGTGCTCGGGACGAGCGAGAACGACCAGATCCATTTCTTCTATCACTTCCAGGAGGGCCGAAAGGCAGGCTCCGTGGAGCAGGCGCTCCGGCACACGCTCTTCGTCTCGGGCCGTGCGATCTTCTTCGCGACGCTCATCAACGCGGGCGGCTTCGTAGCCTTCGGGATGGCGGATCTGCCGCCGATCCGGCAGTTCGGCCTCCTCTCCGCCGTGGCCTTCGTCCTCTCGATGATCGCGGACTTCACCGCCTTGCCCGCGGCGCTCTGGCTCGTCCTCCGCGCGAAGCCCGACGCCGAGCCGGCTCCGACGAAAGAGCCGGGCCAAACCCCTGCGTCGAGTTCGCCTAGCCAAACCCCTTGAAGGAGAAACCGATGACCATTCGCACCGAGCGTGTTCAGATCCCCGTCGCCGACGGCACCACGATGGACGGCTATCTCTGCCGGCCCGAGGGCGACGGGCCCCGCCCCGCGATTCTGATCCTGCAGGAGATCTTCGGCGTCAACGCGCACATCCGCGACGTCGCCGAGCGCTTTGCGCGCGAGGGGTACGTAACGCTCGCGCCGGATCTCTTCCACCGCACCACGCCCGGCTACGAGGGCAACTACGCGGACTTCGCCCCCAGCCTGAAGCTCGCGGGTCAATACAAGGGCGAGCAGAGTGAGGCCGACGTGCGCGCCGCCGCCGACTACCTCGCCAAGCACCCGGCCGTGGCGGAGGCCCGCGTCGCCGCGCTCGGGTTCTGCATGGGCGGGCGCCTCTCGTTCGTGACGAACGGCGTCGCCCCGCTCAAGTGCGCGGTCTCCTTTTACGGGAGCATCGCGCCCGACAAGCTCTCTTATGCCGCGACGCAAGCGGGGCCCATCCTGCTCATCTGGGCCGGCAAGGATCCGTTCATCCCGCAGGAGGCGGCGCAGAGCACGGTCGACGCGCTGCGGAAGCACGGAAAGCCCTTCGTCAACATCGAGTTCTCCGAGCACGATCACGGCTTCTTCTGCGACGCGCGCAGCAATTACAACGCGGCCGCCGCGTCCCAGGCCTGGGCGCTCACGCTCGCATTCCTGAAATCGCACCTCTGATCGGCCCCCTCGGCGACCTGCCGAGCGTGGATGAAAGCGACCCTCCTGGAGCATCGCCCGAACCGCTTCGGGCGGAGCGCGCGGATGTGCACGCGCGGCGCGGCACGACGGCGGCGGACGCAGCGACTATCTGCGACGCGGACGGACGATTGCGCGGCTCCCGACGCGCGCAAGGGCGAGGGGCCCCGTGGCGGAGGACGGCGCCGTCCATGCGGCTGAGGGGGGCGCGCGTAGTGGAGAGGGACCGCTCCCGACCCGGCATCTACCCTCGAAGATGGCCACGGCGGCGGAGCGAGGCCGGGCAAGGCGCACCCATATGCCGCGAATGAAACGCGCAGCATTTACCCGGCCGCCTCGCGCGATATCCCACAATGCCGCACAAGACGTAGTCGCGCTCGCGCTCATCGATTGAATGAGCGACAACGGTGGAGTCCGGCGACCGTAATTTCATCCACGCCCGGGGCGCGCTCGCCTGGTCTGGAGCTTGCTCGCTTCCGTGCAATCGATGGGTCTTCCCACGAGCGGAGAGATCGGAGAGCAGGGCCATGCCGCCGGAAGACAGCGACGAATCGCGCGCCGTACGAGGATCGATGTCAGGCGCGGAGATCCACGTCCTCGCGAAGACCATGTTCCGCGATTTCATGAACGCTGGGTACCAGGCTCGTGACGTCATCACCTTCGCGACCGAGCTCTTGGACCTGGTCATCGCGAACCTGCGATATGCGAAATCGGATGCGGCGGCGGCCCTGCGAGAATCACGAAAAGCTCCAGGGGAAGAGGCCAAATGATGTCGTCGAGAGCGAGCCTTCCCGGCGTCCGGGCCCGCGGAAACGCCGTGTGAACGGGATCGGTCTCCCATTTTCACAGAGTTCGTTCTCGTCCTGGCAGAAGACACCGTCGCTGGCCACGCGATTATTTTCTTCGACCGGACCTTTCTCGGGCGTCGAACACATGGAGGGGATCATGGCCACCTTGTGCAGGCCGGAAGTCGCGGTTCCGGAGAACATCGTCACGATGGCAGACACGCTGAAGATGGCTGAGCAGCTCCACGCGGGCAAACCGCAGTTGAGGCTCGCGATGCGGCTCATCAGCAGCACCGGGGTGCAGAAGCGGCACATCGTACAGCCGCTCGAGCAGACCCTCGAGCACCATGGCTTCGAGAGCCGCAACAAGATTTACGAAGCCGAGGCCAAGCACCGGGTACCTCCGGTGATACGAAAAGCGCTCGAACATGCAGAACTGACGGCGCAGGACATCGACGCGATCATCTATGTCTCGTGCACGGGCTTCATGATGCCGGCCATGACGGCCTGGCTCGTGAATGCCATGGGCTTCCGTCACGACACGCGGCAGATCCCGATCGCGCAGCTCGGGTGCGCGGCCGGAGCGGCGGCCATCAGCCGCGCGCACGACTTCTGCGTGGCGCATCCCGGCAGCAACGTGCTCATCGTGGCCTGCGAGTTCTGCTCGTTATGCTACCAGCCGCCCGACGACGACGTCGGCTCGCTCCTCTCCGACGGGCTCTTCGGCGACGCGGTGGGCGCGGTCGTCGTCCGGGGCAGCGGTGGCAAGGGCATCCGGCTGGAGCGGAATGCGGCGTATCTCATCCCGAACACCGAGGATTGGATCTCGTATCTCGTGAAAGAAACGGGATTCCATTTCAGGCTCGACAAGCGCGTCCCGGGGACGATGAAGCCTCTCGCGCCCGTGCTGCGGGAGCTCGTCGAACGTCACGGCTGGGACGTAGGCAGCCTGGATTTCTACATCATTCACGCCGGCGGGCCGCGCATCCTCAACGATCTGTGCAAGTACCTCGGCGTACCGCAGGAGTCGTTCCGGTACAGCCGGGCGACGTTGACGGAATACGGCAACATCGCCAGCGTGGTGGTGCTCGACTCCATTGGACGGCTGTTCGCGGACAACCACGTTCACGACGGCGGGCATGGAGTCATCGCAGGGTTCGGCCCTGGAATCACGGCGGAAATGGCCGTCGGTTCCTGGAGGGCCTAGGACGGCCGACAAGGACGGCGGGCATTTTGCCGCCGTCGTGCATCGAGAAGACAGGAGGGGGAACTGCCATGAATACTGCGCTGAAAGCTCCGTCGTCGACGTTCCATCTCGGCGGCGACCTTCCCGTGCGACGCCTCGGCTATGGCGCCATGTACTTGACCGGGCCCGGCATGTGGGGACCGCCGACCGACCCGGACGCGGCCATCCGGCTCTTGCGCCGCGCGGTCGACCTCGGCGTCAATTTCATCGACACGGCCGATTCCTATGGCCCGGACGCCAATGAGCAGATCATCCGCCGCGCCCTGCACCCCTATCCCGCGGGGCTCGTGATCACCACGAAGGGTGGGCTCTTGCGCTCCGGACCGGAGGACTGGACGCGCCGCGACCAGCCGTACATCGTCCCTTGCGGGCGCCCGGCATATCTGCGCCAGCAGGTGGAGATGAGCCTGCGCAACCTCGGGGTCGAGCGAATCGATCTCTATCAGCTCCACCGCATCGACCCGGCCGTCCCGCTGGCCGATCAGCTCGGCGAGCTCGTCCGGCTCCGGGAGCAGGGCAAGATCCGCCATATCGCGCTCTCCGGGCAACCCGAGGTCTCGATCGAGCAACTCGAAAGGGCGCTCGCGATGACCGAGATCGTCGCCGTGGAGAACCTCTACAACGTCGCGGACCGCGCCGGGGAGCCGGTCCTGCGTTATTGCGAGGAGCGCGGAATCGCGTTCATCCCGTGGTTCCCCATGGGACACGGCGCCCTCGCCGGGCCGAACAGCATCCTCGCCGGGTTTGCCCGCAAGCGCGCCCTCACGCCCGCCCAGCTCGCCCTCGCCTGGCTCTTGCACAAGTCCCCGGCCATTCTCGCGATCCCCGGCACCTCCTCCATCACCCACCTGGAGGAGAACCTCCGCGCCGCGCAGGTCAAGCTGGACGACAAGGAGATGCTCGAAATCGCGAACATTGCCGCGAGCGTGCCGACGTGGCGTCCGACGCCGCCCGCCGAGTCTTCCACCCAGGAGCAGTCATGAATCCCGCCGCCCTGCATCCGAACGTCCGATCGCTGCGCGCCATTTACGACGATCTGACGCGCATCGGGGAGTACGCGGCCGACGATATGGTCCTGCACAAGGCCGATCGGGCATTTGTCCGGGATGCCGCCGCCGGCCGCGCCGTCGGCAGGGAGGCCGCCGTCGCCCACGAGCGCGAGCTCGTCCGCATGACCGGCGGCACCCTGGTGATGGACGTGGAGCACATCGTCGCGAACGACCATTTCGGCGCCGTCTTCGGCGTTTTGCGGGCCCACCGCGACGGGGCGACGCTCGCGGTGCCCTTCTGCGGGGTGTGGCGATTCCGCGGGGGCCTGATCACGGAGCACTGGGAAAACGCCTACGACGTGGTCACCGTCGGGGCCTTCCTCCGCGGCAAGCCGAGGACCGACCCCGTGCACGGCAACGAAGACTGACCGGATTCCGCGCCTCGAGCCCCGCCGCTCAATGGCCGGCGGGGCCGAGGTCCACCTCGCCGCCGGGATACACGAACGAGTCGCTCGGCGAATAAAAACAAGCGCCCGGCACGACCTGGAGCGGCGACGCGGGGCGCAGCGCATACACCGGATGATCGGGGGCGAGCATCTCGATCGAGAGCACCTCGAACGGGGTCACGAGATCCCCGATGTACGGATATCGCCCGCCCAGGATGCGATGGCCGAGGCGCGTCAGATAAAAGAGGTGGCCACGGGCGACCATGCCGATCTCCTTGCCCACGCGGGCGCGGGAGCGGATCACGGGGACGCCGTCCACGGAGGTCGTGGCCGTCAGGATGTCGTTCTCGATGGCGAGCGAGGTCTCGCCGGACGAGGCCGGCACGCCGCGCTCGCGCGCGTAGGTGCGGACGCGCTCGGACGAGTTCAGATAATGCGTGAAAAACCGGCCCGGGGTCACGCCGTCGGGCGCGACGTGGCCGTCGAGATCGAGCCCGAGGTACGTGAGCGAATACGCGCCAAAGCCCGTCGTCTGCTCGGGCGAATCGACCACGTATTGGTTCATGTAGATCGCGTGGTTCTTCGCCGGGCGGAGCGTGGCCGGCAAGAGGCGCGCGCAGGCCTTGGGATCGGCGGGGATCCAGCTCGTGTAGAGCATGCGGCTGTGAATGACGAGCTGCGGCGAGACAAGCGGTCCTTCGGACATTCATACCTCCCTGAATGCGTTCAAGGTAAGCGTACACGGGCCGCGCGCCCCCACAAGACGCCGCGGAGGGCGGAAACCTGCCCGAACGACGCGCCTTCGCGCCCCTCGCGCGCCACCCGTTCAGGGCGGTAGACTGACGCATCGCGTGCGCAACGATCTCGACAAGGCCTGCCTCGGCTGCAAGCTCCGCCTCCCGGCGACGGATTCAGTTTGCCCGCGCTGCCGCGCCGCGACCCTGCCCGCCGCGGACGCGCTGCGGACCCTGCGTGGGCGTGTCGAAATGGACAGGTGGCTCGACGTCGCGCGCACCCTCGCGCTCTACGTGCCCGCGGCCCTCGGCCTCCTCTTCTCGGTGGTGGTCGACGCGTTTTTCCTGTGGGATCAGGTGGTCCACGTACCCAGCTTCGAGCAAAACGCCCTCGGGGTCGGGCTCTTGCTGCTCGCGGGCCTGTGCTTTTTCGGCATCTGGTGCATGCTGCTCGCGCTCCCGTGGGGCCTCTGGGCAGGGCTCGTCCTCCTCACGTTCGCCATTTATCGCCGCTTTCGCTACGAGCCCCTGCCTCCGCCGCTCCTCGTGCCGCTGCCCCTCCCCACGCCCCTTCGGCGGAGCTTGCTGCGTCGAGCTACCGAGCGCCTCGATGCCCTCCACGGGAAGCTCGACGCGTGGCACAAGGGAACCCAGAAGCCGCGCCTGCGCATCCCGCTGCTCATGCTGGTGGCGGCGATGGGGATCGCCGAGGTGACGGCGTCGAGACCCGTGGTCGCGTTCACGAGCTGGAAGGCCTTCGCAAACTCCGTCGGCCCCCTGTTCGTCATGATGATCCCCCTCGCCGTGGTGGCGAGGATCGCCCTGATCTTCCCGCTTTATGCCTCCACCCGCATCACCGAGCGGCTCGTCGCGGCCCTTCGGCTCCTCGACGCACGAAAAAGCGCGCGTATCGAGGACACGCCCTCGGTCGAGCCGCTCCGCGCCGCGCGCGCCTCGGCGCGGGGACGCGTGTCACGCGGCTCGAAGCCCGCGCTCATCGCCCCGCTCTCGGGCAAACCCTGCCTCGCGTTCCGGCTCGTGGGCCGCATCGACGATCTCCTCCTCGACGACGGCGAGGCCGTTTGCATGACCCTCGTGGACGGCGCCGAATCGGTGGAGGTCCGCGGCGAACGTGTTGCCGTCGCGCTCGGAACACCCGAGGAGAGGGCACGGTCGCTCGCCCCCCAAGCGGCCGCGCGCATTGAGGCATTTCTCTCCGCGCGCGGACTCCGCGTTGAACCTCGCTTCGTCGATCTCGCCGAGACCTGCCTTCGAGAAGGCGACGAAATCGAGGCCTGGGGGACGGCGCGGCAGGAGAGGAGGGCGGGCGAAGGTTATCGCGACGTGGCCCTCGGCCGCGTGCTCGACGACGGGGATGGTTTGCCCGTCTTGATCACCCGATAGCCATCACGCCGAGCCCCGGCTCCGCCGAAAGCTCGTACCGCGGGCCGTCGGCTTCGTATCCACCGCGGTAGGGATCCCCGTCGAGCAGCCACGCCGTATCGAGATCAACGAAATCCACGCCCCCGAGCGCCGCCGCCACGTGCGCGCCGGCCGTCATGCCGAGCCGCGTCTCCACCATTCCGCCGATCATGATCGGCATCCCCGCCTCGCTTGCCGCCCGCCCGATCGCGAGCGCCCCGAGCGGCCCGCCCGATTTCACGAGCTTCAGGTTCACCCCATCCGCGGCCCGCGCCGCGCGCACCCGCCCGAGATCGGCGAGCGTCTTCACGGACTCGTCCGCAATCACCGGCGGCGCGAGCGCCGCGGCCACCTCCGCCATTCCTTCGAGGTCGTCCGCGGCGCAGGGCTGCTCCCAGCATTCGACGACGAGCCCTCGGGCCTCCACGGCGCGCCCCATCGCGATGGCCTGCGCTGCGGAGAACCCCGCGTTCGCGTCGATCCGAAACCTCGCGTCGGGCACGGCGCTTTGGATGGCGAAAAGCGCCGCGAGGTCCTCGGCCATGTCCTTGCCGACCTTCACCTTGAAATGGCGAAAGCCCCGCGCCGCCCAGCCCTGCGCGAGCTCGGCCATCCGCGCGGGCTCGGCGATCGGAATCGTGATGTCCGTCTCCAGCCAGCGCGTCGCTTCGCCCCGCGCTCCGCCGAGCAGGCGCCGAAGCGGCATCCCGACGAGCCGCGCCCACGCGTCGAGCAGCGCCGTCTCCAGCGCCGCCCGCGCCACCGGCTTCCCAGCGAGCACCTCGTCGAGCGCCGCCCCGAGCTCCACGAGGCCCGCGAGCGAGACCCCGCGCTCGCCGTCCACCTGCGGGAGCACCATCGACTGGCCGGACAAACGCTCCGCGGCGGCAGCGAGCGCCGCGAGCACGTCCGGCTGATCCTCGACCGTGACCGGCCAGAGCGCCGCGCCTTCGCCGAGCCCCTCGGCCCGCGCGCCGGCCGCGGCGAGCGTGACGCGCACCTCCGCCGAGCGCGTCACGGTCACGCGCCCCGTCGCGATGACGAAGGGATCGTGCAGCGGGACCGACAGGGGGCGAACCGAAATGGCCTCGACGTGGAACATCGGCGCCACGCTTAGCACAGCCGTCACGCCCTTGGGCGCGGGGCCGTCGGAAGCTCGAGGCCGATCCGCGCGCCGCCTTCCTCCCGGTTCGCGGAGCGCGCGCTGCCGCCGTGCGCCTCGGCGATCCGCGAGACCAGGGCGAGCCCGAGCCCGAGCGAGCCCTGCTCCCGCGCCTTCTCGTCGGGACGCCGATAAAACGGCTCGAAGATCCGCTTCTCTTCACCCGGCTCGAGGCCACGGCCCGCGTCCTCGACCTCGAACACGACCACGCCGGGCGCCCCGGTGATCCGGAGCGCGACCACGCCGCCCCCGTGCCTCTTCGCGTTGTCGATCAAATTCGCGAGCGCCCGCGCGAAGAGCGTGGGATCGGCGAGGACCGGCTCGGGGGTCCCTTCGACGACGAGCATCTCCGCGCCGATCCCCGCGCGGTCGAGCGCGCGCAGGCCCATCTCCACCGGATCGAGCCGCTCCTTCGCGAGCGCCGTGAAATCGAGCCGGCTCTGCGCGAGCAGATCCCCGACGAGCGCGTCGATCTCGAAGATCTCGCGATCGAGCTCGTCGAGGTTCTTCTGCACGTTCACGCCATCCCGCGTGAGCTCCGTGAGCAGGCGGATCCGCGCGAGCGGCGTGCGCAGCTCGTGCGAGACCGCCGCGAGCAGCTCACGCTGATCGCTGATCTGCCGCTCGATCCGCGCGGCCATCTCGTTCATCGCCACCGAGAGCACGACCGCCTCGCCGTGATCGTGCCGGCCCATCCGCGCCCGCGCGCCATAGTTGCCGTGACCGATCTCGCCCGCGACGCGCGCGAGCTCTTCGAGCGGGCGCGAGAGCCTGCGCGCCACCGTGCCCGAGAGCGCCCACAGGATGATGCCCGCCGCCACGAGCGGCGCGAGCCAGCGCAACGGGCCGGCGACGCGCGGACGCTCGGCGCAGATCGTCACGAACCCGAGCCGGTGCCCCTCGCGCACCGCGGGCGCATCGAGCGTCCACGCCTTCCGCCCGCAGCCGTGGCCGAACGCCTGGAGCTCGGCGCCGCTCGTGTTCCGCAGGATCACGCTCACTTCGAGGTCGTCTGCGATCGCGCGGGCGAGCGCCTCGCGGGCCCGGTCGTCGTTCCACACCTCGCCGAAGCGCGCGCCCAAGAAGACACGCGCGCGGCCCATCTCGCGTGCCCAGGCCGGACCCCCCGGGGCCGAGACGAGCAGCATCACGATCGAGAACGCCACGCCCGAAAGCAGGATCGCCACGCCGAACCACAAGAAGAGGCGGCGCTGCAACCGGGCGCGCACGTAACACGACAGACGATTCACGACTTTTCTTTCGCCAGTACGTAGCCAACGCCGCGCACCGTCTTGATGAGCCGCGGCGAACGCGGATCATCGCCGAGCTTCTGCCGGAGGTGCGAGATGTGCACGTCGACCGTTCGTTCCCCAACGATCACGTCCCCGCGCCCCGCCTCCGAGAGCAGCGCATCGCGCGCCACCACGCGCCCCGGGCGTCGGGCGAGCGCGCAGAGCAGATCGAACTCCAGGCCCGTGAGCTCCACGAGCTCGCCCTCGCGCGTGACGACCCGGCCGGGCACGTCGATCACGATGTCGCCCGCGACGATCCGCTCGCCGGCGACCTCGGGGCGGGCCCGGCGGAGCACGGCCTTGATGCGGGCGACGAGCTCGCGCGGGCTGAAGGGCTTGGCGACGTAGTCATCGGCGCCGATCTCCAGGCCGACGACACGATCCGTCTCGTCGCCGCGCGCCGTGAGCATGAGGACGGGGATCGTGTTTTTCTGTCGGATCCGGCGGCAGACCTCGATCCCGTCCATCCCGGGCATCATCACGTCGAGGAGCACGACGTCGAACGTGCCGGCTTCCAACGCGGCGAGCCCGCGGGGTCCGTCCGGGGCTCCGGTCACGTGGAATCCATTCTGTTCGAGGTAACTCGACAGGAGGTCGAAGAGCCGGACGTCGTCGTCGATGAGGAGCACGCGGAGCGCCATGGCGATGACAGAGTACCAGGCCCATGAAACCGGCCGTCATCCGAGCTTGCGTGCGCTTCATGAAGGCCCTGCGGGGCCGGCCGTGAAGAACTGCAAAGAAGCCGTCGGGACGAGCGCCAAATCCCCCATGATGCCTGCGGACGGTCCCATTACGGAAGTTCAAACGTACGAAGCGGCGTCCGTGACACATTCCTGCTCATCGCTCCGGGCCGAGAGCGCTGGAAAACGAAAGTCCTTGCTCTTCCGGGAGGGGAGCTGGTAAGAAGAAGAGTCATCGCGGAACTCCAAATTGGGCTCCGCAGGTATTCGGGTTCACGGCTTGCTGCGTCACTGTGCGGTGAACGTGTATCCGAAGTTTCTGGTTCTCATGACGCGCGAGAGAATGCGCGTAGGAGTCGTTCCATGAATACGCTTCGTTCGATCACCGGGCTCTTTGCGATGGCTTCTCTCTTCGCGTTCGCCGCTGGGTGTAGCGTCAGCGAGGGGGAGCGGGTTGGGCAGAGCGAGCAGTCGCTCGCCGAGCCGCCTTGCGAGTGCCCGTCGGTCGTTGGCAGCGCGTCGAACATCGTCGCGCCGCCCTGCGAGTGCGAGCCGCCGCCGGAGGAGCCCCCGGTCGAGGAGCCCCCGGTCGAGGAGCCGCCGAGCGACGATCCGTGCCCGCCTGGCGAGCACGAGGAATGCAGCGTGAAGGCGCCGGGCGGCGTTCAGTCGATCATCGCCCCGCCGGAGTGCATCTGCGTTCCGGACGAGGAGCCCCCCTGCCCGCCGAACGCCGTCGAGGTCACGACCTGCGGCGGTATCCTTGCGCCGAAGGGCACGGTGAGCATCTGGGGTGGCAACGGCGGTAGCTGCGTCACGCAGTGCGTCCTCCCCTTCTGATCGACTGATCTCGGCGAGTACACCCCGTCGAACGCCCCGGGAAACCCCGGGGCGTTTTGCGTTTGTCCCCCCGCCGCATGGTTTCGTCGGCCCTTTAACCTGTATTCTCTCGAACAAGTGCTACGCTTCGCCCGATGTCGGACGTCGCTTCGGGACAGCCGTCGAGGACCGACGTCGCGCTCGATCGGCTCGATTGGCCCGTGCGGGGCCTGTCGCCCCGGGCGCGTCGGGTGGTCTTCGCCTACGCAGAGGCCATGTACGCGGACGAGGACGAAAAGGGCGCGATCGTGCCGGCGAGCCCTGCCGTCTGCGAGCGCGCCGCGTCGTGGCTCGACCATTCCGTCGGGCGCGCGAGCGGCGATCTACGCCGTGGCTTCGCGGTGCTCACGTGGCTGCTGGAGATGATGCCGCTCTTCGTGATCGGCGCCTTCTCCCGCATGAGCCGGCTGCCCATCGCGCGGCGGGTCAGTTACCTGGAGGCGCTCGAACGGAGCCGGTTCGGGCTCTTCGCCATGCTGCTCGTGGCCTTCAAGGTGCCGACGAGCGTGGCCGTGTTCGAGGAGGGCGAGGAGCTCACCTCGACGGGGTTCGATCGGCCGAGCACCACAGCACGAAGGCGGCTGCCCACCGCGCCGGAGCGGGCGCCATGAGCGACCTTCCATCGGGCGAACCCGTCGTCCACGGGCGGGATTTGTCGGGGCCGTTCGACGCGTCGTGCGACGTGGTCGTGGTCGGGTCGGGCGCGGGTGGCTCGGTCGTCGCGACGCTGCTCGCCGAGGCGGGCCTGCGGGTGATCGTGCTCGAAGAGGGGCCGTATTACCGGCCCGAGGAGTACCAGCGGTTCCGGCCGAGCGAGGCGCTGCGCCGGCTCTTCCGCGAGTCCGGGATGGCCACGGCGTTCGGCATCGGGCAGACGCCGATCATCGCGATCACCATGGGCCGCGCCGTGGGAGGTTCGTCGCTGCTGACGGGGGGCGTCTGCTTCCGGATCCCGAGCGACGTGCATCATCACTGGGTCACCGATCTCGGGCTCGACGCGCTCTCCGAGCGCGCGCTCGAGCCGGCCTACGAGGACGTCGAGCGGCGGCTCGCCGTGCGCGAGGTGCCGGCCGCGCTGCGCTCGCGATCGACGCTGAAGTTCGTCGAGGGCGCCGAGAAGCTCGGGATCACCATGAAGCCCATGCGCCGCAACGCCGAGGCGTGCGAGGGCAACGCGCGGTGCAACTTCACCTGCCCCGCAGGCGCAAAACGATCGGTGGACATCTCCTACCTGCCGAGCGCGCTCGCGCGCGGGGCGCGCATCGTGTCGGACGCGCTCGCGACGCGCATCCTCACCGAGCACGGGCGCACAGCGGGCGTCGAGGGACGGCTGCTCGGCGGCGCGGGCGGGCGGCCGTCGTTCCGGTTCGTGGTGCGCGCGCCGGTGGTCGTGGCGGCTTGCGGGACGCTGCACACGCCGCTCCTGCTCGGGGCGAGCGGCGTCGGGCGGGCGAGCGAGAAGCTCGGGCGACGGGTGACGTTGCACCCGGGCGTGCGCTGCGTGGCGATGTTCGACGACGAGATCGGCGGCTGGGACGGCGCGATGCAGAGCGTGTACTCGGACGATTTCGCGCCCGAAGGGATCAAGCTCGTCGGCGTGTACAGCGCGGTGAACGTGCTCGCGGCAGGCATGCCGGGCGTGGGCCCGCGGCTCCGGCGTATGGCGCGCGAGGTCAAGAGGCTCGCGGTGTTCGGCGCGATGGTGCACGACGAGGGCGGAGGCACGGTGCGAACAGGGCCGGGACGCGAGCCGATCCTGACGTACGCGATGGCGCCGCGGGACCTCGCGCGGCTGCGGCGCGGGATCACGATCGTGTCGGAGATGGCGCTCGCGGCCGGCGCGCGCGAGGTCTACACGTCGGTGACGGGCGCAGATCCGGTGCGCACGATGGACGACGCGCTCGCGCTCGAACGATCGAACTACGACGCGCGCCGCCTCGAATGCATGGCGTTCCACCCGCTCGGGAGCGCGCGCGCCGCGAACGATCCGCGGCGCGGGGTCGTGGATCCGGACGGCCAGACCTACGAGCTGCCGGGGCTCTTCGTGGCCGACGGCTCGATCCTGCCGACGAGCATCGGCGTGAACTCGCAGGTGCCGATCATGGCCATGGCGACGCGCATCGCCTGGCGCATCGCTGAGAAATTCCGGCGGATCGCGCGCTCGGCCTGAACGAGACGCGTGGCCTCGCGGGCGCCACGCGCGAATGGTTTCTGCACCAACGAACCTGGGTTCGCCGTCAGTCCATCGCGGGATCGCGGAGGTCGCCGAAGAAGTCGATGAGGAGGCTCGCCACCTCGCCGGGCTTCTCCTGCTGCGTCCAGTGGCCGCAGTCCGCGATGCGCTCGATGCGCAGGTTCTTCACGTGCGGCCTCGAGAGCTCGGCCATCTCGGGCCGCAGGACCGGATCCTTGTCCGCGACCACGAGCAGCGCGGGCAGGTCGATCGTCGACGGGAGCTCGCGCTCCTCCTCCCACGAGAGATCCATCGCGCGGTACCAGTTCAGGCCGCCCCGGAAGCCGGTGCGCTTGTAGATGCGGACGTACGTGTCGAGGTCGATCTTCGAAAGGAACGTCTCGCCGGGGCCGATCTTGTCGAGCAACGAGGAGCCATTTCCTACGGTCATGAACGACGCCACGGCGTCGGCGTATTTCGCAGGGCGCATGAGCTTCTGGAACGTGTCGCGCACGTCGGCCTCGAGCTCGCGCTCGGCGACGCCCGGCTCCTGGAAGTGGCGCATGTAGAACGTCTTGTCCGTGAGGCCGAACGCGTCGCGGTACATGAGGCTCGGCGCCTGCGGGCCCGGCGGGAGGTACGGGGTGTTGAGGCTCGCCACGCGCTCGGTGCGCTCGGGATGGCGCAGCGCGAACTGCCACGCGAGCGCGCCGCCCCAGTCGTGCCCGACCACGCCCGCCTTGTCGATGCCGAGCGCGTCGAAGAGGCCGTGGATGTCCTCGACGAGCTCGCGCATCACGTAGCTCTCGATTTCCTCGGGCGCGTCCGTCCCCCCGAACCCGCGCAGATCCGGGCAGAGGACGCGGAAGCCCGCCTCGGCGAGGGCGTGGATCTGGCGGCGCCAGGAGTACCAGAGCTCCGGAAAGCCGTGGCAGAGGAGGATCGGATAGCCACGGCCCGCATCCGTCACGTGCATGCGGATGCCGTTCGAGTCCAGGAAGGTATGGCGGATGATCGTGCCCATGCGGTGAAGACTCCGGTTTCGCGCTGCTCGGTACGGGTCTCGCCCGGGACCGAGCGCGCGTCAACGCAGGGCAGTGACGGGAAGGTGCGTCCGGGTCCGCTCAGGGGCTGGAATCCCCCGAGCAGGTGACGAAGAGGGTGGCGCCCTGGGAGGGTTCACCCTCACCGACGAGGCGGATCATGCGGCGCTCGGACGCGGCGCAGCGGGCGACCAGCGCGGGGTTGCCGACGGCCGGGTCGGTCGAGGCATCCACGTAACAGAAGCCGCTGACGGGCTCGCCGGCGGGCGTGACCGGGTCATCCGAGACGTCGTTCTGGCAGATGGCGAGGTCCTCCCCTTCGAGCTGCGGGATCTGGCAGAAGCAGTCCCAGTTCGACTCGGGCGAGCGGGCCTTGGCCTCGTCGATCGCGGCCGCGTGCAAGGGATCAACGGGGATGCGGGCATGCTCGGAGTCACACGAGCAAGCTCCGCCGGTCGCGCGCGCCTCGAGGAGCAGGCAGTTCACGGCGCCCTTCTCGTTGCGGTCGAGCGTACGCGGCAGGCAGGGGCCGCCGATCTTGCTCTTCAGCCGATCGATGAGCGCGCCGATCGCGGGGCGGTAGCCGTAGTCGGACGAGGTGCGATCCTCGACCTGCTTCGGACAAACCGAGCCGACGATGCCCTGATCGCCGAGGCCGCGGAGCACGTCGAGCTGGCGCAGGCCGGGGTAGGCCTTGGCGCGGACCTGCATCATGGGGTCGGCCGGATCGCAGAGCGGGCTGTTCGCCGTGCCGTCGCGACACTCGGAGCACTTCGGATCGTTCTCGCAATCGGTCGCCTGCGGCAGCTTGAAGATGCACGCGTACTGGAGATCGTCGCCCAGCGTGTCGTACTCGTGCCCGTTGATCGAGTTGCCGAGCGGCGACTCCGGGGTCATGTCGGTCTGCTCGCCGGTGATCGGGTGCTTGCCGTGGCGCGGGTCGGGCGACTCGTGCATGAGCGGATCGGTCGGCAGAACGCCCTGCGCGGGGTTGCCGAGGATCATGTCCCAGGTCCCGTCCGCGCCCATCTCGCGCGCGTTCTTGATCCCCTTCTTGAGGTCTGCGGGATCGCGGGCGATGTCCTGCCACGGCACGCCGACGATGCCGGCGATGAAGACGAGGTCCGGCGTGCGCACGACGGGCACGCCCTCGGCGGGGCGCGCCTTGGGGAAGAGCGGGTTCTCCACGATCTCGCCGCTGCGCGTCGAGATCTCGAGGCTCGAGAACGCCTTCACGTAGCGGTCCGTCGGGTAGAGGAAGTCCACGCCGAAGCGGCGCTTCTGGTCGAAGCAACGCAGGTTGACGGCGTCCTGGGACTTGGTCAGCACCATGACGTCGCCATTGGCGTCGAAGCACCCCGGATCCGTGGGGCACCCCTCGGGGGCTTTCAGGCCGCAGGAGCTGCAGCATTTGTCGTTCGGATCGATCGCGCACTCGGCGCGCGGGCGCGGCATCGCGTCGGAGTGCGAGGCGCGGTAGTAGAAGCCGGTCTCCTTGATCGAGCAGTCGTTCTCGTCGCTCAGCATCAAGATCGCCACGAGCGAGTCGGGCCGGAGGAAGTCTTTGCGCTGCTTGAGCAGGGCGTCGTCCGTGCCGCTCACCTTCACGTAGCCGGACGATGCCTCGATGGTGTCGTAGGGCTCGGGGTCAACGAGGAAGCGGTAGATGCTCTCGAGCTGGGATTCATAGCCGCAGCCGACCTGACCGGTGCCGTTGACCATGTCGGCGAGCGCGGGCACGAGGCCGGGCACGGAGCCGTCGAGCGTGCCGAGGTTCTCCTCGCCCGGCGGGTTCAGCTTCTGCTCGGGATCCCACGCGAGGAAGCCCTTGTCGGCGTACGTCGGGACAACCTCGCCGGCGACGCAGGCATCGGCGCGCGAGAGGAGGTGACCTCGATCGTTCTTGGAGACCTTCTCGTTGTTGCAGTTCGGTTCGGCCTGGATGTCGGGGCAAACCGCGCCGCCGTGGCCGCCGAGGCTCGACGAGACGATGCCGATGTGGATGTCGAGCACGGGCTCGAACTCGCGACGCGAATCCTTGGGGCAGTCCTCTTTGGGGCTCGTCGGCTGGTTTGCGTCCGGGAGGGGCAAGCCTGCTTCGTCGATGCACGGCGGGTTCACGAGGCTCTCGACGAGGTCGGGGACGGCCTGGGCGAGGATCTGCTGCTTGTCGGCCATGGAGGCCGAGTTGTCGATGCCGAGGACGATGTCGATCTTGTCGACGCCGCTGTGCGGGACGACCTCGACGATGGTCGAGGTGATGCGCGGATCGACGACGTCGATGGGTCGGTCCAGGCAACCCATGGCCACGAGCCCGGAGACGGCGACGGTGACGAGGCCGGGGAAGACGACGCTGGAGGTGGCAGCGAAGACGCCCGGAAGACCTGGACGAAGAGGACGGCGGTTCATGGGGGCTCCCTTTCTCAACTTGCGAGGTGCCTGGCGGTTGGCTGCCTCAGCAGCAGCGCGTCCACCCTCTTCGCAAAAGGGATGCCGTCCTATTTTGTCGGTTTTGGGTGTTTTTATTCAGCTACACGGAAATTTTGACAACATGGTTGGCAAATCGCTCGAAACAAGCCAACCGGAATCGTGCTCACCGGGTCGCGAGGCTCAGGGGTGCGGGGGCGGCTGGTCGATCGCGGCGGTCCAGCGCGCGATCTCCTCGGACGTCATGCTGCCCGCGGGCCAGAGGCGCGCGTCGTCCCAGCCTTCGCTCACGTCGGCGAGGTACTGCGCGCGCGAGAGGAGCGTGCCCCGGCACAAGCGTCCCGCCTCGGGCGGCGCCGCATGCTCGGCTTCGAGGCGCGCGAGGAGCTCGCGCATGACCCACGGCGGGATGCGTCGCTGCTCCGCCGGATAGATGAAGCCGAAGAGGATGAGCTGGCTCAAGAGCACCCGCCAGTGATCACCGAAACGCGCGACGAGCCGAGGCCAGTCGAGCTCCTCGCAACGCGCGCGCAGCACGTGGGCGACGTCGGCCCCGTCGTAGCGCTCGCGCTCCTGGATGAAGGATTTGGCGAAGATGGTCTCCTCGGCCGGGCAGAGGCCGACGTCGACGCCGAAGACTTCGCCATGGCCCGCGTGCTCGAACCAACGATCGTCGACCTCGGCGAGCCCGTTGCCCGAGCTCCAGATGACGTCGACGTGCTCGCTGCCGGCGAAGGCCTTGGCGAGCCAGTGCGGGAAGGCGATGCACGTCGGATAACCCGCGCGTTCAAGGACGAGGAGCGTCGCGCCGACGTCGCGACGGCGGACGAAGACGTCGAGGTCACGGGTGCGCCGCCGCATGCCGGCGTGATGCGCGAGCGCGTAGGCGCCGCCGACGAGGAAAGGAACGTCGGACGCGGCGAGCGCGCGGAGCGCAGAGGCGAAGAAGTCGCGCGCCTCGGGGGTCATGTCGAGCGCGAGGATCGCGTTCGGATCGGCGTCGCGCGGCAAGGCGATCGTGGGCTCCACGGGCGCGCTCGGTGCAGGCGCGCAAGGAACCATGGGTTGGGGGAGCGGGAGCCGCGTCGTGTCGAGCGAGCGTGGCGTCCCGGAGGACGGAATTGCATCAACCGTGCGGCGGAACATCACGGCACGACGTGTTGCCAGGCAGTGCGTACCGCAAGGGGCGCGAGGCCAGAAATCAGGGGGCTAAGGAGAGTCGGCGAGCGAGCGCTCGAGCGCGGCGCGCAGGTGATTTTGCGCGCGGAGCGTGTACGGTCCGTCGGGCGAGAGCTCGAGGTGCATCGCGAAATGCTCGGCCGCGCGGCCGAACTCGCCCTTGTGATACCGCACGACGCCGCGCGCGAACTCGCGCGGGTAAGAAGGATCGAGGGCCGAAAGCTCGTCGATTTTGCGGAGCAGGAAGGCCGCCGGATCCTGCGCGGCGCGCCCTTCCTCGAGGCCCGCGCTCACGCGCGGCGGGTGCGCGAGGAGGAACGCGAAGAGGGCGCGCCTCTCGTCGACGCCGAGGGCGAGCGCGCTGCCCGAGAGGCCGCTGATCTCGTTCCAGCGAAGCTTGAAGGAGGCGCGGAGCGCCTGCTCGTCCATGTGCATGACGCACGGCGGGCCGCCCTCGCACCAGCCGTTCCGCGCGAGGACGTCGGCGAAGGGGCCGCCGAGCTCGACGAGCTCGTCCGAGGTTTCGCCGGTCCGAACGAAGCTCCCGACCTCGCGCAGGAAGGCGCGGAGCTGGTAGGCGCGGAGGGCGAGGACGGCGGCGTCCCCCTGGGCGAGGGCGCGGGCGGCGGCGGGGCCGATCTGGCGGCGGAGCTCGGCGAGCAGGGCGTCGTCGCCGCGCGCGTCGGCGCGGCCGAAGGCGCGGAGGAGGGAGCCGAGCGCGCGGACGTCGGCGTCGAGGGGTTTTGCCTCCACGGCGCGGGCGCGGGCGTCGTCGTTGGCCGCGGTCTCGGCGAGTTTTTGGGGCTCGACGAGCGGGAGAGGCAGGCCGTCGGGCGGGACCGACCGGGGGACGGCGAGCAGCGCCGCGGTGCCGGCGAGGAAGACGGCGACGAGCCCCGGCTGCCAGCCCTCGAAATGCCGGCCGAACCCCCCGGCGACGCGCGCCTCGTTTTTTGCCACCGCGCTCCGACCTCCGACCGTTTATTGTAGGGCGCCGTCGGGGCACGAGGAGAGAAAGTGTTGCTCGATAAGCGAAGACACCCGCGCAGGGTCGTTCGATTGGCAGTCGCGTTCCAGATGGGGGATGGTCCGCGCGTCGATGCTTTCTCGCGCGACCTGAGCATCGGCGGCATGTTCATCGTCACCGACAAGCCCGCGCCCTTCAACGCGAACGTGAACCTCTTCATGCAGCTACCGGGCGTGAAGCAAGAGGTGATGGTGAAGGCGACGGTGCGCTGGACCGAGCCCGATGGAATGGGCGTGCAGTTCGGTCTGATGGGCGCACGCGAGACGCACGCGATGATGCAGCTCCTCACGGGCGCGCCACCGTCGATCCGCTGAACGGGGAGGGTTTGTCGATGCCCGGGTGCTGCCCGGGCAAACCCTCACTGACCGAGCTGGAACGGCACGGCGACGGGCCCGCTCGTCCCGACGAACTTGCCCGGGCGCAGCGCGGCGAAGACGCACTGCATGAACCGAGGCTCGAGCGGCGGGTCGAAGCGCACGGAGGAGACGGCGCCTTCCGTGTCGAGCGAGACGGTCACCGTGGCCGCGACCGAGAGGCGAACGGAAGGGTCGCCGCCGCGGTAGTGCGTCTCGAAGCAGCCCGAGAGGCCCGCGTGCACGGAGGCGCGCGTGAGGACGGGCGCGGGCGCGGGCGCAGGCGGCGCCTCGGGAACGACGGAGGGCGCCTCCACGGGCGCAGGCGGCAGAGGGGGTGCGTCCGGACGATCGGGGACGTGCGGCAGCGGGCGCTCCGCGACGCTCGGAGGCGGCGGCGCGATCACGGGCTTCGGCGGAGGCGTGGTCTCCACGGGTGCAGGCGGCGCAGGGGGCGCGTCTTCCACGGAGAGCATGCGAGCGATCTCGCCACCGTCGAGCGAGAAGGACGCGCGCGCACGGCCGACGAGGAGGCGGCCGGTGGTGGTGCCGGGGCGACCCGCGGGGCCGACGGCGACCGCGCCGTGCTCGAGATCGACGAGGACGTCGTCACTCCCGCGGACGACGGTGAACGCGGTGCCATGCGCGGCGACACGCGTGCGGCCGACGTCGACGGCGAAGGTCTCGACGAGGCCCGCGGAGGTTTTTCGGGGCGTGACGTCCGCGCGCAAGGAACCTCGTTCGAGGCCGAGGACGAGCGCATCACCGGCCTCGGTGGCCGCTGCGACGACGGTCGCACGCGCGCCCGGCGCGAGCGTGACGCGGACGATCCCACGTTGCACGAGCGTGAGCGGCGCCTCGCCGGCCTCGACGCCGTCCCCGGGGCGAAGGAGCGCGAGATCCCGCTCGGACTCGCTGCCCGGGAGAAACGCGATCGTCTCGGGCGCGCGCCACCGGACGGCAAACCCGGCGGGCGCTTCGTGCTTCGATCGCGCGCCGAAGCTCGCGACAGCGATCACCGCCGCGGCGGCCGCGCAAAGCGCGAGGCCGATCCGTGCGCCGCGCCCGATGCGAGGGAGCGCGCGGGATGCGCGTGCTTGCTCCTCCTGATCGATGCGCTCGTCGAGCTTCTGCTCGATCGCATCCCAGGGCAGCGCGGGCGGCATCTCGTCGGCGAGCGCGCCGCGCATCACCTCGAGGGCGCGCGTGCCGGGGTCGTTGTCGCTCACGTGGCTTTCCCCTCCGCCGGAAGAGCATTCGACGCCTGGGGGCTCCGCTCGGACGCGCCGAGCTGCGCCCCCAAGCCCCCGATTTCATCCACGAGCTGCGCGAGCGCAGGCTCCTCCCGCATGAGCTCGGCGAGCTCGCGCCGCGCGTAAAACAACCTCGTCCGGACGGTCAACACGGGCGCATCCACGATCGTCGCGATCTCCGCCGGCGCCAAGCCTTCGATGTCATGCAGCACGTACACCGTACGTTTCTTCTCGGAGATCCGATCGAGCAGCCGCTTGAACGCGGCGAGCCGGCGCCGCAGCGTGGCCTCCTCGTCGGGCAAGAGGCCCGCGTCCCGCTCGTTATCGGTCGCGAGCGGCTCGTCGGCGAACACCGGACGGCTGCGCTCGGCCCTGCGGATCATGAGCACCACGTTCACCGTGATGCGGTGGATCCACGTGGAGAACTTCGACTGCCCGCGGAAGTCGCCGAGGCTCCGGTGCACCTGCAGGAAGACCTCCTGCACCACGTCCTCGATGTCGCTCGCGCGTCCCAGCATGCGGAACACGAGCCGCGCCACGGCCTCCCGGTGCATCCGGTAGAGCGCCGAGAACGCGCCCCTGTCCCCGCTCCGGGCACGCCGGACGAGCTCGTCTACGTCGTCGACGCTGTCCACGAAGGCCCGAGTGGCCAGGCTCGCGCTCGGCCATGCGAAAAACGACGCAGAGGGGATGATGCGACGCGCCGAGACCAGCGAGGGGATCGCGCGCGGCAGCGCCACGGGGTACACGAAGGGCTCCGTTGCGCGGCGGCGGGGCCACATTCACCCGCCTGCCCTTTTGCACGAAATTTGTCCATTTCCCGCGGCCGGCCCCAACGTCGGCCCATGCTTTACATCGCCGTGGGATTGACCGTCGCCCTCGTCACCGCCGACCTGCTCGACCTCTCTTCGCGCAAGTCCGCTCGGAGGCGCCTGGGCGATCTGTGACGGACGGCCCGAGCGCCGTCCGCGATGCACCCTTCGAAAAAATTCGGGGGCGAAGCTTCGTCTTCCGAAGCCTCACCCCCGCCTCGTCACTCAGGCCGCGGCGGCGGCCTTCTTCTCGCCGGGGAAGAGCGCCTTGAGGTCGACCTTCTCCTGCTTCTTCTGCTCGAGGATGTGGTTGACCGCGCGGAGGATGCGCGTCTTGCTCGGGCCGCTGACGGGCTTGCCCGCGAGCGCCGACGCGATCGCGCGGTCCGTCACGGGGCGGCCGCTGCGGGGCTTCTTGAGCCCTTCCTTCTTCTTCGCGCCGTCCTCGCTCTTGCGGGCGAGGCGCTTGGTCAGACGGATCGCCCGATCCTCGGGGCGCAGCTTCTCGATCTTCTGGGACGCCGCGAGGATCCTGCGCGGGTTGATCGCCTTGGCCTTGAGGAACTCTTCGAACGTGCTCATCGGATTCACCTTGGGAAGCTTCTGGAGGAGCGGGCTACGCGCGAGGTTGGGCGCGTGAGCCCCTCGACGTCGCAGGAGGGCGCGCACCCTATCACGGACGCCCGAACCCTGCACCCTTCTCGAAGCGACGAAGGAAAGGACGGACGGCCCGACGGCCGCGGGCAAACGTTTCCCCCGCCCGTCGGCCTGTACTACCCTCCGACAAATGAGCCTGATCTCCCACCTCGACGAAGCCGTCGCCGTCATCCGATCGAAGAGCCCGCTCACCCCGGTGGTCGGCGTGGTGCTCGGCTCGGGGCTCGGCGCGTGGGCCGAGCGCCTCGAGGAGCACGTCGTGCTCCCCTACAGCGAAATCCCGTTCATGCCCGTGTCGACCGTCGTCGGACATGCGGGCAAGCTCTGGATCGGCCTCGCGAACGGCGTGCCGGTCGCCTGCCTGCAAGGCCGCGTGCACCTCTATGAGGGCCACGCGCCCGAGCGCGCGGTGTTCGGCGCGCGGCTGCTCGCGCGGCTCGGGTGTCGCGCGGCGCTCTTGACGAACGCTGCCGGCGGTACGAGGCCCACGTTCCAGCCCGGGGACCTGATGCTCCTCCGTGATCACCTGAACCTCACAGGCCAGAACCCGCTCGTCGGGCCGAACGAAGCCGGCCTCGGCCCGCGCTTCCCCGACATGACGCACGCCTACGATCGGCGCATCGCGGCGCTCGCGCGCGAGGCGGCGGCGGACGCGGGCGTGTCGATCCACGAGGGCATCTACGCGGGCCTGCTCGGTCCGTCGTACGAGACGCCGGCCGAGATCGCGATGCTGCGGACGCTCGGCGCGGACGCGGTCGGAATGAGCACGGTGCACGAGGTCATCGCGCTGCGGCACATGGGCGTGCGCTGCGGGGCGATGTCGTGCATCACGAACCTCGCGGCGGGCCTGAGCCCGACGCCGCTCGATCACGCCGAGGTCGAGGCGACCGCGCGGGAGTCGCGCGACCGGTTCACGGCGCTGCTCTCGGCCTGGGTGAAGAAGATTGGCGTGGCGATCACCGGCGGTGGGAGCTGGCGAGGAGGAGCGGCTTGACCGATCTGCAGACGACTATCGATTGGGCGGCGCTCGAGCGCGCCGCGCTCGACGTGCAAACACGCGCGCACGCGCCGTACTCGGCCTACCAGGTCGGCGCCGCGGTGCTCACCGCGTCGGGTCGGATCTTCGCCGGTTGCAACGTGGAGAACGCGTCGTACGGGCTCTCGATCTGCGCGGAGCGATCGGCGATCGTGCAGATGGTCGCCGCGGGCGAGCGGGCACCGATCGCGCTCACGGTGGTGACGCCGGGGACGTCGAAGCTCGGGCCGGGCGTGGAGAGCCCGGCAATCGGCGCGCCGTGCGGCATGTGCCGGCAGACGCTCGCCGAGTTCGCGGAGGACCTGCCGATCCGGATGGCGGTCGCCGATCGGGATGGGCTCTCGCGGATGACGTCGCTCGCGGCGCTCCTGCCGGAGGCCTTCCGCGCGAAATCGAGCTGAGCGGCCGCGCGGCCGCTCGGCTCACTCCGCGTCGATCGAGCGCGACTCGACGTCCTGGATTCTCTCCACGGCCTGCAGCAGCGACTCGCGCGCGCGTCCGAGCGCGAGCTTGTCCTCGTCCCAGCGCG
The DNA here is from genome assembly GCF_005144585.1 of Polyangium fumosum. Taxonomy (GTDB): domain Bacteria; phylum Myxococcota_A; class Polyangia; order Polyangiales; family Polyangiaceae; genus Polyangium; species Polyangium fumosum. The sequence continues at coordinate 1,859 of NZ_SSMQ01000047.1, read as the reverse complement.
CCCGGACGCGCGAGAGGCGCGACGCGGCGTTCACGGCGTCGGCCACGAGCGTCGCCTTCTCGGCGGCGAGCGCGTCGCGCTCCTCTTCCCGCTTCTTGAGCTCTTCTTCGAGCCGCGCGACGTCGGCCACGCGCGCCGCGAGATCCGCGCGGACCGTGCCCTCGTCCCGACGCGCCGCCTCGATCGCGCTGCGGGCCTCTTCCAGCTCGGCCCCGAGCGCGGTGATGCGCGCTTCGAGCTCGGCCGCGGCAGCGCGCAGGGTCGTCTCCTGCTCGGCGAGCGCGCGCTTTCGGACCTCGCGCTCTTCCTCTGCCTCCGCGGCGCGCGCCGCCTCGATCGCGCGCGTTCGCTCCTCCTGCTCCGCGACGGCCTTCCGCGTGGCCTCCTCGGCGCTCTTGATCGCCGCCGCGTGCCGCGCTTCGAGATCCCCCAGGGCGTGCGCGTGTTCGTCCTTGAGCTCTTGCTCACGCGCCGCGAGCCGCTCGTCGGCCGCGCGTGATGCTTCTGCGATCGCCTGCGCCTTGTCCGCGCTCGCCGCTTCGAGGGCCTTCGCGTGCTCCTCGCCGAGCTTCGTGATCGCCGCCGCGTGCTCCTCGCGCGCCTTGCCGAGCTCTGCGCCCTGCTCCGCGCTGAGATCACCGATCTCGGCCGCGTGCGCGTCGCGCAGCTTCGCGATCGCCGCTGCGTGCTCCTCGCCGAGCTTCTGGATCGCGGCCGCGTGCTCCTTGCCGAGCCGCTCGGCCTCGCTCGCGCGCGTCCGCGCCTCCGCGTCGGTGATCGCTTGCGCGAGCGTCTCGCTCGACGTCCGGAGCTGCTCCTCGCGCATCGCGATCGCGGCCTCTCGATCGAGCCGCGCGGCTGCGAGCTCCGCGTCGCGCGTCGCGAGCTTCTCCTCGACGCGCTCGAGCAGCATCTGGAAGTTCGTCACGCGTTGCTCGAGGGCCGTGCGATCGTCGCGCAGTTTGCTCAGCTCGGCGTCGCTCTGCTCGCGCGAGCCCTCGAACTCGATCATGCGATCGAGCTGATCGGCCTTCTCGCGCTCCAGCACGAGCGCCTGATCCCGCAGCTCGATGAGCTCCTTGTCCCGCTGCGAGACCTGCTCGCGCAGGGCGAGGATCTCCTTGTCCTTCTTGTTCAGGGCCTCGCGCAGATCGAGGAACTCGCGGCTCGACACGCCGCCGAGGCGCGACGTGGCGGTGAGCGCCGCCGTGCCCGTCAGGCCGCCTCCGCCTTGCATCGTCGCCGTCGCCGCGATGGCCGCGGAGAGCTTTGCTTTGAGCTCCTCGGCCTCGCGCTTGAGCCGCACCACGTCGGCCGATCCCTCGCTCGCCTTGGCGAGATCGGCTTCGAGCCGCGACGTGTTCACGCGCGAGGTTTGAAGCTCCTGGTCGAGGCGCGTGCTCTCGTCGCGGGTCCGCGCGAGCTCGGCCCGGAGCGACTCGATCTCTTGCTGGAACCGCGGCAGATCACCTTCGCGACGCGCGGACTCCCCCTGCGCGTGCGTGAGCGCGTCCTTCGTTTGCGTGAGTTCGTCACGACTGCGCGTGAGTTCGTCCTTGCTACGCGCGAGATCGTCACGGCTCCGCGTGAGCTCGTCCTTGCTCCGCGTGAGCTCGTCCTTGCTCCGCGCGAGCTCCGCGCGGAGTCGATCGAGCTCCGCCGTATCCGCCGCTTGCGGGGCCGGCGGGCGCTCGCTCGCGCGGAAAGGCGCTGCGGGCGGAGGCACCGATCGCGTCGTGGCAGGCGCGGGCGCCGCGGTGGGACGCGGGGGAGGCGTGCCGGCCGTGGACCCTCCGGGACGCGGCGGCGCTGCGGGAGGCGGCGCGGCCGCGACAGGCGGCGCAGCAGGCGGCGGCGCA
>NZ_SSMQ01000046.1 GCF_005144585.1 Polyangium fumosum | reverse complement strand
CCGCATGCCCGAACTCCTCCTGTGCCCACGCTTCCGCCGACGAGGCCACCTCTGCATCCAACATCTCCCTCGCTAAATGTCGTCAGAGGGGGGGAATGTACCGATCGGAGATGGAACCAATGCTCAGGCCAGGGGCTGGACCCAGGGTTGAAAAACTGCGCGGTGCGCAGTTTTTCAAACAGGCCGACGAAGAAGCCGGGGCGCCAGCCGAACCCGCAGCGCGGCTGTCTCAGTGGGCAACGTCGCTGCTGGTCTTGACCGGGCCTGTTCGATGAGCTGCGCACCGCGCAGTTCATCGAGCTTGGGTCCAGCCCCTGGCTGGTCCGGGTGCAGGGGCGGACAGCCCCTGCTGGGGCCTGGGGCAAAGCCCCAGCGAACCTTCCGTCAGGCGAGCACGACGGACGGGTTTGCCGCAGCGCTGGCCCGCTCGGCGCGCATCTTCGCGAGCTCGTCCTGATAGAGCTGCCGGAGCGACGCGATCTCGGCCGGGAGGGTCTCGGCGCTGAGCCCTGCCGTCGGCCGCGCTTTGAGCACGCGGATCCGCACGTGGCCCGGATCGCTCGTCCAGCGGCTCGGCGGGTGCAGATCAAACGCGCCGTCGATGACGACGGGCACGATGGGCGCGCCGCTGTCGATTGCCAGGAAAAACGCGCCCTTCTTGAAGGGGAGAAGCTCGTGGGTCTTCGCGCGCGTGCCTTCCGGCGAGATGAAGACCGTGAGCTTGTCGCGCTCCATGCGCTTGCAAGCGGCGGCCATCTGGCGGCGGCTCCGGGCGCTGTTGCGCCTGTCGAGAAAAACGAAACCGCAGAGGTACATCGTGAGGCCGAGGATCGGGTAGTAGAACATCTCGCGCTTGACCGCGGCGACGCTCCCGCTCGGCATGATCGACGCAATCAAAAACGAGTCGAGCAGCGACCCGTGGTTGAACGTCGCTATCTTCATGGTGTTGGGGTCGAGGTTCTCGGCGCCCTCGACGGAGACCGTGACCCGCGCCAGCCAGAGCATCGATCGCCCCCACGTCCGCACGATCCACGGCGACAACGTGCGTGAAAAAAGGCCCAAGGTCAGCAGCGTGATCGTCGAGCCCACGATCCCGATCCCGATCCCACACACCCAGCTCGCGAGGAGCTGCCAGAAGCGGCGCATCCGCGGATGCTTTCACGGATGCGAGGGCAAAAACACCAAGAACGGCATGGGTTGGCAAAAAAGTTACTTTGCCACGGCCTACGAATGAGGAGAGCGCGACCGACCCGAACCGGTACAACTCTCGCAAGGCGGCCGGGCGTGCGACAGAAGCAACCAGGAGGAGCTCGGCGGTCCATCGCGCTCGAGGCGTTCCGGCAGAGGGGGGCAACCATGGCAAGCAAGCAGCAGGCAGCCGATCAGCAAAGCCTGTTCACCGATGATTTGTTCTACTTCATCCTGAGGCTCCGAAAGTCCCGTATCCGGTCGGTCGCGGAGCGCGTGCGGCGCATGTATCCGGACGAGTCGCCGGAGCGGCAGGCGCGTCGTCTCATTGCATCGACCTCGGCGATTTCGTTTGCCGCGGGCGGCCTCGTTCATGCGCCCGCCGCCGTCCCTGGGTTCGGTATCGTGTACGAAGGCCTGGGGTTCGTCGCTGGCGCATCCATCCTTACCCGGATGCACCTTTACCTCGTCCTCGAAATAGCGCTGCTCTTCGGGAAGGACATCGACCAATCCGAGCGTGTGAAGGAGCTCGTGGCCGTGCTGGCGGCTTGTGCCGCCGGCGCCGCCGCGCCGGTGGCTGTCGCGCTGACGTTGAATCCGGCCTTCGCCGTGCCTGCGGGAGCGCTCGCCGCGACGGCCGTCACCCAGGCGATCGGGGAATCGGCGATCCGCCGTTACAAGCGCGCGACGGCGCCCGAGGCGGCCCCGGTCCCCGCGCCCGCGAGGGGATGACGCGGCCAAGCGCTTCGGCGAGGGATCCGCACCGGGAGGGAGAGCGGGCGAGAGGCTACGCCTGCTCTTTCCGCAGCACCAGGAGGCCGCGGGAGCGGTCGGAGGCGGAGTCCTTGTCGACGCAGGCTTTGTACATCCGCTCGACGGGGCACTTCCAGAAGCGGGTGTACTTGCGGGGATTGACGTCACCCACGGTGAGCTCGCCGGTCTCCGTGTCGTAGTCGGCCAGGAGCGCGAAGTGACCGCCGCCGAGCGCGGTGTCGTGCGCGATGTTGACGTTGAAGTTGAGCAGGTGGATGTCCTGCGGATCGGAGGCGGCGCGGGCCATCTCGTTCTTGAACCAAGAAAGCGTCGCCTCGGGCCGGTCGAAGTGCACCACCCGCACCGAGACGGGCAGCTTGCTGGTCCGCATCAGGCGCAGCGCCGTGTCGTAGGTCTCGGCCAGCGTCATCCCGTCGTCGAGCACCGACGAGACCGGCAGCCGCGTGGCGTAGAAGATGTCATCGATCGCCGTGGGAAAGCCGAGCACAGTGAGCCCGTAGGCCAGCGCCGTGACGTTGCAGCAGCGGATGGGCTGCTGGAACTCGACCATGCTGATGCGTTCGAGATCCTTCGACGACTTCGGCGATTCGATCATTTACGGTCTCCTCCGGCTGCGAACTCTGAAAAATAGATGGGAAGGCGCGCGAGTATCACGGAGCGGGGCCGTCGTCGTCAAGAGGCGCGCGCGCGGGGAGCGCACCCCGATGGAATCGAGTCGAAGCGGAGGTCCCTCGACCTCCGACAGGAGGTCCCTCGACCTCCGACAGGAGGCCGGTCCTCCCCGTCAGGAAGTCGTCGGCCTCTGCCCGGAAAGCCTCCACCTCCGCCCCGAGGTCGCCCTCCTCCGCCTGTTGATGCTCCACCCCCCGGAGGAGCGGACCCATCTCCCCCAAAGGGTGCCCCCCTCTCCCCCCGGAAAATCGTTCCTCTCCGCCAGGACGTCCCCCGCCTCCGCCACGACGTCGCCGACCGCCGGCAGGAGCGCATGTATCCCCGAAAGGACGTCCCCCGCCTCCGCCAGGAGCTCACCCACCGCCGCCCGCAGGTCGCCGCTCCCCTGCCTGTACCGCCTCTCCACCATTTTGTTGCCAAGGTGCGCATACCCCTACGGTTCCGACGTACACATCCGAGGGAACACCACTCAGGAGCAATCATGGCGCACGTACCTGCATCGCAATTTACAGGGAAACTTTCCATCGATGCCACCGCGGCCAAGGACATCCTCTTCGACCTGGCGCCGGGGGCCGGGCGAATGCTCAAGCACGCGCAGGAGGGGATCCAGGACGTCCTTATCGAGCTGCCCAGCGCGCTGACGAAGTACGCCGCGACGCTCGGCGTCTCGTTCGAGATCGTCGCGCGTATCGCGACCTCCACCACGAACATCAAGCTGCTCGAAGAGCAGCTCGGCGATGCCCGCAAGCTGGTCGAGGTCCTCGAAGAGAGCATCGCTTATCACGAGGATCAGCGCGAAGCCGAGTTCTCGCAGCTCGCCGAGACCGTCAAGCGCACCGCGGCCCGGAAGGACCCCACCGTCGAGGCTGCATTCGAAAAACTGCTGAAATACGTCGCGCAGGTCGGCGTCAAGGCCGCGGCCACCCGACGCAAGAACGAGGAGGCGGCCCGAGCCGCAGCGGGCAAGGCAGACGACCACACGCCCTGAATGCCGAGGGGGGGCGAGACCTTCGCCCCCCGCTCCCCCCATCAAAACAGCGTGAGCTGCTTCTTCCGCGGATCCGGCCCCTTCTTCGGCAAATCCGCCGTCTCCTCCGTGACGAGCCGCTCCTCGATCTCCCGCAGGAACGGCGAGGCCTCCGTCGCCGCGGGTTTGCCGTGGCGAACGCGTTCACGCGCGTAGGAGAGGAAGAGGCGCTCTCTCGCGCGCGTCATTCCCACGTAAAAGAGCCTGCGCTCCTCGGCCACGTCGGCCTCGTCCTCGCGGCCTTTGAATCGCAAGGGCAAGAGGCCGTCCTCGCAGCCCACGACGAGCACCACCCGGAATTCGAGGCCCTTCGAGGCGTGCAGCGTGAGCAGCGAGATCCGATCCGCCCGCGGATCCCAGGTGTCCACCTCCACCTCCAGCGCCACCTCCAGGCGAAACCGCTCGGCGTCCTCGCCCGATCGCGCTGCAATCGCGAGCAGCACCACGAGCGCCGCATCGACATCGGCCTCCCCGAACGCCGGCGCCTCCACGCCCTCCTCGGGCGCAGGCGCGAGCGGGGCCGTTTCCTCGGGCCCCTGCGGCGCCGCGATCTCCTCGCGCACGCGCGCCGCGGCCGTCTGGAGCGAAGGGCCGAGCGGCGCGCCCGGCGTGGAGGTCGCGACGAACGACCGCACGATGGCCATCGCGGCCGCCCGCTCCAGCACCCGATCGTGCGTGCGCCGCTGGAAGGGCATGCCCGAGCGGCGCAGCGCCTCGACGAGCGCGTGGGATTGCGCGTCGGTCCGGTACAGGATGGCCACGTCGCCGAAGGCGTGGGTCCCCTCCCCGTCCTCGGGCCCGACGCGGCCCGTATCCATGGAGAAGAGCGAGGTGCCGCCGACGAGGCGCTCGATCACGTGCACGACCCACTCGGCCTCGGCGCGCTCGGTCCGCGCCTCGTGCGTCACGATGCGGCTCCGATCCTCGATGAGCGGGCGGAGCACACGCTCGCCGACCGTCGGCGAGGGCGCGATGACGCCAAGGGCCGCATCGACGATCGTGCGTGTGGAGCGATAGTTCTTGCCGAGGCGCACCACGCTCGCGGCGGGATAATCCTCCCGGAACCGGAAGAAAAACGAGACGTCCGAGCCGCGGAACCCATAAATGGCCTGGTCCGGATCGCCGATCGCGCAGACGTTCTGCGGCTCGCCCGCGAGGAGGAGCAAGAGACGGTATTGCCGTTCGTCCACGTCCTGGAATTCGTCGACCGAGACGTGCACGAATCGCTCGCGCAAGGCCACGAGCACGTCGGGGCGGGATTCGAGGAGCTCCACCGCGAGCGTGACGAGGTCGTCGAAATCGACGAGGCTCCGCGCCGCGAGCCCCTCCTCGTACGCGGCCCAGGCGCGGTCGAGGTCGCTGCCCGGGGGATACTCGTCCGGGGGACGTTGCAAGGCCTCGGCCCGGCGCGCCACGCGCCGCTTCCATCGTGAGATCGCTGCACAAAGCTGCGTGGCTTTGCGTTCGGTCACGGAGAGCGCCTGCGCCACGAGCTGGACCCGCTCGCGCTCCCCCGCGATGCCGATCTCCGCGCGGTCGCCGTATTCACGCAGGATCAGGAGCCCGAGCGCGTGGAACGTCATCGCCGGCACGCGCGCGCCCACGTCGCCGAGCAGGACCACGAGCCGCTCGCGCATCTCGTCGGCCGCGCGGCGCGTGAACGTGATCGCCAGGATTCGCTCGGGCAAGATGCCCTGATCCTGGACGAGATGCGCGATCCGATGCGTGAGCGTGCGGGTTTTTCCCGTGCCCGGCCCCGCGACCACGAGGAGCGGCCCCCGTACGACCTCGGCCGCCGCGCGTTGATCGGGATCGAGGCCGTCGAGGAGCGAGGGAGGGGCCTCCGGTGTCGTGGGCTCGACCCGCGGCGCGAACAGCGACACCGCGGGCCCCTCTTCCGTGCCTTTTTTCTTGCGGCCAGGTTTGTCGGCGGCGGCGGCGCGCGCCGGCTTTTTCGAAGGCGGCGTCGGGCGCGGTTCGTCCTCGAAGAGCAGCGCGACCACGGGGCGGCGCTTGATCTCGTCCGGCGAAAAGAGCCGGATCGTCCCGTATTCGCCGTCGTAGCCGGCGTCGCGAATCACGCGCCCCGCGCGCATCCGCGCGATCCCCTCCGACAAGAGCGACGAGCCCGCCCGCGTGATGTCTTCGAGCGGCGCCTCCTCCAGAATGAAGAGCTCCGGCCCGAGCCGGGAGAGCAGCCCCCGGTAGCTCTGCTCCACGACCTGGCTCGACGGCCCCACGGACGAGAGCTCGGCGAGGACCTCCGGCAGCGGCACGACGCTGCGAAAATCGGGGGCGTTCTCCGGCCTGTACCCCTCGTCGCGATCGGCGAGCGTCTCGACACGGCTCAAGACGCCCACCGTGACGGGCCGCCCGCAGGCCGGACAAAGCTCGCCGCGCGCGAGTGTCTCCGAGGGTTCGAGGCGCACGCCGCACGCCCGGTGCCCGTCGAGGTGGTATTTGCCCTCCTCGGGGAAAAACTCCATCGTCCCGACGAACCCCTCGCCCGTCTCCAGGGCGCGGCGGAGCGAGAAGTAATCGATCGGACCGTCGAAGACCGTGGTCTCGCGCCCGAGCTTGGGCGGCGAATGCGCGTCCGAGCTCGACACGAGGCGGTAGCGGTCGAGCCGGGAGAGCCGCCAGTTCATCGCCGGGTCCGAGGACAAACCGGTCTCCAGGGCGAAGACGTGGGGCGCGAGGTCCCCGTAACACTCCTCGACCGCGTCGAACCCGGCCTTCGAGCCGAGCACGGAGAACCAAGGCGTCCAGATGTGCGCCGGCACGAGGTAACTGCCCGGGCCCGACGCGAGCACCATCTCGAGGAGGTGCCGCGCGTCGAGGCCGAGGATGGGCCGGCCGTCGGCGCTCAAGTTGCCCACGCGGGCGAGCGCCGCGACGAACCGCTCGGCGGCTTCGAAATCGGGCACGTAGACGAGGTGATGCACCTTCCGGACGCGATCGCCTTTCTTGTAAATGGTCGAGATCTCGACCGAGAGCATGAAGCGCACGGTCCCTCGGCAAGGGCCTTCGAGCCGCGCCGAGACGGCCTGCTCGATGTCGCTTTGCAGCCGAAAAAGCCCTGGTTCAGCCGGCACGAGCTTCTGCTTGAGCTCCGCCATCCACGCCGGATGCGTGAAATCCCCGGTGCCGACGACGGTGATCCCCTTGCGCCGCGCCCACCAGGCGAGGTGAAACAGATCACAATCGGAACTCGTGGCACGAGAGTATCGCGAGTGGACGTGGAGGTCCGCGTGGTATCGCATGTTTGTCCTTCGGGAACCCCTTACGCCGCACTTAGTCGAGATCCACGGCTTCGTCAAGCCATGGGTGTTCGAAATGGTTTGGCACCTGGAACCCCAGGTTTGGCCCCATGGAACCGGCGGCCGCGGCGGTTTCCCGGACGGACCGGTCGCTCCCGACGTTGGCGCGCAGCGGACGAGGACGACGAGGGCCGTTGTGAAAGGCGCGCTTCCCTGGTACGCACGAAAGGAGGTCCGGATGAGCGACGATCGATACCACCGCCGCCTCTTCTTGTTCCTCGGCGTGGCGAGCTTCTTCGAGGGGTTCGACACGTTCGCCCTCACACAGCTCCTGCCCGCGATCCGCGCCGAAATGGGCCTCTCGCCGAGCGACGCGGGGTGGCTCGTCGGGGCGATCTGCGCCGGCTCGATCCTCTCCTACGGCCTCGTCCGGTACGCCGACCGCGCCGGGCGGCGCGGCGTCCTCGCCTTCACGATCCTCGGGTACGCCGTCTGCACCGCGCTCACCGCGCTCGCCCGCGGGCCGTTCACGTTCGGCGCCGCGCAGATCGCCGCGCGGTTTTTCCTCATCGCGGAGTGGGCCCTCTCCCTCGTCGTCGCCGCCGAGGAGTTCCCCGCCGATCGCCGCGGCCTGTACATCGGCGTCATCAATGCGCTGACCGGCGTCGGCGCGATCGTCTGCGCGGGGATCACGCCCGCGGTGATCAGCTCCCCCCTCGGCTGGCGCGGCATCTACGTGCTCGGGACGGCGCCGCTCTTCCTGCTCGCCGTCGCGAGGCGATCCCTGCGCGAGACACGCCGCTTCACCGAGCAGGTCGAGGGCACGAGCCTCGCGAAGAGGCCGTTCACGCAGATCCTGTCCCCGCCCCATCGAAACCGGATGCTGCTGCTCGCGGTGATCTGGATGCTCACCTACGCGTGCACCACGAACGCGATCATGTTCTGGAAAGAGCACGCGATGGGGGAACGTGGCTTCACGGAGGGGCGCGTGGGGCTTTACATCTCGATCGCCGCCATCGCCGGGCTGCCGCTCGCATTCATCTCCGCGAAGCTGCTCGACACCCTCGGCCGACGCGGCGCCGCCGTCCTCATTTATCTCTCGGTCGTGGCGGGCACGGCCGGTTGTTATCTCGGCAGCTCCTCGGCGGTCGTCCTGATCTCGCTCGTGTTCGCGATGGGCGGCATCACCGCGACGGCCTCCGTGCTCGCCGCCTACAACACGGAGCTCTTTCCCACGGAGCTGCGCAGCGACGCTTTCGGGTGGTCGAACCACCTCTTCGGCCGGACCGCCCAATGCGTCACCCCCGTCCTCGTCGGGTACGCCGCCGAATCCGTGGGATGGGCCAAGGCCGTGTCTTCCACCGTCGTCTTCCCGGCGCTCGCCCTCGCCCTGATCCTCCTCACGATGCCGGAGACGCGCGGTCGCGAGCTGGAAGATATCGCCTGAATCGCGTGCTATCGTGCGCGCATGGCCGACGCGCCCGATCCCCCCGCGGAGACGAGCCCCCCCGGGCGAGGTGAATTCAAAGTCCAGACCTATGGCCCGGCCACGCGGGCGCTCGCGGTGGCGTTGCGCCTCGCCGCCCTCCTCAACGTCCTTTACGTCGCCGCGCACATCGCCACCGATATCGTGACCGGATCGAGGACCGCGCCGCCGCTCGCCGTCGCGCTCGGCATCACGTTGTTCTCCGGCGGCCCCCTCCTCCTCGCGCTGCTCCTCGGCCGAATCCATCGCGGCAAGGTCAAGATCGAGGCCCACACGCTCGCGCTCACGCTGCGCCGGGAGCGATTCGAGATTCCCTTCGATTCCATCCAGGCCATCCGTCCGTGGCGCGTGCCGCTGCCCGGTTCGGGCCTCCGGCTCGTGCTCGGCTCGAATCGCTCGTTCCAGCGCCGCCTCGTGCTCCGTGATCCCGCGCGTTTGCTCTCGGCCCTCGGCGAACACCTCCCCGCGGCCCGCGCCACGCTCGATCACCCCGCCCTTCGTTTCGCGGAGGCGCGGCGCACGCACGGCCGAAGGAGCTTGCTTTACCTGGTGGCGAAATACGGGCTGATCCCGCTCGCCCTGGCGATCGTCCTTTTCCGCCTGCACCAGTACATCATGTATGGCGGGCCCTTCGGGCAATATCACCTCTTCGGCCTCGGCCCGTACCTCGGCGCCTTCCTCATGCGATGGGTGGGCGTGCTCGGCGCGCTCGTCGTGTACGCGGGCCTCGTGCGTATCGTCGTGGAGGTGGTCGCGCTCGGCGCGACGTACCTGCTCCCCCTTCGCGCGAAGGGCCTGCGCCGCGCCGCGGAAATCCTCACGGACATCGCGTATTTCGTGCTGATCCCGGCATACGTCCTCGTGCACCTGCTCGCCTGATGCGGCGACCCCTGATAGCCTCGGGGCCATGGGTGAAACGACGGAAGGTCCGTACCGCGTTGCCTCGCCCGGGAGGCCCCATGGGCCCGAGGCGGAGGCCGCGGCCGCGTCGGAGCTCGCGCGGCGGGCCATGCGCCTGAACAAGCTCGTCATCGTGCCCTGCATCCTCCTCGGGCTCGGGCTCGGCATCGTGGGGTATTTCCTGCTGCGCCAGCTCCAACTCGAGCTCATCGGGCGGCACATCCCGTGGGTCACGGGCGTGCTCGGCGTGGCGGGGCCGCTGAGCGGGTCGTTTTACGTCGCCGCGCGCGTGTCGGCGTTCCTCATGGCGCGGCGGCGGGGCCCGTGGATCGAGGACGTCGCGGCGCGGTACGGGGTTCCGGTCGAGGCGCTCGAGGATTACGTGGCTTTGCTCTGAACCACCACGCGTGCCCGAGGAGGAGCGCCGCGAGCGTGAGCAACGCAGGCGCGCGCAGGTGCCCGAACGCGACCATCGGCGTCACGAGACGTGTGCCACGCGGGACGTCAGCGGCGAGCGTGTCCTCTTCGTCGAAGCGTGTCCGCGCGAGGATTTCGCCGTCGGGCGCGACGACGGCCGAAATGCCGGAGTTCGTGGCGCGGACCTGCGGCAGGCGTGTCTCGATGCTGCGGAACGCGGCGGAGACGAGGTGAAGCCTCGGGGCACGCCCGTCCGGAAACCATGAGTCGTTCGAAAGCGTGACGATGAGATCCGCGCCCTTCGCCGCGGCCTCGGCGACGAACCCGGGGAAAAGGACGTCGTAACAGATGAGCGGCAGCGCGGTGAGGGCTTCGTGCCCGGACGAACCCACCCGCACGACCTCCGGTCCCGGCCCCCGCTTCCAGTGCCCCGCCCAGGGCATCATGCTGCGCAGCGAGGGAGAATCGAGCACCGGCGGGACCCACTCGGTGAATGGAAACAGCATGTGCTTGCGGTACGAGGCGCGCTGCACCTTGCCGTTCGCGTCGTTCGTCAGAAAAAACGCCGCGTTGAACTCGTCGTCCCCTTCGCTCTCGTACGATCCGAAGACCAGCGGGACGCCCGTCTTCGCCACGTATGCGCCGATTTCCTCGTCGAAGGCCGCGCCTGCTTCGCTCTTCGGCGCGCCGAACGTCGTCGGATAGACGGTCTCGGGCCAGACGAGGAGGTCGAGTCGTTTCTGGATGCGAATCATGTCGGAGAGCTTGACGTGCGCGTCGAGAATCGTGCGGACCGTCTCGAAGGCGCCCTTCTCGGCGCGGAGTTTGTCGTAACTCGTGATGTTCGCCTGGACAATCCCGACCGCGATCGGAGGGCTGCCGTTCGTCTCGGCGAGCGCCGCGCGCCGCGCGCCGCCAACCCCCACGCCGGCGAGGACGGCGAGGACGGCGAGGGCCGCGGGCGCGGCCGGAGGGTCGAATCCGCGCGCCTTGGGCGCACGCGCGAGGCGCACGATCGAGAGCGCGAGGCCCTCGTTCACGAGGAGCAGGAGGAAGGAGAGCCCGTGCGCGCCGACGATCTCGGCCCCCTGGCGCAACGACGCGGCCGGGTGGAGGCCAAGCCCCACGGTATCGAAAAAGAGCTTGGGGAAGACGAGCTCGACGCCGACGTACGCGGCCGCGGCCGCGAGGGCGGCCCGGAGCGCGGGGTGCGGCCTGTCGGCGCGGCGCACGGCGAGGCGCACGAGGGCAAACACCACGAATTGGGGTTCGAGCACGGGCGCGAGGAGCAAAAAGAGGGGCCAGACGAGGCTCGGCGAGGTGCCCGCGTACGAGGCCGCGGTTTCGGGGAACCAGGGAAACACGAGCGCCACGGAGAACACGCTCATCCCGAGGCCCGAGAAGAGCGCGTCGCGAAAACGCTCGGCGCGTTCGAGCGTGAGGAGCCAGGGTACGAACGTGACGAAACACGCGAGGTACGACGCGCCCGCCGTGCGGCTGCAAACGCCGAGCAGATACGCCGAGGCGAACGCGCCGAGCGCGAGGACGAGGAGCCGATCCCGGAGGCGCTTCGAGGTCCAGAACCGGCGCAGGCGCTTCGGGAGGGGGCGCGCGCTCATGGCTCTTCGTCCGCGGATTTGTCTTCCTCGACGCCGGTTTGTCCGGGATCGGCATTCGAAGGGGGGCCCTGTTCGTCGCGGTCCGCGTAGGCGTCCGCCGGGACCTCCAGGGTGGCGAGGGGCAAACCCTCCGGGGCCATGTTCGGCGGGACGACACGATCGGTCGGAAGGGGGATCACCTTGCCGCTCGCGTCGACGAGCTCGTAATCGGGGTGGTAGAGCAAGATGGCTTCGAGCATCTGGCCCTTGTCGGTCGCCTGGTAATGCCGCACGTAGCCGGGCGGCAGCGGAAAATCGTCGGGGACGACGAGGCCCTGCTTGATCCGTTTCGTCCCGGGCGCGGGGAACGCGTGAATGCCCGTCTTGCCTTTGGCTGCGGCCCCGGCAGGATCGGCGCCCTCCTCGGCAATCACGTCCGAATCGTCGGACGCGGAAGGTTCGTCCGGGGAATCCTCGGCTTCCGGATCCGGATCCTCGGTGCCGATCGCGCGGGTCTTCGGCGTGGTGTCCGCCGCGGGGGCGGCTCGCGCGGCCAAACGGAGCGTCGGCGCGCCCTGGGGTCGCGCGGGTGCGCGGGCCTCGGTGGTTTGTCCGGATTTCGCCGTCGCACCCGAAGCCACCTCGGCGGGCGTCTCTGTGGTCCATTTCCACGACAGAAACGCGAGGACCCCTGCCGCGACGAGGCCGAGGGCGATCGGCCCGAGGGGAAGACCGCCCCGCCGGAGCTCGACATGAACGACGCCGTCCCGGTCGACGGACCGGCGGACGGCTCCACGCGAGCGTTCGGCGGGGCGATGGTTCGTCATGGATCGATCAGGGGGCGAGCGGATGGAAGAGCGCGTGCGCCCAGCCCGCGCGCTCATGGCCGAACCGGTTCCAGATCGGGTTCTTGCCGCCCACGATCTGCGCGCCCGAGTACTCCGGCGCGCCCGAGCCGGAGCCCGTGCCGCCGAGGAGGCCCACGTAAATGGTGGCGCCCGAGTACGTGGGGTGCGTGTTGTCGGAGAGGATGTAGTCGAAGCTCGTGCCTGCGCTCTCGTAATGGCTGTTCGCGTCCCGGATCGTGCCGCGCAGCGTGCTCGTGATACGTTTCACGTACGCCTCCTCGGTTTCGCCCGGGATGTAGCGGAGGCCGTCGACGTCGACCTTCCCGTCGCCGTTGGAATCGTAGTCGGCGCCCATGTACTCCGCGAACGCGTCGACGCAGTCGAAGCCATACTGCGCCGCGAACTTGCATGCGCGGTAATTGCTGCGCGCCAGGCGCGGGAACATGGCGTCTTGCTTGTTGATCTTCTGCCCCGTCGACGCCTCCGTGCAGCTCGACATGCCGTTGTCGGCGTCGTAGCCCGGATAGTAGAGGTTCATGATCATCTTCTTCTTCGTCGCGGCGTTCGCGTTCGCGTTGATGAACTGCATCGCGAGCTCCTGGTACTTGGTACAGTTCGCGAGCGCGGTGTCGAGGACGCCGTAGTTACACGTGCCGCTCTGGTCGGCGAAGCTGTCGCGCGCCTGCAAGAAGTCGTTGCCGCACATCTCGAACGTGACGACGCGCGTGTTCGCCGCCTGCATGTGCGACTTCTCGTTGACGATCTTGTTGTTGTAGATGTCGTCGGCCTTCGCGCCCGACTTCGTGCGGCGGATGACCTCGATGTCGCTGTTCCAGCTATTCGAGAGATATTCACCCTGGACCCACGTGGCGGCGCGCTTGTCGACGTTCGAAAGGCTTCCGTTGTAGCCGGCGAAGATGGAGTCGCCGTACGCGACGACGCGATATTTTGCCGTCGTGCCCGCGCGGTCGATCGTCCACGAGCTGTTCTGCGTCAATGTATTGGCCAACGCTTCGCGGCCGCCCAGCAGGATCCCGAGCGAAAGAACGGCCTGGCCGAGGCGAACGGTCGCAGAATTGCAAAGGGTGCGCATGACATTCCTCTCCTTCTGTTCGCCGGCGGGACGCCGGCGAGCCTTCCCGGTGCGCCGCAGGCGGAACTTGCCGCCAGAGGCGAGGCGACCCTCGAAAAGGAGACGAGCCCCGCGCGAAACACGCGCAGGCGTCGCCCAACGATTCACTCGTGAATCGAACAAGAAAGCCGAGGAGCGCCGGCGCGTGGACACGGGAAACCACGGGCCGGCGCTCATTCAAGAACGAAAAGCCAGGAATGTCAACGCTCGAAATGCAATGGATTGCGTGAGGTTGCCATGGGCTCGCGCGCGACCACCGCGTAACTCCCGACGCATTGCGAAATGGAGCCGCGCCCCTTCGCTGCTACACTGCGCGTCGTGCCCGATCCCTCATCCGAGCGCTCGCCCTCTCCCCTCAAGAAGATCCTGGGCTCGCTCCTCGGCCCGTATCGGCTCCTCGCCTACCTCGTGGCCACGACGCTCGCCGTCGCGCTCGTCGTGTACGGGCCGAAGCTTCTGTTCCCACCGCCAGAGCACGTGATCACGGAGCGGCCGACACCGTCCCTGCTCACGGCGATCCGCGAGGTGTCACGGCTGGAGACAGCCGAGGTGCACGTGGAGAAGGTCGTCGACCTGACCGACCGGCAGAGCGCGTTCTTCGGGCTCGTCGAGGCGAAAGACGCGCTCCTGCTCGTCGCGGTCGGGCGCGCGGTCGTCGGCGTGGATCTCGGCAAGATGCGCGAGACGGACGTGGCGTTTGATCCGAAGACGGGCAGCGCGCGGATCGATCTGCCCGAGCCGGAGGTGCTCTCCGCGTCGCTCGACGAGGACGGGACGTACGTGTTCGCGCGGTCGACGGATCTGCTCGCGAAGCGGAACGAACAGCTCGAAGCGAGCGCGCGCAGGCAAGCGCAACGCGCGATCGAGGCCGCCGCGCGGAGCCCCGACGTGATGGGCCGCGCGCGGGCGCAGGCCGAGAAGCAGGTGTCGGCGCTGGCGCGGGCGCTCGGCGCGAAGCAGGTCGAGGTGCGGTTCCGATCCGGAGATCGGTGAAGTCAAGCCACGAGGCGCAGGCTCGCCTCGAACGCTTCCTCACGAGCGATTCGCTCGACGTCGGCGGCGGGCCCCCCGAACGCGCGCGCCTCGGCGTCCTCCGCACCGACCTCGGCGGGCGCGGAAAGGCGCGCCTCCTCGAACGATCGCCGTCGCTCCACGCTCTCCATCAGCGCATCCCGGACCGGCTTGCCTCCGGCGGAAAGACAAAACGCGACGATTCGCTCCGAGAGATCCGCATGGCCCTGCTCGTCGCGGGCGATCACGGAGAGCGCCTCGCGCGCGGGCTCGTCCGTCGTGTCGCGCAGCGCGCGCCGTGCCTCGGCCGCCGCCGCGCCCTCGCCGACGCAGCCGTCCCAAAACGAGTCGAGGGCGAGCCTGCGGAGGAGGGAGGAGAGGTCTCGATCGGTATTCTGGGGCGTAGGCGGGAGCAACGGCGAGAGGCGCGCCGACGACCATTCGTTCGCGAGCACCGCGCAAAGCGCGGTGTGCGTCGCCTCCTCCTTCGCGGAGACGAGCGCCCGCGAGATCAGGGCGGCCGGCGCGCCCGCGCGCGAGAGATCACGGGCGAGGGCGAGAAACGCCGGGACCGACGCGCATTCCGCGCTCACCGTGCGCGCCCAGTGGGAGAGCAGCCGCTCCCGCGCGCCGCGCGAGAGGGCGCGCCCCTTCGTCCTCGGCCGCGTGGGATCGCGCGGCCCGACGAGCAGCGGCGCGAGGGTCGCCTCCGCGTTCGGCTCCGGGCGCAGCGGGCGGCCCGAGACCACCTGGAAGCATTGGACGAAAAGGCAGGGCCCAGGCCCCCGGATGTCGCCTCCGACGATGAACTCGCTCTGCATCCCCTGCGTGACGGCGATGCTTCCTCGGAACGAGGGGCCCGTCTCCAGAACGAGGGGGTTGAAGAGCGGTACGATGCCGAGGTGGATCCCGACGCCGCCCGGCTCCTTGCCCTCCGTCGACTTCGTGCGGATGGTGGCGCCGAACTCCGTGTCGAGGTCCAGGACCACCTGGCTGAGCAGGTTCGCATGCGCGCCGAACGCGAAACGACCCGCGCCGCCGAGCAAATACGTGCCTTGAAAAAAAGCGCCGAGCCCGACGTGCGCGTCGTGCGGAAATCCATCCGGTGCGTCCTGGTAGTACGTGTACCGCAGGTCGCCACCAATGCCGAACGCAGCTCGCGCGCCTATCGAATACGACAGCGTAAGGCCCACCGACATGCCGTGCGCGCCGTCGCTGCCCAGCGCCGCGGACGGCACCAGCGTCACGGCGCCCGCTATCGCGAGCGCGCCAAGAGTCGAGGGAATCACGGGAAAAGAATGCTGCATACAAGCCTCCAAGAAAGCTCTGGTGTCCTGGCACCCAAGTTCATTGGATAACGGTCCGCGGCGTGGCTGTCGAGCGTTGCCCTACGGCTCGCGCTCTGCCCCATCCCCATCCCGACGTGACATTGACGAACGGCTGGCCAGCGCCTCTCCATGTCTGGCAGCACGCGGCGCGCGGCTCCCCCCCACCCTCCGTCAACCCGGTCGCTTCCCCACGTACGCCCGCGCGCGCACGACGCCGCGCTCGTGGAGCGGCACGATCGAGGGCGCGAAGCCGGCCTTGCGTAGCTCGGCGAGGAAGGTGTCGGCGGGATACCCGCTCCACACGGCGTAGGCGCCGCCGGGCCGGAGCGCGTCAAACGCGAGGCGCAAGCCCGCCTGCGTGTAGAGGCGCGCGTTCGTTCGGAACGACGCCCAGCCTGGGCCGTTGTCGACGTCGAGCAGGATGGCGTCGAGGTCCGAACGACGGCCGATCTCCTCGGCGACGTCGGCGTGCACGAGCTCGACACGCGGATCGTCGAGCACGCCCGGGGCCACGTGCGCAAGCTCGCCGCGCACGATCTCCGCCACGGCGCGCAGTTTCTCCACCACGATGACGCGCGTCTCGGGGCCCACGGCCGCGAGCGCCGCGGCGAGCGTCGCGCCGAACCCGAGCCCGCCGATCAGGATCGACGCGGGTGAACGGTCGTTCCGTACGACCCCGGCGAGGGCGCCGAACGTACGTTCGGTTTCCAAGGCTTTGCTGGAAAGGATGGGAGTTTGGCCGAGCAGGAGCTCGTGATGCGTGCCGAGATCACGGAGCACGAGCGTCTGACCGGCCTCTTCGAGGACACGAACGACAGCAACCACCCCCGGAGTTTACCCCGCGCGGACGATTTCTCGTACACTGCGCGCCGCAATGGTCGAAGAAGTGAAGGCGAGCGCGAACGCGGCGCCTCCCGCAGAGCCGGCGAGCGGGGGGCAGAAGCCAGGGGGTTCGGCGAAGGACGCTGGAGGCGAGCCGAAGGTGTCCATCGGCGTGCTGAAGGAGATCGAGCCACGCGAGCGGCGCGTGGCAGCGACGCCGGCGTCCGTCGGGCGGCTCGTGAAGATGGGCCTCGCCGTGATCGTCGAGAGCGGGGCCGGCGCGTCCGCAGGGTTCGAGGACGCAGCGTACGCCGAGGCGGGCGCGCAGATCGTGCCGAAGGCGGCCGACGTGATCCGCGAGGCGGACGTGATCACGAAGGTCCGGCCACCGGGCGCGCACCCGGAGACGGGCGAGCACGAGGCGGATCAGCTCCGCGCCGGGCAAAAGCTCATCTCGTTCCTCTGGCCCGCGCAGAACAAGGAGCTCGTCGAGCGTCTCGCCAAACGCAAGGCGACGGTGCTCGCGATGGACGCGGTCCCGCGCATCACGCGCGCGCAGAAGCTCGACGCGCTCTCCGCGACGGCGAACGTGAACGGCTACCGGGCCGTGATCGAGGCGGCGTCGCACTACGGGCGGCTGCTCGGCGGGCAGGTGACGGCCGCGGGGCGCATCAAGCCCGCGCAGGTCTTCATCATCGGCGCGGGCGTCGCAGGGCTCGCGGCGATCGGCGCCGCGCGCGCCTTGGGAGCGATGGTGAAGGCCTTCGACACGCGCCCCGTCGTGCGCGAGCAGGTCACGAGCATGGGCGCGGAGTTCGTCCCGTTCGAGTTCCAGGGCGAGACGGGCGAAGGCCAAGGCGGCTACGCGAAGGAGGTGAGCGACGCGTACCTCGCGGCCGAGCAGCAGCTCATCGCGGAGCACTGCCGGACGAGCGACATCGTCATCACGACCGCGCTGATCCCCGGGAAAAAGGCGCCCGAGCTCATCACGTCGGGCGCGGTCGTGGGCATGCACCGCGGCTCGGTGATCGTGGACCTCGCGGCCGAGCAAGGCGGTAACTGCGCGCTCACCGAGCGGGATCGCACGGTGGAGCGGTACGGCGTGACGATCGTGGGGCACACGGATCTCACGAGCCGGATGGCGCTCCAGGCGAGCGAACTCTACGCCATGACGATCGTGAACCTGATCGACGAGATCATGGGCAAAAAGAAGACGTGGGAGCTCTCGCTCGACGACGAGATCCAGCGCGGGATGCTGGTCTTGCTCGACGGCGAGCTGAAGTGGCCGCCGCCGCGCCCCGAGATCCGAGGCGGCGCGCCCGCGCCCGCGCCGAAGCCGCCCGCGCATGCGCCGAAGCCGGAGGTGCCCGAGAGCCCGTGGCCCGGGCGGATCGGCACGGCCCTCGCGCTCGCGTTCCTCACGCCCGTGGGCCTCTTCGGCAGCCAGGAGCTCGTGCAACACCTGACGGTTTTCCTGCTCGCGTGTGTCGTCGGCTGGCACCTCGTCTGGAACGTGACGCCCGCGCTCCACACGCCGCTGATGAGCGTCACCAACGCGATCAGCGGCATCATCGTGATCGGCGGGATGCTGCTCGCGGCGAACGGCGGCGGAGGCGGCGCGCCCGTCGCGGCGCTGCTCGGCGCGGTCGCGGTCTTGCTCGCGTCGATCAACGTGGCCGGTGGTTTCCTCGTGACGCAGCGGATGCTGCGCATGTTCCGGAAGTGAGAGGCCGATGCGAATCACCCTCGTGAACGTCGCTTACCTCGTCGCGAGCCTCTTGTTCGTGCTGTCCCTCCGCGGGCTCAGCGCGCAACAATCGGCCCGTCGCGGCAACCTCCTCGGCACGCTCGGCATGCTCCTCGCGGTCGCCGTCACGCTCGGCGCCGTGGTGGCGCCGGACAACAAGGCCCTCGCGGCCGGCCCCTCGGATCTCGGCCTCCTCGCCGCGTCGATCGGCGTGGGCGCCGTGATCGGCGCGGTGCTCGCGGCGCGCGTCGCGATGACGAGCATGCCCGAGCTCGTGGCGGTGCTGCACAGCTTCGTCGGCGCGGCCGCGGCGCTCGTGGGCATCGGGAGCGAGATGAACGGCGTGCGCGCCGGCGGGGCGCCGGATGTCGCGCACCACGTGGAGATCCACGCGGGCGTGTTCATCGGCGCCATCACCTTCACCGGCTCGGTCATCGCGTTCCTCAAGTTGCGCGGCACGATCGGGTCGAAGCCGCTCGTGCTGCCCGCTCGGCACGCGCTGAACGCGTCCTTGGTCTTCGCGTGTATCTTCCTCGCCGTCGCGGCCTTCCGCGGGGGCGAGGCCGTGCGCGTGCCGTACCTGCTCGCGTCCACGGGCGTCGCCAGCGTGCTCGGCGCGCACCTCGTGCTCGCGATCGGCGGCGGCGACATGCCCGTCGTCGTCTCGCTGCTGAACAGCTACTCGGGCTGGGCAGCGTCCGCGGCGGGCTTCATGCTCGGCAACGATCTGCTCATCGTGACCGGCGCGCTCGTCGGCAGTTCGGGCGCGATCCTGAGCTACATCATGTGCAAGGCGATGAACCGCTCCATCTGGAACGTGGTCTTCGCAGGCTTCGGCGATCAGGGCGGCGTGGTGCCGGCGGCGAAGAAGGGCGAGCCGGCGAAGAAGGTGAACGAGACGAACATCGACGGCGCGGCCGATCTGCTGCTCGGGGCGAAGAACGTGATCGTGGTGCCCGGCTACGGCATGGCCGTCGCGCAGGCGCAACACGCGGTCAAGGAGATCACGACGCTGCTCGAGCGGCGCGGCACGAAGGCGCGATACGCGATCCACCCCGTCGCGGGCCGCCTGCCCGGGCACATGAACGTGCTGCTCGCCGAGGCGAATGTCTCGTACGAAGCCGTGAAGGAGATGGAGGAGATCAACGAGGACTTCGAGGAGACCGACGTCGTCGTCGTCATCGGCGCGAACGACATCGTGAACCCGAGCGCGCTCGATGATCCCGGGAGCCCGATCTACGGCATGCCCGTGCTCGAAGTGTGGAAGGCCGGGCGCGTGATCATGCTGAAGCGCGGCATGGCCGCGGGCTACGCGGGCGTCGACAACCCGCTCTGCTACCTCGACAACACGCTCATGCTCTTCGGCGACGCGAAGGCGAGCGTGCAGAAGCTGCTCCACGCGGTCTCCGCCCGCGCCGAACAACAAGCGGCCTGATCCAGGCCGCGCGATTCACGAACACCACGTCGTCTCTCATGCGCGAGATCGATCTCCAAGAAGCAGGCGCGACAGCGCGGGCCGCGGTGGAGGCCGCGGCCGCCGCGAGCCTCGTGCACTTCCGGCGCGGCGTCCGGGTGGAGACGAAGCCCGATCGAACGCTCGTCACGGCCGCGGATCGTGACGCCGAGGCGGCCATCTTCGGCGTCATCCGCGCGCGCTTCCCCGATCACGCCCTGCTCGGCGAGGAGACGGGCGCGCACGAAGGCGCGGACGCCGAGGCGCGCTGGATCGTCGATCCGCTCGACGGCACGCGGGGTTTTACGCGCGGCGGCTCGTTCTGGGGGCCACTCGTGGCCCTCGAACATCGCGGCGTGGTCGTGGCGGGCGCGATGGCCCTGCCCGCGCTCGGCGAGACGTACTGGGCGGCCCGGGGCCTCGGCGCGTTCCGTCGCGTGGGCGAGGAGCCGCCCGAGCGCCTCGCCGTCTCGGGCATCACGGACCTCGCGGACGCGACGCTCTCCCTCGGCGAACCCCGCTGCTTGCTCGCCCCGCCCCTCGGCGAGCGCGTGACGCGCCTCGCGCTGTCCGCGGCGCAGGCACGTTGTTACGGGGATCTGGCCGGCTGCGCGCTCGTGCTCACGGGCCGCGCCGAGGCGTGGATCGAGGCGGGCGTGCAGATATGGGACATCGCCGCGCTCGCCGTCCTCGTCGAGGAGGCGGGCGGGCGGTTCACCGATTTCGAGGGCCGTCCGACCGTCGCCTCGGGCCATTGCGTGGCCTCGAATGGCATACTGCACGAGCGCGTCCTCGCCGCGCTCGCCTGATCTTCCAGAATCCACGACACGCGGGTACGATCGCGCGCATGTCGGACGACGCTGGCTGGATCTTCGACCACGTGAAAACGCTCGTGCGCGCGGGGGCCTCGAAGAAGGAGCTCTTCGATTCGGTGAAGGCGATGTGCGCCGATCCGAAGTACGACGCAGTCGCCCCGAAGGTGCGCGGCTACGCGGCGAAGGTATGGAACCAGGCCGAGGCCGAGGAGCGCGGGTGGAAGGACGTGAGCACGAACGACCGCATCGACGCGGCCTTCGAGGACCTCACGAAGCGCGGGGTCTTCACCGCGCAGAACTTCACTTGCTGTAGCTCCTGCGGACACGGCGAGGCCTGGGGCGCGATGTCCGAGAGCGGCGCGCGCGGATACGTGTTTTATCACCAGCAGGACACCGAGCGCGGCGTCGAGGGCGGCGGGCTCATGCTCGCATATGGAGCGCACGAGGAAGGGTCCGTCGCGATCGAGGCCGTGGGCCGCGAGATCTGTGACGCGCTCGATCGGTTCGGCGTCCCCTGGACGTGGAACGGGAGCTCCGACACGCGGATCGAGATCGAGCCGTTCGAATGGCGAAAGCGGCGCGCCTCGGCGCGGCCGCCGATTCCGCTCGGCACGCGCGGAACGGTCCTCCCCCGCCCCGAACGCAGCCCCGCCGAGGCCGAGGATCTCGACGGCGCGCCCGCTCCGCCCGCCGAACCTCTGCCCGCGGTCACGCTGCGCCACGGAGACGGCCGCGAATGGTCGGCCTGGACCGAATTCAACGCCCTCCGCATCCGCATCAAGGACAGCGACGGCGACATCGTCGAGCGCAAGCGCGCCTGCCGCGACCCCCGCGCAGAGCTCGACGGGATCGTCGCCGAGCTCCGCGCCGACGGTTTTTCCTGAACGATCATTCTGCCGGCTTGGGGAGGTGAACCTCGCAGCTCGCCCACGCCTCCGGCGGCGCCCATCCCCCCGTGAAGAGGACCGATCCGTCGTCGAGCAGCGCCGCCGCCATCACGGCGCGCGGGCTGCCCAGCGCGGGCGCGAGGAGCCACGTGTTCGCCGAGGGATCGTAGATCTCGACCGAGGCGAGCGTGCTTCCGTTGTCATTCTCGCCGCCGGCGACGAGCACGCGGCCGTCGGGCAGCCCGAGCGCCACGTTCCCGAAGCGCGTTTCGCGCATCGGCGCAGCGCTCGTCCACGCATTCGTGGCCGGGCTCCACCGCTCCGCCGTCGCCACCGCGTGAATGCCGACGATCCCGCCCGCGACGAGGACCCCGCCGTCCGCGAGCAGCGCCGCGACGTGCCCGCCGCGCCGCGCCTGCAAGGGGCCCGTTTGTCGCCACCGATCGAGCCGGGCCTCGTAGATCTCGGCCGTCGCGAGCCGGACCGAACCGCCGACGCCTGCTGCCACGAGGATGTTTCCGTCGGGGAGCGCGGTCGCTGTGAACTCGGAGCGCGGCGCGGACATCGGCGCCGCGGGATGGAATACGCCGTCCTTTGGATCGAACACGTCGACGAGCGCGAGCATCCGCGCGCCGTCGTAGCCCCCGGCGACGAGCACGCGGCCGTCCGAGAGCAAGGCCGCAGCGTGGTCGATCCGCGGCGCCCGCATCGAGCCGACGCGCTTCCACGCATTCGATGCCGGATCAAAGACCTCCGCGCTGTCGAGTGGTGCCCCCGGCGCCCCCTCGCCGCCAGCGACGAGTACGCGGCCGTCGGCCAGACGGATCGCAATGTGATGCGCCCGCGCTTCCGACAAGGTTCCAACCGTAACGAATTGCGCTGCGACGGGATCGTACACCTCGGCGGTGGCGAGGTACGAATCTCCGTCGAGGCCGCCGACGACGAGGATGCGGCCGTCGGGGAGCGTGGTGGCCGTATGCGCGCGCCTCGGCACCGTCATCGACGCCACGCTCCACAAACGCCCCGCGTTATCGCGCGGGGAGCGAATACGAGGCCGAAGCAAGCGTGCAGGCGCGGGCAATCGGGGCGGCGCGAGTCCGACGGAACCGGAGGCGGCATCCGCAGGCAGAGCAGCATGGAGGAATACGATTCCGAGACCGAAGATCAGGGAGCGAGCGTGTGGGTGTCGCATTTCTCTCGCTCCGCACGCCCTGGCAAGAGCCGCGCCCGTTCGCGGCATCGCGCGGCGCGAGAAAGGAAGGTGCACGAGAACGGGGAGAGCTGTGATGTGTGGAGGTCGCGAACTGTGCCTCTGGCTTGACCAAGGGCCGCGCAAGAGCGCATTGTCTTTTTTGGCGTACGAGAAAGAGGAGGAGAGCGACGACATGCCAGCACGGGGAATGAAGGTGCTCGTCACGGGCTCGACGGATGGTATCGGGCGGGCCACGGCGAAGCTGCTCCTCGAGCGGGGCAACGAGGTGATTCTCCACGGGCGATCCTCCGAGAAGGTGCGCGAACTGGCGCACGAATTCGAGCTCGTCACGGGCACCCGCCCGCGCCACGTCGTCGCAGATCTGAGCTCGCTCGCTTCGGTCGCGTCGATGGTCCGCGCGCTCGCCGCGGAGCTGCCCGCGCTCGACGTGATCATAAACAACGCGGGCGTGGGGCCGGGCAAGAAGGGCGACGCGCGGGAGGAGACCGAAGACGGGTACGAGAAACGTTTCGCCGTGAACTACCTCGGGCCCGTGGCGCTCACCGAGCTCTGGCTCTCGCTTTGCCAGCGCCCGCCGAAGGCCATCCTCAACGTGACCGTCTCGGGGCAGGAGACGCTCGATTTCGAGGATCTCATGAGTACGCGAGGGTACGAGGGGCTGCGCGCCTATCGAAGAAGCAAGCTCGCGCTCATCCTGTGGACCTTCGATCTCGCGCAAAAATACCCCGACCTCGCGATCAACGCGGTGCACCCCGGGGCGATGCTGGACACGAAGATCGTGCGCGAGACGTTCGGCCAGTCCTGGGGCAAGCCGGAGGACGGGGCCCGCGCGATCCGGGTCGTCCTCGAGCGTTCACTCGACGAGCAGCTCACCGGCGAATACTTCGACGTCGAACGGCCCGCGCGCGCCAACGCACAGGCCTACGACGACCGCGCCCGCGGAGCCCTCCGCCGCGCCACCGAGCCCCTGCTCGCGCCCGTCCTCGCGGCGCGCTGACCTCCGATCCGAGCCAGCCCTTTTCGTCCCCCCGGCCGCGGGCGCTGAGCATGGGTCTCATCGCAAGCCGCCGAGCCGGGGCGCTGCCCGGGCCCCGCGGGGGCTCTTCGCCCCTCGACCCGAACCAGGGCCAGCCCTGGACCCTTTGGGGAAGAACTGCGCGATGCGCAGTTCTTCCCACAGGCCGTTGAGACCACGTTGCCGGCTGAACCGTCAGCGCTGCCGTCTTGGCTGGCGGGGTCGCTCGTGGTCTTGACTCGGCCCGTTCGATGAACTGCGCGATGCGCAGTTCATCGACCCTGGGTCCAGCGCCTCGCTGGTCCGGGTCCCGGGGCGGATAGCCCCGGGTGGGGCCTGGGGCAACGCCCCAGCGAGGCGGCCCCGAGATGAGACCCATGCTCAGCCGTGGGCGGGAGCGGGATCCGTCCGCGCGGGGCCGCCCCTGGGACGCCCCTGCGGATCGATCGTGCACGTTCGGGAACCTTGGGTCCGAACGGCTGTCGTTCGAGGCGAGCAGGGAGGAAGCGCCGGTCGAATGTGGGGCTCGGCCCCGTTCATCGGCTCCCTCACGAAGAAAATAGGCTCCGAGCACGAAAAGAAAACCCCCCGAGCCTCTCGCGGGGGCATTTGCCCGCCTCGGCGGGACGGCACGGCAGGAAAGGCTGGCTCACCATGGAAGGCAAGCAAAAGGTCGCGCTCACGTTCGCGCTGTATCAGAATGACGCGCTCGTCCGTCGCGAGACGGTGACGCAAGACATCGTCAAGGTCGGAAAGGATCCGAAGAGCCACCTGCGGGTGGACGATGAACTCGCCTCGCGTATGCACGCGGTCATCGAGGTCGCGTCGCCCGAGGACATCACCCTGATCGATCTCGGCAATGAGCCGGGGACGCTCGTCAATGGCGCGCGCGTCAACAAGGTGAAGGTCAAGGCGGGCGATCAGCTCCAGATCGGCGGCACGAAGATCCTGCTGGAAAAGGCCGAGCCCGTGGCCGTCGCCGCCGGCGCGGCGAAGCCCGGGGCAAACCCGTTCGCGTCGCCCTCGGCGAACCCGTTCGGCGCCCCCGCGGCTCCCGCGGCGTTTGGCGGGGCGAACCCGTTTGGCGCGGCGGCGGCGGCGAGCCCGTTCGGCGGCGGCGATCCGTTTGGCATGCAGAACCCGTTCGCGCAGCCGAAGCCGCCCGCACACGACGAGGTCCCGCACGACGCGCCCGAGGGTTCGTACACGTACCAGCTCGTCAAGAGCGGCCCGGACGTCCCGTCGGACGAGGTCGAGACGCCGTCCGCGTCGGTCGAGGTGATGGTGCTTTGGGATCAAACGGTCCTGAATGTCGCGCACCTGACGCCGCCGCGCTCGTATTACGTGGGCGAGGAGGAGACGAAGAACTTCAAGTGTGATTACTTCGTCCCGCAGGAAAAACTCGGCACGACGCGCGCGCCCGTGGTGCTCGCGGATCGCGGCGGGGCAGTCTCGGTGGTGCTCCTGCCGCGGGCGAAGGGCACGATCGAAATCGCCGGTCAGCCGAAGATGACGGTGCAGCAGGCGATCGACAGCGGAAAGACGCAGCCGTGCGCGGAGCTCTCGGGCGCGTTCCAGATGACGCTTCCGCCCGGCTCGAAGGCGCGGATCGAGGTGGACGGGCTGATTTTCCAGGTGTCTACGGTCAACGCGGGCCGCGTCGTCGCGGGCCACGTGCAATTCGACACGCAGAATTATCTCTATCACGGCCTGTCGACGGCCGTGCACGTGGGCCTGCTCGCCGCGATGGCGTTTTTCATGCCGCCGATGGGCGCGACCGACGATGACGGGGTCTCGGACGATCAAAAGTTCATGATCCAGCAGTTCCTCAATGCCGCGGCGGAGAAGGAGCAGGAAGAGAAGCCGACCGAGATGACGGCGGAGAACAGCGCCGACAACAAGGAAGGCGGCACGGGCACGAAGGCGAAGGGCGAGGAGGGTTCCATGGGGAACCCGACCACGAAGGCGTCGGGCAATCGGTATGGCGTGCAGGGCCCGGCGGACAACGCCGATCCGCACATCGCGCGGCAGGCAGCGCTGCGTGACGCGGCCGAGTTCGGCATGATCGGCCTGCTCAATGCGGGCGCCGGCGGCGATCCGAATGCGCCGACGGCTCCGTGGGGCCGCGACGATTCGCTCGGCAATGACGCGATGTCGGCGCGCGGCAACATGTGGGGCGACAACATCGGCGACTCGTTCGGCGCGGGCGGCCTCGGGTTGTCCGGTATCGGCGAGGGCGGCGGTGGCCGCGGCGAGGGCATTGGCCTCGGCTCGATCGGCACGATCGGGCACGGCGCGGGCACGGGCACGGGCCAGGGCTTCGGCTCGGGTCACGGCAAGCTCTCTGGCTCGCACCGCACGAAGCCCCCGCAGGTGCGCATGGGCGCCACGAGCGTGAGCGGCCGGCTCCCGCCCGAGGTCATTCAGCGCATCGTGCGCCAGAACTTCGGCCGATTCCGTCTTTGCTACGAAAATGGCCTGCGGAACAACCCGAACCTCCAGGGCCGCGTGGGCGTTCGGTTCGTCATTGGCCGTGACGGCGCCGTGTCGAACGTGGGCAATGGCGGTTCGGACATGCCGGACGGCGGCGTGGTGTCGTGCGTGGTCCGCGCCTTCTATGGTCTGTCCTTCCCGCAGCCGGAAGGCGGCATCGTGACGGTCGTGTATCCCATCATGTTCAGCCCCGGCGGCTGAGCCCCGTCAAACCGTGGGGGAGGCCCTCTCGCGGAGGGCCTCCCAGCACCGGTCGTCGAACCATTTGCTCAAAAAATCCAGCAACGCGCGGGTACGTCGGGGCAATCCTTTGCCCTGGGCCGTGACCGCGTGAATGCCGATCTCCCCCCGGCGATGGGCCTCGAGCACGAGGACGAGCCGGCCCGCGGCGACGTCGGACGCGACCATGAACATCGGAATGACCACGAGGCCGAGGCCGGCGATCGCCGCCTGCACGAGGGTGGCGCCGTCGTTCACGGTGAGGTTCCCGTGCACGGGAATGGCCTCGTCGCGGAACCGCCATTCGCCGCTCGCCGGGACGAGCGCATAACGCAGGCAGTTGTGGTTCACGAGGTCCTCGGGTGTCTCGGGTGTGCCTAGACGTTCGAGGTACGAAGGCGCGGCGACGACGACGATCCGGTCCGTGGCGATGCGCCGAGCCACGAAGCTCGCGTCCTTGAGCCGGCCAATGCGGAGGATCAGGTCGAAGCCGCCCTCGATGACGTCGACGAATCGATCGTCCAGCACGAGGTCGATCTCGACCTCGGGGTTCTCGCGGAGGAACGCGGCGAGCGCCTGGACGAGGTACATCCGCGCGAACGTCACGGGTGCGCTGATACGGATGCGGCCGCGGATCACCTCGCTCGCGGCGGAGACGGCGTCCTCGGCGGCGCTCGCGGCTTCGAGGATCCTCTTGCAATGCTCGTAGAAGCGCAGGCCCTCGTCCGTAAGCGCGAGCTTGCGCGTGGATCGGCGCAGGAGCTCGACGCCGAGGCGTTGTTCGAGCCCCGCGATCCGCCGACTCACGGCAGACTTCGCGATGCCGGACTGCGCGGCGGCGGCCGTGAAGGAGCGCGCCTGCACGACGCGCGCGAAGAGGGCCATGGAGGCGAGGGACTCGAGGTCGAACGACATCCCGGCACGATAGCAGGAGGGCGCCCGACGCGGCGCAGGATTGTTGCCCGGAGGAGAACAGTGCTTGCGCCCGGCCTCGCCTAATCGAGGGGGCGACCGCGCGTTACACAAGAGGGGCAAAGGAGATCGTCATGAAGCGACTTCTCGAGACCCAAGAGCAGAACCTCGCCCTCTTCGTGCAGCGCCTCGTCCTCGCGCTCGTCGTGTTCCCGCACGGCGCGCAGAAGCTCTTCGGCTGGTTCGGCGGATATGGCTTCTCGGGTACGATGGGGTTTTTCACGAACACCATGCACCTGCCCGCGCCGCTCGCCCTCCTCGTCATCCTGGGCGAATCGGCCGGCGCGGTGCTGCTCGCGTTCGGCGCGTTCTCGCGCGTGGCCGCGTTCGGGATCACCTCGATCATGCTCGGCGCGATCGTGACCTCGCACGCCCAGCACGGGTTCTTCATGAACTGGTTCGGCGCGCAGCAAGGAGAGGGCTTCGAGTATCACCTGCTCGCGCTCGCGTTGAGCGTGCCCGTGATGGTCTTCGGCGGCGGCAAGTACGCGCTCGATTCGTGGCTCGTCGAGAAGCTTGCGCCCGCGCCGCGGCTGGCCAAAGCTCTCGCGCACGGCTAACGCGCACGGCACCAAACGAAGGAGCACGCCATGTCGCAACTCACCCTCATCAGCCACGAGCTTTGCCCTTACGTCCAGCGCGCCGCCATCGTGCTCGCTGAAAAAGGGGTCGCCTTCGAGCGGATCGACATCGATCTCTCGAACAAACCCGACTGGTTCCTCGCGATCTCACCGCTCGGCAAGGTGCCCTTGCTCCGCGTGCGGGACGAGAGCGGCAAGGACGCCGTGCTCTTCGAGAGCCTCGCGATCTGCGAGTACCTGGAGGAGACGCAGCCGGGACCGAAATTGCACCCGGAGGACCCGATCGAGCGAGCCCGTGACCGCGCCTGGTTCGACCTCGCATCGGGCCTGCTCGGAGACATCTGGGCCCTCGAAACGACGAAGGATGCCGAGGTGTTCGAGGCCAAGCGCAAGGCGATCGTGTCGAAGGTGGAGATCCTCGAAGGCGCGCTCTCGGACGGGCCGTATTTCCGCGGGCGCACGTTCAGCATGGTCGACGCCGTCATCGCCTCGGCGTTCCGATACTTCGAGGTGATCGACGCGATCCGGGACACGCGCGTGTTCGAGAAGGCGCCCCGCGTGCGGGCCTGGAAGGCCGCGCTCGCGGAGCGGCCGAGCGTGAAGGGCGCGGTGCCTGCGAATTACCCGGACAAACTGCGCAAGTTCCTCGCCGGGTACGACGCCTATCTGTTCCGCCTGGCCCCCGAAGGCGCCTGAGCCGCGCCGCCGGTCAGCCCATCGGGGTGCAAAGCTCGACGAGGAACCCGTCGAGATCCCGCACATAAGCAACGGTTTGTCCCCAAGGCTTGGTCTTGGGCGCGCTCACCGCCGCGGCGCCCGCGGCGACGGCGACCTCGAAGGCCGCGGGGACGTCGGGCGTGGTGAGCGCGATCTCGACCGCGGCCGCAAGCTCGGTCGGCCGGCTCGCGCGAAACGAAAAACCGTGGGAGCCGGCGAGGGATTCGCTCACGAAGGCGAGCGCGGTGGAGCCCGTCTCCATCTCCGCATATTGGTTCGATTCGTGGACGAACCGCCGCGTGAGCCCGAAGGCCCGCTCGTAGAACACGACGGCCGCCTCGACATCTTGCACGTAGAGAATGACGTACCCGAGCTTCATGGCGGCGGCTTGTATCACGGGCCCGGCGCGGGGTTCAAGGGGGGTTTGTCACGGTTCTTCCCGGTGCGCGCGATCCGCGATTTCGAGGCCACGCGCGCGGGCCGCGGCCGCCGAACGCGCGTCGACGAGGTGCACGACGCCGGCGTCCTCGGAGAGGGCGCGCATACGATCGAGGAGCGCCTTGTCGGCCGCGACGGCGCGGCGGTGCTGGCGGAGATGCTCGGCCCACGAGGCGACGAGAAACGTCTCGACGAGCCGGTCCTTGCTGCCGAGGTCTTCATAAAGCGCCCAATCGATGGCCCCGTCGCGGCGCCGGAGGGATTCGAGATCCGCGGCGAGCGAGAGGAATTCGACGCGGTGTTCCGGCCGGACGACATACCGGCGCTCGACGAGCACGGGGCCGGCGTCGATGTCGATCGGGGCTTCGATCACGGGCTCGGGCCATGCGTCGAAGCTCGCGACATCGTCCTTCCGCGCGGCGCCGAGTTTCCAGCGGAGCGCCGAGAGCAGGCCGAGGAGGACGCAGGCGGCGGCCACCGAGAGCGTCGCGGCGCTGCCGATACGCCCGGCGAGCGTGCCCCACCCGAAGCTGCCGAGCCCGAGTCCGCCCTGAAACACCAGGAGGTAAAGGCCGAGCGCGCGCGATTGCACCCAGCCCGGCGCCGCCGAGCTCGCGGCGACGTTGAAGCTCGACATGATGCTGATCCACGCGACGCCCGTGGCGAGCATGGCTGCATAAAGCAAGGCCTCGATCCGGACGTGTGCGAGGAGGCTCATCGAGCCGGCATAGACGACCGTTGCAATGGCGACGAGGCCATCGGATCCGAGTTTTTGACGCGCGCGTGGCATGACGGCGGCGCCGGCGAGCGCGCCCGTGCCAATACAACCGAGCAGGATGCCAAACCGCAGGGGGGTCATGTGGAGCTCGCGTCGCGCGACGACGGGGAGCAGCGCCCACAATGCGCTGCCGGCCACGATGAAGGCCGCTGCACGAAAGAGGACGGCACGGAGCGCAGGTGCCCGGCGCGCAAAACGAAGGCCTGCCACGATCGCGCCCACGATACGCTCGGGCGGCAAGGTCGCCTTCGTGGCGGGCGGTTTCCAGCGGAGCACCTGAAGGACGACGACGAAGAACGCGAGCGCGTTGAACGTATACACGGGCCCGCTGCCCGCGAGGGCGAGGCCGATACCGCCGATGGCGGGGCCGAGCGCACGCGCGACGTTGACGGCGACGCCGCTCAAGGTGACGGCCGAAGCGAGCTCGGCCTTGTCGACGAGCGACGGGAGAATGGCCTGCCAGAGCGGCGCCGAGAGCGCGGAGCCGAGGCCGAGGGCAAACGTGAGCGCGAGGAGGCTCGTCGGACCGAGGAGCCCGGCAAACGAGAGCGCCGCGAGCAGGGTCGAAACGAGCACCATCCACGCGGCGAACGACGCGAGGAGCCTCCGGCGATCGAAGATGTCGCCGAACGCCGCCGCAGGCAAACCGATCAGGAAGACGGGCAAACTCGAAGCCGTCTGGAGCAGCGCCACGTACACGGGCGCCGTCCCAAACGACGTCATGTCCCAGCTCCCCGCCGCATTCTGGACCCAGAGCCCGACATTCGAGGCGAGTGCGCCGAACCACAAGGATCGAAATACCTCGCGGCGTAGCGGCGCCCACGCGTCGGGCGCCACGGGTTCACTTGTCGCTGCCATCATCGCGGTGGTTCTCTCTCGACGCGGAGCCTGTCGAGCATGGGCCGAGCCTAGCACGACGCCGCTTTCTTGCGTGTCCGGTCGGACGATGCACTTCCCCGTGGACCCGGGGCGCGCGCTCGGACAAACTGCGGCGCGCGTCAGGACGACGCACGAGGGAGGTCGAACACATGACCGAGACGAAGACGTACACGGGCGGGTGTCACTGCGGGAAGGTTCGTTACGAGGTGAAGGCCGGCATCCAGGATGTGGTGTCGTGCAATTGCTCCATTTGCATGAAGACGGGCTCGTTCCTGGCCTTCGTGCCGGCCGCGGCGGTCACGGTCCTCTCGGGCGGGGACGTCGTCACGGATTATCAGTTCGGCAAGAAACACATCCACCACCAGTTCTGCCCGTCCTGCGGGGTGCGCTCGTTCGCGCGCGGCGCGATGCCCGACGGCACCGAGATGTACGCGATCAACGTGCGCACGATCGACGACGTGGACCTCAGCGCGTTCAAGGTGAAGGAGTTCGACGGGAAGAGCCTCTGACGAGGCGCGAACGCGCTGTATCGAGTCACGTCTCCAGGTTGCCGACCACGCGCTGCAAAAGGCGCACGAAGAGCGCCTTCTCCTCCGCGCGGAAGCCGGCCATCGCTTTCTACTCCAACGAAATCAGTGCCGCCTTCGGCCGTCAAGGCGAAGGCGGCATCCCCTCCACGGTCTTCGAACGCGACGCGCCCCCGCTCGCGCGCTCGCAGGGCGGATTTCGGCTTGATCAGGCCGTGCGGGGCGCTCGGAGCGCGAAGGACGACAGGCAGGTGACGAGGCCAAAGCCCGCGATCGAGAGCCACGCGGGAGCATACTGAGAGGCCAGGGTCGCCGTCCCGGTGAGCGCCACGAAGAGCGCGACGCCGACAGCCCCGCCGAGCTGGCGCGCCGTGTTGAGAATGGCGGTGCCCGTCGCGTATTCGGACGCCGGGAGGGATGCCGTTCCTCCCGCGAGGAAGCCCGTCTGCGCGATCCCCGCGGCCGCACCAAAGAGGAGCGACGCGGGCAGGAAGTGCGTCGGCCATGCAGGCGCCTCGTCAAGCATTGCGTACCACCAAAACGACGCGAGGACGAAGAGGCAGCCCCCCAGGATCGTCGCATACCTCGGCGACACGTTTCGCCGGCCCGCCACGAGCGCGGTGACGGCCGCCGTCGCGGGTCCCCACGCGAATCCCGCGCCGGCAACGAGCGTGTCCCAGCGCCAGACCGAAGTGAGGAACAACGTGCCTCCGAGGAGCATCATCGCAAAGCCGATGTAAAAGCAGCCCATGCCGATCGTGGCGACCGCGAATGTCGGGATGCGAAAGAGTCGCAAATCGAGCGCGGGGGACGCGGATGTCCGGCAGCGCCATACGAACCACGCGAGGAGGACGACGCCGACGGAGGTCGTCACGACGAACCGCGGGCTGGCGAGGCCCCACTCCGGGGCATAGGAAATGGCCGCGACGATCGCGCCGATGCCGAGCGCGAGCAAGGAAGAGCCCCAAAGATCCGGCGTCTTCCCTCCCCCATAATCGGTGTCGACGAGCCCTTTGCTCCGCCAGGTCGCCACGGCGACGAACGGCACGTTGATGAGGAAAATCAGGCGCCAATCGAGATGGACGAGCGCACCGCCGACGACCGGGCCGAGCGCGGCCGCGACCGCGCCGGTGGCCGCCCACACGCCGACCATTTGCGTGTGTTTGTCGCGCGGATAGGCCGCGAGGACGAGGCCGAGGCTCGTGGGAACCATCATCGCCGCGCCGACGCCCTTGATGGCGCGCGCGAAAACCAGCATCGCGACGCTCGGGGCGAGCGCGCACGCCGCGCTCGCGATGCCGAACACGACGAGGCCGAGGCGAAAAACACGCTTGCGCCCATACCGATCGGCGAGTCGACCCGAGGGGATCATCATCGCGGCGAAGAGGATCGAGTATGCGGAGAGGACCCAGGAGAGCGCCTGGTTCGTCGTGTCGGGGAAGCTCTCCTTGATCGACGAGAAGGCGATGTTGACGACGAAGAGATCGAGCGACGAAAGGACGCTCGCGATCCCGACGACGAGCAACGTCTCGATGGGTCGAGGTTTCGAGGAGGAGGTCGTCACGGGGTGGCTCCTTCGAGCTCGGCGAGGAACGCGCCCAGCCTTGGGGCCCATACCTCGGGGTGCGCTTGCGTGAAGTGGCCGAACGATGCGGTCGTGCCGGGCTGGATGACGTATTTCCCGCGAGGAACACGCCGCATGCTCGATTCGAGGATGCCGAGCGAGACGGGATTGAACTCGTCGTCGGCGAAGTTGAGCGCGAAGACGCGGGTGCGAATGCGCTCCAGCGCCGGGCTCGGGTCGTAGTCGCGCGAGGCTTCGAGCGCGTAAAGGATGTCGTTTGCGTCCATACGAGCGGCCTGCGCGGACGCATCGCGGACGAACGTGTCGGCGGCGTCGCGGTCGGGCACGGTCTCGTGGAGGTGGGGGACGCCGTCGAGCATCATGCGGAAGACGGGGAATGCCTCGGTCCACCCGCGCGGCGGGCTCGTGTAGTTGCCGTCGGCCCACGTGGGGTCCTTTCGAATGTGCAGGGCCACGAAGCGTCGCCAGATCAGGTTGCGCCCCGAGATGGGCGCCGGGAGGGCGACGATCGGGACGATCGCGTCCATGAAATCGGGGTAGCGCACGGCCCATTGCCACGCGTTCATCCCGCCCATGGACAGCCCCACGATGGCGTGGAGATGGTCGAGGCCGAGCGCCTCGGTGACGGTGCGGTGCTGCAAGCTGACGATGTCCTCGTATCCGTACGAGGGGAACCGCGCGCGCATCCCGTCGCTCGGCTTGCTCGATCGTCCGTGCCCGAGCGCGTCGATGAAGACGAGGTAATGACGCGCGAGATCGAGCGGTTTGCCCGGCGCATAGAGCGCGTCCGCGAAGGCACGCCCCTGCAGGACGTCGCCGCTCGAGCCCGTCCAGTGGAGCATCAAGACGGCGTTGACGATACGCCCGCGGTCGTCGCGGCGCGGCGTGCCGGCCGTCGCGTAATGGATGCGGACCTCGTCGAGCACGCGGCCGTCGGCGAAATGCACGTCGTGGAAGACGGCCGTGCCGTCGCTCGCCGCGATCACGCCCGCCGAGGTGAAAGGAGCGGCTGTCGTCGGCTGCGGGCTCGACGACGGCCGGGCCGGCGTTTCGGGGGGCGGAGAGGCCACGCACCCGGCGCCGACGAGGCCCAGCGTGACCATCACCCATGTCGATAGGTGCATATGCACTTTTTTGAGACGGCGATTCATCGAGGTCCTCCTTGGGGACACCTTCAGGTGCGAACGGCTTCGACGGCCCGTGCGAGCTGCCGACGAAGCTCGGCGGCGTCTTCCGCGCCGAAAGCGTGTTCGAATCGGGCTTGCGCGCGCGCCCACGCGACGCGCGCCTCCTGGAGCTTCGCCGTTCCCGCCGGCGTGAGCCGGAGCTCCCGGACCCGACGGTCATGCGCGGCGACGCCCATCACGACGAGGCCCTCTCGTTCGAGGGGCTTCAGGTTATGGGCGAGCGTGGTCCGATCCATCACGAGCGCCTCGGCGAGGTCCTGCACCGTCGCCGGGGCGATACGCGAGAGGCGGGAGAGGACGGCGTACTGGGTGGCGCGAAGCCCCGTCCCCGCGAGCTCCTCGTCGTAGAGCTGCGTGATCTGGCGAGCCGCCTGGCGCACGGCGAGGCAGTTGCAGAGGGTCTCGCTGGAGGCGAGTGGTGCTTCCGTGGGCCGGCCACCCGTCGAGGACGCCATGGCCCCTCATCTA
The DNA here is from genome assembly GCF_005144585.1 of Polyangium fumosum. Taxonomy (GTDB): domain Bacteria; phylum Myxococcota_A; class Polyangia; order Polyangiales; family Polyangiaceae; genus Polyangium; species Polyangium fumosum. The sequence goes on along the minus strand of NZ_SSMQ01000046.1, from coordinate 67,073 downwards.
AGTGCATATGCACGTGTCTGTCAAGCCAAGCGCACGCGCCCGTCCCGCCCGAGGCGCAGGGGCCCTTCGTCAGTAGCGGTTCTTTTCGTAGTCCTGCTCGAGCGCCCAGCCGATCACGGTCTTCGAGGCGAGCGCGCGCACGGCGGAGGCCGCGAGGCCCTTCTGCTTGTTTAGCTTCAGGTGGTCGATGCAGACCTCGGCCATCTTCGGCAGCTCGCTGCGGGGTACGTGGCGTGACGTGTTCCAGAGCTGTGCGTCGCGCACGGCCGCGCTGGGGACGAGGCGCGCGAATTCGACGTCGAGCAGCATCGAAAGCTTCGGCGGTTTGTTCTCGACCACCATCGACGAGAGCAAGGTCGGGTCGGTGGTGAGCGAGGCGCGGCCCGAGAGCTCCACCACACGATCGTCGCCGGGCCGGAGCGCGAGCAGCGCGACGCGTGGCTGTTCGAGCAGATTGTGGAACGTGTCGGTGCGCCGGTTGCCCGGTCGGTCCGCCACGGCGAGCCGGCCTCGTGCGTCGACTTTGAGGAACCCCGGCGGATCTCCTTTGGGGCTTGCGTCGCCGGCGCCCTGCGCATCCCACGAGGTCAGCGTCACGAAGGGTGTGTGGGAGAGGAACGCCAGCACCTCGGCGTCGGCCAGCGGCCCCGAGGGAGCGGCGAGCCGCGGGAGCGAGGTTTCCACCGGCTTTTCCCACAACGAGGACCGCAGAATCGACTTCGCGCAGTGCATGAAGGCCTCCTCGACGGTGACCGTCAGCTCCGCGCCGTCGAGGGAGGGCCGGCCATTCACGCGCAGCGTCTCGCCCAGCCCCGGAATGAAGAAGAGGAGCGAGCACCCGGTGCGAACATCGATGGCCGCGGGCTCGGGCAACGTAAAGCGCAGGTGCGTTCCTTCGATGGAGCGCGCAAAGCCTGGGGGGCCTCCCACCGGCCACGCGCGCGCGCGGCCGTCGGCGTCCGCGAAGCCCAGCACGGCGAACGGCGAGCGCGCGAGGAGACGCACGCAATGCACGTCGAGCATGTCGATGGCCTTCATCAAGACCGGAAGGGGTCTGCTGCCAACGACCTGCTCCAGCGCTTCGATGGTCTTCAACTCCACACCCTCATCCTGCGCTTCTTGATGATGACTTGCAACTTCATTTTGTTCGGGCGCGTCCGCCGCATTTTTCTTGCAGTTAGTGAATGACTAACTAAGGATCAGGGCCGTGCCGCTCTCTGCCGAGTCCGAAGCGACGTTCACCCGCATCCTCGACGAAGCCGAGGCGCTGTTCGCGACGCGCGGTTATCGGCGTACGCGGCTCTCGGAGGTCGCCGCGGCCGTCGGGGTCAGCGAACCGGCGCTCTACCGTTACTTCCGCGGCAAGGACGCGTTGTTCGAGCAGGTGTTGCGGCGCGCCGCCGCCTCGCCGGATCCTTACGAGCCCCCTCAAAAACTCCCGGTGCCGAACCCCGAGCCCGGCCAGATCGAGTCCTTCCTGCGCGCCTTCTTCGAAACGAGCCGCCGCGTGGCAGCCCTCGAGCACGCGCTCCGCGGGCCCGCTCCCAGCACGACCGCCGAAGCGCGCACGGAGCTCGCCGGGGTCGTCGGCGGGCTCTTCGACCTGGCGACGAGGTATCGGGCGGGGGCGCGCATCATGAATGCGAGCGCGCTCGAATCCCCCGAGCTCCGGCATATCTGGGACGAGAACGTCCGCGGGTATTTGACGGGCGCCGTGGAGCGCTACCTCGGCCAGCGGTCGGCCGAGGGTCTGCTCGTTTTGCCCACGGATTCGAGCGACGCGGCCTGCGTCCTCGCCAGCCTCGTGACGAGTTACGCGGTGCAAGAAGTCGATCTCGGGCTGCCCGGCTCCGTCGAGCACCGGCGCGAGGTCGTCGTCGCGTCCGTCGTCGCCATGCTCGAACCCAGAAAGGTCATCCGATGAAGCTGCCCATCTTTCTGCGCACACGCCGCTGGGACGACGAGATCGCCCGGCTCGATCCCGAGCGCGATTACGAGGCCATCATCTTCGCGCTCTCGAACCATGTCTTCCCGTTCGAGATCCTCCTCGCGATGGAGATCGCGCAGCTCAGGACCTTCACGATCCCGACCATCAGCAAGCTGCTCCATGCGACCGGGCAGTACGAGCGCGAGGGGCCGAAGCGGCTCGACGACACGAAGGCCATTCTCAGCGAGATCCACCGGCCCGGCCTCGAATCACGCGCGAGCCGCGAGATGGTCGAGCACCTGAACCGCATCCACGGGCTCTACCGGATCTCGAACGACGATTTCCTCTACACGCTGAGCACCTTCGTCTTCGATCCCATCCTCTTCATCGACAAATGGGGCCATCGGCCCATGACGGAGAAGGAGAAGGACGCGTTTTACTTCCTCTACCGGCGGCTCGGCGAGCTCATGCACATCCGCGACATCCCGCAGAGCCGCGCGGCGTTTTTCGCATGGCGGCAGGACTACGAGCGCCGCGCGCAACGCTACACGAGCGAGAACGAGGCTGTCGCGCGGGGTCTGCTCATCGCCGTGCAGGGCCTCTTGCCGCCGGCACTCGTGCCGATCCTCGAACCCGCGGTCGTTTTCCTCACGGCGGATACCGGGTTCCGCGACGCGCTGGGGCTCCGCGAGCCCGACCCTGGCCTCGCGCGCTCCCTTCGCGTGTTCTTCGCCGTCTATCGCCGCGCCGCGCGCCACGTCTCGCTCTACGAGGAGCGTAAATTCGAGGACAGCGACATCTACCGGAACTACCCGACCTACCCCGAGGGGTATGATCGGCTCCGCCTCGGCCCCACCAAAGTGCTCGAAATTCTCGCAAAGAGGGGGGCCGAGCGAGCCGTCGCCGGAGAGTAGAGCTACCCGCGGGCGAATTCAGTCGAGGGCGAGGCGGATGGCCCGCTCCACCGCGGAGGCCTGGCCGTCCGTACGGCGGGGGTCGAAAGGCCCACGCGGCAGCAAGGCGGGCTGGGCGAGGAAACGTGGAACGCGGCCACGATGCGGCTGCGCCGCGTGCACCAGGAAGGGGTGGCAGAGGTAAACGGTCCCCGCGCGGCCCGTGGCGAGCGCCTCGGGCAGGTGCGCGGATTCGCGGAACTCCGTGCTCGCCAGCTCGCCCAGCGTGAGGCCACGCTCTCCGTGCGGCGCGAGGCGGCGCGCGATTTCGACGTGCGAGCCGACGCGAAGGCGCGTGGGCGCGTCGTCGTCGCCGACATCGGAGAAAAGAAAGAGCATCAAGAGCGCTCGCCCTCTCGATGAGACGTTGGCGCGCCATTCGAGAAAGTTCGGCTCATTCTCCCAGCCGAAGCTGGGATCGATATGCCATCCGCAATCCCCCGGATCCTCGGGCGACGGGAAGCGAAGGGGGAACGTTCCAAGGCTTACGCGGGGCAACCAGCGATCGACGCCGACGAGCGAATCGAAGGCGCTGAGGAGCTTCGAGGTGTTCGCAGCCGCTCGAAAGGGCGGCGCGGCGAGCTCGCCGAGACGAACAACGGGTCGGGTCCAGGTGGACGGCGCGTCGGGCGCACAGCCCGCTGCGAGCCACAAGACGGCGCGACACGCATCGGCGATGTCGCGGGGGAAGGCGTCGTCGATACGGACGTAGCCTTCGTGGACGAATTGATCAATTTGCGCTTCCGAAAGCGCAGCCTGACGATCGGGCATGACGATTCTCCTGCAAATGGGCCAAGACGTGGCGCGCACTTGCTCCGATGGGGGGGGCAAGCGCACACGGCGAGTCATGCGGGCCTGGGGGCCACGCTCAGCCGAGCAAGAAGACCGCGAAGCGCATCGTCATCGAGACAGAGGATGCCGCTCCTCACGCACCAACGCAAGCGATACGTCGCCGGGGCGTTCGATAAACGCCGCAACGCGCGTCGGGGCTGCCGCTCGTTCCCGATCACCCTGGGCGCGCCGGTTGCCGAACCGAGTACTCGGTGCCCGCGCGGAAGGGGATCGTCATCGACGCGAAGCCGTGGCGCGGATCGCGCACGTAGGCGACGTAGTCGCGGTAGTCGGCCTTGAAGACGCCGACGTTGTCGGTCACCACCACGGCGCCCGGACGCAGGGCCGGGGCGACGAGCTTCAGCACGTCGAGGGCGCGCAGGGGAAACCCATCGTTCAGCATGAAGTCCACCTCGCCGAGGTCCGCCTGCAGCGTGTCCATTGCGTCCCCCACGCGAATCTCGGCGAAGGACGCGAGCCCTGCCTCCTCCAGGTTCGCCTGCGCGCGCCGCGCCTTCTCCGGCACGAGCTCGGTGCCGATGACGCGGCCGCCGCCGTTGTCGCGTACCGCCGCCGCCAGCCACAATGTCGAGACGCCGAAGGACGTGCCGAACTCGACGATCGTCCTGGCGTGGAGCGCCCGCGCCGTCAGGTAGCAGAAGGCTCCCTGGTCGCGCTCGATTGCGATGTATTTGTCGGCGAAGTCGCGCTCCGTGCCCGGGGCGTCGACGCGGCGGCCGAGGAGCATCCGCGGCAGCTTCGGCAGGAAGTGGAGGAGGACACTCGGCACCTGCCGGTCGGCCTCGTCGTGGAGACGCCGCAGCACGGCGCGCACCCGCGCGTCGGGCAGGACGGTCAAGGGTTCGGTTTTCATGATGGGCCTCGGGTCAAGGACACACATTCTCGGAGCATTCGCTCGCCCTCCTCCCAGGCATTGCCTGATGCCCGAAGGCGCGGTGGAAGGCGCAGCCATGGGGGAGCATCCAAGCATCTGGCGCCGTTGACCGCATTGCGAAATCATGACAAATTGTTTTGCAAAACGGCCATGGCAGCGAAGCGGCAGAATGCGACAGCGGCACGGGGCGCGCCTCCGGCGGGCTGGACGGTTCACGGAGACGTCCAGGTGACGAACGAGCCCGCGGCGTCTTCGCTCGCGTCGCTCGCGAGCCGTTTCGCGCTCGAGGCCCCTGGGCGTGTGAAGACCGCGATCGCGCGGCCGGCGAACGCGATGGGGCTCAGCATGGCGAGCGGCGGGCTCGAGAGCGAGCCTCACGCGCACCGCGAATCGCAGCTCATGTACCTGGTGCGCGGGGAGCTCATCTGCGAAGCGTCGAGCGCCCTCTGGATCGTGCCGCCGCAATCGGCGCTGTGGATCCCCGGGTCCGTGACGCATCGGATCCGCGCGCGCGCGCCGCTCGAGGGTTACAGCGTCTTCCTCGAGCCCGGCGCGGCGCCGAATCTCCCGCAGGATTGCTGCGCGGTGTCGGTGACGCCGCTCTTCCGCGAGCTCTTGCTTCGCCTGGCGACGCGCCCCGCGCTCTACGACCTCGAAGGACCGGACGCGCGCCTGGTGAGCGTGCTCCTCGACGAGCTCGCGACGGTTTCGATCGAGAAGCACCGCCTGCCGATGCCGACCGATCCGCGGCTCCGTCGTTTGGTGGATGCGATGACCGCCGATCCGGCGAACGGCGCGACGACGAAGACGTGGGCGAAGCGAATCGGCGTCGGCGAGCGCACCTTGAACCGTCTCTTGGTCGAGGAGACAGGCTTGAGCTTCGGCCGCTGGCGCCAGCAGCTCCACATCATCCTCGCCCTCCAGAAGCTCTCCCGCGGCGCGACCGTGCAAAGCGTGGCGCTGGACCTCGGCTACGAGAGCGCGAGCAGCTTCGTGACCATGTTTCGCAAAGCTCTCGGGACGTCGCCCGCGCGGTACATGGCGAGCCGCCTGGCCACGCTGGCTTGAACGTCGTCAGCGGCGCCTTCACGCCCTCGGCGCTCGCGACGCGAAAACGGGGGGGAGAAACACAACGGCCCCGGAGATGGCTCTCCGAGGCCGGTAGGAACGTGGTTCGCGCTTCCGCGAACCTGCTTGATTGGCTCCCCAGCGCAGTCTCTGGCGCGAACTTTCGGACCGTGTTCACGGCCGAGGTTGGGAAGCCAGCGAACTCGAGGGCAGGCAGCTTCAGTAGCTTGTCTCCTCCCCCGGTGGTCGGTCATGTGGCCCTGGCGGCGGAGTTCCAGAATCTTCTTGACACCGGGGACGTTCGTTCTCGGACCGAGCTCGCGGAACGCTTCGAACTGACCCGGGCGCGGGTCACGCAGCTGCTCAACCTCCTGAGCTTGGCGCCGGAGGTGATCGCGTTCGTTCGGGCGCTGCCGCCGGGAACGCCTGCGCGGCAGGTGACCGAGCGTGGTCTACGGCGTCTCACGAGTCTGCCGGTCGCCAAGCAGATCGCGCGCGCCAAGGCGTGCCTGCCAGGGTTCGCCGCGTTCCTCACGAGCAGCGTCGAGCCGGCCACCACGCGTGGGGTGGAGCGCGCGACGAAGCGGTGCTCAGGACAGCAACGATGATGCGGAAGCACAGAGACATGCAGATGAAGGACAAGAAGAACGGCTCGAGGTTCACGACGCGCATGAGGAGTCAGAGCCACGAGAACGTCCGCGAGATCCCGCTCGTCGACATCGTGGTGCCCAAGCGCCGGGCGCGGCGGCTCCGCGACGTCACGCCGCTCGTCGAGTCGATCGGCCACGTCACCGTCCCCGCCGCGACGTCCGCGGAACAGCAGGCTACGACGGGCTGAGTGGACCTCCACGCCCGCGAGCATGCGCGCCGCGGAGGCGTCCCGCCACGACGGGGTTCATGCAGGGGATACCGTCTCGCGAGTCCCGGATCGGGCGTGGCGCCGATGCGGGTCGCGCCTTGCCGCGACGGTCCCCGTCACGCGTACTTTTTGCCGCGCCTTCTACCTATCTTTAGAAAGTCGATCAGCACCTTGAGCTTGGGGGCGAGGTTCAGCCGGCTCGGGTAGTAGAGAAAATAGCCCGGGATGTGCGGGCAATACCCATCGAGCACCCGCACGAGTCGCTTCTCGGACACGAGCCCGCTCACCATGTCTTCGAAGACGTAGGCGAGTCCGACGCCCTCGACGGCGGCGTCTACCAATACCGACCCCTCGTTGGTCACGACGCGGCCGTCGACGACCAGGTCGAACTCCTTGTCGCCCTCGACGAACTTCCACCGGGCGACTGCGCCCGTCGACATGCGCAGACCAATGCACTCGTGCCCGTGAAGCTCGCGCGGATGCGTGGGCTTGCCTCGGCGCGCGAAGTAGTCCCCTGAGCCGACGACCACGAGGCGCTGGTCCGGGCTGACGCGAACAGCGATCATCTCGCGATCGAGGCTGTGGCCGAGGCGAATCCCCGCGTCGAAGCCTTCGACTACGATGTTCGACAGCGCCTCCTGGAGACAGATGTCGATTCGGATGTCGGGGTACGCGGCGAGAAAGGCCGCGAGCTTCGGCTTGATGACGTCGTTGTAGCCGGTTCGGAGCATCGTCAGGCGCAACAGACCCGATGGGCGTCCGTTCATGGCCATGAGCGACTCGAACGCGGCGTCGATGCCGTCGAATGCAGGCCTGAGCTGCCCGATGAAGTGCTCACCGGCCTCGGTCAAACCGACGTTGCGTGTGGTCCGTTGAAGCAGGCGCACACCGACGCGCTCTTCGAGGGCGCGAACGATCTGACTAACGGCAGATGGCGTCACCCCCAGCTCGGCGGCCGCCGCCCGGAAGCTCCGCTTTTCGGCCACGCAGAGGAGGGCCCGAAGCCCGGATAGGTCGTCACGCATTGTTTAGCCTGGCTACATATAGCATGCACGATTCCGCGCGTTCTCTTTTTAGTTGGGCGAGACTAGTGTCTCCGAAGCGAACAACGCAGAGGAGAACACTCATGACGCCCGCACTCCCCAAACCCATAGCCGCCTATGTCGAGGCAAACGCACAACTCGATGTGGACGGCATGCTGAAGCCTTTTGCCACCGATGCGGTCCTTTTGGACAACGGAAAACGTCACGAGGGCCACGCCGAGCTGCGAACCTTGTTTGAAGACGAGGTGATCGCCGTCAAGGCGATCTTCACGCCGGATGCCGTTCGCCACGAGGACGGTCAGGTCGTGGTCGAAGGTCTTGCCCATGGCGACTTCAAGGGCAGCCCGATCCGCTTCACCTATCGCTTCACGCTCGAAAACGACGCTATCAAAGCACTGGGGATCACGATATGAACATCAAAGCTAATCCCTCGGAGTTCGCTGGAAAACGTGTGCTCGTCAGCGGCGGCAGCAAGGGTCTGGGCCGCGCCACCGTCGACCGCTTCCTGGCCGGGGGCGCCCGGGTTATCACCGCAGCCCGCGGAACCCTGGAGCCCATCGACGGCGTCGAGTTCGTCCGCGCGGATCTGACGACGGCCGAAGGCGGCGAGACCCTGGCCAAGGCGGCGCTCGAGCGTATGGGCGGCGTCGACATCCTCGCCCACGTGATCGGTGGCTCGGCCTCGCCGGGCGGCGGCTTTCTCGCGCTGACGGACGATCACTGGCTCGCCGAACTGAGCCTGAACCTCATGGCCACGGTCCGCCTTGATCGCCTCTTGGCTCCGCAGATGATGGAACGGGGTGCCGGCGCGATTGTGCATATCACCTCTATCCAATCCATCCTGCCGCTCCCCGAATCGACCACTGCCTACGCCGCCGCAAAGGCCGCGCTCAGGACCTACAGCAAGTCGATCTCCAAAGAGCTGGGGCCGAAGGGCGTGCGGGTCAACGCCGTCTCCCCCGGCTGGATCATGACCGAGTCGTCCGTCGACATGCTGAAGCGTCTGCAGGCCGCCAATGGCGGCACGGTCGAGGAGGCGCGGCAAGGAGTCCTTGATGCTCTGGGCGGTATCCCGATCGGGCGTGCAGCCGAGCCCGAAGAGGTTGCCGATCTCATTGCCTACTTGGCTTCGGATCGCGCCGCCGCGATCCACGGCGCCGAGTTCATCATCGACGGCGGCACCGTCCGGACCGTCTGACGTGGGCGTCTGCGCCGGGACGCTGTACCGGTGGCGGCATGATAGGCTGCACGGCGTTCTGGTGAAGGACGAACCGGTCCCCCGGGACCGGTGAGCGCCCGCCCAAAGCCCTGCTTCGGAGGCGAAGTGCGCCGCAGGCGAACGAAGACTCCGGATTCGGCGCGGCCCGCTGGTGGCTCTTTCGGCGCCTGCCGCCCGCGATGGCGATCCCGTTTGGACAGAGTTCGGTTGCGGTGCCCGTCGCGCACAAGGCTCCCACGTGCGCGCCGCAGCCCCCGAACGCGCCCACGCCCCGGACCACTGCGCTCGGCGCGCCACGCGCCAACGTGGGGGCGCCCGTTCCGCGCTCGCATGGGACAGCGCCGCGTTGGTCAACAGTCCCACCCTGCGCGGGACAGTTGATCGCCGGGGCACTGTCCCGGAAACGGAGCGTCGGCTGTTAACCGCGTCTCGGCTTCTCTCTCCCCACGGGACCGAGATGAGAGCGCGAAAGCCGTCCCGCACGCGCTCGCCGCGCTCGTCTTCACGCACGCGGCGCTCTCCGTGCGATCGCCATCCTGGCGCACGCGACGCTCGCCGAGGCGCAAACCCTCGGGGAATCAGGGGAGAAAAGGCAACGGCCCCGGAGCTCGCTCTCAGGGGCCGCTGTTTACTGACGCCTCTCGCAATGTTCGCGAGGAGGAAGAAATGGCTCCAGCTGCTGGACTCGAACCAGCGACCCGGCGGTTAACAGCCGCCTGCTCTACCGACTGAGCTAAGCTGGAATGGCGTCGAAACGGACCGCGAGGATACCCGCGGAGCTTCGTCCGTCAAGAACTTTTTTCGAGCCCACGCGAAGATCACCTCCCGGCCCGGCAACGAGCGGTTGCCCTCCCGCGCGCGTTCTGCGAAGAAGCCGCCGTGCAAGAAGCCGCGCCCGCCCCCGCGACGAACGCCCCCGCGCCTGCCGCGAGCGGAGCGGCCCCCGCGCTCCCGACGCCCAGCGCCGCGCGCACCGCCGGGCGCGGCGGGCTCGCCATCGCCTTCGCGAAGGTCTCGTTCATCCTCTTCGGCTTCGTTCAGCAGCTCCTCCTCGAACGGCTGCTCGGCCAGGCCGGCTACGGGCAGATCTCCCGCGTCCTCGCGATCGTTGGCGTCTTGAACAACGTCGTCGTCTCGACCGCGCTCCAGGGCGTGTCCCGCGCGGTCTCGACGGCCTCCGCGGGCGAGGAGGGGGCCGTTTTTGCGCGCACGCTGCGTGTCCACGTGGTGCTCGCGGTCGTGCTCTCGCTCGGCTTCGCGCTCGCCGCGGGGACGATCGCGGCGGCGGTCGGCGCCCCGCACGTCGCGACGCCGCTGCGCCTCGTCGCGGCCGTCGTGCTGCTCTACGGCATCTACGCGCCGCTCGTGGGGTCGCTGAACGGACGCAGGCGTTTCCTCGATCAGGCCGGGCTCGACGTGGGCTACGGGCTGCTGCGCACGATCGGCATGGGCGTCGGGGCCTTCGCGCTCCTCCGGCTCGGCGGGAGCGGGACGCTCGGCGCGACGATCGGGTTCGTCTCCGCCGCCGCGCTCATCGTGCCGATCGCGATCACCCGCTCGGGGGTGGGCCGCCTCGGCGCCGCGGGGCCGAGCGCGCGCGACTACCTCGGCTTCCTCGGCCCGCTCGCGCTCGGCCAGATCGCGCTGAACCTCCTGCTCCAGACCGACTTCCTCCTGCTCAGCCGCTTCGTCGGGCGCGAGGCGAGCCGGCTCGGGCTCGCGGCGACCGCGTCCGACGATCTGCTCGGGATCTACCGCGGCGTGCAGCTCTTTTCGTTCCTGCCCTACCAGCTCCTCATGTCGGTGAGCTTCGTGCTCTTCCCGATGCTCGCGAAGGCCCGGGCCGAAAAGAGCGAGCCGCTCGTCGCCGAGTACACGCGCGCTGGCGTGCGCATCGCGCTCGTGGTGACGGGCGCGGTCTCGGGGACGATCGCGGCGCTCGCGCCACACGTGCTGCGATTTGCCTACAAATCGAGTGCGATCTGGGAGCACGGCGGGCCGGTGCTCCGTGTGCTCGCGCTCGGGATGGGGTCGTTCGCGATCCTCGGGATCAGCTCGGCGGCGCTGACGGGCCTCGGGCGCGAGCGGATGAGCGCGGCGTTCAATGCGCTCGCGGTCTGCCTCGTGGCGCTCGGGTGCGTGGGGGTGACGCCGCGCCTGCCGTTTGGCCCGCCGATGCTCCTCGCCACGGCGATCTCGACGTCGGTCGCGCTCGGCCTCGTGGCCGTCGTGGCGGCGCTCGCGCTGCGGCGCGAGGCGGGCGCGTTCGTCGCGCCGCTCTCGCTCGTGCGGGTGCTCGTGGCCGCGGCGGTGACGGTGGCCGTGGGGATGCGGCTGCCTTGGCTCGGCAAACCGGCCGTGCTCGCCCAAGGCCTCGTGACCGGCGCGCTGTATCTTTCGGTGCTCGTGGTGACGGGCGAGCTTGGCAAGAAGGACCTGTCGCTCGTCCGGAAGGTCCTCGGGAAGGCCTGAAGTTGCGGGAGAACCCGTACGTCGGGCGTGACGAATCGTCGGCTTTCGGTATCCTTCGCCGCCTCCCCCTCCCCTTCCCATTCATCATCAACTCGCGAGAGCGGTAAAAGAAACGTGGCGCATCAGTTCATTTTCACGATGCAGGACGTCCGGAAGGTGCACCCCCCGAACAAGGAGGTGCTGAAGGGCCTGTGGCTCTCCTTCTTCCCCGGCGCGAAGATCGGGGTCCTCGGGCACAACGGCGCAGGCAAGAGCACGCTGCTCCGGATCATGGCGGGCACCGACAAGGAGTTCCTCGGCGAGGCAAAGCCTGCCGACGGCACGCGCGTGGGCTTCCTTCAGCAGGAGCCGCGGCTCGACGCGGGCCGCACGGTGATCGAGAACGTCGAGGCCGCCGTCGCGGACACGCGCAAGCTGATGAAGCGCTTCGAGGAGATCGGCGTGCTGCTCGGCGAGTCGCCGGACAACATGGAGGAGCTGCTCGAAGAGTACGGGGTTTTGCAGGACAAGATCGACGCGTCGGGCGGCTGGGAGCTCGATCGCGTGCTCGAACGCGCGATGGACGCGCTGCGCCTGCCGCCGCCGGACGCCGAGGTCGCGCTCCTCTCGGGCGGCGAGCGTCGCCGCGTGGCGCTCTGCCGGTTGCTCCTCGAAAAGCCAGATCTTTTGCTGCTCGACGAGCCGACGAACCACCTCGACGCCGAGAGCGTGGCGTGGCTCGAGCGGTTCCTCGCGGAGTACACGGGCACCGTCGTCGCCGTGACCCACGATCGGTACTTCCTCGACAACGTGGCGGGCTGGATCCTCGAGCTCGATCGCGGCATGGGCTACCCGTACGAGGGCAACTACTCGGGCTGGCTCGAACAGAAGAAGAAGCGCCTCGAGCTCGAACAAAAGCAGGAGTCGTCGCGGCAGAAGACGCTCGAGCGCGAGCTCGAGTGGGTGCGGATGAACCCGCGCGCGCGGCAGGCCAAGAGCAAGGCGCGCCTCGCGGCCTACGAGACGTTGCTCGCCGAGGATCTGAAGGCGAAGGAGTACTCGCCGAGCCAGATCCACATCCCGGCCGGCGCGCGCCTCGGCAACGTGGTCGTGGAGGCCGATCACCTGACGAAGGCGTTCGGCGACAAGCTGCTCATCGACGACCTCTCGTTCTCGCTGCCGCGCGGCGGGATCGTCGGCGTGATCGGGCCGAACGGCGCGGGCAAGACAACGCTGTTCAAGATGATGATGGGCCTCGAGAAGGCCGACAAGGGCGCGCTCCGGATCGGCGAGAGCGTGGAGCTCGCGTACGTGGATCAGTCGCGCGACGCGCTCGATCCGAACAAGAGCGTCTGGCAGGAGATCTCGGGCGGCGAGCCGACGTTGCTCGTGGGCAAGCGTGAGGTGAACTCGCGCGCGTACGTGGCGTCGTTCAACTTCCAGGGCGCCGATCAGCAGAAGAAGGTCGGTGATCTCTCGGGCGGCGAGCGCAACCGCGTGCACCTGGCGAAGCTGCTCCGCCGCGGGGGCAACGTGCTCCTGCTCGACGAGCCGACGAACGACCTCGACGTCGACACGCTGCGGTCGCTGGAGGAGGCGCTGCTCGAGTTCGCGGGCTGCGCGGTGATCATCAGCCACGATCGCTGGTTCCTCGACCGCATCGCGACGCACATCCTCGCCTTCGAGGGCGACAGCAAGGTCGTGTGGTTCGAGGGGAACTACGAGGACTACGAGGCGGATCTGAAGCGCCGGAAGGGCGCCGACGCGAACGAGCCGCACCGGATCCGCTACCGGCGCATGAGCGACGTGGGCTGACGTTTCGTTCGAGTGCCAAAGAAAAACCGCCCCCGGATCCAGGAGGATCGGGGGCGTTTTTTTGTGGGAGCTACTGGCAGCGGCGAATGACGATGTCGTCCAGATTCCAGGACGACACGACATACGCGTCGAGCTGATTGACGCTGACGCCGAAACGGACGCGCATGGTCGCGGACTTGTAGGCGGTCAGATCATAGTTGTAGTTGTTCCACGCCTGCTCCTGGATGCCCGGCATGGCGCCCGACTGCCAGATCACGGTCCAGGTCGAGCCATTGTTCGCGGAGACCTCGATCGTGTTGATCATGTAGGGGTCGTAGTCGCTGTTCAGCCACCGCCAGAGGTCCATGGTCACGAATCCCGTGCCGCTCGTGTTGATGACGGGGCTCGTGAGGTAGTAGGCCGCGTGAACCACCGTGCTCGCATTGCCGCCGATGACGACGCCCGCGACGCCGTTGTCCGCGGTCAGGGTATGATCCGCGGCGGGATCCGGGAAGCCATACCCGTGCCCGCTGGACACCTTGGCCGCGCCGATCTGCCACTCGGTCCCGAGCCCCCACCCGGCGGTGTTGTTCACGAAGGTCTCGGAAAAAATCGAAACGATGTTCGGGACCGTCTCGTCGATCAGCCCATCACAATCGTTGTCCTTGCCGTCGCAAATCTCGGTGGAAGGCATGACGTTCTGCTTGCACGAGAGTGCCCCGCTCGTGCACGTCTGCGTGCCCGCGGCGCAAACCCCCTGAAGGCCGGTGGTGCACGCCGCGCCGCCACCCGGGTTGCCCTCGTCCGTCTGGCTGTCGCAATCGTCGTCGACGCCATTGCAAACCTCGGCCACGGGCTGGGCATTCTGGTTGCAGACCGGCGCGCCGTTCGTGCAGGCCGTCGTCCCCGGCCCGCAGATGCCGGGTTTTCCGGTCGAGCACACAACGCCCCCGCCCGGGTTGCCCTCGTCCGTCTGGCCGTCGCAGTCGTTGTCTTTGCCGTCGCACGTCTCGGCGCCGGCCATGGTCGTCGCCGCGCACGTGAGCGAGCCGTTCTGGCAGTTGAGCACGCCCGCCGCGCAGACGCCCTGGAGGCCCGTGGGGCACGCGCCGCCGCCGCCGGGGTTGCCCTCGTCCGTCTGACCATTGCAGTTGTCGTCGACGCCGTTGCACGTCTCGGCCGTGCCCATGCTGGGCACGCACATTTGCGGTTGTCCCGCGACGCAAGCCTGCACGGTCTTCTGGCACGCGCCCATGCCGCAGGTGAGCGTGCCGAGGCCGTCATCGATGAGGAGATTGCAATCGTCGTCGACGCCGTTGCACGTCTCGGGGCTCGGCATCCCGGGATTGCAAGCCTGGGGCATGCCGTTCACGCAGCTCTCGACGGTGTTCGCGCAGGCGCCGGCGCCGCAGGTGGTCTGCCCGAGATCCTCGTCGGACATCCCATCACAATCGTTGTCGAGCGCGTCGCAGGCCTCGACGACGGGGAGGGTCTCCCCTTCGCAGGGGCCCCAGGTGCCGCCGGCGCAGGTCTGCGTGCCGTCCTTGCATGCGCCGACGCCCTTCGTGGCGGCGCCGCCCGAATAACACGATTGCGTTTGTCCGTCGACGCAGGTGCAGCCCTCGTCGATCTGGCCGTCGCAATTGTCGTCGCTGCCGTCGCACGTCTCCGTTCCCGAGGGCGGCGGGAGCGGGGTGCAATCGGGGACGGCGCCGTCTTTGCAGCCGTCGACGGTGACGGAGCAGGCGCCGAGGCCGCAGGTGACCTGCGCGATGGCGTCGTCGACCTGGCCGTTGCAATCGTCGTCCTTGCCGTCGCACGTCTCCGTGGCGCTCGGCAAGACCTCGCCGGCGCACGCGGACCACTGGCCACCGGCGCACGTCGCGGTGCCGCCTTTGCATTCCCCTTGGCCCTGGGTGCCCGCGGGGCCGGTATAACAAGGCTGGGTCTCCCCCTCGTTGCAAACGGCGGTTCCGCCCTCGCCGCCCTCGCCGCCCGCCCCGCCGCGCCCGCCCGCCCCGCCGCTGCCGCCCGCGCCGTTGGAGGACGAGGATCCGCCGTCGCTGCACCCGAATGCAGCGACGCCGACGACGAGGAAAATTGCGCCCGCGAACAGCCCTTCGCGCATGAGGTTCCGCATGGCCCGCTCCTGAAAAGAATATTCCAAGCGAATGCCTGGTCGATTGATCCTCGCATGGATCACGAAGCGCTGTAAAGGCCGGGGGTCCGCGCGCCCCGTCGTCATGCGCCGAAGCGGCGTGCTCATGCATGGTTACGAACCTGACCATGCGCCGCATCGTGAAGCGGAGAACGACGCGGGGCTTGCCGCGCCGGAATGGCGACGGGACACTGAGCGCATGTTGCATGCTTCTTCTCGATCTCAAGGCTCTCGTTTCGGTGGATGGACTTGCCTCGCCCGCGCGGGGAGGCTCACGGTGGGCAGCGCGCTCGCGACCGCGCTGCTCGTGCTTTCGAGCGGAGGGTGCGGGCAGGAAGGCCGCGTCCGGGAGGGCGCGGGCGGCGATGCCGGCGGGAGCGGCGGGACGGGCGGGAGCGGCGGGAACGGCGGCGCCGGCGGCGGGGCGCCGAAGGACCCGCTGCCGCTGCGCGTGGCCAACTGGAACGTTCGCAATTATCTGAACGACAAGAACGACAGCGCGGCGGCGGACGAGGTGGTGCGGTCGACGGCGCAATACGTGAACCATCGAAAGGCCATCGGCGTGGTGCTTTCGGCGATCGACGCGGACGTCGTGGTGCTGCAGGAGGTCGAGAACGAGGCTTCCCTCGCGGACCTCGTGCAGAGCGAGCTTGGTGGAAAATACACGAGCATCGGGATCGTGGACGGAAACGACCCGCGCGGCGTGGACATCGGAATTCTCTCGAAGCTGCCGCTCGACAAGGTCGTCTCGCACAAGGACGAGCAATTCCCGCTGAATGGCACGGTGGGGCCGACGTATCGATTCTCGCGCGATTGCCCCGAATACCACCTCACCTACAACGGGCGAAAGCTCGTGCTCCTCGGCGTGCATTTCAAGGCGAAGGAGGACGACAATCCGAACAAGCGCCTCGCGGAGGCGCAACGCACGCGCGCGATCGCGAACGCGCTCGTGAAGGAGGACCCGTCACGCGGGGTGCTGGTGCTCGGCGACTTTAATGACGTGCCGGGCTCGCCGCCTTACCTCGCGATGATCGGCGAGGGGGACGGGACGTACACGAATGCGCCCGACTTCGTGCCGGCGAACGTCCGCTGGACCTACGATTACCAGGGCGCGCTGGAGCTCGTGGACCACCAAATGTCGCACCCTCTGCTCGCAGGGATGCTCGATCAGGCGTCCGTGACCATTCGCCACGGCGACGACGTGGACGACGCAACGGACCACGCGCCGATCGTGGCGACCTATGGGGTAAAATAAACCTAGGAAATCGAAACGCAGCCGAGGGCCGAGAAGCGCCGCGAGCGCCTCGAAGCTAGGGAGGGCGACGCAGGAATACACATGTATTCCGAGGAGCCCGACCGACGATTCGAGGCGCGCAGCAAGCTTATCGCCCCTCGGCTAGGGGCAGATTGTGGTGGAGACGATGACGTCGTCGATGTTCCACGAGCCCATCGGGTCGACCCCGGCCGAGGCGACGTTGAAGCCCCAGCGAATACGCATGGTGGCGTTCTTGTGCGGGGTGATGTCGTAGGACACCTTCGTCCAGGCAGAGGCCGTCGAAAGCACGGCGCCGCTTTGCCAGACCTGGACCCAGGCGGTGCCGTTGTACACCTCGATGACGTTGTTCATGTACGGCGTCACGTCGCTGTTCAGCCAGCGCTGGAACTGGAGATAGACGCCGGGCGCCGCCGAGGTGTCGAAGATCGGGCTCGTCAGGTAGTAGTAGCCGTGCGTCGTCGCGCTCTGCGAGCTCGTCGAGCAGCCGCCGACGACCACACCCGCGACCTTGTTGTCGGACGAGGACGAGGTGTCGGTCGCCGGATCGCTGTGGGTGCCGCTCGTGTTCTTGCAGGTGCCGTTGGCGACGGCCGCCTTGACCTCCCACTCGGGGCCGAGGGTCCAGTCGGGGGCGTCGCCGAAGTCTTCGTAAAGGAAGACCGGCGGGCCGCCCGTGCAGCGGAGTTGGCCCTCCGCGCAGGTCGTCGTGCCGCCGCAGCCGCAGGCCGCGCCGCTGCCCGGGTTGCCCTCGTCGACCGTGCCGTTGCAGTTCTCGTCGATGCCGTTGCACACCTCGAGGGTCGCCGACGAGTTCGGCTCGCAGAGGAGGGATCCGCTCGCGCATTTCAGCGTGCCGGTCCCGCAGGCGCCGGACTGACCCGTCTGGCAGGAGACGCCGCCCTCGGGGTTGTTCTCGTCGACCACGCCGTCGCAGTCGTCGTCGACGCCGTTGCACTTCTCGGGCGCTTGCGGGATGATCGGGAAGCAGTCGATCGTGCTGTTTTTGCACTGGATCGCGCCGTTCGCACAGACGCCGAGCAGGCCCGTGCCGCACTCGCCGCCCGTGCCGGGGATGTCCTCGTCCACCGTGCCGTCGCAGTCGTCGTCGATGCCGTTGCAGGTCTCGGGGACGGGCATGACGTCGGGGACGCACTCCAGTGCGCCGTTCGTGCAGGCGTACTTGCCCTTGGAGCAGGCGCCGATCAGCTCCGACACGCAGGCCTTCCCCTTCTCGGGGAACGAGTCGTCGACGATCTGATCGCAGTCGTTGTCCAGGCCGTCGCACTTCTCGAGCGTGGGCTGGAGCGGGACGCACTCGTTGAGCTGGCCGTTCTCGCAAGCGACGACCGTGACCTGGCAGGCGCCGAAGCCGCAGACCGTCGGCGCCATGTCGTCGACCGTCCCGTTGCAGTCGTCGTCGATGCCGTTGCAGCTCTCCTGCGTCTTCGGCACGACCTCGCCCTTGCACTTGCTCCACTTGCCATTCACGTCACACGTCTGCTGACCCGCGGTGCAGGAGCCGACGCCCTGCGTGCCGTTGGCGCCCGAGTAGCAGGACTGCGTTTGTCCTTCGACGCAGGGGCAATCCTCGTCGACGTCCTGATCGCAGTCGTTGTCCAGGCCGTCGCACAGCTCTGCGGTCGGCATGCACGTCGCGCCGCCCGCGCCCCCCTGGCCCCCTTCGCCGCCGGTGCCGCCGGTTCCGCCCGTGGCGCCGGTTCCGCCGCCACCCAGCCCCCCGGAGCCGCCTTGTCCCGGGGTTTCGCCGCCCGCGCAGCCAAATGCATGAATTGCCAAGCAGCCAAGCGCCACCAGCGTGGCGGGGATCGTCGATCGCATCGGTCCTCCGAACAACACGAAGCACAGGCGCACCCGCACCGGGACCTCGCACGCAAGACAGAAGGATGTTTCCAGGATTCTCGGGCCGCGTAAAGCGCCGAAGGTGCATGCGGGGCGGTGATCCCGGCACGGGGGACCGGCCTGAGGTAAGCTCGGCGCCATGGTGTCCGGGAGCGCGCCGACGAACAAACGCACGCGAAAACGCGGGCGTCGCGACGTCGGCCGCGCTTTCGCCGTCGCGCTCTGCGTGCTGTTTGCCCTCGTCGGAGCGATCCCGCTCGTCCTCGGGGCGCTCGTGCGCACAGGCACCGTGCGCGCGTGGGCCGCGCGCGAGACGGCTGCGCTCGTGCAGCGGGAGCTCGGCGTCGTCGCCCGCTACCGGGTCGCCGTGCAAGCGTGGCCGATGGCGATCGACCTCGAAGACGTGGTCGTCGACGCGACCGACGGCGGCGCGCCCGTGCTCGCGGTGGAGCGGATCAGCGTTCGTCCGCGGGTGTTCTCCCTGCTCGACGGGGAGCTCGACGTGGGCGAGGTCGAGGTGCTCGGGCCGCGGATCCGCGCCGTGGTCGAGGGCGGCGCGCTGAAGAACCTCGTGTACAAACTGCCGGCCTCGCAGCCCTCGGCCGCGAAGGCGCGGGCCCCGTTCTCCTCGCTCGCCGTGACGGACGCGCGCATCGACGCGCTCGTCGAGGGCGTGCACGTCGTGACCAGCGAGGTCGACGTCGACGTGTCCGCGGAGGACGATGGGGCCTTCGAGATCGCGCTCCGCGCAGGGAAATCGACGATCGTCCGGACGCACCCCATGCCCGGTCGACCGGACGAGGACATGGTCGACGAGGACGTGATCTGCCGGCTCGACACGCGGGTGCGTGTCGACGCGGAGGGGCTGCTCGTGCGGCGGCTCCGGCTCCTCGGGGCGGCGGATCTCGATCCGGACGCGGAGACGAGCCCGGGGTGCGAGCTCGCGCGGGAGGACTGGCGCTCGGTGGAGCTCGAGCTCGGCGCGCTGCGCGTGGAGCTGCCCAAGGGCGGGGCGCCGCTCGCCGTGCCGGCGTTTCGTGGCCGCGTGCGGACGCGGCTTCCGGTGCCGCTCGCGCATCGCTTCGTGGACACGCCGTGGCTCACGGGCGCCGTGGACCTCGACGTGGAGGTCGAGCACGACGGCAAGTCCACGCTGCCGCGCGTGGCGGGGCGCATCGAGGCGGATCGACCGGGCCTCTCGGGCAAGGTCTTCGCGACGACGTTCGAGGGCGAGCTGTCGATCGCCGAGGACGTCGTACGCGTGTCGAAGATCGAGCTCACGTGGGCCGACGGCACCGCGAAGATCGCCGACGTGAAGATCGAGCCGTTCGCGCCCGGCGCGCCGCTCACGGCGGGCCCGATCGAGGTCCGCGATCTCCAGTTCCCCGGCCTCCTCCGGGATCTCGGCGTGCACCCGCAGGCACACGTGGCCTGGCACCTCGAACGAGGCCGCTTCGAGCGGTTCACCGGCACGCTCTCGCCGCTCTCGCTCGACGGTCCGATGGAGATCACGACGCGGGACTTCGAGGTCTTCGACAAACCGACGACGGATCCCGCGCGTGGGCACATGATGGGCGTGGCCGAGGGGACGCTGCGCGGCTTCTTCCGGGTGCGGCCGACGGGGATCGTGCTCGACGACGTCGCGATCGAGACGCCGAAGTCGGAGCTGCACACGACGGTGAAGCTCTTCTTCCGGAGCTACCTCGACATCGAGATCGCGAAAGGATCCCACGTCGACCTGTCGGAGCTCTCGCCCCTGCGGAACATCCCGATCGCGGGGATCGCGGACGTTGCCGCGGTCGCGCGCGGGCCGTTCACGCGGCCGAAGGTCGAGGCCGACGTGGCGATCAAGGGCTTCGAGTTCGCGGCGTTCTCGTTCGGCGACGTGGAGAGCGCGCGCGTGTTCTTCGAGCCCTTCGATCTGCGCCTCGCCGACGTGCATGTGCGCAAGGGCGAGAGCAAGATCCGCGCGCCTGAGGTGCACGTCGACTTCGACGCGGGGCCGAACGTCGTGGTGGACGCGGAGCTCGACACGCAGAGCGCGCCGCACCTCTGGCTCCACGACTTCTACCGGATCGTGCACCTCGACGACGATCCGCGCTTCGCCGAGATCGACGGCAACGCGAGCGGGACGGCGCGGGTGCATTTCGTCGTCGGCGGGCCCGAAGATCGCTGCGGCGCGGGCCGCTTGCGCGTGAAGACGAAGATGCACCTCGAGGAGGTGGCGCTCTTCGGCGAGAAATATTCCGACGGTGACGTCGACGTCGATCTCGACTGGGAAGATCGCGAGGCGGGCGCGGCGGGGATGAACCTCGACGTGCACGCGGCGAGCCTGCGCAAGGGCACGGGCTCGCTGCTCGCGACGGTGTCGGTTCGTCCGGGCGGGCGTGTGTCCGGGCAAGCGATCGCCACGGGGATCCCGATCGATCACCTCGACGCGCTCGGCCGCATGGGCAAGCCGCTCGACGGCTCGATCTCGGCGATCGCGAACATCTCGGGCACGGTGAGCCAGCTCGAAGCGCAGGCCGACGTGCAGATCTCGCCGATCCGGATCGGGCCCTCGTCGCTGCCGTCGTCGCAGCTCCGCGTGCTCATGGGCTCCGAAGGCACGCAGGTGAAGACGGTCGGCTGGACGCGCTGCGGCAATCCACGCTCGGGGCCCTTCGATCGCGCCGAGTACGACAGGGACACGTCCGCGGGCACGTTCCGCGTCGACGGGATGCTCGCGGGCGGGCAGCTCGCGCTCTCGGACGTGCGCATCACGCGGCAGAAGCACAAGGTCGTGACGGGCAAGCTCACGACGCGTGGGCTCGATCTCGGCACGCTCGCGAACCTGATCCCGGGCGTCGCGTTCAGCGCCACGCCGCCGCATGGCAGCCTCGACGCGGCGCTCGAGATCCGCCGGCTGCCGCTCGACGATCTCGCGAAGAGCGACGTGATCGTCACGCTGACGGGGCTCGACCTCGATCGCGGCGGGCGTCGCGTGTCGCTGCAGGGGACGCCCGGGCCGATCGTCGTGCAGAACAACACGCTCGTGCTGCCCGACCTCGAGCTCGTCGTGCAGAGTGGCTCGGGTTTGTCGGCGCCGATCGCGCTCGGCGGCCGCGTGCAGCGCCTCGTGACCACGCCCGAGTTCGATGTGGGCTTGCGCGTCGGGCCGCTCGATCTCGGGCGCCTCTCCGCGGACATGCAGCAGGTCTCGCGGGCGCGCGGGTCGCTCGAAGCGAACCTGCGCGTGCAAGGCACGACGAACGCGCTGCGGTACGGCGGTTCGGCGCGGCTGCGCGGCGGCGAGCTCGCGCTGCGAGGGATGCCCGTGTCGCTCGACGACATCGAGGTGGACGTCGCGGTCACGAACAGCGAGGTGCGCATCCTGCGCGGCGCGGCCAAGGTCGGCGGCGGCGAGGTGAGCTTGACGGGGCGCATGCCGATCCGCGGCTTCGAGCTCGGCACGGCCGAGGCGTCGATCCTCGCGCGCGGCGTGAAGATGCCGCTCGGCGAGGGGATCAACTTGACCGCGGACGCCGACCTCTCCGCGACGTTCCGGCCCTTCACGAGCGACGAGGAGCGCGCGGAGCGGAACCTGCCCGAGGTGAAGGGCACGGTGTCGCTCACGTCGTTCACGTACTCGCGGCCGATCGCGCTGAGCCTCGACCTGAACCAGCTCGCGGGCGGGCCGAAGCGCACGGCGGTCGAGACGTACGACCCGAAGAACGACGCGCTTCGCTTCGACGTGAACGTGGTCTCGCCGCGGCCGATGCGCTTCTCGAACGGGCTCGTCGACATGCTGCTCGAAGTCACGCCGCCCGGGCTCGCGCTCTCCGGGACGAACCAGCGCTACGGCGCGCGCGGCAACCTGCGCATCCTGCCGGACTCGAAGCTCCGGCTGCGGAACAGCGAGTTCACGGTGCGCGAGGGATCGGTTCGTTTCGACGACCCGCTGCGCCTTTCGCCGCGGATCGATCTCCGCGCGCAGACCGAGTACCGGCGCTACGCGGCGACGAGCGCCCCGGGCGCGGCGCCCGCCGACACGAGCACGAGCGCGGCGGCGACTGCGACGCTCGGGCAGCAGTGGCGCATCAACCTCTACGCCCACGGCAATCAGGAGAACGTGAAGCTCGACCTCACGAGTGATCCGCCGCTCGGCCAGGAGGACATCGTCCTCTTGCTGACGCTCGGCCTCACGCGGGCCGAGATGGATCGTGGCCTCGCCTCGTCGCTCGGCGAGACCGTGGGCCTCGAAGCGCTCGCCGCGCTCACCGGCGCGGACAAGGCCGTGAAGACGATCGTGCCGCTCATCGACGAGTTCCGGTTCGGCACGTCGTACTCGTCGCGCACGGGCCGCACGGAGCCGACGGTCACGCTCGGCAAGCGCATCACGGAGGACGTGCGCGCCACCGTGACGACGGGCATCACCGAGAACCGCGAGGTCCGTTCGAGCATCGAGTGGCGCCTCGGCAAACGCGTCATCGTGCAGGGCGCGTACGACAACACGAACGACGTCTCGAGCTCGCCGCTCGGCAACCTCGGCGCCGACTTGCGCTGGCGGCTCGAGTTCGAATGATCGCGCGAGCTCAGCCGAAGCCGGGCAGATCGTCGAGCGCGGCGCGCACCGGCGCGTAGCTCTGCTCGCGACCCGGAACCCAGCGGCGCAGCCCCTCCATGTCGAGGAGCTTGCGGTGCTTGGGGTTCGCGTACGCCATCTCCGAGAGCACGCGCTTGAACGTCTCGGCCTTGTCCGCGGCGAGCGTGGGCATCGCGTCGAACATGCGCAGGTCGAAGGTCGGCGTCGTCCAGAGCACGTCGACGATGCGCGGATCGACGTGCCCCGTCGCCTGCTCGGCCTGGAAGACGAGGCTCCCGACCGCGCCCGCGTGCGCACGGCCTTCGTGCACGGCCGCGAGCACCGCGAGCTCGCTCGCGCCCGTGTCGCCGTGCTTGCCGACGTCGGAGTCGAACGCGAGGATCTTCACCTGGTTCAGATCCACGCCCGCTTGTTTCAAGTAGTAGAGCGGCAAGATCCGCGACTGCGCCGAGTCGCGCGTCCCCACGGCCAGCACCTTGCCGTGGAGGTCCGTGAGCTTGCGAACGACGACCTCCCGCCGGATGAGGATCTTCGCGCACACATCGCGGTCCCGGTCGCGCATGGCGATGCCGATGGCCTTGCCTTCGGTGCGTCGCTTCACACGCACATGGGAGATGCCGGAGTTCCAGGCGATGTCGACGTGCCCATGGAGCAGGGCCTCGATTTGCCGCTCGTAGCTGGAGAAAAGCGCGAAATCGAGGGACACGCCGTGCTCCTGGAAGTGCTCACGCATGCCCTCCCAGATGGTCACGACCTTTGGGTCGTATGCGACCGCCCCTATCAGGATCGTCGGATCAGCCATGCCGTACCTTTTGGCGAGCAACTCGGGCGGACGGTAGCATCGGGACGGGCGTCTCCAAAGGGCCGCGAGCCCCTCTGTGCCCCCATCCACCTCGGCCCGTGCCCATCCCGCGTTTTTCCCGGTCCCAACGAGCCCGCTGCCTGGCCGCGGCATGCTCGCTCGTCTGCCTGCTCGGCGCGGCGACGGCGGGGGCCGATGACGCGAAAAACCCGGGGACGAGCCCCGGCGAGAGCGCCGCGCTCGCCGGCGAGGAGCCGCAAGCCGCGCTCGCCGCGCCGCAGCTCGGGCCGCCGCCCGACACGAGCGCGCTCACGGGCAAACCGATCAAGCGCGTCGACGTCGTGACCGTGGGCTCCCGCTGGAGCACCTCGCCGCGCGTCACGAAGATCCGCACAGGCGAGCCGTTTCAGCCCTCGGCCGCGCGAACCGTGATGCGCGAGCTCACGGAGTCGGGGCAGTTCGCCCGCGTGACGGTCGAGGCGATCGCCGAGGGAGACGGCGTGGTCCTGCGCGCGCACGTCTTGCCGCGGCGCATCGTGGCCTCGATCCGCCTCTCGGGCGCGACGCTGGATCGCGCCGCGACGCTCGACGCGGGGCGCGTGCGCGAAGGCGGCGAGATCACGGCGCCGATGTTGACGGAGATGGGCCAGCGGATCCGCCGGTACTACGCGGATCACGGCTACCCCCAGGCGAACGTCACGTCCGACGTCTCGGACACGGACGATCCGGGCCGCGTCGTCTTGCGCATCGACATCGACGCGGGCGCGCCGCGCACCGTGTCGCGCCGCTCCTTCGTGATCACGCCCGGCATGGAGCGCGAGCTCGGCGGCCGGGAAGAGCGTTATCGGTTCGGGGTCGGCGCGCGCATCGACGAGCCGCTGCTCGAAGAGGCCGATCGGGAGCTCGCCGAGGCGCTGCGCGAGAGCGGCTTTTACCGCGCCGACGTCAAGCACGCGGTGCGGCTCTCGGCGTCGAGCAGCGAGCTCTTCGTGTACGTCACGCCGGGGCCGCGGATCGTCCCGGTCTTCGAGGGCAACCGCTCCGTCGACGAGGTCGAGCTCTCCGCCGCGGTCGCACCAAAGAAGGGCCTCGAACAGAAGACGCAAGAACTCATCGAGCGGCTCACCCGCTTCTACGTGCAGCGCGGCTTCCTCGACGCGCGCGTCGTCGCCGAGGAGCGCGGCGGCCCGAACGATCCGGTGCATCACCTCGTGCTGCGGATCGACGAGGGCGAGCAGGTGCGGGTCGTGCAGCGCATCTTCCCGTGCCTGCCGAAGACCTGGAACGCCGAGCAGGTGCGCGGCGAGATCGACAGCTTCCTCGTGGAGGATCTGCCCGGCGACAAAGGTTTTTCGCTGAAGGACCCGAACGCGGTCTCGGCCCTCTTCGGCGGGCGCGGGCCGCGCGCCGTGGCGAGGCCGCTCGATCTGAACCCGGCCGAGACGTACGCGCCCGAGACGTACGAGCGCGCGCTCAAGCACCTGAAGGATCTCGCGTACAGCAAGGGCTACCTCAACGCCATCGTCGGACCCGTGCAGATCGAGCGCGCGACATGCAGCACGCGTTCGCCCGCGGGACGCTGCATGCCCGAGCCGCGCGAGCCGAACGAGGCTGTCTGCGCGAAGGACGCCCTCGGCCTCCCGCTGCCGGAGCCGGAGCCCCCGCAGACGCTCGCGTGCCGCCCCGATCCCCTGAAGCACGTCGAGTGCTCGCGCGAGATCGCGCTGCGCATCCCGATGCACCTCGGCCCGCAGACCTTGCTGCACGACGTCGCCTTCGAGGGCAGCCGCACGCTCTCCGAGCAGGCGCTCTTCGAGACGAGCCGCCTCGAGCTCGGCAAGCCGCTCTCCACGATCGAGCTCGAAGCGGCGCGCCTCCGGCTCGTCGAGGCCTACCGCGATCGCGGGTATGCGTTCGCCGAGGTGAAGGCGGCGATCGAGCCCTCGCCCGACCGCACGCGGGCGCGCGCTCGCTTCGCGATCACCGAGCGGGATCAGGTCATCGTCGGCGGCTTCGTCGTGCGCGGCGCGCTGCGCACGAGCGAGGCGCTCATCCTGCGCCGTGTCACGCTCCAGGAGGGCAAACCCTTCGTGGAGCGCGACGCGCGGCGCAGCGAGGAGCGCATCGGCTCGCTCGGCGCATTCTCCAGCGTCTCGGTGGGCCTCGAAGATCCGGAGGTCCCGCAGAAGCAGAAGCGCGTGCTCGTCACGGTGACCGAGCAGGTCCCGCAGTACCTCGATCCACGCGTCGGCTTCTCCACGGGCGAGGGCCTGCGCTTCGCCGTCGAGTACGGTCACAAGAACATCGCGGGCCTCGCCATCGCGCTCACCTTGCGCGTGCAGCTCTCGTACCTCTTCGACTTCATCGTCCTCGATCCCGGCGTGCGCGCCGACTACGAGAAGAAGCTCAGCGTCGGCCAGCAGCTCGAACGCCGGAACACCGCGTCGATCGCGTTCCCCGAGATCGGCCTCGGCCCGCTCGTGAGCCTCTCGATCGACGGCATCGACGTGCGCGACAACCAGCGCGGCTTCGGCATCACCCGCCAGGCGCTCGTGCCCACGCTCGCCTACCGGCCGAGCCGCACGGTCACGATGCGCCTCGGCGCGTCCGCGGAGGTGAACGAGGTCGACGTCTTCAACGAGACCGCCCTCGACTCGCCGATCATCCCGCTGCTCCGCGTCCCCTTCGGCAGCACCTTCGCCGTCGCCGAGCGCATCAACTTCGCGTGGGACGGCCGCAACAGCGCCTTCGCCGCGACGAAGGGCGCGCTCGTCGCGCTCGGCGTCGAGCACGTCAACGCGCTGCCCACCGACGAGGACGAGGCCACGATCAACAGCCACTTCCTGCGCATGTCCGGCCGCGTCGCCGGCTACTTCGAGCTCGGCTCGAAGGGCCCGAGCATCGCGATGAGCCTCGCGGCCGGCTACAACCTCCAGCTCAAGGACGGCAGCTCCACCTACCCCGACCGCCTCTTCTTCCTCGGCGGCGTCGACACGATCCGCGCCTTCCTCGCCGACGCGCTCGTGCCCGAGGACGTCGCGCGTGGGCTCGTCGCGAAGGGCCAGACCACGCGCTCGGCCGTCCTCGCGAACGTCCCGATCCGCGGCGGAGACCTCTCGATCAACCCGCGCCTCGAGCTCCGCGTGCCCGTGACCGACCTCTTCCAGGCCGGCTTCTTCCTCGACACGGGCAACCTCTGGAAGGAGCCGACGGCCATCGACTTCACGCTCCGGTACGCCCTCGGCGCGGGCCTGCGCATCACGACCCCCATCGGCCCGCTCGCGCTCGACTACGGCTTCAACCTGAACCGCCGTCAGTGGGAGGACATCGGCGCCTTCCACTTCTCGATCGGCCTCTTTTGAGGAGGGATCCGGCCTCGTTGGGCCGGCTCCCTACGTCCCTCACGCCGCTACGCTTCGTTCGGGCCTACCCTGGGGCTTGGCCGCTGTCTTGGGCGGCCAAAAAAGAGACACGCCAGACAGGACATTTCGTGTCCTACCCGCGACCGTTCAGCCTTGCCTCCTGAACAGCCGGACAGTATACGCAGCCGAGACGAACGGTTCGTGGCGCAAAACCCGCGACCCAGTACCCTCTTTGCCCCCCTGCCCCCCGAGGTCGCCATGAGTGACGAGAAAAACCCCAAGCAGAAGCTCGCCGCGCTGGAGCTCGCCATCGCGAGCGTCGAGAAGGAATACGGCAAGGGCGCGATCATGCGCCTCAAGGAGGGGCAGAGCCTGCACGACGACGTCGCCGCCGTCTCCAGCGGCTCGCTCTCGCTCGACATCGCCCTCGGGATCGGCGGCTACCCCCGCGGCCGCATCATCGAGATCTACGGCCCGGAGTCCTCCGGCAAGACCACGCTGACCCTGCACGCGATCGCGCAGATCCAGCGCACCGGCGGTGTCGCCGCCTTCATCGACGCCGAACACGCCCTCGACGTGAACTACGCGAAGAAGCTCGGCGTGAAGACGGACGAGCTGCTCATCTCGCAGCCCGACTACGGCGAGCAGGCCCTCGAGATCGCGGACATGCTCGTCCGCTCGAACTCCGTCGACATCATCGTCATCGACTCCGTCGCCGCCCTCGTGCCCAAGGCCGAGATCGAAGGCGACATGGGCGACAGCCACGTCGGCCTCCAGGCCCGCCTCATGAGCCAGGCGCTGCGCAAGCTCACCGGCACCGTGGCCCGCTCGAACTGCCTGCTCATCTTCATCAACCAGATCCGCCTGAAGATCGGCGTGATGTTCGGCAACCCCGAGACGACGAGCGGCGGCAACGCCCTCAAATTCTACTCCTCGGTGCGCATGGACATCCGCGCCATCGGCAAGATCAAGGAGGCCGCGGCGACCGGCAAGGAGCCCGCCGTGGTCGGCAACCGCACCCGCGTGAAGATCGTGAAGAACAAGATGGCGCCGCCCTTCCGCGAGGTGGAGTTCGACATCCTTTACGGCCAGGGCATCAGCCACGCCGGCGACGTCATCGACCTCGCGACGGAAGCAAACATCGTCGAGAAGAGCGGCGCCTGGTTCTCCTTCCAGGGCGAGCGCATCGGCCAGGGCCGCGAAAACGCCCGCACCTACCTGGAGCAGCACCCCGACGTGCTCGACCGCATCGAGGCGCTCGTGCTCGCCAAGCACGGCATCCAGCGCTCCGGCAAGGCGCCCGAAGCCGCCCCGGCCGGCAAGAAGGGCGACGCCGCCCCCGCCGAAGGTCGCCGCGCCCCCGCGAAGACCAACTGAACCATCCCCGAGGGGGCCTCCCTCGTGGCAGGCTCCCTCTCGTCACCATGAACCTCTACGTGATGCGCCACGGCCTCGCGGCCGACAGCTCGCCGTCGGGACGAGACCGCGATCGTCCCCTCACCCCCGAAGGCATCCTCGGCGTCGAGGAAATCGGCAAGACGCTGCGGACCCAGCAAGGTCCGACGCTCGGCCGCATCGTGGCAAGCACCTACGTGCGCGCGCATCACACCGCAGAGCTCATGGCCGGCGCGCTCGGTGTCGCGGCGATCCCGATCGAGACGTTCCCAGAGCTCGAACCGGACGAGTCGCCGCCCGTCGCGCTCCTGCGCGAGCTCGCCGCAGCAGACGCAGACGCGCTGCTCGTCGGCCATCACCCGATGGTGATCGCGCTTCTGCGCTTGCTCGTGCGTGACGTCGGCGAGCTGCCGCTCGGCTTGCACCCAGGCATGCTCGTGGGCATCGCGCGCCCGAGCGAGCCGAACGCGACCACGCAGATCGGCGGCTCCTTCCGCGTGACGACGGTGCTCCGCCCAGGCCGCTGACGCGCGCGCTCGCGCTCGACAGGCAAGGCGCGCCGCGCTACGCCCTCCCCCTCCCCTGTTTTCAAGCGAGATCGGAAGCGTGCAGGAAGAGACGAAGGCCCCCAAGACCCCCGATCCCGAGCGGGCCATGACGGCACTCGCCTGGGCCGTCGAGCGCGCCGAGCGAGGCACGCCCCCGCCGCCTGCCGAGCCAGGCGCCGCCCCCACGCATCCCGTCGCGGACAGCGAAGACTTCCGCGCCGCCTCGTCGCTCTACCTCCCCGACGTCCGCCGTTCCATCGACCGCATCATCATGTCGCGCGACGCCGAAGACGGGCTCGACGCGCTCCTCGAATGCGGCGCCCTCAGCGCCATGTTGCCCGAGGTCAAAGCGATGGTCGGCTTCGGCGACGGCGAGTGGCGTCACAAGGACGTCTGGAAACACACGAAGCAAGTGGTTCGCCAGGCCGTCCCCCGGCTCGAAGTCCGGTGGGCAGCGCTCCTGCACGACATCGGCAAGGTCAAGACGCGTACGATCTCGCCTTCGGGGGAAGTTCACTTCTTCGGCCACGCCGAGGTCGGCGCGCGCATGTTCGACCGGCTCGACCGGCGTTTGCCGATCTTCAACCCCGAGCCCGCGCTGAAGAGCTCGGTGCGTTTCCTGATCCTGCACCACCTGCGGGCAAGCCAGTACGAGGCCTCGTGGACCGATAGCGCCGTGCGCCGGTTCGCGAAGGAGATGGGTGATCAGCTCCAGGACCTGCTCGACCTGTCGCGCGCAGACATCACCACGAAGCGGCCCGAAAAGAAGAAGAAGGGCCTGCGCCAGATCAGCGATCTCGCCGACCGCGTGGAGCAAATCCAGAAGCTCGACGCCGTCGTGCCCCCGCTGCCAAGCGGCATCGGCGACGAGATGATGCGCGCCTTCGGCCTGCCGCCCTCGCGCAAGATCGGCGACCTGAAGAAGGCACTCGAAGCTGCGATCGACAGCGGCGAAGTGCCGTCGCACCAGTGTGCCGACGTGTACCTCCAGTTTTTGCGGGAAAACGCAGGGCGGTTCGGGCTGTAGGCAGGCAGCGCCGCGCCCGGGGCTCTGCCCCGGACCCCGCGGGGGGCTGTCCGCCCCCTCGACCCCGGACCAGCCAGGGGCTGGACCCAGGGTTGAAAAACTGCGCTCCGCGCAGTTTTTCAAACAGGCCGACGAAGAAGCCGGGGGGCCAGCCGAACCAGCAGCGCGGCTGTTTTGGTGGGGAACGTCGTTGCCGGTCTTGACCGGGCCTGTTCGATGAACTGCGCATCGCGCAGTTCATCGAGCTTGGGTCCAGCCCCTGGCTGGTCCGGGTGCAGGGGCGGACAGCCCCTGCTGGGGCCTGGGGCAAAGCCCCAGCGAAGCGGCTCCCTTGGGCTCCCCGCCGCCCGCCGACACCTTCTTCACGCCCGAAAGATCGTTCGCCCCTCTCGTCCGTAAGAGGTCGGGCCGCCGCGCCCGAGGAGCTGGCCACTCCCGCGACGCGCGCCCCAACGAGGAGCCGACGATGCGACCGAAGGTGATTGCTTTGTTCACGGCCACCCTGCTCGCCGGGTGCGCCGCCGCCGCCCCACAAGCCCCCGTCGCGAGCCCCACGCACACGGAAGAAGGCGCTGCTGTCGCGCCGAAGACGCCCGCGCCCGCGACCCTCCTCGTGGCCTCCGGAGGCGCCGCCGAGCCCGGCCCCGCGAGCGACGCGCCGCGCGAAAATGCCTCGTGGATCGGCGCCGCCCCCGCGAGTGATTTCATCCTCCGCAGCCAGCGCGAGACCTTGCTCGGCGTGTGGGTCGACGTCCCCACGAGCGCCAGGATCGCCCGCGCGAAGAGCGCCCTCGCGCTCGTCATCGATACGTCCGGCTCCATGTCCGGCGCGAAGATCGAGCACGCGCGCGCCGCCGCGCATCGCATGGTCGACAGCCTGCCCGACGGCGACATCGTCTCCATCCAGGCATTCTCGGACGCCGCCGAGGATCGCATCGCGCCCTTTCCGCTCGACCCCGGCACGCGCCGGACCATGCACGCCGTGATCGATCACCTCAGCGCGGCGGGCGGGACGAACCTCTTCGACGGCCTGCGCCTCGCCGAGCTGCGCGTCGCGTCCGCGCCCGCCTCGCACCCCGTTCGCCGCGTCGTCGTCATCTCCGACGGCGTCGCCACCGTCGGCCCCACCTCGCCCGAATTGCTCGGCGCGATCGCCGAGACCGGCGCCGAGCGCGGCATCCAGGTCACGGCCCTCGGCGTCGGCCTCGACTACGACGAGCGCACCTTGAACACCCTCGCCGTTCGATCGAGCGGCCGCATGCATCACCTCGCCTCGCCCGAGGACATGACGAACGTGCTCGCCGAGGAGACGCGCCTCGTCGCCGCCACCCGCGCGACCGACGCCGTCGTCGAGATCGTCCCCGCGCCGGGCGTCACGATCCTCTCCGTCGCCGGCGCCCGCGCCACGCCCGTCGCGGGCGGCGGGATGCGCGTGCCCCTCGGCGCGATGTTCGGCGGCCAGCACCGCGAAATGGCCGTCCGCGTGCGCGTGGACGATGCGAGCATGACGGGCGCCCGTCCCCTCGCGAGCGTGCGCCTGCACTTCCGCGACCCCGCGGAGCAGGGTTTGCCGCGGGTGCAGGAGGTCGTGGCGCGTTTTGATCTGACCGACGATCCCGCGGTCGTCGCGCGAACGGAACACGCGCGCGCCCGGACGATCGCCGCCGTGCACGAGGCGGCGGAAATTTCAATCGCCGCCGCGCAGGACGTGAATGCGGGCCGCTTCGAGGATGCCTCGAAGGCCCTCGCGCAGGCGGAGCAGCGGCTCCACGCGGTCGCCGCGACCGTCCGCGACGAGAAAGAAAAACAACGTGTCCTCGCCGCCGCGCGCAACGTGAGCGCGGCCCGCAAGAGCTCCGATTCCGCCGCCGCTGCGCCCGCGCCCGCCGCGCCTGCCGCCCGCCGCGCCCGCGCCCTCGAGATCAACGCGGCGGCCATGCACGACGCCGGGTACTGACCGACGCACGCCCTCCTTAAATCCGTCATTCCGACGAACGTTCCGTTCTTGCAGAAAGAGTGGATCGATTGCGGGCGCCGCGGGATCATGGGCGACCATGGGTACCCGAATCTTTGTTCCCCTCGCCGCCCTCGCCGCGCTTTCGTCCACGGGATGTGGAGGAGAGAGCGTGCTCCTCTGTGGCGGCGGCGAGGTCCTGTTCCGCGGCGCGTGTGTTGATCCCGTGCGGCGTTACGAACCGGACGCGCAGCTCGATCTGGACAACGTCGTCGCGTATGGCGAGCCGCTCCAGGATCTCGCGCTCCCGCCCCCGCCGAAGAGCGGCTTTCGGATCGTCGCCCCGCCGCGCACGCTCGCGCCCGGCGCGGAGATCTCGTTTTGCCTCTCGTGGCCCATCCCCGAGCTCACGCACGAGATCGTGCACGGCGGCCGCCTCTACACGACGCCGGGCTTGCACCACTCCAACATGGTCGCCAAGCCCGTCGAGGCCGTTCTCGGGCCGAACCCTTATCCAGGCTGCCACCCCGGCGCGGGAGATCCCTTCTCGAACGTGGGCGCCGGCATCCCCGACGTGCTCTTCGCCAACTCGACGCAGGTGGTTGGCGAGGAGACCATCCAGTTTCCCGAGGGAATGGGCTACGTGCTCGACACCACGCGCGAGATCTCGACGAGCATCCATTTCCTGAACACGAAAACCGAGCCGCAGCGCATCGAGCTCGCCTACGATTTTTTCACGATGCCCGCGGGCGAGCTGACGCAGGAGGTCGCGCCGTTCGTCGTGCAGATCGCGGACTTCTCGATCCCGCCGCACACGACCGAGAACGTCGCCACCACGTGCACCGTGTTCGGCGGGCATGTCGTCTCGCTCATGCCCCACACGCATGATCTCGCCCAGGGTTTCACGGTGGATTTCATGACGGCAGACGGCGCCGCGCGCCGCGTCTACGAGGACGGCGCCTACGATCTCGCGAGCGACATCCGGAACTACGATCCGCCGCTCGATCTCGACGGCGTCACGGCGATCCGCCACGCGTGCCTGTTCAACAACACGCGCGACATCGAGGTCCACTACGGCCTCGGGCTCAACGAAATGTGCATCCTGTTCGGGTACATTTATCCGCCTGTGAAGCAGTTCGCCGGCTTCGTCGAGGAGGACGGCAAGTCCTGCTCGTCCCTGCAGCTCGGCCTCTTTCGTTGACCCCCGCGCGGGGATCGGGCGATGATCCCGGCGGGAGCGACATGAAACGAGCGACCGCGGGGTTCGTCCTCGCCTTGATCCTGGCGTACGGCTGCGTGGAGCCGCCCGCGGGCACCCTCGTGCCCACGCCCTCCGGCAATGGCGGCGCGGGCGGCACGGGCGGGCCGCCGGACGATGATTTCACGGCGAAGGAGCTCTTCGACCTGAACGTCTACCCGATCTTCGCCACCAAATGCACGCCCTGCCACACGCAAGGCGCGAACAGCGCGCCCATCTGGCTCGGCGCCGAGGAGAGCTCGTCGTACGCGAAGATCGAGGGGTACCCGAAGCCGCTCATCGCCCACCCCGACAACAGCCTGCTCCGCCTGAAAGGCGAGCATACCGGTCCGGCCCTCGCGATCGAGGACGATACCCTCCTCACGGAATGGCTGATGAAAGAGGTCGACGAGCGCGGGCTCTTCGGGGATCCCACGTTCGAGCCGGATCCGGGCGTCGGCGGCGCGGGCGGCGAAGCCGGGGCGGGGGGCGCGGGCGGAGGCGGGGGCGCGGGCGGCGGCCCCGGGAGCAACACGACGCTGCTCGAAGCGCTCGAAGCGTTCGGCGCGTGCATGCAGTGGAAGGACTGGGAGTCCACCGGAATGGTGAACCTGCCCGATCAGCCGACGGCGTCCGGCGCCTGCAAGACGTGCCATTTCGCGGGGATGGGCGGCAATTGGCTCTCGGGCGACGCCGCCGCCACGTTCGAGAAAAACCGGCTCTTTCCGTACATTTTGAAAATCGCGGTCGGCACGGTGGACGAGACCGGCGCGTTCAAGGATCTCGTGCCGGCGCGGCGTCACATCGACAAAGGCAAGGAGAGCCAGATGTGCGACCAGGAGCCGTGCCATCCGACGTTTTTGCTGACGCCGGAGATGGAGACGGCGGTGGAGAACTTCTTTTTGCTGTCCTACGCGCGATGGAAGCAAGGGCTTTGCGAGCCCTAGGCCGGAGGAGGTTCGTCCTCGCGTTCGCCCTCGTCGCGTTCGTCGTCGCTGGCTGCAAGCGGGAACCCGCCGAGGGAGGCGGGGAGGTGACGGTCGCCGCGGCGACGAGCCTGCGGAAGGTGTTCCCCAAGCTGAGCGAAGGTTTTGGCGCGACGCATCCAGGCGTCCGCGTGCGCGCGACGTACGGCGCTTCGGGGGAGCTCGCGCGGCAGATCGAGGGCGGGGCCGGGGTCGATCTGGTGATCGTCGCGGCCCGGGATCCGATCGACAAGCTCGCGGCCGGTGGGCACGTGGACGCCAAACGCGCGCGCATCGTCGCGACGAACGAGCTCGTCCTCGTCGGGCCGAAGGGTGGGCCGAAGCTCACGTTCCAGACGCTCGCGACGGCCCTGCCGCCCGGCGAGAAGATCGCGATCGGGGAGCCGGGCGCGGTGCCGGCCGGGCGCTACGCGCGCGAGGCGCTGGAGAAGCTCGGGGCCTTGCAAGCGCTCGAAGGGCGCATGGTGCTTGGCGGGAACGTCGCGGCCGTGCTCGCCTACGTCGAGCGAGGCGAGGTCGCGGCGGCGATCGTTTATCGTACGGAGGTCCCCGGGACGTCGGGGATCGAGGTGCTCGATGGCGGAAAGGCAGAATGGGCGCCGAAGCCCGAAGTTTGGGCTGCCGTCACGACGAAGGCCCGCGCGGGGGCACGGGCTGACGCCGAGGCGCTGCTCGATTTCATCACGGGCCCCGAGGGGCAGCGGATCCTCGCCTCGTACGGGTTTGGCCCGATTCCCTAGAACATCGATCGGTTTGACAACCGCTCGATGTCCTAGCTCTTCTGTCCCGAGGGGGACGCCTCGCGTCCCCCTCTCGCCCGGGCAAAGCCCGGTCGATTCACCCCCCGAGGCGAGCTCGCTTCGCGATCTCGCAGAGCGCCGAACGGGTCGGCGTTCTAGGCCCACGGTCCCCCGGCCCGGCGGTCCGGATGCGCCGGACAAACACGCGATACCACGTCCCTGTCGGGACGCCGACGCCCCGGCCCGCGACGGAACACCGCGCGGGCCCCGCCTTGTCCCTACCCGCGAGGCTCGACCCCGTATAAGCTCGCCGTCGGTGCAGGAGGCGACGGACAAGGTACGGCGCGCGCGGAGAGGGCTCGCGATCTTCTTCGGGGTCCTCCTCCTCGCGAGCGCGCCGTTCGACGTGCAGATCGTTCTGCACGGTCTCCATCCGAACTACTTCCTCCCATTGGTATGGGTCCCCTGCTTCGCGTCGGTCGTGGCGAGGTTTCTCCTGCGCGAGGGGTTTGGCGACGTATCGTTCCGGCTCGATCGTCGCGCCGCGTGGGCCATGCTGGTCGGCGTGATCTATCCGGTGGCCGTGGGCGTGCCGGCCTACGGCATCGCCTGGACGACGGGCATGGCGCACCTCGAGCCCGCGGCGATGCACCCGCTCGGATTCGCAATCCCGGGGAGCACGCCGGGCGAGCGGCTGCTCGCAGGCAGCATCATCGCGGTCACGCTCGGGCCGCTGGCCATGGCGGTGCTCGCGCTCGGGGAGGAGCTCGGCTGGCGCGGGTACATGCTGACGCGCCTCATCGACGCGCGCGTGCCGCAGCCGGTGCTCGTGAGCGGCGTCGTCTGGGCGCTCTGGCACGCGCCGCTCATCGTGGCGGGTGAGTACAACGGCAGCCCCGTGCCCATGCTCTCGCTCCTGCTCTACATCGTGACGAGCGTCGGCGCGGGGACCCTGCTCGCGACCCTGCGCCTGGAGACGGGCAGCGTCTGGCCAGCCGTGACGATGCACGCGGCCTGGAACGCGATTGTCGTCGCGTTCTTCGGGGCCTCGACGAACGGCGAGGATGCGGCCTTGTGGACCGGCGAGGGCGGCGTGCTCGTGGCGATCTTCACGACGGCGATCACGTTTGTCCTCTTGCGCTGGCGGCGCGGGCCGGGCGATCGCGCGCGTGGCGACGGGCCCGGGACCTCCGAGCTCGGCGCCGTGCGCTTGTGATGCGCGGCTAGCCTGGATCCAGCGACGTCGCGTCGATGCCCCAGAGGATCGCGTCGATAAGGCGCTGGTTTGTCGTGCGCAGCCGCTTCGCGACCTCCTTGAGCAGCGCGAGCAAGAACTTCGAGTAGAGCCGCGGGTTCGACTCGAGTTCGCGGTACAGCGTGTGGCGGTCGATCGTGTAGAAGAGGCAACTCGTCTCGGTCTGCACGTTCGCCGAGGCGGATTGGTCGTCGATGACGTCGAGCTCGCCGAAGAAGTCGCCGGCGTGGAGGCGGCAGATCACGGTCTCGACGTCGCCCTTGAGGCGGCGCGACACGACGACGTTGCCCTCGGCGATGATGTAGAGGACGTCCCCTGCGTCTCCCTCCCAGAGCACGACCTCCTGCGCGGGGCAGGGCGCGATCTGGACGTGCGCGGCGAACTCTTCGACCTCTTCGAACTTCCAGGCGGCGAAGAGGCTGACCCGCTGAAGGGCGCGCGCGCACTGCTTGATCTGGTCCTTGTGAAGCGGCCTCGGGGAGAGTGTCATCGGGGTCCTTCGATTAGCGCAGCAGAGGGCGGGCGAGGAGCGTGACGAGCGTGACGAAGGCCGCGGAGAGGCTCGCGACCGAGGCGCATCCGTACACGAGGAACGTCCGCTCGTCGTTCGTCATGGGCCTCTGCTTTCGTCCACGCACGAGATTTCGCACGCGATCCTGCAAGAACCTGCGGCTGTGTTCGCGCAGCGCCGGCATGCGCAGCCAATCGCTCAGGATGTGGTAGCCGTCGGACTCGATGAACAGGCACGGATAGAGGCTGCCGATCGCGAGCGCGAGCATCGAGATCGCGTAGAGCCAGAGGAACGACGACGTGACGCCCGCGGGAACGAACCACGCCACGATCGCGCTCATCGAGCCGAGGAGCAGGCCCGACAAGGGCCCGGCAAAGCTCACGGCCATGCGCGCCTTGCGGGTGGACATCCACATGTCCGTGACGTCGGCGTAGACCGAGGGCACGAGGCGGTTCACGAAGGTGAAACCGAAGGCCTTCACCTCGCGGCCGAAGTGCTTGCAGGCGAGCGCGTGGGCGAGCTCGTGCACGACGATCGCGGCGGCGTGCATGAGCAGGAACACGGGCAGGAAGAGCGCATGATGGCCGCGGAGCACCTCGCTCCCGAGCCCGCGCCCGGCTTGCTTCCCGATCGTGATCAGGCCGAGGACGAGCAGCACGGCATAAGCGACGAGCGCGGGGCGGGTGAAGAGGACGCGGACCTTGTCGTAGAGCGCGGCGATGCGCTGATCGACGTTCGATAGGCGCAGATCGATGCCGCGGATCCGCGTGAGGAGGCGCGATCGGCCCGAGGTCTGCTCGTCGGAGAGCGTGCGGCGCACGAGATCGGTATGGGGGATGATGATGAGCTTGTGCTCCCGCGCGCGCGACAAAAAGCGCTGGATCACCCGGAAATCGAAGGATCCGAACTTGAGGAAGTACGCCGTCGCGACGTCGCGCAGCGTGTGCAGCCCGTCCATTTTTTGCCAGAGGAAGTACTCCTCTTCGTTGAGGAAGAGGTAGCGGTCGGCCTCGAGCTGTCGGATCACGTAAAAGAGCTTGCGATCCTTCCTCGATTGGGCCTGCACCTCGTACGCGTCCTCGGGAATGCGCCGAGGCTTCACGCTCAGCGCGACCTGATCGGCGACGTAGGACTTGGTGACGAAGCTGCTGCTCCGCGATCCGCCGAGACCTGGGGTCCGCTGGCGAATCAGGAGCTCGAGTTGGGGCTTCTCCTTCTCGCTCATCGGATCTCGGCTGAAATAAGCCCGTCGAGGACACTAACACACCGGCAAAGCCGGGCAAAGATCGGACGCCGGTGCGCCGCGGCGATCCTTGACCGGGACAGGTCCTTTGGTGTAGGTCATAAAGGTCCACGTACATTTTTTCCGAGGACGACTTCGAGGAGCAGCAGCATGGGAGCCAAGAAGAACATCGACGAGCTGATCGGCCGGACCCTCATGGACAAGGACTTCCGGGCCCGGCTTTTCGCCAACCCCGATGCGACGCTCGCAGCCGAGGGGTACGAGGCCACGCCCGAGCTGCTCAACGCGATCAAGTCGGCGAACCCCGACGAGGTCCAGGCGGTCGCGAAGGGCATGGAAGAGCAGCTCGCCAATCGCAAAGCGGCGTTCTGAGATGCCGCGGGAGCGACGCGCGGACCCGGCTCCCCGCCCGGTCCCGCGCCGCTTCGCACCGAAGTCCCCCCTCCAGGCCTTTTGATCGTGATCCACCCCGGAGCGCCGTGGTCGAAGGGGCTCCCGCGGCCGCTCGCCGCACGCGCTGAGGCCGCGCTCGCCGCGCTGGGAGGACCGGACGATCCTGCCCGCGCGACGGCAACCACCCTCGAGACGTTGTGTGCCGCGCAGGAGCCCGCCGTGGAGGCGGGCTCGACCGCGCGCGCCGTCCTCCTGCTCGTCGCAGCGGTGCACGCCGCATGTTGCCTCCCTCCCCCGGCCTACGCGCTCCCCGAGGACCAACCCGAGCCCGCCCTCTCGCCGATCGAAGGGCTCCTTCTCGCGGCCCGCGCGTGGGACCGAGGGGACGGGCCGGCCGGGCTCCAAACGGCCTTCGATCGGACGATCGAGGCGCTCGGGGATGTGGTGCAGGGCGGCGGGGCGAGCACCCTTCCGGCAGCGTCGCCGCTCCTGGATTTCGGGCTCTCGGCGATCGTGCCCGCAGCGCTGGGATCCTCGGGCGAGGGGGATGCGGAGCTCGCATCGGCGGGGCGGGCGCTCGGGCAGCTCACGCGGCTCGCGTGTGAGGTGCGCGCGCTCCTCGATCCGAACATGCGCGCGCCGCTGCCGCAGATGCTCGCCGCGATCGCGGCCGACGCGGGCGCGACCGGGATGGGCGCCGCCCTCGCGCGATGGGTTTGCCCGTCGCCCGATCGGCTCCCCTGGCTCCGGATCGTGGGTTCCGCCGAGGTCGTCACGCGTGTCGTGGCCGAGGCGGATCGGCTCGCGGAGCGCGCCACACGCGCCCTCGAAGGCGAGACGAAGCGCGTGGTGGACGAGCTCGTGGCCTCCCTCGCGCGCGTGGTTCGTCGGGTGAACGGGGCGAGGTTTTTCGCCTTCGTGCCCAAAAGCGAGCTCGAGGTGGACGAGCTCGAGCGGA
Organism: Polyangium fumosum; assembly: GCF_005144585.1. Taxonomy (GTDB): domain Bacteria; phylum Myxococcota_A; class Polyangia; order Polyangiales; family Polyangiaceae; genus Polyangium; species Polyangium fumosum. The sequence continues at coordinate 27,743 of NZ_SSMQ01000046.1, read as the reverse complement.
CGGCGCGGCTCGCGTGCCGGACCCTCGCCGCGGATTCCGAACTCCGCGAATCATGGGATTTGCAGCGGTGGGGAGGGTTCGCCGACGTGCCGCGCGTGGGGCGGCTGTTCCCTGTCGGGCTTTGCTTGCTCGCACTGCACGAGGCCGGCGAGGACGTCACGGCGCGGGCGCGGGCGCTCGTCGAGGTCCGCCGCGTCGACGGATTCCGTTATTTCGACGATTACACCGGCATTCCGCCGGACAGCGACGACCTCGGCCTCGCCTTGCAGCTCGTCGCTCGTTTGCCCGAGCGAACCACGCTCGCGGCGGAGCTCGCGCCGGCCCTCGACCTCCTTTGCGCGCACCAGGCTGAGGACGGGATGCTGCCGGTTTGGCTGGACAAGGGGTTGCGCGAGCCGGTGCCCGAGGGCGCGCCGGCGTGGCTCGGGCCGCGCTGTGTGGCCGTGACGCTGAACGCGCTCATCGGCCTCGCGGAAGCGGGGATCGGGCTCCCCGAGGGCGTGTTCGACCGCGCGCTCGCGTGGTGCCTGCGCACCTGGTCGGCCGAGAAAGATGCGAGCCTCGCCTATTATGGCGCGCCGTATACGTGGTTGATGTTTGCCCGCCTCGCGTGCGTCGTGGAAAAGGCGGGCGCCGCGCCGGACCTCGTGGCCACGCTCTTCGAGTTCGTCGATGCGCACGAGCGGGCCCTCGTCACGCTCCAAGCCGCGGATGGAGGATTCGGCGGCGTCGTCTCGACCGCGTGTTCTCTGGAGGTTTTGGCGCGCGGGCGAGGACGAACCTTTGACCCCTGGCCCATGGTCCATTACCTCGCCGCACGGCAGGAGCCAGACGGGTTATGGCCCCGCGAGCCGCTGTATCGTTGCCCCGGCAAGGACGGCGTCCCCGCGGCGCATGGCGCGCGGACGGTCTCGGCGGCGTTTTGCCTGCGCGCGCTCGCCGTGACGCGCGCGCGGCTCATGGGGCTCGACCTCGCGCGAGCGCGCGCTGGAGCGTGATCGCGGCCAGGCGAGAATCGAGGGATTCGAGCCAGGTGATTCGCTCTTCGGTGAAGGCGTCGAAGCCAGGCAATACGTCGAGGGTCCGGGACATCTCCCGTGCCTCGTGGTGCACCTCCCCCGCGCGTTCGAGCGCGCCGCGTAGGAGGCCTCCCTCGTAGAGACGCTCGCGAAGGCGCGTCGCGAGCTCTTCCCGGGCCGCATCACGCTCCGCAGGGGGTTCCACGCGGGCGACACGCGCGAGATCGTCCTGGGAGAGGCCCGCGCGGGCGAGCAGGTACGTGCGGTGCCCGGCGCGGAGATCCCGAGGCCAGCCGAGGACGTCGTTGACGATCCCGTAGGCCACGCCGAGCCGCCCGACCAATGCTTCGAGGGCCGGCGCGAGATCCATTCGCCCTGCGAGCGCGGCGACCGCGAGCACGGGAATGCGGGCGAAGGCGACCTTGCCGGCGTGCGCCTCGAAAAGCGCATCGGTATAAGGCGCGTCGGAGCGGACGGCGTATTGCTCGGCCAGGGTGAGCCGGGACATATCGAGGAAGGCGCGATCGAAGGCTCTCCAGAATGCTTCGTGGAGGCCGAGCGTGGCGCGGCAGGCCTCGACGAGGGCGACGAAGCAGGTATTGCCGAGGAGCTGGAGCGCGGGGTCTCCGCGCTCGGGTTCGTCGAGGAGGTCGTCCTGGAAACGGACGTGGAAGTAGCCGAGCATGGCGCCTGCGAGCAGAGGCGCGAGGGGGATCGTGGCGAGCTCGGGGCGTTTGCCCAAAAGCCCGTCGCGCAGCCAGAGCGGCAGATAGAGCAGCGGCGGCGCGAGGGGGTTCGAGAAGTAGCCGCGGTGATGGCCCTGGTCGTCCGCGACGCTTTGCAAAAAGCGAGCGGCGAGCGCGCCCAAGGGCTCGGGCAGCGCGGAGAGGTGCCGCTCGCAGAGATCCCACGCGTGATCGATTTCGATCTGTTTCGCGAGATAACAGGCGAACGGCGCGTCGGGCTTCACGGATAGCTGGTGGACGGCGGGAGGAGGGAGATGCGCGTCGGCTCGGGCACGACGTCGGAGGGCAGGACGGCGAAGACCTCGATGGGCTCGGGTTTGCCGCGGATACGCAGCGGCCCGAGGGTGCGCGTGCGGAAGGCGCCCTGGATCGCCTGGTGCACAGGCGCGGAGACGAGGATCTGGGTGCGCGTCTCCTTGTTCAGGGCTTCGAGCCGGGCGGCGAGGTTCACGGTATCGCCGATGACCGTGTATTCGTGGCGCTGGGACGAGCCGATATTGCCAGCGACGACGGCGCCGCAGTTGATGCCCACGCCAATGTCGAGCCGGAGCATGCCCTTGGCTTCGAGCTCGCGGTTCATCGTCTGCAGCGCGTCGAGCATCTCCAGCGAGGTGCGAACGGCGCGCTCTTCGGGGCGATCGAGGGGGTAGGGGACGCCGAAGAGGGCCATGAGGCCGTCGCCGAGGAATTTGTCGAGCGTGCCGCCGTTCTTGAAGACGATCTCGACCATTATCGAGAAGTAGCGGTTCAGCAGATCGACCACTTCCTCCGGCTGCATCATGGTCGAAAGCTGCGTGAAGTTGCGAATGTCCGCGAAGAGCACGGTGGCGTGCATCCGCTGCCCGCCGAGGCCGATGCTTTCGGGGTTGTTGAGGACGAGGTCGACGACGTCCTTCGAGAAGTACTTGGCGAGGCGATCCCGATCCTGTTCGAGGCGGTCTCTCGCGAGCGACTCGGTCGCGGCCTGGAGGATGAGCTTGCGGGAGTTCCAGGCGGTGACGGCGGAGAAGACGCCGGTCAGCGCGGTGAAGAGCACGATGCTCGCGCACTCCTCGAAGTTCAGCCCTTCCCCGACGTACACGGCGCTCTCGACCCAGGGCACGGGCATCGTCGCGTTCACATACGTGAGGAACGCCGCGCCGCACGCGCCCACGAGCCCGGCCGAGTACAGGCCGGCGAGCACGCTATACCGCAGGCCCGCCATGATGTTGAAGGCCGCGAGGATGACCCAGGCCATGGGGCCGCGGTAGACCTCGTACACACCGGAATGGTTGTACAGGCTGCCGACCATGGCGAGGTACAGGAACGAAATGTCGACCGTGATCGATAGGTACTTGAGCCAGCCGTAGTGGCGAGGGCGGAGGCGGAGGAGAAGCCAGACGACCGCGGAATACGCGAGCCAGGCGTACAGCATCGAGCGGAAGACCAGGTTTGCCGCCGGCGCTTCCTTTGCCGAGCCGAGCAGGCTCGCGCTGAGCGAGAAGAGCGCGAAGCCGCTTCGTACGTAGTTCACGAGCCGCTCGCCCGCCATCTCCTGGTTCTGCAGGATGGCGCGGATCTCCTCCGGGAGCTGCGCCGGCGGGGAAAATCGAGGGTTTTTGGTCTCGAGCACGGCTCTCTCTCGTCGCGCGGGGCGCTGGGGGATACGGGATGGGACAAGAAGGTGCTGCCCGCGTCAAGGGGCGAGTGCACGCGTCACCGCTCTTCGGGACAACCTGGCAGCTCGCCGAGAGGCCTCTTGTGCGCGCCGATGTGCTCGCGCCGCACGGCACCGTGCAGTTTGTCGGGCCCTCGTCGCCGCGGACGTACCCGTCCCTCGGGCGAGCGCCGCGGCGGATTTTCCGCGCGCGTAGGAGGGCGGACGGAGGCGCGCGTCCCGCAGGTGCGTGGAGCCGTCCCGGGGCGAGCGCGCCGCGGGTCGAGCGAGCCGGCGGCATCGGTGGGGGCGGAACGCAGGGAGGGGCGCAGTCCGTGCCTACATCGGGCTCGCGCGGCGCGCGTGGGGCGCGCGCGAGAAGTCCATACGGCGAAGATCGCGGTTTTTCGAGGGATGCTCGAAATGGCCGCGTCGCCTGGAGGGCTGTCATGGAACTCTGCTGCACCGTGGTCTCCGATATCGCCGAGCTCGAGGCCATGCAGGGGGATTGGGAGGCGCTGCTCGATCGCAGCGATTGCAACGAGCCCACGCTCTCCCCTTTGTGGATCCTCGCCTGGTGGCGCGTGTTCGGCGGGACGGACGGGCGATGCCTCCGTGCGCTACGGATCTCCCGCGAGGGGCGGCTCGTGGGCCTCTTGCCGCTCGTGGCGCGGCGCGTGTGGCATCGGGGCGTCCCGTTCCGGCGGCTCGAAGCGCTCCCGTCGGGGGAGGACGAGGCGGACGAAATCGTCTCGGAATACATCGGAATCGTGGCCGAGCGCGGCGAGGAGGACGCCGTCGCGGAGGCGACCGCGCGGGCGCTCGCGGGGGGCCTGCTCGGGGCCTGGGACGAGGTCGTGCTGCCGGCGATGGATGGCAGCAAGCGCGCGCCATTTGCGCTCGCGGACGCGCTCGGGCGCAGGGATCTGCGGGTGACCTTGACGGAGCGCAGCCGGAGCCCGTACGTGGCGCTGCCGCAATCGTTCGAGGCATACCTCGCGGCGTTGCCTTCGTCGCGGCGGTACCTCGTGCGGCGATCGGTGCGGGATCTGGAGAGCTTCGGCCGGGGCGAGCTCGTGCTCTCGGTCGCGCGCACGCCGGACGAGCTCGTGTCGGCGCGTGCGACGCTCCTTTCGCTTCACGAAGCGCGCTGGCAAAAGGACGACCGGAGCGGGGTATTTACGTCGCAGAAATTCACGGCCTTTCACGATGCCGTGATGCCCGCGCTGCTCGAACGGGGCGCGCTGGAGCTCGCGGTGCTCCGGGCCGGGGGCGAGCCCGTGGCGGCGCTCTACAACCTGGTCTGGAACGACAAGGTGTATTTTTATCAGAGCGGTCGGCGCGCCGATTTGCCGCCGAAGCTCCGGCCGGGGATCGCCGCGCACGCGCTGGCCATTCGAATGGCGATCGCGTCGGGGCGGCGCGAATACGATTTTCTGGGCGGGGACGTGCGGTACAAGCTCGACATGGCGCTCTCTTCGCGGCCGATCGTGGAGATCCGGGCTGCGCGGCGGACCCTGCGGGAGGCCTTGCGCGATCACGCGGAGCGCGCCGCGCGCGAATGGGCGCGGCTGTGCGGCCGTCCCAGCACGAAGCGGCGTCCGGTGGAAGCATTCGCCGAGGAAGAACCTTGATGCGGAGGGGGAGGGAACGATGCCCGAGCAATCGCTTGTCCCGGCCGTGCTTTGCGGGGATCTCAACATGGTCCGGTGTTTCTCCGGGGACGCGCCGGCCGAGGCGGGCCTGCCCGTCCCGCGCATTCCGTTCGTCGTGGCCTCGACGCGCGCCGGGGATCCGACGTTCGGATCTCGATATGTCGCGCGGACCGCCGTCCTCTCGGATCCCGTGAAGAACCCGGATCAGACGGCCGAGGACCTCCGGATCGTGGCGGAGCGGACGGGCGGGCGGCCCGTGCTGTTTTACGGGACGGACGCCATGTTGCTCTGCGTCTCGCGGCACCGGGAGATGCTAGCGCGGCATTATCGATTTCTCCTGCCGCCGGCCGAGCGCGTGGAGGAGCTCGTCGACAAGGCGCGCTTCGCCACGCTCGCGCGGCGCCTCGGTTTGCCCGTGCCCGCGACGGTGGCGTCCGCGGAGGCGAGGACGCGGGCGGAGGTGATGGCGCGCGTGCCCTTGCCTTGCGCGGTGAAACCCGTGAATCACACGTCGTTCCGCACCTCCGCGGCCGTGCGCGAGGAGGGAGGGTTGCCCTGGAAGGCGTTTTTCGCGCGGACGCCGGAGGAGCTCGACAAACGGCTCGCGCAGATGCGGCGGTCGGGCACGGCGTTCGTCGTGCAGCGGTACGTGCGCGGCGGCGACGATCACATCACGAGCTTTCACGCGTGGATGAATGCGCGCGGCGAGCCCGTCGCCCATCACGTGGGCAAGAAGATCCGGACGTACCCGTCGGGCTCGGGCGAGAGCACGTTCATCGAGATCGTGGAGGATCCCGAGGTGACGCGGGTCGGGCTCGAGGTCGTGCGGGCGCTCGGGCTCGTGGGCGTGGTGAAGCTCGATTTCAAGCGGGACGCGGAGACGGGCGAGCTCTTTTTGCTGGAGGCGAACCCGCGCTTCAATCTGTGGAACCGGCTCGGCGCGGCGTCCGGCGTGAACCTGCCGCTCGTCGCGTATGCCGAGCTCGCGGGGCTGCCCTTGCCGCACACGGGGCCGGTTCGTCCGGGCTTGCGCTGGGCCTCGGTCGAGGGGGACGTGCGGGCGTTCCTCCTCGATTACGGGCCTTCCGGCGCCGTGTCGCTCCGCGATTTCGTGGCCTCGTACCGCGGGCCCAAGGTCTTCGACGTGTTTGCCTGGGACGACCCCTGGCCGCTCGTGCTCACGCTGGCGAAACGCGTGGGGCAGCGGGCCCGGCGCGCGGGCGGAAAGGCGGGGCGGCCGTGAAATACGCCGTCGTGTCGGACGTGCATGCGAATGTAGAAGCGCTCTCCGCGGTGATCGCGGCGATCGACGTGGAGCGGGTCGACGCGATCCTGTGCCTCGGCGACGTCGTGGGGTACGGGGCGAACCCGAACGAATGCGCGCGGATGCTCGCCTCGGCCGGGGCGAAGGGCGTCGTCGGCAACCACGATCGCGCCGCGCTCGGGCTGCGGGACACGGCGCATTTCGGCCTGCAGGCGCAGCAGGCGATGCGATGGACGAGGCGGCTCCTCGGCGGGCCGCCGCGCGAGTGGCTCGCCTCGTTGCCGCTCCTCCGGAAGGTGTCCTCCGAGCTCTTGCTCTTCCACGCGGCGCTGCACCCGATGCCGAACGACGAACTGCATTTGTCGAGTTTGTCGCGGCTGGAGAAGAGCCTGCGAGCGCTGCAAGAGGGCGGGTACGGCGCACGGATCGGGCTCTTCGGGCACACGCACCACGCGGGGGCCTGGCGCGCGCGGGGCGGCGCGTTCGGGCCGGCGCCGGGCGACATGGTGAAGCTCGACGACGGGGCGCATTACCTGATCAACCCCGGGAGCGTGGGGCAATCGCGGGACGGGGATCCCCGCGCGGCGTTCGCGATCCTCGACATGGATCAGGGGGCCGTGTGGTTCCGGCGCGTCGCCTACGATACGACGCTGGCGATGGCGAAGGTGGCGGCGCTCGCGGCGGCGCAGCGAGGTGGGATCGCGGCGTGGTTAGCCGCTCGATTGCCGCTCGGCCGCTTCGCCGGGCAAAGGCGGTAACGTCGCGGGATCGAGGCCGGGCGGGACGATCAGGATCTCGAAGGTCGGCGGATACACGTCGGTCTTCTCCTCGACGCGCGCCCGGCCCTCCGATTTCACGACGCGGGTCTTCTTGATGTGGTAGCCGCGAATGCCCTTTTGCTTCAGGACGACGCGCCCCTCGCCCAGGCCCGGGCTCTCCTCGATCTTGCGTTTGTAGGGGGATACGCCGACGGTCGCGCTCGACCATTCGACCTCGGCGGGATTCCCGCTCCCGCGGATCTCGACCGTGAGCGTGCCTTTGTCCGCGATGGCGTGCACGACGACGGGGAACGAATAGGGGTTCTTGAGCTTGAGGTCGACGTGGGGATACACGACCGTGGCGTCGAGGCCCATCGGGATGTAGCCGCTCGGCCGGGAATGGTTGATGCGCTCGGCGATCTCGAAGCCGCCGAGGTACGCCGCCGCGTGCAGCGTGCTCGCGACCTGGCAGGTGCCGCCGCCGATGCCTTCCCGCATCTCGCCCTTGAAGATCTCGGGCGCCGTGGTGAAGCCATTCTCCTTCGTGCGCGCTCCGACCTCCGCATTGAAGCTCTTGATCTCGCCCGGCAGGAGCACGACGCCGTCGATGCCGGCGGCTGCCCGCGCGACGTTCTGCGCGCGGTTCGCCTGTCCACCGACGTAGCCGAAGCGGGTCTCGTATTTCGTGACGACCCGGGAGACGTCGATCGACGCGACGACCTCGCTCGACGCGTCGGGCAGGATCGCGAAGCTCGGGACGGGCACGCGCGCCTCTCCGCTCGCGGCGGCCCGCTCGATCGCCGAGGCGGCCGCATACAGGTCGAGGTACTGGCCGGCGACGTGCGCGGTGGGTTTTCCGGTGGCGAAATCGAGGCGCGCGCCGCGGGGCGGGGTGTCGGTCTCGTCCTTGCGACGCGAAAGCGCGGCGGCGAGCGGCTCGATTGGGAGCGTGACGAAGACGGGGACCGAGACGCCACCGTGCCGCGCGGAGAGCGCGTCCGCGAGGCGCGTGAAGAGGTCTCCCTCGCGGCCCACGGAGGCCAGGCGCGCGGCGAGCCGCTCCTCGTCGACGGTCGCGCCGAGCTCGGCGAGCGACGCTTCGAGCGCGACCTCTTCGCCGAGGACGAGCGTGACGCGCCGATCGAGCAACACGCGCGCTTGCCTCGCGGCGACCTCGCGCGGCGTCCCGGGGCCGGCCTCGGCGCCGCCGATACGCACGCCCTTGGCGACGGCGTTTTCCGTGGGCAGGAGGTGTTTACACGCGGCGGAGGCCCCCAGCGCCGCGGCGCCGGAGACGAGCACGGCGAGGGCGCCGCGGAGAAGGAAGTTCCGGCGGGGGCGTCGCGTGGTGGACGAGGGGTGCGCGCTTGCGTGTGACATCGGCCCGAGAACGCTTCGGAGCCGAGCTTATCGTTCCAAGCCGCTCGATTTCCAGATCCGCGTGGAAATTCAGAGTCCGATCGCGCCGCGGTAGATCCAGCCGGTCTTGCCGCCCGTCTCGACCTTGAACCAATCGTTCCGGCGGCCGACGAGCTTGATCTTCGTCCCACGCACGAGCCGCGCCACGACCTCGCCGTCCTTGGGATCCTTGCGCACGAGGGCCGTATCCCAACTCACGACGCCCGTGCCATTGGCCTCGGCCTCGCTCGTGGTGCTGCCGGCGGCGGCTTCGCCCTCGCCGGCCGGGGCCTCGGCCTCCTCGGGCGCCTTGCCGGGCGGGTAGAACGTCAGGCCGTATTGCACCGTGTAATTGCGGTACTTGTTGGGGACGTCTTCGAGCGGGAGGTTCGCGAAGGCGCGTGAGGCGCACTGCACGATGCCGGTGACGGTCGAGGTCGGGATCGTCGTCTTGTCCTTCTTGTTCTTGACGACGTGGACTTCTTTTTTCTCGAAATCGATCTCCAGGCCGAGCGTGAGCTTGCCGGAGAGGCCAACCGCGGAGGGGCACTCGGCGAGGCCCTGGAGCTTGGGGACCGCGACGGGGTCGAGCTGGAGGGCCCCGCAATCGGTGACCTTCTTGTTCTTCTTGTCCCAGCAACGGCTGATCTTGCCGGGGCCGACGGCGACCGTCTGCTTGTTCGAGGGCGCGGCGGCCGGCTCGGCCGTCGGGGCGCCCGTGGGCGCGGGCGCGGCGGCGGGCGGCGCGGCCTGGGCGGACGTCGGGGGGGCCGTCACCTCGACCTGGGCCTTCAGATCGCCCGGCACGTTGGGGCCGACCTTCACGCCCGCGAGCTTGGGCCATGCGATGCCCAGCACGAAGCCCACCGCGGCGACGATCCCGACCCGGGACCATGCGGGCCTTTCGTCGGCCGGCGAGGGCCTCTCGATCGTGACGGGGCGTGTGGACTTCGCCATGGGCCGTGCCGTAGCACAAGTTCCCGGGCTCTCAGCAAGTTTTGCGCGAGGCACGGGGCGCGAAACGCCCCTTCCAAGCACGCCCTTCCCGTTCGAACGCGAGCCGCAACGGAGCGCAGCGAAGGGAAGGCGAGCGGCGGGGGTGTGGGGGGCAGAGGAAGGCCCGACGATTCTCCGCGCAGCGGAGAATCGGCTCAGGGCCGACCGGAGCCCTCCACGTTGGGAGGCGGAGCGCCCGTCTCGTAGCGCCGGTTCCGGTGCCGGATGTCCTTGCCGGTGACCAGGAAAACCACGGTTTCGGCGATGTTCATTGCATGATCGCCGATACGCTCGAGGTACTTCGCGATCGATTGGATCCGCGTCGCCCGATAGATCGTCGTCGGGTCCGAGGTCATGAGCTCGAGCAGGCGCTTCCAGATCTCGCTGTAGTGCTCGTCGATCGCCTCGTCCCGCGTGAGCAGCTCCGTCGCGCGGTCGACGTCGCGCTCGACGAGCGCGTCGAGCGCCTCGTGCACCACGAGCGTCGCCTCGTCGGCGAGGGCCACGAGGTCGAACGTCGCGCCGAGCGGCGGCTCCTCGTTCAGCTCGGCCACGCGGTCGCAGATGTTCACGCCGAGGTCGCCGATCCGCTCGAGGTCCGTCACGATCTTCAGCGCCTTCGTGACGAAACGCAGATCCGAGGCGACGGGCTGGCGCATGGCGAGGATGCGCATGCAGAGATCGTCGATCTCGCACTCCAGCCGGTTGATGCGCCGGTCCATCTTCATGGTCGAGCGCGCGAGGGCCGTGTCCCGCGTGGCGAGGGCCTGCATCGCCTTGCCGATCATCTCCTCGACGAGGCTGCCCATGAGCAGCAGCCGATCACGCAACGTGCGCAGCTCGTTCTCGTAGACGCGGCTCGTGTGCTGACCCTGGGGCATCGACCTTCGCGTGATCCTTTCAGCTCAACCGAACTTCCCTGTCACGTAATCCTCGGTTCGTCGCTCCCGCGGGTTCGTGAAGATCCGATCCGTTCGATCGAACTCTACCAGATCTCCCTCGTGGATGAACGCCGTGTAGTCGCTGACCCGCGCGGCCTGCTGCATGTTGTGCGTGACGATGACCACGGCCACGTGCTCGCGTAATTCGTGGAGCAGATCCTCGATGCGGCTCGTCGCCACCGGGTCGAGCGTGCTCGTCGGCTCGTCCATGAGCAGCACCTCGGGGCCGAGCGCGAGCGCGCGCGCGATGCAAAGGCGCTGCTGCTGGCCCCGCGACAGGCTCGTCCCGGGGCGCGCGAGGTCGTCCGCGACCTCGTCCCACAACGCGGCCTTTTGCAGCGAGCGCTCGACGAGCTCGTCGGGGCGCTCGGCGGGCAGGCCGTTCAGGCGCAGGCCGGCGAGGATGTTGTCTCGCACGGACATGTGCGGGAACGGGTTCGGCTTCTTGAAGACCATGCCGACGCGGCGGCGGACCTCTGCGGGGTTCGTGCCGGGGGCGTAGATGTCTTTGCCGTCGAGCAGCACGCGCCCCTCGACGCGGCTCCCCGGCGTCATCTCGTGCATGCGGTTCAAGCACCGGAGCAGCGGGGACTTGCCGCAGCCGGAGGGGCCCATCAGCGCCGTGATGCGCTTGTCCGCGATGCGCAGCGTGATCCCGCGGATGACCTCCTCGCGGTCCGTCCACGCGCGGAGATCCTCGGCTTTCATCTTCACCGGGGGCTCGCTGTCGTGCGGGTGGTCGGAGGTCATACGGGGATCCGGGGGTGTCGCGGGCGTCAGGCCGCGACGAAGAGCTTCCAGGGTAGCGCCGAGAGCGAGAGCGCGCCGATCCAGGCGAGCGGCGCGGTCTCGACGGCCGCGCGGGCGAGCGAGCGGAGGGCGCCGCGCCAGATGTCGGGCATCGCCGCCGGCAGCACGACCTCGCGCAGCGTGCGCAGCCGATCGGCGCCGAGCGCGAGGCAGGCTTCTCGCAGCGATCCGGGCACGGCGCGGAGCGCCTCGCGGAAGGCCGTGGTCATCCGCGGCAGGAGGAGGAGCGCGAGCATCGCCGCGCCCGCGATCGTGCTTTCGCCGGAGCCGAGCACACGCACGAAGATCGCGACCCCGAGCAGGCCGTAGACGATCGGCGGGGCCGCGGCGAGCGTTCGGGCGAGCTTTTCGACGCGCGACATGCGCTTGCCGCGGGGCGCGTACTCTTCGAGCCACGCCGCGGCGCCGATCGAGGCGGGCACGGCCATCCCGAGGGCCAGGGCGACGAGCGCCAAGGCGCCCTCGATCGTCACGGAGAGCGAGGCGCGCGCGAGGTGGCTCGACGCTTCGAGGACCCACACGTCCCACCCGCCCTGCGGCGTGTGGCCCGTGATGATCACGAGGATCATCACCTCGCCGAGCGCCCGCGCGACGGCGAAGAGCAGCGCCGCGCCGATCCCGCCGCGCGCCGACTTGAGGACGATGGCGTTCACCGTCGCGAGCTTGCTCGCGCCGAGCGCGTACGCGCCCTCGCGCAGGTTCTGCGGGACGGCGGAGATCACGTGTGCGCTCTGCGCCGCGAAGTACGGCAGGATCATCACGCCGAGGGCCACGCCCGAGAGGAGCACGTGGTGCGCGCCGAGCGACGGCGTGAGCAGGGCGATCGCGAGGTAGCCGAGGACGACCGTGGGCAGGCTCGCGAGCCCGTCGAGCGTCGGCGCGAGGATACGGCGCGCGCGGGGGCCTGCGAACTCGCTCAGGTAGATCGCGGCGGCGAGGCCGAGCGGGAGCGCGACGAGGACGGCGACGAGCGTGGCGAGGACGGTGCCTGCGAGGAGCGACGCGAGGCCGCTCGGCGTGCCGGCCGCGGGCCTTGAGGCACCGAGCGTCCGCACGAACCCGAGGGCCTCTGCGGCGAGCAGGCCGGCGATCACGAGCGTGGCGAGGACGCTGGCGAGCGCGCAGAGGAACAGGAGCTTCGGGACGACGACGTCCGCGAGCGAACGCGTGACGCGGGTGCCCACGGGATCGTCGTACCCGTGCTGTGTGACAGGACCGTGACAGAGGGGTGGAGCGGCGAAAAAAAAGCGGGAGCGGAGGCGGAAGCGGAGGCGGAAGCGGGAGCGGAAGCGGGAGCGGAAGCGGGAGCGGAGGCGGAAGCGGAAGCGGAAGCGGGAGCGGGAGCGGGGGCGGGAGCGGGGGCGGGAGCGGGGTTCAGGGGATTTTGCTCGGGGAGCGGCGAGCGTACCGTCGTGCTCGGCCTCTTCAAGGCCAAGCCGTCCTCGCCGTCCTCGCGCTTCGCGCTCCGGGCGGCTCCGGGCGGTGCTGCGCAGCCTTGAAGAGGCCTGCGCGCGACGGTGCGGGACGGGGGGTCCCGGCGTTTGGGTCGTCGGGCGGAGGGTTTCGTCATGCTCAGGATTTACGAGGTCATTTTGCTGATGGCTGGGGACGCGGCGGGGGTCGCGGAGCAAATCGAACGCAGAGATTCGGATCTCGCTCGGCAATTGCGCAGGGCCATGCATAGCGTCGCTCTCAATACGGCGGAAGGTGCCGGGAACACGGCCGGACATAAACGGCAGCGGTATCAGACAGCTCTCGGCTCCGCTCGGGAGGTGCTGGCCTGCGTCCAGGTCGCCCAGGCCATGCGCTATATCGGCACGGTCGATGCGCACGTGCTGGACCGAATGGACCACGTCATCGCCACCCTGGGACGCCTCGTCTACCGCCGCGCCTCGTGAACCCGCAGGGCTGGCCGTCCTTCCCCAGGGCGGCCAGCCGAAACGGACTGGATCCACGCGCCCATTGGAATGCCATGGCGCCATTCAAGGCGGAGGAAGGCCGTTCGATCCGGGAGATCGCCGAATCCCTCGGCATCAAGACGAAGACCGCCTACGCCCGCCTGCACCTCGCCCGGGAGCACCTGAAGACGCTCGCGCTCGCGTGATCCGCTCCCGCTCCCGCCCCCGCTCCCGCTTCCGCTCCCGCTCCCGCTCCCGCTCCCGCTTCCGCCCCCGCTCCCGCTCCCGCTCCCGCTCCCGCTCCCGCTCCCGCTCCCGCCCCCGCTTCCGCTCCCGGAGCCTGTTCGGAGCGTCTTCGGTAATATCAACTGCGCCCGATTCACGGACCAGGACGTGGAGCCGAAGCGCGCGATTGCGGCACGAATCGGAAGCGCACGAGCGGCGGGCCGCCGTCGTCGATCTCCGGCCGTTCGATTTCTACGCGGAGGGCCTCCGGCGATACCCCGTGCCGGACCAGCCATCGTTTCACCTGCTGTGCGCGCTCCTGCGCGAGCTGCTCCGCATTTTGCCCTTCATTTGCTTTGACGCGCGCGATGATTCTGATCGAGCCGGGCAATTCTCTGAGGGCCTGGGGCAGAGGTTCCAGCTTGGCAGCTTCCTTCGGTTCGAGCGCGGTACTTCGGAGCGCAAAGCCGACCAAGGCAAGCATCGGGAAGCTGCAATCCCCCGGGGAACGCGCCCAGTTGCCGCTGTTGCATTGCAAGACCTCGCATGACCGTCGCAGGAGAAGAGCGCTTTTATCAGGAAGCCATTCTCCGGCATAGAAGCAGGACGACGAATCGTTCGGCTGGCAGGAGGCGCGTCCGCGATGACAGCCGCACATTTGCTCGCCGATGGTGACGTGCTCCTCGGGCGCATACTGCCTGCCCTGAAGCTTGCACCCTGTCTCGTTCGCCTCCAGCTCGGCAGGCGGTGGAAATGGATGAAGCGCGCAGAGGCGCACGTCGGTGAGCGACGGATACACAAGATGATATTTCAAGCGTTCCGGGGGAATGGGCTCGATTCGGCCGTACACGAGCACCTCCACGTTCGGCGAGAAGGTGCAGCAGGTCCAGGAATCGTCACCCCCGCAGCGAAACGCGTACGGGTTTGCTTCGTCTGCAAGCAGCAGGCTCGGAGGCATCCCCCGCTCGGAGCTTTCGAGAGACGAAAGGACGATGGGGCCTCCCGCCGAATTGCAGCACTGAAAGCCGCAGTCCACCAGGGTCATCATCGTTCTGGCGCGCAGCATCCCACGCACGAGCGCGGACTGGCCGGAAAGCTCGTCGGCGCGCGCGAGGACTTCGGTGACATCGAGAGGATCGAGCCCCGAAGGGCATGGCGGCAGCACAGCCGGCTCGAATGGACAACCGTGGTCGATGAGGCACTCAGGCCGAAGGTTCTGGAAAGGCTTGTAGGGTGAATCTGCGGCGCTTGCCCATCCGCGGGTGTCGACGACCCGAGCGGCATCCGGCGCGTCTGATCCGGCATCTGTGGGAACCACGGACGGGCTCGAAGGCGTGAGATAATCCGGTGCTCGCGGTGTGCCGCACGCGATGGAATACGCGATGAGAACCGCGGGCCATCGGTAAAGCGTCCGTGCAAGCACGGCCTCTGTCTACACGCATCCGTCGGCGTATGGCAATCCCTGCGTAATCCGGGGATCCACCCCCTTCCTCAACGGCGGTACACAACAAGATCCCTCTCGCCGCCCCCGCTCCCGCCCCCGCTCCCGCCCCCGCTCCCGCCCCCGCCCCCGCTCCCGCTCCCGCCCCCGCTCCCGCTTCCGCTCCCGCTTCCACTTCCGCTTTCGCAGTTGGACGAGGCCACCTGCAAACATCGATGCGAAGACGCTGAAGAGCGCCGCACGAAGCCGCGGCTCAGCGTTCGAGGCGCAGCTTGTCCCAGGCCCAGCGGGCGCCGCGCCGCGGAGGCGCGGGGACGCGGTGCCGCCGAGGACCCACATCGATCGCGGCTTCCCGGCCGCCGGCGGCGTGTCCCCCGGCAGCGTAACCGGGCCCTTGGCGACGCCGCGCAGGACCTCCTCGACGCGCAGGCGCAACGTCATGCCCCCGAGCGGGAACGTCCCCTGCGCGCGGCTGCCATCGCGGAAACGGATCTCGACCGGCACGTCGACGCTGAATCGGTCGTCGGCGACCTCCGCGAGGTGACCCTCGATCATGGGAAGGAGGGCCTCCATCGGCACCGGGATCGCGTCCTCCACCTTCGCCACCTGGCCCGCCAGCGAGACGCTCTCGACGTCGTCGGCCTTGCGACCGAGGAGCCGGCTGGTCAGCCCTTCGAGCTCGAAGGAGCACGTGTGCGGCGCTGGGCAGCGCCCGTTCTCCAGAGGCAGCGGAGCAGGCGCGGGCGGCGGCTCCGCCGGTTTCGACGGCTGCGCTGCGGCAGCAATTTCCACGGCGGTGGGGTCGCCCGAGGGCGACGCGATCGTTCTGTCCGAGGTCGACCCGCCGCACCCCGCCGCACCGAGGACCAAGGCCGAAACGACGATGCCGTGAAAGGCGGACGAGGACATCAGGCGCATGGCGCCTTCTACATCGCCTCTCTCCTGCATCTAGGGGAAAAGAAACCAGGAGTTCCGCCTCCTCCGGGGCGACGCGCGCGCGGGGGCTTTCGGCGAGGACAGCGGCGGGGCCTTCTCGGCGCGGGTCTCGTCAGGGCCGCTCGAATACGGCGACCGCGCTCGGGTAGTCGACGGTCACCCGGAAGGAGTGAAGCGCGGACCCGCCCAGCGCGCCGTCCACCCGTTTATCCATCCACTGCGACATCCACGCGTGGAAGTTCTTGTCCTGCCGCCGGACGAACCAGACCGGCCCCACCTCGTACCCCGCGACCACGATCCGCGGCACCTCGATCATCGGCTCCCCGCGGGCGCAAAGGTCGGCGCCCTCGATCACACGCCAGGCCGGGTGATCCTGGCGCCACCGGTCGAAGGTGGACTGCACGATGAAGCTCGTGGCGCGCACCGGAGGCCCGCCGTCCGCGAGCGCCGCTGCCGCCTGATCCGTGAGGTTCACGGTCGCGCCCGTGTCGAAGAGCAGATCCACGGTCTGGCCGTCGATCTGCGCCTGGATGCGCGGGAAGTTGGTCGCCCGCTCGCTGGCTTCGTTCACGGGAAAGCCGAGCGAGACCCGGTGAGACGCGTCGTGCGCCGGCAGATCGCCCGTGGCACGGAGGAGGAGCCGGCGGCCCGGGTAATCGAAGGTCCACGTGCGGCCCCGGAACCAGGCCTGGCCGAGCATGCCGTCGCTGCTCTCGCGTGGACAAGCCTCCGTGTCCTTCGAGGCCACGCCGAGGTGCCCTTCGAGCACGGTCACCGGGGGAATCGACGCCTCCGGCTTGAAGGGCGGGAGCCGTACGCCCTCGGCCAGCCCCTCGTCGTCCGCGACCTGCTCGGTCGGGAGGCCGAGCCGCTCGACGGCGTTGCGGGTGAGGAAGAGTCCACCGCCGGTATCGGTGAAGAGAAGCAGCCGGGCGCCGCTGGGGGTGATGGGCTCCACGAAGAATCGGTCGGCCACGAAGCGCGTGGGGAGCGGCAAGGGTCTGCCGGGCGAGGGGAGTGCAGGGGGAGCGGGGGAGGCGCTGGGCGGGGGAGGCGCGGGGGCGGCCGGGGCGCAGGCGGGCGCGCAGGAGACGAGCAGCAGCGAAGCGAGGCGACGATGCACCCTCTCGAGACTACACGTCTCCGCCGCGGGGCGAAGGAGGCGGGAGCGGGAGCGGAGGCGGGAGGGCTACTTCGCTTCGATCTTCGCGCGGAGCGCGGCGGCCTTCGCTTGGGCCTCCGCCGCCTGCGCTTCGAGCACGACGAGCGCCTCCTTGTCGGCGTGGATGGCTGCTTCGGCGACCTTCGCTTCCTCGGCTTCCAGGTCTGCGAGCAGCTTGTGCTGGGCCGCGAGCTCCTTCTGCATTTCGACGATGTTTGCCTTCACCGACGTGATCGTCACGTCCGCCTCGTCCCCAGGCTCCACGCGTTCGCGGCGGAAGAACTTGTCGGCGAAATTCCTGGGGAGGCTCGAATGCTCGTGCGGCAGCCTGGCGAGGGCGCCGTGCGTCTCTTTGCGGCACCCGTTCAGCTTGTCGATGAACTTCTTTCGTTCCCCGAAATCGCGGAATTGATCCCGCGCCCCCTCGGCCTCTGCTTTGGCGGTGACGGCGCTGCTCGCTTGCCCGAGGAGCCCGGCGAGTGCAGGCGCGAAGGCCACGAGGGGCGCATGCTCGCTTTGCTCGAGAGCGGGCAACCAGGCCTTCATCGCTTCGAGTTGCCCCCCGAGGACGGGGCGCTTGAAATCGCTCGGCGTTTTGTTTCCGAGGAAGTGTTTGTACAGCGCGTGTGTCCGATCGCCGTTCGTGATCGTCAAGATGGCGTGGACGACACCGTTCGCGAGGTTGTCGAGGAGATCGTCGACGTGATCGATGAGCGCTTGTGCGTCCGTGATGGCGTCGCGTACCACGAGCTCCTTGTTGTGCACCGCCGGCCATTCGGCGCGCAGCGCTTCGAAGGCGGCGACGTGGGGGGCGCCGAGGGGGTGCGCTTTGAGCCGACTGTGCGTGTAGGTGATTTCGGCGAGCACGGAGCCGAGTGACGTGCGGGGATGGATGGTGCGTACGGCCATGGGTGTGATGACCTCCGTTGACGGGGTGTGTGATTCGTAGGCCTGGAATCCGCAGTCCAGGTGCGCCACGTAGAACCCGCTGCCTGTGCTCTCCTTGGGACCAGAATGCCCAGCACGTTTTGGACGGGGAGAGGCGTGGCCTGCTCTTCCCAGACGAGGGCGCGCAGCAGCTCGGTGGTGCCCTCTTTCGAAGGAGCCGTCCCTCGGGACGACTCCCCCAAACGCCCCATCGACCGAGGCTCCACGGGGAGCCTCGGCCGACGGAATGCGCTCAGTTCATCGTCTTGCAGATCGATGTCGTGAAGCGCCCGTTGATCGAGTTGTTGTCCGCTTCGGCGAGCAGACCGATCGTGACCTTGTCGGCCGAGACGGACTCGACGTTCAAGATTCCCTCGGAGGAAATCACGTTTTGTCCGGGCCCTGTGACGAAGGTGATCGTCTGGCTGCCGTTCAGGTCCGTGAGCTCGAGCTTGAGGGGATATTCACCGGCCGTCTTCGGCGCGCTGAAGAGGATCTGCGTGTCGGACTGGGCGAAGCTGTCACACGCCATGACCTCGATGGGATAGAGGCTGACCGAGAACCGGTCCCCATCGTCCGTCACGACAGCCGATTTCATCGTCCAGCTCGCCCCGGCGACCGTTCCTTGTGGTGCTTGGTCTTCGATGTCGTCGACGCTGGTTCCCCCGCATGCGGCGAGGAGAGCGGTTCCCAAAGCAAGGAGGCCAAGGCGGATCTTCATGTTCACGAGGTATGCCCTTTCTCAGCTCGTTCAAAGCTGCGATGGGCGCCTTTGCACCAGGCATGCCATCTCATTCGGCGCCCTTTCCAGCTCCTACGCGACGGGCACCCTCAATGCGTGTAACCGTTCGTTGACGATACCTGTGGACCCCACCTCGGTGCCGTCGGATTCGTGCTTTCGGTGAATAACGACGACGGTCCCCCGGGCTTTTCTTCGGCCCGATCACGCGTGGTGTTTGGCATGAACGCCCGGCATGCCGCCCGATCGGACACCCTCTTGTATCTGTGGGCCGTGTCGGGCGACACGACATGCATGGGCCCGTGCGCCCCCGCTCTGCTTCACGACGACTTCAATCGCAGGGCGACGTCGGCCGCCGCGCGGAGGTTCGCCGACAGGCGACATCGGCCCTCGTCCTCGTCTGTCGGGCGCCCCGACATGCGATGTCTCCGCCACGCGAGATGGTGCAGGTCGCCGGACAAGGCGCGTCGGCGCGGCAGGGGGAGCGTCTTGCCGCCGGACATGGGGCGAGGCGTGGTGCCGGTGGAAGGTCGACTGTGAAGACACGGTCCGGCGGCGCCCGAGGGGCCCTGTCGAGCGGCCGAACACGCGCTGTCGGCTGCCGCGGGGGCTTGTCACGGGGGGCGACGGGTCCACGCGCAGGCAAACGCCGGGGGGTGGGCAACGTCGCTCGGGGGGTCGCGTGGCGGAGGGATGGGTCGCGCCGCCGAACACGCGCCGTCGACGGCCGAGGGCACGTGTCGGGCCCGGTTGCGAGCCGAGGCGAGGGAAGAGGGGGGGAGGAAGGAGACGTGGAGAGGGGGAGGCGGGAGGTCCCGCCCCCCATCTCACGTCCACATCAGCGTGGTCGTGTCCCAGCGCTTCCAGGCGCCTTCGATTTCCTTGAAGAGGTCGCTCCCGCCGGCCACGGTCTTGAACCGCGTCTTTTGCATCTTGGTCACGAACTCGGCCGTCCTGCCGGCGTAATTCGTGGTGACCTCCTTCCCGGAGACGGCGTGCAGGGTCACGACGATCTCCGCGGCGCTCACCTCGGCGATGGCATAGCCGTGTGTATTGCTCTCGGCGTGGGCGAGGTGGGGGTTCACCTTCGTCTCGGTGTCGAGCACGAGGTCGTCGATCTGGAGCGCGAGCAGCGGGGCCGCGGGGATCTGGCTCAGGACGGGATCGGATTTCACCTGCGAGCTGAGCTCGTCGCGGAACGGGGTCGAGGAGACGGCGCCGGTCATGAACTCGACGATCTTTTTCGTGGGATCCTGCTCGGCCCAGGGCGTGCCGACCATGAACGTGTGCAGGTCGCCCGTTAATGCGACGACATTGCCGAGCCCGCCGAGCTTGCCGAGCAGCTCGTTCCGCTTGTCGCGGAACCCGTCCCAGCCCTCGACACCCATATAAAAGCGGCGTTGTACGTTCGCCGGGATGCCCGCGATCTGGCGCAAGTCGACCTGGACCGGGACGATGTTGAATTCGTTCGCCCAGACCTTCCACGTCTTCGTGGAGCCCGTGAGCGTCTCCAAAAACCAGGCCTCCTGCGCCTCGCCCATGACGTCCTGGGTCTTGGGATCGGCGGCGTAGCGGAGCGTGCTGAAGACGTCGAACGCGTCCTTGTGCACGAAATACCGCGTGCCGATCTGCGCGTAGAAGCTGACCTTGTTGAGGTCGAAATACGAGAGGCCCCGCGGCAGGCCCGCGGCATCGATGGCCGGGATCGGCGGGTCGGGCGGGGGATCACCGCCGTTGAGCTGGGCGACGATCAGGTTGATGTAATCGACGCTCACGTTGCCCGTGACCTTCGCGGCGTCGTACCCCGAGGCCGTCGCGACCTGCGAGAGGACGTTTTTGTAAAGGCCACCCGCGTACGTCTCGATGTCGACGTAGGGCGTGGCGATCGTGGGACCGGGCAGGCCCCCGGGCGAGGCCGTGAGCGTGGCCTCGTCGAAGAGGACCGCGCCGGGGAATGCGTCCTCGGGGATGAGGTGATCGGGCCGGTGGCTGCGGAGATCGGTCACGACGAGGTGGACGTGCTTGCCGAACGTGAAATCGCGATAGATGCGGATGTCGTTCGGGACGTCGGCGGCGGGGTCGTACGCGAAGTCGGGGTCGCCGGCATAATCGACGGGCTGGTACTCGAACCAAGCCTGGTTCGCGGCCTTCCGGCGCGCGACGTCGAGCTCGTTCGCCCGGCCGCTCAGGTACGTGGCGTTCGCGCCCCAGCAGTCGTTCGAGAATTCGTGATCGTCCCAGGTCGGGATCATCGGGAATTTTTCGTGAAGGACCTGGAGCGCGGGGTCTCCGCGGTAGGTGCGATAGAGATCGCGGTAGTTGTCGAGCGATTTGGCCGCGTAGAATTTCACGTCGCCGCTCGCCCCGAGCTCGATCGCGGAGGCCGGGTCGCGGAAGACGACCTTGCGCGCGTCGTCCGGCGTCTGGAACGAGGGGTCGCCCGTCGTCTCGTAAATGTAATCGCCGAGGTGCACGATGAAATCGAGGTCCTCGATCTCCAGCGCGAGGAGCGTGTTGTAATACCGCCCCACGAAGTCCTGGCAGGAGACGAAGGCGAAGCGCACCGGCACGTCCGCGTCCTCGTCGGGCGCCGTCTTCGTACGGCCGACGCGCGAGACGTAATGGATGCCGTCGCGCTCGTACACGAATCGGTAGTAATAGGTCGTGCCGGGTTCACCGACGATGCGGGCCTTGACG
The DNA here is from genome assembly GCF_005144585.1 of Polyangium fumosum. GTDB lineage: Bacteria > Myxococcota_A > Polyangia > Polyangiales > Polyangiaceae > Polyangium > Polyangium fumosum. The sequence continues at coordinate 6,495 of NZ_SSMQ01000046.1, read as the reverse complement.
CAGTTGTCATAGGCGGCGAGGGCCTGGAGCTTGATGGGCTCGGAGACGGGCTTCGTGAATGCAACGTCGAGCGCGACCTCGAGCTCGACGTCGAGGTCCCAGCCCGCCTTTTCGCCGTCGACGACGCGCGTCCAGACGACGACGCTCTTCGGGCGTGGATCCCCCGAGGCGACGGATTGCGGGAAATACCCCGACCCCTTCACGAGCGTACGATTGCCCGTCGTGTTCGAGGTATCGTCGCCGCATCCAGGAACAAACGCGGCGCCGAGGGTGACGACCGTTGCACGAAGGAAGCTTCTACGGCTCAGCATGACGGAAATGTGCCAGAGCCGGGGGCCGCAGCAAAAGCCCGAACGGATTCTTTTTGTCCCGCGGTGAGAGCTACATCCGGTCGCGCGACGCTCTGTCCCCCGTGGGCGGGAGTCGCACCGTGAACGTCGAGCCCTTTCCGAGCTCGCTCTCCACGTCGATCGTGCCGTTCATGAGCTCCACGAGGTGCTTGACGATGCTGAGGCCGAGGCCCGTGCCGCCGAGGTCCCGCGAGCGGCCCGCGTCGACGCGATAGAAGCGCTCGAAAATGCGGCCGAGGTGCGCCGGCGGGATGCCGGGGCCGTCGTCCTTCACGCGGATCTCCACGCCGCCGCCGGCCTTCGGTTGCGCGGTGAGGACGACATGCGCGCCCTCGCCGGCATATTTCGTGGCGTTGTCGCAGAGGTTCATGAGGACCTGCTCCATGGCGCGGCGATCGATGCGCGCCGGCAGCGGGCCCTCGGGGCGCTCGACGCGCAGCTCGACCTTGCGGCGCCGCGCGGCCTCTTCGAGCAGGCGCGTGACGTGCGTGACGGCGGGGATCACGTCCTGCTCGACGAGCTTCAAGCGGTAGTTCTTGCTCTCGATCTTCGAGAGATCGAGCAGGTCGTCGACGAGCTGGCGCAGGCGCTTGGCGTGACGATCGATGACGTCGACGAACTCGGCGGCCTCTTCAGGCTCGGCGAGCGCGCCCGCGAGGAGCGTCTCGGCCGCGGTGCTGATGGCCGTGACCGGGGTGCGCAGCTCGTGCGAGACGTTCGCCACGAAGTCGGTGCGGATCGTCTCCAGGCGCCGGAGGTCCGTGACGTCGTGGAAGACGGCGATGAGGCCGCGATCGTTGGTGGTCTGACGATCACGATCCTTGCGCGTCGGGAGCTTGGAGACCCGCACGAGGAGCTTGCGCGGGAGCAGGCCCGAGAGCTCGACCTCACGCATGACGGCCTCGCTCCCCGCGGCGGCGCGATCGAGCGCCTCCTGGAGCGAGGCGTTGCGGATGACCTCGATCACGCTCTTGCCGATCGTGCCTTCGCCGACGAGCGTCATGCCGCGCAGCGCGCGGTTCGCGAGGACGATGCGCGCGTCGCCGTCGGTGACGAGGACGCCCTCGTTCATGCCGTCGAGGATCGAGGCGAGGAGATCACGCTCGTCGCGGAGCTCTTCGATCGCGGCGAGCAGCTCGCTCGAGAGGCGGTTCAAGGCGCGGCCGAGCTGCGCGGTCTCGTCGGTGCCCTGCGCGGGCGCGTGGATCGCGAGGTTGCCGCCGGCCATCGCGAGCGCAGCCTCGGTCAGGCTGCGGACGGGGCGCGTGAGCAGGTAGGTGCCGAACGCGCTCATCGCCACGGCCGCGGCGATCGCGACGGCGATGCCCACGAGCAAGAAGATGCGCGCGCCCCCGATGGCCGCGTCGACGCCGGTGAGGGGCACGGCGATGCGCACGACGGCGACGCCGTGCTCGGGCTTCGCGTAGCGGCTCGCGGCGTAGATCATGCGCTGGCCGAGGGTGCCGCTGTAGCGAAACGCGCTGCCGGTGCCGGTCGCGAGCGCGGAGGCGATCTCCTCCCGCGCGGCGTGGTTCTCCGTCCGCAAGACTTCGTCGTGCGTGAGCTCGGAGTCGCCGAGCACGGCGCCGCCCGGGGCGATGAGCGTGACGCGTCCGCCGGAGAGGGCGCCGAGCTCGTCGGAGAGCACGTCGAGCGTGTTGCCCTCGGAGCACGGAGAGTGTTCGCAGCGGCGCCGGACGATGTCCTCGCAGAGGCGGAGCTCGCCGGTGAGCTGCACCATCGTGCGCTCGATCATGAGCGCTTCGAGCGAGCGGGAGCCGAAGCGCTCGATCGCGAGGCCCGCGAGGAGCATGAGCACGACCGACGCGACGATGAGCTTCGCGCGGATGCCGAGGCGGCCGATCATTCGTCCGCAGGCGGGGAGAGCTCGCCGGGCTCGGCGCGGAAGCGGTATCCGACGCCGCGCACGGTCTCGATGTAGTCACCCGCGAGGCCGAGCTTTTCGCGCACGCGCTTGACGTGCGTGTCGACGTTGCGGGCCGTGACGTCGACGTGCGAGCCCCAGACCTCGTCGAGCAAGACGTCGCGGGTCATGACGCGGCCGCGGCGATCGAAGAGCACGACGAGCAGCTTGAACTCGAGCGCGGTGAAGGCGATCTCCTCGCCGTTCACCCACGCGCGGTGCGCGGCGCGATCGACACGGAGGACGCCGAAGTCGATCTTCGCGCCGTCGGGCTGCGGGCCCTCGGTGCGGCGCAAGATCGCGCGCGCCCTCAGGATGAGCTCGCGTACGGAGAAGGGTTTGACGACGTAGTCGTCGGCGCCGAGCTCGAAGCCGACGACGCGGTCGACCTCTTCGCCCTTGGCCGTGACCATGATGACGGGGATGCTGGCCGTCTCCGGGGACTGCTTGAGGCGTTTGCACACCTCGGTGCCCGGCATGTCGGGGAGCATGAGATCGAGGATGACGAGGTCAAACGGCTCTTCTTTGACCGCGCGGAGCGCCGTCTCGCCGTTCATCGCGGAGACGACGTCGAACCCCGCCTGCTTGAAGTTGTAGGACAGGACGCGCTGGAGGTCGCGCTCGTCCTCGACGATGAGAACGTTCGTCGGCATGCGTGGGCCCCACCTCTAGCAGCCTTGTGTGACAGGCGCGTGGCGTGCGGTCGAGCATGGGGGCGAGCCGAGCCATGGCGGGCGTCCCCCTTCCATTTCGGCAAGAACGACGCGCCAGCGCGAGCTTTTCTTGCGCGCACGCCTTCTTTCTTCTAGTAGGGGCGCCTCATGGCACTGGAGCGCACTCTTTCCATCGTCAAGCCCGATGCGGTCGAGAAGAACCACACGGGTGCGATCATCGCCCGCCTCGAACAGGAGGGCTTCATCGTTCGCGCGATGAAGCGCGTCCACCTCACCCGCGCGGAGGCCGAAGGCTTCTACGCGGAGCACCGTGGACGTGGCTTCTTCGACGAACTCTGCTCGTTCATGTCCCGCAGCCCGATCGTCATCATGGCGCTCGAGCGCGAGGACGCGATCGCGAAGTACCGCGAGGTCATCGGCGCGACGAACCCCGCGAACGCGGCCGAAGGTACGATCCGCAAGCTGTACGCCGCGAGCGTCGGCGAGAACGCGGTGCACGGCTCGGACAAGCCCGAGTCCGCGGCCCGCGAGATCGCCTACTTCTTCGCCGGCTACGAGGTTTCGCCCCGCGCGTGACCGGCTCGGCGCGCGCAGAAAGCCCGCTCGCCATCGCCCGCGGCGCGGTCCGTGAGGGCCTCGCCGCGCTCGAAGGCTTCGGTGATCTGCTCGGCTCACGCCGCATCGGGCCACGCGCCCTTGCGGTCGCGTTGAGCGAGATGGTCCCGGCCTGCGAGGCGCTGCGCGCGTCGTTCGTCGCGCTCGAGCTCGCGTTCGTCGCGACGCTCGCTTCCGACCTGGAAGCCCAAGATCAAGCCCGCAACCTCGGCACGCACGCAGGCGCGTGTGTCGCCGCCCTCTCGTCCGCGTTCTCCGACGGAGGATCCCTCTCCGATGCGCGGCGGCGCCTCGCCCTCGAAGCCTCCGTGCGCAAGCACGGGGCGGAGCTGCGGGACACGTTCGCGATCGCGGAGTTCTTCGCCGCGGCCGTCACGCCCGCGCCCACGGAGCTGGATCTCGTGGACGTGCTGGAGCAACGGTTTGGCGCGAATCGGGCGACCGAGGAGGGGGTGATTCGAATCGCCGTGGAGGCGCCGCGGCCCTCGTGGCTCGTGGCGGATCGGCATGTGCTCGGCGGGCTCGTGGAGCTCGCGGCGCCGATCGCCTCGCGGCGCGGGACGGTGCCGGCGCGGCTCGGCGTCGCGCGTCCGCCGAGCGGGGGGCTCGTCGTTCGCTTGAGCCCGGCGCCGCGGAACGCAGCAGCGACGCGGCTCGTGTTGTCCGTGACGGCACGAGGCGAGGTGCCGAGCGCGCTCGGGATCGCTCGTGTGGCCGCGCGTCGCGCGAAGCTCGGGCTCACGATCGACGCGGCCGCGGGGATCGTCTCGATCGAGAGCGAGCGCGAGGCGACGTAAAATCCGTGCTAAGTCGGCCGGGATGAACCTCGCCGACTCCCTCGCGCCGCTCGTCTCGGCCGCTTTCGCCGATCGTTCCCTCCTGAAGGATCCCGCGCACGAGAGCGCCGTCCTGCAGACGATCGACGCGCTCGATGGTGGTGTTCTCCGCGTCGCCGAGCCCATCTCCGAGGGCAACTGGGTGACGCATGCGTGGGTGAAGCAGGCCATCCTGCTCTACTTCGCCGTGCAGAAGATGTCGGTGATGGAGGCGGGGCCGCTCGAGTTCCACGACAAGATCCCGCTGAAGCGGGGCCTCGACGCCGCGGGCGTGCGTGTGGTTCCGCCGGGCGCGGTGCGGTACGGGGCGTTCCTCGAAGCCGGCGCGATCGTCATGCCGGGCTACGTGAACATCGGCGCGCGCGTGGGCGCGGGGACGATGGTCGACACGTGGGCGACGGTGGGATCGTGCGCGCAGATCGGCCGCGACGTGCACCTCGCGGGCGGCGTCGGGATCGGCGGCGTGCTCGAACCGCCGGGCGCGCAGCCGGTGATCATCGAGGACGGCGTGTTCGTCGGGTCGCGCGTGATCGTGGTCGAAGGCGTGATCGTGGAGCGCGAGGCCGTGCTTGGCGCGGGCGTCGTGCTCACGGCGTCGACGGCGATCCTCGATGTGACCGGCGCAGAGGTCGTCGAGCACCGCGGGCGTGTCCCCGCGCGCAGCGTCGTCATCCCCGGCATGCGGCCGAAGCGTTTCCCGGCGGGCGAGTTCGGCGTGCCGTGCGCGCTCATCATCGGAAAGCGGACCGAGTCGACCGATCGCAAGGTCTCGCTCAACGCCGCGCTCCGGGACTTCGCGGTGGCGGTATGAGCGGCGTCGAAGCGCGGCTCGTCAAGACGCTTCTTTGGCTCTGCAACATTCCCTCGCCGACGGGGGAGGAGCAGCGGATCGCCGACGCGGTCCTGGAGCGCGTGTCCCGCGCGTCGCTCGCCGCGCCGGCGCGCCGTCACGGCGACTCGATCGTCGTGCCTGTCACGCGAGGCACGGGTGGCCCGCGCGTCGCGCTCGCGGGGCACCTCGACGTCGTGCGCACGTCCCACGACGGTCCGCCGCGCGTGGAGGGCGACAAGCTCTACGGCCCCGGCGCCTCGGACATGAAGTCGGGCCTCGCGCTCATGCTCGACCTCCTGGAGCACGGCGCGCGCGAGATCGCAGGCACCGATCTCACGTTGATCTTCTACGCCCGCGAGGAGGGGCCGTACGCGGACAACGAGCTTGGCCGCGTGCTCGCGGACGACCCCGAGGCGACGGCCGTGGATCTCGCCGTCTGCATGGAGCCCTCGGACAACAAGCTGAGCCTCGGGGCGTCCGGCTCGATCCACGCGCGCGTGACGTTCGAGGGCCGCACCGCGCACAGCGCGAGGCCGTGGCAAGGCGAGAATGCCATCCACAAGGCCGGCCCTTTCCTCATGGAGCTCGGCGCGCGCGAGCCGCGCACCGTGATCCTCGACGGGCTCACGTACCGCACGGTCACGTCCGCGACCCTCGGGGAGGGCGGTCGCGGCCGGAACGTCGTGCCCGACGCCTTCACGCTCAACCTGAACCACCGCTTCTCCCCCGACACGTCGATCGCCGAGGCCCAACGCGACATCGAAGCGCTCGTCGCAGGGCGCGCGAAGATCGAGTGGACCGACCTCTCCCCCTCCGCGCCGCCCCACGCATCCCACCCGCTCGTGCGCGCGCTGAAGGACGCGGGCGTTGCCGGCGTCGAGGCCAAGCAGGCATGGACCGACGTCGCGCGCTTCGCGGCCCTCTCCGTGCCCGCCGTGAACTGGGGGCCCGGCGTGAACGCACAAGCGCACCAGCGGAACGAGTGGACGTCGATCCCGCTGCTCTCCGAAGGCCACGCGATCCTCTGCCGGTTCTTCGAGGCGATCGGGCGGCGCTAGGCTTGCCACGGGGGCCCGCTGGAAGAACTGCGCATCGCGCAGTTCTTCCACCCTCGAGTCCAGGCCGTGCCTGGTCCGGGTCCAGGGGTGGACAACCCCTGGTCGGGTCCGGGGTGAAACCCCGGCGCGACGACCTAGAACATCGATCGGTTTGACAACCGCTCGATGTTCTAGCTCTTTTGTCCCGGGGGGGGGGGGGGGGGGGG
>NZ_SSMQ01000045.1 GCF_005144585.1 Polyangium fumosum | reverse complement strand
TTGTCTCCAAGGTCCGCATGCCCGAACTCCTCCTGTGCCCACGCTTCCGCCGACGAGGCCACCTCTGCATCCAACATCTCCCTCGCTAAATGTCGTCAGAGGGGGGGAATGTACCGATCGGAGATGGAACCAATGCTCAGCCCCGGGTGGGGTCTGGGGCGACGCCCCAGCTCCGCGCCTCAGGGCAGCGTGGCAATCGCGACCCGACCTGAGGCGCTGCCTGCGAAGGTGGGGGGGAGCCATGTGCCGTTGACGAGACGGGTCGCGTAGACGGTGTTCAGGTTGTCGGCGTAGATCATTTCGGCTTCGGCGCCTTTGCCGCCGCGTGTGAGGGCGGGGGGGGCGAGGAGGATCGGGTTCTTGTCGCCTGCGCCTTGTGTTGGGAGGGACCAGGTGGGCGTGTCGCCGGTGGAGAGCCGTGCCGTGTGGAGACGCTGATCGGTGCCGCGGTAGGCGAGCATCGCGCCGCCTTCCGGCAGGGGGGCGAGGATGGGCTGATCGAGGGAGGAGGCGCCTTCGATGGGCTGGGGGCTCGTCCACACGCCGTTCTGGCGCATGAGCCAGTGCAGGTTGCCGCCCTCGGCTGCGAAGACGGCGACGAGTTGCGGGCCGTCGTCGAGCGCGGCGAGGCCGGGCGTCACGGCCGCGGCCTTGCCGGCGATGGGGTGCGGCGTGGCGGCGGACCAGGCGCCGCCGCTCCTCGATTGATCGTAAAAGGTCCCGTCTGCGCCGACGAATGCGATCACGGGTGCGTTGCCGAGGGCTGCCACGGCGGGCGCGCTCGGGCCGGACGAGTGCGTGCCGCCTGCGGTGATCGCCTCCTTTTTGCTTACCCAGGCGTCGGCCTGACGGCGGCCGTAATAATAAAACCCGTCCGTGCCCTTGTAGACCAGGTGCGAAATGCCCGCGGCCCCCGCGAGCTGCGGCCCGCCCTGGCTCGCGAGGCCTGCCTCCAGCGCCGGCACGGGTTGGCCGGCTCCGGGGGTCCACGCTTCGCCCGAATACGTGGCCACGCGCAGCTCGCCTGTCGCGCTCGATCGGATCACGCAGAGGCCCATGCCCGTGCCGTCGGAGGCGAGGGCGATCGCGTCCAGCGTCTGGTCCTGCCAGGGCGTCGACTTCTTCGCTCCGGATGCGAGATCCGATTCGGATGCGAGGAGGGTGCTGCCCCCGCCGAACACGGTCACGATCTTCGTCGCGGAGCCGTTTTGCCCGCCGCCCATTCCCCCGCTGCCGCCGCCGCCGTTGCCGCCCGACCCGCCTGCGCCCCCGGATCCGGCAATCATCCCGCCTTCGCCGCCCGATCCGCCGGCCCCTCCGGTGCCCACCATCGTGCCGCCTGCGCCGCCGGACCCGCCTTGGGCGCCGTCGCCCCCCTCGCCTCCGGGGCTGGGCGTCTCGTTGCTCGCCGCGCAGGCAAGCGGGCCGAGAGCGGCCGACGAGACGAGGCCCCCGAAGAGGAGGGCCGAACGGAGAACCGCCGATCGTGAAAGCAAGCGCATGTCGAAGACCTCGCAGAAGAAGGGTGGAACGCGGCGGGGAGTATGCCGCGAAGGCGAGGCACGACAAGCGCGGGCGCGACCGCGCCGTCAGGGCGTGAAGCGAATCGAGTAGCTGACCATCGTTTTCTTGCCGCCCTTCGGCTTCAGAAATTCGATGGCTTCGAAGACGCCGACGACACAAGGCACGAACCCCTCCCCTTTGAGGGCGGTGCGGGGGTGCGAGACCTGGGCCTTGCCGCCCTTGCCGTCGACGAGGAGGTCGACGCCGAAATCGCCGCCCTTCTTTGGGTCCTCGACCTTGGCGAAGCAGCGGCGGAGCTCGTCGAAATGGGGCTCGACCGAGCGGTTGAAGGGCGCCTTCGTGGCGTCGTCGTTCGGGCCGCCGCCGATGTGCATTCCGATGTTCTTGACCTTCACGGCCGGGAGCGGCGTGGCCTCGGGCGGCGGCGCTTCCGGGGCCGCGGCGGAGGCGGAGGCGGACGCGGAGGCCGATGCGACAGGCTCGGGCGCGGCGGAAGCCGACGCAGGCGCGTCGGGCGCGGGCGCGGCGGCGGAGGCGGACGCGGACGCGGGCGCGGCGGCTGTCGTGGTCGTCGGGGCCGGCGCCGAGCCGTCGGGGGCGGTGGCGCCCGAGCAGGCCACGAGCAGCGGCGCGGCGACGAGACATGCGAGCCGCAGGGCGGTTTTCGAGACGAAGGTTTGGCGCTTTCGATCGGGGGGGTTCATTCGGGTCTCTCGGCGCTCGGCGAGGTCGCGCGGAGCTTGCGGACGGCCTCGTTGTGCTGGTCGAGCGCCTCGCTGAAGGTGTGACGGCCGCCTCCCTTGGCCACGAAATAGAGGTATTTCGTCGCCGCGGGCGCGAGCACGGCCTCGATGGACGGAGCGCCGGGGTTCGCGATGGGACCGGGCGGCAATCCGTCGTTCACGTACGTGCTGTATCGATTCTTCGCGTCCCGGTTGATGGCCGGGGTGATCTTGCCCGTGAAGCCGGCGCAGGCCGGGACGACGTCAGGCTCGGAGAAACAAGCGTACGACGCCGTGGGATCGGATTGCAGGCGTTTCGGCTTGAACGTGGGGTCGAGCAGGCGGTTCAAGAAGACGCTCGCGATGAGCGGGCGCTCGTCGGCCTGGACCGCCTCTTTCTCGACGATCGAGGCGAGGATCAGGATCTCGCGGCGGCCATACCCGAGCGTATTGCGGAGCGACGCGAAGCCCGCGGCGTGTTGCGTCGCGAGCGCGGCCCAGCGGCGATCGGCCTCCGTGACGAGGCGGCGGACGATCTCTTTGGGATCGGTGTCGAGCGGGAAATCGTAGGTCGCCGGGAAAAGATATCCCTCGGCGCTCTCGACCCCGAGCGCGCCCTTGCGCTCGATGCCGAGCTCGTCGAGCAGGAGCGGGTCGGCGCTCGCGCGGAGGAAGGCGTTTTTGCCCGCGACGCGGAGTTTTTCGAGGCGGGTCGCGATGTCGAAGCGGTGGTAGCCCTCGGGGATGGTGACGCGCGTGGTGGGGCGCTTCGACGAGCGTTCGAGGAGGTGACGCAGATCCCAGGGGTCGAGGCCCTGCGGCAGGAGGTGCGGGCCGGGGACGAACGCGCCCGTGCCGCCGGTCGTGCGCAGGAACATGGCCATGGCGCCCTCGTTGCGGACGAGGTCGTGCCGGGCGAGCAGGGCTGCGGCCTCGTCGCTGTCGAGGCCGGCCGGCCAGTCGAGCTCGACCGTCGTGCCCGCGTCCGGGGCGTGCAGGTGGCCGTAGCCGAGGACGAGGGCGAGGAGCGCGAGGCCCACCGTGCTGACGGCGCCCGCGATCGCGAAGAGGGCTGCGCGGCCGCGGGGCGAGAGGCGGCCGCGGGGGGTGCGGGGCGCGCGGGGCTTTTTGGGCGAGGGCGGCAGCGACGACGGGGACGAGGCGCCGGCCTCGGAGGGCGCTGGGGGCGAGGCGCGGCGGCGGCGACGCCCGGGGGAAGACGGGGCTCTCGTGGGCACGGCAGGACCCGTGCAAAGCATCAAACGCCGAAGGGCGTCAAGCCGAACGTTGCCACGGGGCGCCTCCGAGGGCCATGATGCCGCGGTCGAGGAGGTCCTTTCCCCGCATGGCATCCAAGGCCGTCACCGATCGGCAGAAGTCCGCGCGCGCCGTGACCGCGGCAGCGCACACGCACGCAAACGAGGTGGCGGGACGTGTCGCCGAGCTGCTCTCGCCGCACCTCCGGCCCGACGAGGACATGCCGGACGTGGGGCTCTTCCTGCGCCTCGTTGGCAGGCTCATCGCGACGGAGAACGAGGCGCTCGTGCGCGCCGATGCGGCCCACGAGCGGGAGCTCGCCGACGACGCGGCGCCTCGCAAGGCGCGGGACGAGGCGGTCGAGAAGGTGCGGCGGATCCTGGTGGATCTGCGCGCGGCGGTGGAGACGACGTGCGGGATGGCGGGGCTGCCGAGGCTGCACCTCCTGGAGGCGGTGCCGACGGATCCTTCGGTGCTCGCGAATATCGGGCGTTCGGTGCTGGATGCGCTGCGCGACGAGTCGGTGCGGCTGCCGGCGCCGCGGCGGCGGGGGCTCTCGCTCGATCGGGAGGCTTTTGCCGAAGAGCTCGAGCTCGAGCTACCGCCGCTGGAGAAGGCGCTCGCGGCGGTGGCGCGCGAGGCACGCGAGGCCGAGGCGACGTTGCGGCAGAAGCGGGCGGCGATGGAGGCGAACGATCGCGCGTTCAGCCGCGGGGCGGCGGTCCTTTCGTCGACGTTCGCGCTGGCGGATCTGGAGGAGCTGGCGGGGCGCGTGCGGCCCTCGCAGCGTCAGCCGGGCGAAACGAACGAGTTCGAGATGGCGGCGACGCGGGCGGAGACGGGCGCCGACGGCTGAGCCTACGGGCCATGCACGCCACGCCCGGGGCTCCGCCCCGGTCCCCGCGGGGGGCTGTCCGCCCCCTCGACCCCGGACCAGCGAGGCGCTGGACCCAGGGTTGAAAAACTGCGCTCCGCGCAGTTTTTCAAACAGGCCGACGAAGGAGCCGGGGTGCCAGCCGAACCAGCAGCGCGGCTGTCTTGGTTGGCAGGATCGTTGCTGGTCTTCACCGGGCCTGTTCGATGAACTGCGCGGAGCGCAGTTCATCGAGCTTGGGTCCAGCCCCTGGCTGGTCCGGGTCCAGGGGCGGACAGCCCCTGGTCGGGGTCCGGGGTGAAACCCCGGCGTCCCGTCAGAAGCCCATGTTCGTCGCGGCTTCCTGGTTCGAGCGGACGGCCTTGCGGCCCTGACGGGACTCGGTGGGGGCGATCGGGGCTGCTGCGGGAGGCGGCGTGGCGAAGGGGCCTGCGGGATCTGGGGCGGCGGCGACGGCCGGGGCCGCGGCGAAGCCGGATTGTGCTTGTTGCACGACGGCGAGCTGGCGGTCGAAGTCGGAGGCGACGTCGGCGGCGCGGGCGGCGGGGGCGTCGGTCTTGGCCTTCGCGGCGGAGTCGCGCAGGGCTTGCTCGCGGCTCTCGATGCGGCGGCGGGCTTCGGCGACCTTGCCTTGCTCGAACAGGCGGTTTGCCTCTTCGAGTGCGGAGGCGGTCTCGCTGCGGTTCACGCGGCCGGCGACGACGGCGTCGAGAGCACTCGCGTCCGTTTCGACCACCTCGACGCCGAGCTTGCCGCTGCAGCGGCCGTCCTCGTTCTTGACGAGATCCTTGTAGCGCATGTCGACGGACGCGACGGCGAGCTCGCCCTTCGCGTTCGAGGGGACGCGCAGCTTGATGAGCACGGTCTTCACGTCGCCGCCGCTGAAGGTGCCGAGCGGGACGGTGACGCGGTTGCCGCTGCGCCGGAAGGAGCGGTCGAAGACGCGATCGAGCTCCACGCCGGGGGCGAGATCGATGTCGACCTCGGCGCCGCTCGCGACGGCTTGCGTGAGGGCCTCGGCTTCGCCTTCGAAGACGCGGGCGAGCGCGGCGTCGTTTTCCACGAAATAGTGCCGGCCGTTGGATTCGACGGCGAGCGCGGAGAGGATTTTTTCGTTGTAATCGACGTCCACGCCGACCGTGGAGATGCCGATGGCGCGGTCGCGGGCGCGTTGCGCGAGGCTGCGGAAGCCGGGGACGTCTTTCAGGCCGTGGTTTGCGTCGCCGTCGCTGAGGACGATCATGCGGCTGATGCGGCCGTCGCTCGCGCGGTTCATCTCGGCCATCGCGGTCTCGATGCCGCAGGAGATGCAGGTGTCGCCGCCGAGCGTGATGCCGGAGATCGACGAGACGACCGAGCTGCGGGTCGAGGGGCCGATGACGACGGCGGGGACGACGACCTCGGTGCGCGTGTCGAACGTGACGACCGAGACCATGTCGCCGTCGTGGAGGCGCTCGACGGCGCCGATCGCGGCGTTGATGGCGTTGCGGAGGCGGGTGCCTTTCATCGAGCCGGAGCGGTCGATGACGATGGAGAGGTTCACCTGGGGCGCGGCTTGCGCGCGATCGCCCGCGTTTGCGCGGGCTTCGAGCATGAGGAACGTCTCGCCGCGGGCATTCTCGAGGATCTTCGGGTGACCCATGCGCCCGTCGATCATCACGGTCGAGCCTGCGGTGAAGTGGGCGATTTCGGCCTGGTTCGTCGCGTCGATGGCCTTCTCGGTCGTGGAATTTTCTTCGGTCACCTCGGCGCCGATGGTGGGCTCGGGCGAGGACGGCAGGCCGCCGGGGGGGGTGAACGAGTAGACGGAAAAGCTCGTGAGCAGCATGCCTGCGAAGGCGAGGACGGCGACGCGGGACGATTTCATGGCTCTCTCCGGGTATCGAGCATCGGCGCCTGCAACAACGGTGCTCGCGGGGACGAGCTTACGGTGCGGCGGTGGGTCCTTGGACGAAGATCGAGGGGGAACGATCTGGTCCGAGGTGCGCTTCGGCGGCCACCCGGACCCCGCAGGCCTTCAGGGTGTCCCAGGGGGGGATGGATCCGATGAGGACGAAGACGGCGTCGTAGGGGACGCGCTCGTCGTCCTTGCCGCGGGCGCGCAGGGTGGCGGCGTCCGGGTCGAGGGCCGCGATCTCGGTCTCGAAGCGCAGGCTCAGGCGGCCGGCGGCGTGCATGCGCTTGACCTCGTCGATGTTGCGCGACTTGCCGCGCGTGAAGGTGGGGCCGCGGTGGAGGACGGTGACCGTGGTGCCGGGCTGGCGGGCGAGGGCGACGGCGATCTCCATGGCGACGTCGCCGAGGCCGACGACGAGGATCCGTTTGCCTTCGAAGCTTCGGGCGTCGGCGAGGTGGTAAAACACGCGGGCCTCGACCTCGGGCGAGAGTTCGATGGGGAGCCGGCGGGGTGTGCCGCGCTGGCCGATGGCCAAGAGGACGCGGCGGGCGAGGATGTCCCGCGGCGGCCCGCCTTCGCGGGGGGTTTGGGGGGGAAGCTCCGCTCGCGGAGCGGACCCCCCAAGCGTTGACTCGGTGCTGACACGGAAGAGCTTGCCGTCGGCCTCGCGGGAGACGGCCGTCATGCGCGTGTCCTGCCGGATCGGGAGGTCTTCCTTGCGGATGATGCGCATCCAGTGCGAGAGGAGCTCTTCCTTGGTGGATTCCTTCAGCCAGAGCTTGCCCGTGAGGGGGAGGTCGAGGGGCTGATCGAAGACGAGCTTGCCGCGGGGGAAGCTGCGGATGCTCTGCGCGACCGAGCCTTGCTCGATGACCTCGAACGAGAGGCCGAGCTCCTTCGCGCGGAGGGCCGCGCTGATGCCCGCGGGGCCCGCGCCCACGATGACGAGGTCCTTCGGGCGCTCGCCTCCGCCCGTCCAGGCGCCTTCTGCTGCGAGGCCCGCGGCGATCTTCTCGACGGCGTGGGCGCCGTGGAGGATCGCGTTTTTGATGAGCGGCAGGCCCGTCACGTCGCCGGCGAGGAAGAGGCCGGGGGTGTCCAGGCTCTGGAGGGCGTCGTCGATGCGCGGGCGGTCGCCGATGGTGTCGCCGTCGGTGATGCGGAGCGAGCCGTTCGGGCAACGTTGCTCGCAGAGCGTGAGGCCGCAGCAGGCCTCGGGGCGCACGACGACGGCGACGTACTTCTGGACCTCGAGCACGTCGTAGGGGCAAGCGTCGACGCAGGCGTAGCAGCCGAGGCAGGTCTGGGTGTCGATCTGCGGGAGGCGGACGCGGGTCTGCGGCTTGAGGAGGGCCTCGGCGGCCTGGGGCTTGTCCTGGGCCTTGCGGCGGCGCGCGCGGAGGGCGCCCGAGCCGCGGACGAGGCCGAGCGTGAGGGCAAACGCGAGCGTGCCGGTGCCGAGCCAGAGCCACGCGAGCGCGCTCGTCGCGGGGCGATCGAGCTTGGGGACGGCGAGGGCGACATCCCGCGCGGCGTCCCAGGCGACGTGCCTGTCCTCGCCGTGCTGGGCGGCGCAGACACCGCCGGAACGAGGCCCACCGCCCGCGCGCGCGGGGGGCGCGGGGGGCGTGGGGGGCAGAGGAAGGACCGCATCGCGGTCCGACCGGAGCCCCCCACCGTAAAGAGGAAGGACCGCATCGCGGTCCGACCGGAGCCCCCCACCGTAAAAATGCTCGTCGAAGCAGAGGGACGGCTTGTCGGGGCCGAGTTTTTCCGTGCCGGGGGCGAAGCAGCGGGAGATGGGATCCCGCGGGGAGCGCGGGTCGTGGCAGCCCTTGCAGCTCGCGGCCGTGACGATGGGGACCGTGGCCTGGATGTGCGCGGGCGGCGCGTCGTCGAGGACACGCTCGACGCCGGGGGCGAAGCGGATCGGAGGCTCGCCGGGGACGAAGGCGACGCCCTGATCGGCCTGGTGGATGGGATGGCAGGTCGAGCAGCGCATGGCGCCGGATTTGAAGAGGCGCTCGTGGGGGCGGCGGCGCGGCGCGTGGGCGCCGTGGCAGGTGGCGCAGGCTTCGTTGGGGCGTTTTTCGGCCGCGGCGGTGCCGTGGCAGCTCGCGCAGGTGACGCTCTCGGCGCGCGCATGCGGGCGCGAGAGCGGTCCGGGCGAGGCGTGGCCGCCGGGGGGCGGGACGAGGAAGGCCGAGAGGCCCGCGGCGGCGGCGGCGACGACCGTGGCGGTGAGGACGCCGCGGAAGCGGGTGACGTCGGAGGTCTTTTCGGCCCGCTTGGCGGCGCGGCCTCGGGCGAGCTCGCGCGGGACGGCGGCACGATCCCGGGCGTCCCCGAGGGGCGACGCGTAGAGCGTGGGCAACGCGGCGGGAGGTTTGCCGGCGGATGGTTCGTCCCTGCGATCACGCTCGGCCATCGAAGGATCGCCTCCCCTCACCGCTTCATCACGGCCGCCACGTGCACCACGAGCAGCGCCATCGCCATGCCGAACGTCAGGATGTGGAGCGGGAGCCCCACGCGGAGCAGCCGAAGGAGGAGCCTCTGCGCCGGCAGCGCGCGGAGCTCCACGACGATCCGCACGAGCCCGTCGAGGCCCGCGAGCCGCTCCTTGCCGCGCCCTTCGAGGACCCGCTCGATCCGGGCCCGCAAGACCTCTTCCTCCTGCCGCAGCGTCCTGCCGGACACGAGCAGGAGGAGCGGCCCCACGGAGCTCATCGCGAAGGGCACGAGGATCTTGTCGAAGATCTTTTTCACGAGATCACTCTTGCCGCTCACCTCGCGATACAGCCTGTCGACGAGATCCCTGCGCGCGGCGGCGAAGTCCTCGGGCAGCGCGGCCGAGCGCTCGATGCGGGCCATGCGGCGCGGGAGGAAGGCGTACGCGAGCGCCGAGAAGCCGCCCACGAGCGCGCTCGCGAGGAAGACGAGCCGGAGCGCGCCGCCCGCCGTGGACGGGGCGATCGGGGACATCGGCGCGTGTGCGATGACGAGGCCCGTCGTGACGAGGCCAAGCGCGAGATGTATCGCGAGCTGCGGACGAACACGGGACGCGACGGGCGTGCGCGGCTCGGTCGCTTCGTCGCCCGCGCGCTTGCGCATCCACAGGCGCACGAGGCGCTTCGGCACGGCGTAGAGGACGAGCAGGACGAACCCCGCGGCCGCGAGGAGGCCCGCCGCGGCGCCGAGGCCCGCGTCCGCCCGCCAGAGCCCCCGCGCGTGCATGATCATGCCGACCACGCCGACGGCCGCGCCCGCGATCGCGCCGCCCGCGACGAGGCCGGCCGCGCTCGCGCCTTGTTTCTGCACCTCGGCGCGGGCCGTGGATCCGCCAAGCAGCGGGTTGACGCTCGGGGCTCCGGGTCGCCCTGCGGCGCCCTCCGCCCCGAACCCCATGTCACGCACGTCGGCGAGCTCCTCGCTCGGGTTCATGCGGAAGATCGAGCCGGTCGGACACACCTGCACACAGGCGGGGCCCTCGTAGCCGCGGCAGAGGTCGCATTTCACGGCGACGTCGGGGTAGGCGCCGCCCGCGGGGCGCGGCGTCGCGGCCGGGCGGGCGGCCATCTGGATGTTGTCCCAGGGGCAGGCCTTGGCGCACGCGCCGCAGCCCGTGCAGAGCGCCTCGCGGATGAAGACCTCGCCGTCGGGCTCGCGGCCGATCGCGCCCGTGGGGCAGTCGATCATGCAGCTCGGGTTCGCGCAGTGCTGGCACGAGTTCGGCAGGAGCAAGCTGCGCGGCGCCTCGGATCGCGCAAGGGCGCGCGCGACCATCTTGTCGCCGCGCCGCACGATCCGCGCCTCTCCGTGCATCTCCGCGCATCCCCACGCGCAATGCCCGCAACGCACGCAGGTCTCGAGGTCGATGACGAGCAGCGATCGCGCGACCTTGAGCCGGTAGAGATCACGGAAGGCGTGCTGCGTGGCGTTCTCCGCGGAGCGGCCGATCACGGCGCGCTGGGATGCCTGCTGATCGAGCGCGATGCGCCGGAGCGCGCCGAAGAGATCCGGATGGCGCGCCGTGATGCCGCGGAACGTGCGCGCGTCGACGGCGATGAGCAGCGACGGGCCGCTCGCGACGGCGCTGGAGAGGCGCGGCGTGCCGGCTTCGATCTCCGCGTCGCCGAAAAAATCGCCGCGGCCGAGGTAGGCGCGGACGCGCAGGCGCTCGCCGTCGTCGGTCTGGATCTGGATCATCCCGTCCGCGACGAGGAAGAGGTCCGTCGAGGGGTCCGCTTCGCGGTAGACAGGCTGCCCGCGCTCGAAGCGCTGGTAGCGGGCCGCGTCGAGCAGGACGTCGACGTCCTCGGGATCGAGCGCGCGGGCGAAGGCCATCGTGTGGAGCAAGTCGCGCGTGGCGGCGCGGCGCAGGATGCGCTCGAGCCGCTCGGCGACCTCGGCCTTGCCGCTGCGCGCCGCCGCGCGCTGGAAGACGTGCGCCGGCACCTCGCAGAGCCGCGATGATGCGCGCGTGGTGGCCGTCGCGCTGCGCGCCCCGAACGCCGTCGCCTCCTCGCCGAACGAGGCGCCCTTGCCCGCCACGCGCAGCTCGCTCTCGTGATCCTCGCCGCGACGCACGGCCGAGAGCGCGACGATGCCCTCGGCGACCACGTAAAACGCGGGCGCCGCCGCTCCTGCGCGGTAAACGACCTCGCCCTCGGCCACCGAGAGCATGCGCCCCGCGTCCTCGATCTCGCGGCGCGCGCGCGCGTCGAGGCCCCGAAACACCGGCGCCTCCCACACCGCCGCCGGCCACGCCGCGCGCTCCCCCGAGGTCGCGGGCGAACCCGAGGTCACGGAACCTCCACGTCGACACGCGCGAGCTCGACGATCTCCAGCCGGCGCAGCATGTCCTCGGTCACGTTCGGCCCGTTCGGGCGCAGGCCGCGCCGCGCTTGCTCGCGCTCGTACCCGGCGAAGGCCCGGATCAAGAAGGGCGGGAAGGCGCGGAAGAGCAGGCGCGCCTCGACGCGGAAGGGGCCCCGGCGCGCGCCGGCGTCGAGGTCGTACGTGAAGCGAATGGGCACGTTCGGCGGCAGCGATCGTGTGTCGACGATGGCGTCGGGCCCGCGCACCTGGCCCCGCGACGCGTCGAGCGCGCCGACGGGGAAGTACGTCTCGAAGAGCGCGTGATCGAGCGAGAGGTTCGAGCGGCACTCGCCCGTGTCGATGTCGTAGTCGCCGTCGTCGAAGCGATCGGCCCGGAGAAACCCTTGCCCCGGGCCGGGCTCGCAGCGCCCGTCGGGGCCGATCACGCCGATGCAGCGGACGCAGCGCAAAAAACCATTCTGGAAGTTGACGAGGCCCTTGCCGCGGAACGAGGTGCCGCCGCGCTCGGGCGGAGGAGACCAGCGCGGGACGTCGGGGCCGTCGCGCACGTCGGCGCCGAAGAGGCCGAGCGGGCGGCCGCGCTCGTCGAGCGACGAGGGGTTCGTGTTCACGCGGACGAAGGTTTTGTCGTGGAGATCCTCGTCGGGCCGGCCCACGCGGCCGACCTCGTAGACGACGCCGCCGTCGCGATCCCGCACGACGAGGTGCACCCAGAACTCGCGTTCCTGGCTGAAGCCGGCCGGGACGCGGTGCCCTGCGCCCACGTTCTCGACGACGATCGGGATCTCGATCCCCGCGCCGCCCCGGCGGGCGCCGTCGATCTCGAAGCGGAAGGTGTGACGCAGGAGGAGGTCGCGGCGGCGGCGCGCGCCGAGCGGGATGCCGTGGGCGTCGATCGTGGTCTCGTCGACGAGCGAATTGGGGAACTCGTCGGAGAGCGGGAGATCGACGCCGGAGAA
This sequence comes from Polyangium fumosum, assembly GCF_005144585.1. Classification (GTDB taxonomy): domain Bacteria; phylum Myxococcota_A; class Polyangia; order Polyangiales; family Polyangiaceae; genus Polyangium; species Polyangium fumosum. The sequence continues at coordinate 94,592 of NZ_SSMQ01000045.1, read as the reverse complement.
GTAATGCGTGCTGACGTTCGTGGCCTTGGGCGAGTTGTCGGCCGATCGCCCCGTCGGGAACACGCCGGGCGCGCGCGCGACGAAATGGGAGCCGGGCGGGCATTCGGGCTCGGCCTCGCCGCTCGCAGGGGCGCCCGGCTCGCAGACGCCGGGGTACGTGCTCATGTGGCAGTCCTGGCAAGTCGCGGGCGTTTTCCCGCGCCGCTCCTCGTCGCGGGCCCAGGCGGCCCACTCGGAGTAGGCGTTGCGCAGGCGCTTGAAATGCTCGCCCTTTTGCACGCCGAGGACGTCGCTGCCGAAGAGGCGCACGTCGTGGCAGCTCCCGCAGAACTCGCTCGTGCGGAGGTAGGCGTCCGCGCGCTCGCTCGGGCGGCGGTGGACGAGGGGATCGATGCTGTCGGGCGCTCCGGCCGAGGCAGAGGCGATGGGGCGCGGCGCGCGCGAATTTTCGAGGAAAAGCTCTTCGTTCCGAAGATCGTAGCCGCTGTTCGCGATCCCGAACAGGCCACGGTTGTCCTCGGGTCTGGCCGGAAACACGGCGCCCGTGACGAACGAGGTCCAGGTGGGGTTTCCCTCGTAGCCGCCGCGTCCGCCGCCGCGCCCGCCGACGGGGCCGTGCACGGTGTGACAGAAGACGCAGGAAATGCCCTCGATGCCCTGCGCGCCGAGCAGATCACGCACGGGCTTGCGGGTCGTCGGATCACCGCCGGCGCGGCCGTCCCACGCTGGCAAGGGGCGCTCGATCTTCTCGGCGGGGCTGTGGCAATTGACGCACCAATGCTCGCCGCCCGAGCCGGTCACGGCCACACCACTCTGGCGATTGCGGCAGGCGGTCGAGGCATTGACGCGGCGGAGGATGCCGGCGCCGTTCGGGCAATCCTCGTCGCGGCCGACCTGCTCCTCGATGAGGCTCTCCAGGCCATTGAAGAGCGGGCTCTTCACCGAGTGCGCCATCACCGAGCGGCGCCACTCCGCAGCCTGGCGCGGATGGCACGAGGCGCAGGCCTCACTCGTGGTGCCGACGGAGGTGATGGGCGTGAGGGGCGCGATCTCCTGCTTGGGCGCTTCCGCAGGCGCAGGCGCGAGGCGCGAGAACGCGAACGCCGCGACGAGCAGGCCGGCGCCGATGGGCAGGCCCGCGGAGATCCACGCGCTCTTCGCGGGGCTCGGTTTTCCCGCGGCGGCAACACGTTGCGCCGGGGCCGGTCGTTCCGCGGGGACCCCCGGGGGGTCGTCCGCCGTTCGCGCGCGGGTCTCCGCGGGCTTGCGGTCGCGCGTGGGCCGCGGAGCCGCGGCGGAGGCGCTCTCGCCACGAAGGAAACGCCCGAGCTCCTGCGTGACGGTCACGGCGCGATCGGGTCGCCTCGCCGGCTCTGGATCGAGGAGCCGCAAGCAAAGGCTCTGCAGGCCCGTCGGGAGCGCGCGCGCCACGGCGTCCACGAACGGAGGCGCCTCGCGTTGCGCAGCCTCGTCGAGCGCGTGACGCAAGCCCGCGCCAGCAAACGGGTGTTCGCCCGCGAGCAGCCGGTAGAGCAAGAGCCCGAGCACGTACCGATTCGCAGCGCTGTCCCACACGGCCCCCGCGGCCTGCTCGGGCGGCGTCCAGCGCGGCGAGATCTCCGCTGTTCCACCGCGGGATCCGCCCTCCTGCGCGCCGAGGATCGCGCCCACGAGCCGCGGCGCCGCGACGACCACGGCGCCCTCGTCGTCCACGTACACGCCTTCGAGCGAGAGCGGCCCCGGAAAGAGGCTCGCCTTCTCGCACGCGGCGAGCCCCTCGGCGACCGCGAGCGTGATGCCGAGCGCCTCGCGCCACGGCCAGGGCCCCTTCCGCTCGCGCAGGAGCTCCGCGAGGCTCGTCCCGAGCTTCCGGCGCACGATCCACACGCCCTCGTCGTCCACGCCGCCGAGCGTGAAGCCCCCGATGGAAGCCTCGCCGAACCCGAGCAACCTTCGCGCTGCAGCCTCGTCCGAGCTGGGCAGCCGGAAGAGCTCGCGCCCGCCCTCGCAGGCGAAACGCGACGCGCGCCCGAGCGGCGGCAACGGCGCGCCGGCCGCGATCCCGCTCGCCTCGGGGCGCGCGCGTTTCATCATCGCCCCCGCACCTTCCCCGTCGCCGTGTTCTTCGTGGTGGCCGTGGCCGTGGCCGTCGCCGTGGGCGCGCCCGTGGAGGCCGGATCCTCCGCGGCTTGTGTCGATCGCACGAGGTACGCGCCGAGGCCCGCGAGCAGCGAGAGCCCCACGATGATCCCGACCGCGACCTTCATCGGCACCTCGCGCCCTTGATCCACCTGATCGACGAGCGCGATCGTATCCTTGCGCGCGCCCGCGCCCGCGTTCTCGCGCCGCGGGGCCTTCGCCTCGTCGCTTTGCCGATCCGATCGCGGATCACTCGATCGCGCCGCGGGTTTGCCCTCGTCGGAGGGCGCAGGCCCCTCGGGGATCGTGCGGGGCGTGGGGGATTTCTGGTGCGGCGTGGTCGCGCCGTGCGAGCTCATGCGGCCGGGGCTCGTGCGCGCGGGCGCGGGCGCCGCGACCTGGAAGGGTTCGAGCCTGTCGACCACGTCCTGCGCGAAATAAGGCCGGTCCTCCGGCGCTTTTTCGAGGAGCTGGAAGACGAGCTGCTCGACGCCCTTCGGCAAGCCGCTCCGCACGTCCGCTTCGAGCGGCGGCGGCTCGGCCGTACACTGGAGGTTCAAGAGCTGCCGCGGCGAGGCCGATGAGAACGGCGGTTTGCCCGCGAGCAGCTCGTAGAAGACGAGCCCGAGCGCGTAGAGGTCGGCGCGATGATCGATGGTGCGCGCGTCGATCTGCTCGGGGCTCATGTACTGGAGCGTGCCCACGCTCTGCGTGTTCGTCTGGTTCATCGCCTGGAGCATCTTGGCGATGCCGAAGTCCATGACCTTCACCGTGCCGTCGGTCAGGATCATGATGTTCTCCGGCTTGAGATCGCGGTGGATGATCGGCGGCTCCTGCCCGTGCGCGGCGGAGAGCGCCGAGGCCACGGCCGCGACGATGCGGATCGCCTCGGCCCAGGGCAGCCGCCCTTCCTCGCCGAGCACCGTGCGGAGCGTGCGGCCGTCGAGGAACTCGAGCACCATCGCGAGCTGGCCGTTCGCCTCGATGCTGGCCAGGCTCCGCACCACGTTCGGATGCTCGAGGTGCGCGAGGATCTGCATCTCGTTCACGAAGAGCTTGCGGCCCGTCTCACTCCTCGCGAGCTCGGGGTGCAAGACCTTGAGGGCCACGCGCCGCTTCGACAGGCGCTCCTCGCCCTCGTAGACCTTGCCCATCCCCCCCTCGCCGACCAGGCGCCGGACGAGGTAATCACCGAGCTGCTCCATCACGCGTCTCCGATCCGCCGGACTTACCTACGGATGACCCCCCCCGAGGACTTACAGGACGTGCGCATCTCCCCGGGATGGTGTAGCCATGGGCCAGGGGCCCCCTTCGACGTCTATCATGGTTTCCCGGTACGCCACCCTCCTCGTCCTCTCGCTCGCCGCCTGCTCCAAGAGCCCCGCCGAGCCCGACCCGCCCCCGTCCGCGGGGCCGCAGACGGCGACCGTCGCCCCCCTCGCGTGGGCCACGCCCGCAGCCTGGACGGTGCAGGATCCGCCCAAGAACGGGCCGAAGAAGGCCGCCTACAAGACGACGAAGGCCGGCGACGACAAGGAGGAGGCCGACATCGAGGTCTTCTTCTTCGGCACGGGCGCCGCGGGCGACCCGGAGAAGCGGTTCAAGGAGTGGTTCGGCCAGTTCGACGGGGATGTGGGGGCGCAGGCCAAGCGGGAGAGCTTCGACGTGGGCGCGCTCAAGGTCGAGACGGTCGAGGTGGCGGGGACCTACAAGATCGCGCTCGGCCCGCCGGTGGGCCCGAAGAAGCGCGCGGCGATGCAGATGGTGAAGGAGAACTTCCGGCTCGTCGGCGCGGCCGTGAAGACCCCGGATCGGGGCACCTGGTTCTTCAAGATGTCCGGCCCGAGCGACAGCGTGCAGGCCGCGCGCGACGCGTTCCGGACGATGTTGCAATCGGCGAAGTGACTCAGGGCGGCGGCGGGCCGCCCGGTTTGTCGTGGTCCCACGGGAACGCGTACGTCACGCACGGGGCCGAGAAGAGCCGGAGATCACCGTCCGCGCCGACCTCCTGCGCCGACGAGACCACGGACTCGAAGGCCACGTTCCCCTCGGCGAACCCGAGCAGCTCGCACATCTCCTGGTCGCCGAACCCCCAGCTCACGGTCTCGTCGCGGGGGTTGTCGTATTCGCAGCCGAAGCGGTAGCCCTCCGCGCCCGTCATGTCGATCGGCTTCTCGTAGACGCGGCCGTGCGCTTCCCCGTTGTAGGCCGAGAGCTCGAGGATCGTCTCGCCGTCGCGCGGGCCGCCGAGGATCTCCAGGAAGAACCGCTTCGCCATCGCGTGGGTGTGCGGCAGGATGTAATACACCTTCTGGTCGAACGTATTGCCCGAGGCCGCGAACGGGCCCTCCAGCGCGCATTCCCCGTAGAAACGCGATTTCGCGTGCGGCGGGATGGCGAGGCCGTGGTAGTCGAGATGGAACGGGGTGAGCTTGTGCTTCACCTCCTCCTTCGGCACGCCGTAGAGCGTGAGCGTGAGCGTGCCCGTGACGGGCGCCTGGGAGGTGTTGAGCAGGTGGACGTCGCCGATGATGCGTGAATACGGCGGGATGCGGACCGCCACACCGTCCGGGAATTTCTGCACCTCACGCTCGGTCTGCGTCGATTGCGCGTAGATGACGCCGCCCACGAGCGCGGCCGCGACCTGATCGTAGTCCCGCTCCGCGCATTTCCAGACACCGTCGGGGCCGTCGAACTTGTCCGAAGGGACGAACGTCCAGTTGGAATGGTGCGAGGACTCGTTCTGCCGAAGCTCGACGGCGTTGACCCAGATCTCGGTCGCGTTGTTGAGGGTCACGCTCTGGCAGAGCCCTTTGATCTCCTGGCCCGCCTCCACGGTGAACTCGGCGAAGGTATGCGCGAGCGGCGTCCCGATGAGCTTTTCGCACGTCCCCGAGGACGCAGCATGCTGGCCGCTCGGGCACCCCTCGCAACGCGCGCCGGCCCCGTCCTCGACGCAGATCTTTTGATCCGCCGCGCAACCGAGCGCGACACAAGCCGCGCTCGGCCCGACGTCCGGGCTCTCCGGGCTCGCGTCCCCTCCCCCGCACGCAGCGAGGACGAACGGCGCGAGCCCCAGCAAGAGCGATGAGAATGGTAGGCTTTTCATGACCTCTCCTCCAAGCCGCCAAGTGTAGGCCAGGCCGAGCGTCGTCAATTGGGCAATCCCGCGCCGAGGCGGAAGTAAATCGACCGCCGCGCGCCGCACGCCGGACAGACGACACGCGCGATGCGGAGCCGCGACGTCCCGACCGTCTCCGCGAGGTGTTCGTCGACGCGCACCTCGCCGCTGCAACGCGCGCAAGGCATCCCGCGCGCCGCGACCTCGACCTCGGAGGCGCTCGTGATCGCGATCGGCCGCTCGGGCGAGCCGCCCGGTTCGAGCGAGGCGAGGCGCTCGCGATCCCGCACGTGCTTGACCGCGGCGCGCTCGGCTTCCCGGCGCTGCGCGCGGGCCGAGAGAGGCTTTTTCTTGCCGGTCATGCCTTGCCTACACGAGGAGCTCGAGCCCACGCGTGAAGAAATCGCGGGCGATCACGACCTCGTGCACCTCGTCCGGGCCGTCCGCGATCCGCGCGCTCCGCGCATGGCGGTACCAGGCCGAGAACGGCACGTCTTCGCTGTACCCGAGGCCGCCGTGCATCTGGATCGCGTCGTCGAGCACGTCGCAGAGCAGCCGCGCCACGTGGAGCTTCGCCATCGACGAGTACGGCCGCGACTCCTTGTCGAGCCCCTTCTCCAGCATCGACGCGCAATGGTAGGTCATCAGGTTGCCCGCGTGGATCCCGAGCGCGTGGTGCGCGATCTTCTGCTGGATGAGCTGGTGTTGCGCGAGCTTCTTGCCGAAGCTCTCGCGCGTCACGAGGTACTCCTTGCACATCGAGAGCGTGCGATCGGCGAGGCCGAGCCAACGCATGCAATGGGTCAGGCGCGCCGGCACGAGCCTTTGCTGCGCGAGCCGGAACCCCTCGCCCACGCCCTTGAGCACCGCGTCGTCGCTGACGCGCACGCCGTGGAACGCGAGCTCGCCCTCGCGGTGATCGAGCAGCGGCTCGGACATCGTCGGGATGTCACGCACGTACTCCACGCCCGGGGCATTCCGATCCACGAGGAACATCGTCGCCCCGCCCTTCGGATCGTCGCTCGTCCGCGCCATCAGGATGAGGAACGCGGCGTCCCTTCCGCCCGTCGAATACCACTTGCGCCCCGTGATCACCCAGCCGCTGCCGTCGCGCTCGGCGCGGGTGCGCAGATTCGAGGGATCCGCGCCGGCGCCGGGCGCGGGTTCGGTCATGCAAAACGCGCTCGTGATCAAGCCGTCCGCGAGCGGGCGCAGATAACGCTCCTTCATCGCGTCGGTGCCCACGCCGAGCAGCAGATCCATGTTGCCCTGGTTCGGCGCGTCGCAGTTGAACACCTTCGCGCCCACGGGCGAGCGGCCCATCTCGCGGAACAGCGCGCACATGCCCATGATGCCGAGCCCGCGCCCGCCGTACGCCGGCGGCAAATGCGGCACCCATAGGGCCTCGGCCTTCGCCTCCGCTTGCAGCCGCGACAAGGTCTCGCGTTTGCCCTCGTGATCCTCGGCCACGATCTTCGCTTCGCTCGGGACGACGCGCTCCTCGACGAACGCCCGCACCTTCTGCCGAAGCTCGGCGATTCCCGGGTCCAATTCGAAATTCATGCTCGCCTCTCCGTTCGCCTCGCGTATCGCCCGCGGCCTTGCGGCGCGCGTCGCACGCTTCATACCATGCCCCATGAGCGTGCGCGTCGAACGATCGGGCCCCGTCACCACCGTCCTCCTCGACCGGCCGGAGCGACGCAACGCCGTCGACCGCGCCACCGCCGAGGCGCTCGCCGACGCCTTCCGCGCCTTCGAGAGCGACCCGCACGCGTCCGTCGGCGTGCTGCACGGCGATCACGGCACGTTCTGCGCGGGCGCGGATCTCAAATCGATCGCCGCGGGCGCGCCGAACCGCGTCGACGCCGAGGGCGACGGGCCGATGGGCCCCACGCGTATGCTTTTGCAAAAGCCCGTCATCGCGTCCGTCGCGGGCCACGCCGTCGCCGGCGGGCTCGAGCTCGCGCTCTGGTGTGATCTCCGGATCGTCGAGCAAGACGCGGTGCTCGGCGTGTTCTGCCGTCGCTTCGGGGTCCCGCTCATCGATGGCGGAACCGTCCGCTTGCCGCGCCTCATCGGGCTCGGCCGCGCGCTCGATCTCATCCTCACGGGCCGGCCGGTCGACGCCGACGAGGCTTTGCGGATCGGCCTCGCGAACCGCGTCGTCCCCAAGGGCCACGCGCGGGAGGCTGCCGAGAAGCTCGCGCACGAGCTCGCGGCGTTCCCGCAGCTATGCATGCGCGGCGACCGCCTGAGCGCCTACGAGCAGTTCGACCTGCCCCTCGGCGAAGCATTACGCAACGAGCTTCGCCACGGCCTCAACGCATTGAGCGGCGAATCCCTCGAAGGCGCTTCCCGCTTCACCCAGGGCGCGGGCCGTCACGGCGGAACTATCGCCTAACCGTTCAATCCACGCCTAACAGCCTGTGGAATTATCGTCGCGAGCGACCCGAAGCTAGGGCGACGGAGCGAGGAATCCTGAAGGATTTCGAGCGATGTCGACCGACGATTCGGGGCGCGCAGCAGATAAGTCCACAGGCTGCTAACCGTTCAATCCACGCCCGGGGGGGTTTGGGGGCACAGCTCCGCTTGCGGAGCGGAGCCCCCATCGTAAAAAACCCCCATCGTAAAAACCCCCATCGTAAAAGTCGCGTTACCTCGGCGTCTCCCAGTCATCATCCGCTGAGATCCCACCCTCGTTCCACGTCCAGACGATCTTCTGGTACGTGAACGCGATCTCTTCGCGCTCGGGGAGCTGCGACGCGATTTTGCCGCGCGTGTTCGGCATCCGGAAGATGATCGAGCTGATGTTCGCGTTCTCGAGGCGCACCGTGTAGTGCTGCTTCTCGATGCCGGTTTTGTCCGGCGTGTAGAACTGGAGCTCGAAGCTCTTGATGTTCTCGTTGTTGGAGAGAACGCTGTAGAGTAGCGGGGAGGACCGATCGAGGACCTTGGTCACGACGAACGGCTTGTGCACGCGTTTGCCCGTGGGACGACCACTCGCTGGGTCGCGTGGGCTCACGATCTCGTGCATGGCCGCGATGACCTGAATCGATCCTTCGCGTCCTTTTTGCGTGACCGAGCCCAGGATTGCGCCCTGTTTTTCCGCGACGATTCTCAAGTGCGCGTTCAGGGCCATCGGGGATCCATCGAGCCTCGGCACCAATCTTGGAAGAGCTTACTCTGCCCCCGTCCTACGGACAAACGAAAACCGGGCGGCACGTTGGCCGCCCGGCTGATTTCGCTGGGTGTTAACCCAACATCAGACGATCGGCGTCTCCCAGTCGTCCTCGGCCGTGATGCCGCCCTCGGTCCACGTCCAGATGATCTTCTGGTACGTGAACGCGATCTCCTCGTACTCGGCGTACTTCATGAGATCGGGGTTCCGGTTGTTCGGCATGCGGAAGTTGATCGACGCGATGTTCGCGTTGATCAGCTTCACCGTGTAGTGGTTCACCTCGGTGCCGACGCCCTGCTGCGCCTTCACCTGCGGCGTGAAGTGCTTGAGCTCCCACTCCGAGATGTTCTCGTTGTTCACGAGCGAGCTGTAGAGCAGCGGCGACGCCTTATCGAGCTCCTTCGTCACGATGAAGGGCTTGTGCATGCGCTTGCCAGTCGGCAGGCCGCTCGCCGGATCGCGGGGGCTCATGATCTCGTGCGAGACCGCGATGATCATGATGCTGTTCTCGCGACCCTTCTGGGTCACGGAGCCCTTGATCTCGCCCTGCTTCTGCCCCTTCAGACGGAGATATGCATTGAGAGCCATGTTGACCTAACCTGTTCCTTCGTCGGCAATCTACCTGGACTCAGTCTACGCCCCATTGCGCGCTGGCAGATATCTCACCTCTCGGGAACGAGATGGTTCACCGGGTTCGACCGTTGCCGAACCCGCGACCTCACGGCACCGAGAAGGTCACCGTGTGGTGGGTTCGTATGTTCGGAGTTTCTGCCCGGCCGTCAAGCATTTCTTCGATCGCCCCCTCTCCTCTTTTTGCGCGCCCCCGCCTCCGTCCGGCGCGTGTGCACGGTAGGCGTAATATTTCCAGGACGACAAAACGAAAGCCGACCTCACCCCTGCGCCGATCTATCCGGATTCACATGGGATCCAGGAAAAGCGCAGGGACGGGTCGGCTTTCGTTGCAAAAGATTTGACGAGCGCGGGACGGTTGTGCATCGAGGCCGATCGCCCCGCCGAACCGCAGGATCTAGAAGCCCGACGCTTCGCCTTCGGCCCACGTCGCGGCCCACGACATCGACGCCGTCGAGCGCGAGAGGCCGTAGTTCCCGCGCGGATCGATCGCGACAGCGCCGCCCGTCGATCCAATCCGGGCGCGCAAATGCTCGATCGAGCGGCGGAGCGCCTCCTCCGCGGCCACGCCCCCGCGCATGTGCTCCACGGCCGTCCGCGCGATGCAGAGCCGGATCATGCCCTCGCCGTGGCCCGTCGTGGACACCGCGCCCGCCTCGTCGTCGGCATACGTGCCCGCGCCGATGATCGGCGAGTCGCCCACGCGCCCCACGCGCTTGTTCACCATGCCGCCCGTGCTCGTCGCCGCCGCGAGGAGCCCATGACCGTCGAGCGCCACCGCGCCGATCGTGTTGCCCGCCCAGCCCATCGGCACCGCGCCCGCCCGCGCCGTCGCGAGCGCCTCGCGCGCCGCCTCCGTGACGAGCGCCTCGTCCCCGACCGGGACGAAGCCACGCGCGCGGGCAAACCGCGATGCGCCTTCGGACGCGTAAAGCACGTGGCGCCCATCGTCGAGCGCGGCGCGCGCGATCGAGATCGGATTCGCAAAGCCGCGCAGATCGCACACCGCGCCGGCCGCGAGGCCACGCCCCTCCATGATCGAAGCGTCGTGCGCGACGCGCCCCTCCTCGTCGAGGCACGCACCCGTGCCCGCGTTGAAGAGCGTATCGTCCTCGAGCACGCGCGCGGCGCGCTCCACGGCGTCGAGCGCGCTGCCGCCCTGCCGCAGCACTTCGAGGCCCGCGCGCGCGGCGCGGAGACAACCTTCCGCGTGTTTCGCGCGACGCTCGGGTTTGACGTTGCCGGCGCCGCCGTGCACGACGACGCCGAACCGGCCCAGGAATCCGCCCTGCGATACGATCGGTTCGCTCATCGGGGAGGGGCGGGACGGTAGCGCGAGACGAGCGCATGCGCGAGCAGGACGAGCGGCGGGACGCACACGACGAACGCGCTCGCGCGACCCGCCGCGACGAACTGGAACGCGGCGATCATGGCGACGACGAGGAGCACGGCGAACGCGGCACGGCCGGACGAACCCCCGTCCCGCGTGGCCCCGAGCGGCGCGGCGAACGCGAGGAGCACGAGCGCGATCCCGACGGCCGCGCGACGCTCCCCGACGGCCGCCCCTGCCGAGGCCTCCGAGGCGCGCGCAGCGACCTCGAGCGCGCCGCCGGGCCCGAGCCTCGTGCCGCGGGTCGCGTCACGCATGCCGCCGTCCGGTTCGGCGATCCAGGCGCTCGGCGCCGCGGGCCTCGGGAACAGCGGTTCGAGATCGGCGAGATCGGCGAACACGAGGGCGGGTCCGATCGCCGCGACGATCACCCCGCCGAGCACGGCGCCGCGCATCACACGGAAAGGATCCGCGCCGAGCGCTTCGAGCGCGCGCGCCTCTCCGCGTGCACGAGCGATCCTCGCCGCCGCGAGCGCGCCGATCCCGCCCGCCGCCGGCGCGAGCGCCGCGCAGAGCGCCGCACGTCGCGCGAAACCTCCACCCTCGTCCGTCGCCGTGACGACGAGCAGCACGACACACCCGACGAGCGCGGCGATGCCGAGCGCGCGGCGCGCGAGGTTCCTGTCGTAGGCCGAGAGCATCAGGGCGGCGCAACCGTCCGCTCGGCCGAGAGCACGTACGTCATCGTGCACGGCAGCGCCGCGAAGGTCGGCTGCGCGCCCGTCACGAGGTCCGTGCAGTTCGAGCCTTGCGACGGCGTGAACGAATACGCGAGCTCGCCCGTAAAGCCGCCCTCGTCCTCGTCGAGCAGCCCTTCGGCGCGATCGCCGCGCACGATCGTGCAAGGCGGCAGGTTGCTCGGCGTCTCGCCCGCGCGCATGTCGACGACGAGGCTCGTCGTGAAGGAGAAACGTCGACCGTCGGAGCCGAGCGTCCCGGGGGTGACCTCGGCGCCGCTGTCCCAGTAGAGATCGCCGTCGCCGCGCGAGAGGCGGACCTCAAACTCCCACGTCGCGGGCGAGCCGAGCGCGTTCTGCCCACACGTCGTCGTCTCGCGCGTGGCGGAGACCTCGTAGGTGCCGAGAAACGTACCAGGGTGATGGGGATCGACCTTGCCGTCGCCGCAACCCACGAAGAAGAGCGCCCCGACGAGGCCGACGAGGAAGGTATTTCCAGCGGAGAGCAACATCGCCGTGAGCGTGGCGCGCTCCGCTGCACGAGCACAAAAAAAGAGCGGGCCGGAGGTCTCACCTCTGGCCCGCTCAGGCCCCACATCCCTGTCCTGGATTCCGCGTCGACTCCCGTCGATGTCGAGATCCAAGCGGAGGCCAACTCTGACCCGGCCCGCCGGTGAAGAGGCGCGCCCTATGGCGCCTCCATGCCGGAGGACCTGATGCCCAGCGACGCGAACGCCGCTACGAGCACCTCGTGATGGTCAGTAGCCCGAAGCCTCCGGGTTAGAGCCACGGGTGTTCTGCATGGTGACCATCCCTCCTCCGGCTTGCCGGCACCCCGTTGCCGAGCCTGCGCTTGCGCGCTCGGCAGGCGTGGGTGTTCGTTCGATGCATCGTCGTGCCAAGGGCGCGGCGATGTGGTTTCGTACCGACGCCAGGGTACTCCCCAGCAGGACCAATCCCGGACGCGAATCCCTCCGGTACTGCTTCGACCCTACCATCTCAGCGTCCACGGTGCAAACCGCGAATCGCGAGAAAACCAGGCGATCGAGCGCTGCTTTGTTGCTCTGTTGCTCTACGCGGACGGCGACGGATCGGTCGGCTCGAAGCTCGCGGCGCCCGCGCTGCCCTGACCTTGCCGCACGCGCGACAGCACCGCGTCGAGGAACGACTTCGGATGCACGCCGCTGCGCACGATGCGGCGACGCTGCGGGAGCGTGACCGACTCGACCGCGAGCGACGTCGCCGTCCCACGCCCGTACGAGGCGAGCGTGACGACCGCCGTCACCTTCGTAGCGTCGTGCGTGCGACAGATCGTCACGGTGCGACGCACCTGCTCATCATCCTCGGACCAGCGCGCGAGCCAGTCGTCGGTCCTCCCGTCTGGCTCGACGATCACGAGCCGCGCGGGCATGGCCACGGCCGGATCCTCGGCGGCCGAGAGCGCCTCGCGAAAGCCGAGCACGAGCCTGCAGGGCAGCGGCTCTGCGGCGTCGCCGGACTCGAGCACGAAGCCCATCTCCCCTTCCTCGCGTTCGCCGCGACCCGATCGCTCGACCCGCGAAGGCGGGCTCTGATCACCGCGCGACGACGGCTTGCCGCTGCCCCCAGGCTCCACCGCGAAGAATGGCGAAATCACTTTCGTGACCACGGCTCGACGATACACGAGCGGCAGGCCGAAGCGCGCGGGATTTCGCGTGGAATCCGCGTCTCTCATGCCTCCGCCCGAGGCGGGAAGACGAGCCCTTCCAGTATCGCCTCGGGGCTTTCCCCGAAGCGCTCCGGTCCCGTCCGGTCCTCCCCTGGGGCCCTGCCCGCACGGGCCTGCGAAAGGCCGTTTGCGGCGGTCGACCGTGGAGGACTGACGCGCCGCGTGAAGCGACGTGGCTCATCGCACTAGGCAATCGGTCAAGGTCCGCCTAAGGTGTCGCCGAACGTCCGGCCCGCTCTCGCCGCCTTGACCGTCCGTGGCGGCGGGCGCGGCCCTCCTTTCGCACGAAGCGTCGAATGAAGCAGCTCAGCATCCCGCAGATATTTCTGCTCGTCCTCGTCAGTGCCCTCTACTTCTTCCTTCTGTGGTTCGTGGACCGGTCCGTCGACGAGCGCGTGCGCGTCTGGTTCCGGTACCTGGCGGTGCTCGGCACGACCGCGCTCGCCACGTTCGGGATCACGAAGCTCACCGACGACCACGCCCGCACCGTCGACATCATGAAGGCGGCGCTCGCCATCACGGCGGCGGGCTGCGTCTTCTACGAGCATCACCGCGCGGCGATGAAGCGCCCGGTCTCCGAGCGCTGGAAGAAGTACATCGGCGTGACGCTCGCGGTCGCGGCCATCGTGGCTTACTTCAACGGGTTCCGCTTCGGATACCCGCAGTATTACCACCGATGGGACCAGTTCCACTATTACATGGGGGCCAAGTACTTCAAGGAAATGGGGTACGACGGCCTTTACAAGTGCTCGCTCATCGCGCAGGACGAGCTCGGGGTCGTCAATTACAAGCACGTGGACGGCCGCGTCGAGCGCATCGACATGACGAAGGAGGTGCGCCACCCGGACAAGAAGATCCGGAACCTCGGCGGCGACAACCTCCTCGTGCCGGCCGCGCAGTTCCTCGAGAACCCCGGCGAGACGTGCAAGAACCATTTCCCGCCGGAGCGCTGGGAGAAGTTCAAGGAAGACGTGAAGTTCTTCCGGGCCGTCTCGGGCAAGGGCTACTGGGAGGACATGCAGAAGGACCACGGGTACAACCCGCCGCCCGTGTGGACCATCATGGGCCGGTTCTTCGCCGAATTGCAGCCGGCCAGCGTGTGGTATTGCCAGCTCCTTTCGGCCCTCGACATCGTGTACACGCTCGGCATGTTCGTCGCCCTATGGTGGGCGTTCGGATGGCGCGTGTTCGCGGTCGGGGCGATCTTCTGGGGCTGCCAGTCGTCGGCGCCGTTCTACTGGACCGGCGGCGCGTTCCTGCGACAGGACTGGCTCTTTTTCCTCGTCCTCTCGGTCTGCCTCCTCCGCAAGAAATACCCGAAGCTCGCGGGCGCGGCGCTCGTCTATGCCGGGCTCTTGCGTATCTTCCCCGGCCTCTGCGTGGTCGGCCTGCTCGTGACGGTCGGCTGGACGATCGTGCGGAAGCACAAGATGACGCGCGAGCAGGTGCAAATGCTCCTCGGCGGCACGGCCGCGGCGGCGGTGCTCATTCCGCTCAGCCTTGCCGTGTCTGGCCCGCGCTCGTACCACGATTTCTACAAGCACACGCTCGAGGTCCACGACCAGACCCCGCTCACGAACCACATGGGCCTGCGCGTGCTCGTCGCGCACGACATGAAGGCGCAGGCGATCTCGCAGATCGGCGAGGCGCTCACGCCGATCTCGGAGCGGCTCAAGGCCCGCGGCCTCATGAACCCGGACACGGTCCAGAAAATCAGCGACGTGTTCCATTACAAGGATGCCGCGAGCAAGGCCTCCGGGCGCATGAAGTTCACGAAGGACATCAAGCTCATCGATCCCTTCGAGACCTGGAAGAACATGCGCAACGAGCGGTACAAGAAGTACAAGATCGTCGCGTACCTGATCATCGGCCTCACCCTCGCGCTGAGCATCTGGGTGCAGCGCCGGATCAAGAACCTGTGGGTCGCGCAATGCCTGGGACAGGTCTGGCTGATCCTCTTGTCCCAGCTCACCTGCTATTACTACTCGTTCATGATCCTCTCGGCGCCGCTCACGAAGGTGCGGAGGGATTTCGAGGCCCCGCTCTTCGGCCTCGCGGCGCTGAGCCAGTTCGTGTGGATCAGCTCCTACTGGAACGACGACAAATACACGGCGCTCACCCTGATCTCGCTCGTCTTCTGCATCGGCCTCTTCCTCGCGCTCATGCCGAAAACGGTGGAGCCGAAGATCGTCCCCCTCCAAGACGAGCCCGACGCGACGCCCCCTGCCAAGGCCTGACGGATTCATCGCCATGAGCACGAACGACACGATCGAGACGCCCCCGCCCGCCGACATCGAGGCCCCTCCGGCGCCGAAGATGCGCAGCGAGCCCGTCCTGCGCGGGCCGAATGAAGAAAAATCCCTCGGCGCGTTCCGCAAGGTGCCGCGGACGGGCGTGATTTACGTGATGGGCGAGGCCACGAAGCACGGCTATCGCCCGGGCGTGGACACGGGCGAGGACGCCTGGTGCAACCTCGGCCAGGGCCAGCCCGAGACCGGGGCCTTGCCGGGCGCGCCGCCGCGCTGCGAGGCCGTGACGATCGCCGGCGACGATCAGGAATATGCGCCCGTCGCCGGCCTGTGGGAGCTACGCGAGGCCATCGCCGATTTCTACAATCGCGCCTACCGGCGGGGCATGCCCTCGCGCTACAGCGCGGAGAACGTGAGCGTCTCCGGCGGCGGGCGCGCCTCGCTCACGCGCGCGGCCGCGGCGCTCGGCCAGATCAACCTCGGCCATTTCCTCCCCGATTACACGGCGTACGAGGAGCTGCTCGACGTCTTCCGCCTCTTCTCGCCCATCCCGATTCTCCTGGAGAGCGAGCGCGGGTATGCCTTCTCGGTGGGCGACCTCCGGCGGGAGATCCAGGGCCGCGGCCTCGGCGCGATCCTCACGTCGAACCCGTGCAATCCGACGGGCAAGCACGTCCGGGGCGAGGAGCTCGCCGCGTGGGTCGGCACCGCGCGCGACCTCGATTGCACGATGCTCTTCGACGAGTTCTACTCGCATTACGTCTACGGCCTCGGCGGGCCCGCGCCGATGGAGAGCGCGGCGCGGTACGTGGAGGACGTCGATCAGGATCCCGTGGTCATCTTCGACGGATTGACGAAGAACTGGCGCTACCCGGGCTGGCGCGTGACCTGGACCGTGGGCCCGCGCGAGGTGATCGACGCGGTCGCGAGCGCGGGCAGCTTCCTCGACGGCGGCGGCTCGAAGCCGATGCAGCGCGCGGCCGTGCCCCTGCTCGACATGGAGCACGTGCGGGCCGAGACGGCGGCCATTCAGCGGACGTTCTCGAAGAAACGCGACCTCATGCTGGAGGGCCTCCGGAAGCTCGGCATCCAGGTCGACGTGGCGCCCGAGGGGACGTTTTATGTCTTCGGCTCCGTGGCGGACCTCCCGCCGGGCATCAACGACGGGCATTCGTTTTTCCGGGCCGCCCTCGAGCACCGCGTGATCGTCGTGCCGGGCGAGTTCTTCGACGTGAACCCGGGCAAACGAAGGGCGCACCGGGCCTCGCGGTTCCGGCACCACGTGCGCTTCTCGTTCGGCCCCGGCGAGGAGTCGTTGACGCGCGCGCTCGGCCGGCTCGAAAAGATGATCAAGAGTTACGCCTGACGCCGAGCGCCCGCTCGAACGTGGCGTCGTCGAGCTCCTGCTCGGCGGCGCGTTCGAGCGCGGCGCGCGGCTCGTCGTTCACCGCCGAGAGAGCAGGCCCAAACGCCCGAGCATCCGGCCGACGGCGCGGAAGGCGTCTGCCCGGCCAAACTGGAGCAAGTGGCCGCCGTGGAACGTCTCGAGCGGCGCGTTGAAATGCGCGGCGAGGCGGCGCGCGTGATCCACGGGGGTAATCTTGTCCTCGCTCGCCGCGAGGACGAGCACCTGATCCGAAGGGATCCGCGAGGGCCGCGCGAACGGGCTCACGACGCGGTGCACGGCGTCGAGCTCCTCGTACTGGCGGCGCTGCTCCTCGGGGCTGCCCACGAACCGGCCCGCGGCCCGCGCGACGTCAGCGATCGAGGCGAGCGGGATGATCGGGACTGCAAACGCGACGTGATCATCGACGGTCGAGAGCAAGCTCGTCGAATATCCGCCGAGGCTCATGCCCATGACGCCGACGGCCTCGGATCCGCGAGCCCGCAGAAACGAAACGAGCGCGCGCAAATCGAGCACGGTCTGCCGAAAGCCCTCGTTCGTGACGCGCGGATCACTGCCGGGAAACCGCGGCGAAGATTCGTGCGAGCGCACGGCGTGGAAAGGCAACACGAAGAGCGCGACGTCGAGGCCACGGTCGTAGAGCCATTGCACGGGCCAGAGCCGCTCTTCGAGGCGATATTGGCCGCAACGGTACCCATGAATCAGGATCGCAGCCGGCCGCGCTGGCCCCGCATGCAAAAAGAGCCGCGCTGCCGCGGTGGCGTTTGCCTCGTGCGAAAGGTATCTCTCGCGGACGTCGGCGGCGATCGGCTCGAACCGGCTCGGCCACGTCAGATCCAGCACCGTGCCCGGCTCGGGCCCGCCCATCGGCCGCACCCGCGTGATGGAGGGCGTGATCGGCGCGGGTGTCTGGAAAAACCCAAGCTCGTAATGCTCGGGCAAGTCGTAGATGCTCCGCAAGAGCGCGAGCGCTTCCATGCGCGCCGCGTGACCGAGCGCCTCGGGATCCGGCTGCGACCCCTTGGGCCGGCTGCGCCGGAGGAGCAAGGCACCGCCCACGGCGGTATCGAAGCGCGAGGCCGCAGTGCTGAGAAGGCTGCGTATCACGAAGCATTCCTACCACGGAGAGCGCCCCCGACGGAAGCCTCGGCCCCACGCCGGCCATTGACGCGCGCCGTCGAAGCACGCAACCATGCCGCTTCATGCGCGACGAACCCGCCACGGTGACCGTGTCGATGGACCTGCCCTCCTCGCTGATCTTCCAGCGCCTCCGCGCGCTCGGCCGCGTGATCGGGCTGCGCATCACGCTCGGCGGTCGTACGCTCGATCTCTCCCTCGAAACCGGAGCTTCCGAGCGCTCGCCGTCCTGGTCCGCCGGCGACGTCGAACGTCCGGAGACGCTGAACTTCCGCACACGGGAGCTCGTGGTCGGTGGGCTCCTGTGCCCCAAGCTCTTCGGAGACCCACCTGATCCTCGGCGATGCGCCCACATCGCGATGGTCGACCCCGTGGTCCCTTGGCCCGCGCGGCAGCTCCTCGCGCCGCTCCTCGCAATGACCGAGGACGACCTTCTGGAGCTCTCCTACAAGGACCCGGCCGCGCTCCTTTCGCGCATCGGCGAGGCCGAGGCCGCGGGGCGGCGCGTGAATGGTTGGTCCCCGAACGAGCTCGTCTGGTGGTCGATCCCTTTGATCACCCCTCCCCTGCGCGCGGCGAGCGTGGAGGAATCCATGGAGCTCGGGGGCACAGCGAGCTTCGGCCGCGCAATTCACGATGCGTATCGGCGCATCCTGAACCGGAGAAACCGGCTCCGCCGATTGAAGGAGCTCGCGGCGCCGGACGTCATCGTCGAGAACGAGCGCCGGATGGAGATCGAAGCGGTCGACCAGCTCCTCGCGAACCACGAGCTCGAAAAACCCTGCGTGTACGAGGACGACGAAGAAGGCACGCGAACACCGATGATGGACGCGACCACGCTGTTCCTGGAGGCGCTCACGCCCGCGCTCGTGAAGGTCGCCCAGACAAACCCAGGCGACGGGTGGATTACGAAGGCCGCGAGCCTCCGCGACGCGCGGGGCAGAACGGGCTCACGCATCTCCGCATTGTGGAGCCTCGCGGCCGAACGCCCCCAGGAACCGTTCGGGGAGGAAGGCATGAAGGTGCTCTTGTTCTCGGGACTCGAACATCTCATGAAATGACATCGGCGGAAGCGGGGTGAGTCGAACACCATGCCAATGGCACGCACCGAGTAGCAAACGGGCTGGGCCCCACGGCCGATTCTCGCTTCCAAAACGAACGGCGGAAGACGGAGGACTCGAACCCCACACCCGGAGGTGCCCACTGTGTTCGAAACAGGTCTGATCCCTGATCAGTTCGTCTTCCAGCATGGCAGAGAGCAGAGGAGTCGAACCCCGCAGCGAGGCTGCCCTCCGTGTTCAAAACGGCGCCGGGTCCACACCCGGAATGCTCTCCACGGCGGAAGAAGGAGGACTCGAACCTCACACCCCGGAGGGTGCGCACTGTTTTCCAAACAGGCCTGATCCCTGATCAGATCTTCTTCCAGATCCCACGCTCGGCGCCGCAGCGCCGCGTGGGGGTGAAGGTAGGGGGTTACGTTGGATGGTCATGCTCAGAACCGTCGCCCAGGGCGTCCTCGATCTGCGAGCAACCGCGCCGAGTCGGGCACGTTGGAAGGCGACGCGGCGCTCGTCGAGCGCGCGCCTGCCGGCGATGAAGCCCCGTTCGCCTCGACGATCCGCGAGGCGATCGCGAGCAACAGAACACCAACGAGCACGACTGCAGCGACGGCTGCAGACTCCATGGGCAAACGAATCCGAGCGCCCTCGAATTGATTCGTCTCGAGCGTCACAAATATCTCCTCGGTGAGGGATTGTTCAAAAAAGGTCCCACGGGCAGCGCCCGGGGGAGCGGCTCCGAATGAGCCCCACGCTCCGCCGCGAAGCGTGGGGAAACCTCAGCTCGCGGCGCAGTAATGCACCCAGATCTCGGGGATCCTGCGCGCGCCGAGCCGGACGACGGGGGCCGCGGGCAACCACCGGGGCTTCTCGGGCTTCTTCAAGAGCTTCATGCCCGCCTGCTCCGGGGTGCGACCACGCTTCTTCGCATTGCAGCTCTGGCAAGACGCGACGATGTTCTCCCATACCGTCCGACCCCCCTGCACGCGCGGCAGGACGTGGTCGTACGTGAGCTCGCCCGCGTCCTTCTGGACGCCGCAGTACTGGCAGCGGAAGTCGTCACGCACGAACACGTTCGTGCGGGAAAACTTGATGCCGCGCTTGTGCGAATTCCCATGACGCTTCAGCCGGACGACGGCCGGCGCGCGAATGGTCATCGTGGGCGAACGAATCTCGTCGTCGTACGTCTCGAGCACCTCCACCTTACCCAAAAAGCTCAGGGTCACGGCGGTCTGCCAGGAGATGACCTGATGTGGCACCATCCAAGGCGTGAGCAGCAGCGTTTGCGCGGTCATGATCCACCTCTCCGTCTACCGTCTCTTCTTCTTCATTGTTCTCTCCAACGGCGATGATCCGGTGCTCGGAGGGGGACTCGAACCCCCAATCGACCGGGTTTGAGCCGGCCACGTTTGCCATTTCGTCACCCGAGCAGCGGGATGATGGTGTCCACGGAGGGATTCGAACCCTCAACGCCCTCTCGGGCACGGTATCTGAGACCGCTGCGTTTGCCAGTTTCGCCACGTGGACATGGTCTGGGTGGAGGGATTCGAACCCCCAATCCCCGGCTCCCGACGCCGGTGCTCTAGCCAGATTGAGCCACACCCAGATGATTTGCCGCGAGTCTGGGTGGAGGGATTCGAACCCCCAGTCTCCGGCTCCCAAAGCCGGCGCTCTCCCAAATTGAGCCACACCCAGAGAAATACTGCCATATCGGTGTCATCGGTGGGAGTCGAACCCACACGCCCTCTCGGGCACAGGATCTCAGCCTGTTACGTATGCCATTCCGCCACGATGACATGAGTGTCCACGGAGGGATTCGAACCCCCATCCAAACGGTTTCTAAGACCGCCGCGTTTGCCAGTTTCGCCACGTAGACATGGTCTGGGTGGGGGGATTCGAACCCCCAGTCTCCGGCACCCCGAGCCGGCGCTCTACCAGGTTGAGCCACACCCAGATGCATTCACACATACCCTCGCCAGGAGTCGAACCTGGAACGTCGAGCTTCGGAGGCTCGCGCCTGCAAAGCCGGCAGGACGAGGGCACAGTCTCCCTGCGAGGAGTCGAACCTCGCCAGTCGGATTCGTAAACCGACGCCTGGCCGCCAGGACAGGGAGAGAAAGAGAGGGCGAGTCAGCAGCTCGCCCCCTCGGCGGATTTGCGCACCCGGCGGGAATCGAACCCGCGTCACCAGATTGAGAATCTGGCTGCCTGACCCACTAGCAATACGGGTGCGTGAGCGCGGTGAGGGAGAGTCGAACTCCCATCCCGAGTATGGCACACTCGGATTCTGCCGTTGAACCACCACCGCAATTCGTGGAATGACGGGGACTCGAACCCCGATCCCTGCCGTGCAAGGGCAGTATTCTACCCAGATTGAACCATCACCCCATTCGAAGGCGCCCCCGAGGAGGATCGAACTCCCCTCGCCCGATCGACAATCGGGCTGCCTCACCAGATGCATACGAGGGCAAACGAGAGTGGAGAAGGCCGGATTCGAACCGGCGACCCCCTGACTGCCAGCCAGGTGCTCTACCCACTGAGCTACGACCCCAGAGGGGAGCCGCCCAGAGACACCGCCTGGCCTCCCGCTCATGGCCATGGTGTCTCCGAGCGACTCCTGCGAACGAGTGGAATGACGGGGACTCGAACCCCGATCCCTGCCGTGCAAGGGCAGTGTTCTTCCGTTGAACCATCACCCCGAACCGTGACATCTGCGCCGTCGACGGGACTCGAACCCGTGTCCGCCTCATAGAATGATAACCTTCCCCTGCCGGCCCGACTCGGACGAGTTGTCGGAAAAGGTATTTTAGGTGCTCTACCCACTGAGCTACGACAGCAAAAATGTGGGACAATTGCGATAACCATCATCGTTCGGCCCGGCCCCCGGGCGAGGGTTTGATGACGGGTGTACACGACGATTGTCCCAGCGCCCCCGGGGGGATTCGAACCCGCCCTCACCTGATCGACAATCAGGCTGCCTCACCAGAGAGCATACGGGAGCAAACCGGGCGAGGAGGCGCGTGTGGAGGCACGCGCCCCTTCGTCCTTCGACTGCAATTCAGGCCCTCGAGAAATCGGCCATTACCTGCGGTGCGGCCGCGTCGAAGCCCACGACGTCCAGCATGCCGGGGTCCTGCGGATCGGCAATCGTGAAGCCCGTGGAGGTCATGCCGACCACGACGAGCTTTGCGGGACGGCCCATCGCCTGACGGTAGTTGCGGAGCGCCTGGAACGGATGAATCTCACCCGCCCAGGTCTCGCTGTCCGTGTAGACGACGAACGTGTCGACCTCGACCTTGTTCTTCTGAGCCCAGATCATCGGCAGCGCGCAGTCCGTGCCGCCGAAGGGCAAACCATTCACCATGCCGAGCGCGTCGTCGAGGCGTTGCTTCGGCGACAGAGGCAAAGACATGACGCCCGAGACGCCGCGAGGGCCAAATGCACCACCCGCGGAGGCGAAGGCCAGGGTGCCGAACGACGGCTCGATGCGCGCCGTCGCCATCGCCATGGCCGCGCTCGCGACCCGAGGCGTGAGACCCGGGATCCCCGCGATCGCGCCCGAATCCATCGAGCTCGATACGTCGAGGGCGAGCAGGTGCTTTTTCCCCGTCGGCTCGATGGACCGGAATGCGAGGTAAAACGCCTCGTCCAAGGCGTCCACGATCTCGCGCACCGGCTCCCAGGTGAGCGCGTTTTCGCGCTTCTGGGCACGCTCGCCCCGGCCTTGCGCATACACGCGCAATGCGGAGAGAACGCTCACCGGGTGCATCCGGGCCCGCCGGAGCCGCTCGACGTCCGTGAGGCGCGTGGCCACGAGCCTCGCGGCCGCGCTCATGGGCGCGAGCAACCCGACGGCGGTCATCTTGCCGAGGTTCCGGAGCAGCGCCGTCTGCGGCATGTGGGGGAGCAGCGCTTCCCACACGGCAGGGTCGTTCTTCCACTCCGTGGGCACCATCTCGTGCGTGAGCCGATGCTCGCGCACGAGCGTGACGAGCTGCTCGCGCGGCGCATCCTTGGCCTCCTCGAAGGCCCGCACGAGGGCCGGCAGCTTCTCGGGGTCGAGCGCGCCGCCCTTGGCAGCCTCGTTCTTCACGGCGCCCATCCCGCCGACGATCCAGCGGTACATCGCGCCGTGCTCGTCCGTGACGGGCGTCGGGTGCGAGAGCCGCAAGAGGTCCTTGTGGCTCCAGCCGTCCCGCTGCCGGTATTTCACGGCCTGGTAGGCCACTTCATCCGCGCTCTTGCCCTGGTACCACGCGCCGATCGCGCTCCGAAGGCCGCGGCCCCAGCGCCGGAAGCCCTCCACCGCTCGCGCGAAGTGAAAGAGATCCGTTCCAGTGCGACAAACCTCCGGCAAGGCCACGAGCGCGGACTTGCGGACCTCGGGACGGGCGTGCCCCGCAGCCATCGCCAAGGCGAAGATCGCGGGCTCGTTCTTGGGCGCGCGGCCCGAGCGGCTGATTTCTACGATCCGCCGGACCGTCCGCTCGCCGTCCGCGTCGAGGCAACGGCCGAGGACACGCGCGTTGTCCTGCGTCAAAGCGCGCTCGGTGGCGTAGTAGGTGCCGCCCTCGCAGCCGAGGACGAGCCACCGGTCGAGGCGGGCCCAGTCGTCGAGCTCGAAGACGAAGCCGCCGGCGTCGTTTTCGATCTGATCGGGCCGCGCCTTGTCCTTTTGCCGGGTGAACAGCGCGGCGAAGTGCTGGATGTAGTTGGCCATGGGAACCTCCGGCCCGCGCTGCGGGCGAGCGAAAAGAAGCAAGCAAACGAAAGAGCGACAGATGAGCGTTTTGATCTCGGGCTTTTGCACCAATTTTCAGTTGGGTAACCGAGACCCTCCGACCCGTCCCTCGGTTGGACGTACGGGAATCGAACCCGCCTTCGCAGGGTCACAACCTGCCCTCATCAGCCAGATGAGTAACGTCCACGCAATGGCGCCCCGTGGGGGAGTCGAACCCCCGGCAACCGGATTGAAAGGCCGGTATCCTGACCGCTAGACGAACGGGGCTTGATGAAAGGGGGGTTGGTGGTGAGGTCGCCGGGCCCGTTTCAAGGAGCACGGCGACCCCACCACCACCAGAAGCGGAGCCCTCGCCCGGAATCGAACCGGGAGACCCTGGATACGAAGCAGGGCGCTCGACCATCGAGCGACGAGGGCAAAAGGCGGCTCCAACGGAGGGATTCGAACCCCCATCACCTCGCTTAACAGGCGAGTGCTCTACCGGCTTGAGCTACGTTGAAACGCGCAGGGGCGACATGCCCCTGCGGCATCGCGTTGTGTATCGGAATCGATTGTCATAGAACGAGTCCCGCCACCGAAGAGGAGGGATGCGTCGTGGATCCGGAGGGGATCGAACCCTCGCCTGCCGCTTAAGAGGCGGCTGCTCTACCCTTGAGCTACGAATCCGAAGCAGACGGCGCATCGCGGGCGCACGTCTCCTCGAGCGCGTGGGTTCACGCGCCGGTGTGGACGGGAGGACTCGAACCTCCAAGCAAACGCGGATGGTTTACAGCCACCTGGGCTCACCCATGCCCAGCGTCCACGTGTCGGGCTATCGATAAACTTGCTGCGCGCCTCGAATCGTCGGTCGGGCTCCTCGGAATACAAGAGTATTCCTGCGTCGCCCTCCCTAGCTTCGAGGCGCTCGCGGCGTTTCTCGACAGCCCGTCAATCTTTCCCAGGGCCCCCACTGCCGCGCTGCCTGCGCAAAACGACGAAGGCCGCCTGGGGTTTCCTGGGCGGCCTCCTCGGACACGTCACGTCGTGACGATCCTAGGATCCACCCGTATCGAGCGGCTCGAGACCACGCACCGGGCTCGATTCGTTCGCTGCATGATCTCGCGAAGGGCTCCGCAGGAGGCCCGAGAGGCCCTCGCCCAGCAGCTCGCCGGCGCTCCCCTTCGCGTCCTCGTTATACAGATACTTGTCCATCGCTCTTCCCTCGCCCCGTTTATCTTTACTTCGTTTCGACGTTCGGGTCAACCATTTTATTCGCCGTCCCGTCGATTTTATTTTCGTCGTCTGCCGTCATTGCATTCGGTAGATGGAGGATCCGGGAGGCCTCGAACCTCCACGCTTCCGCTTCAGAGGCGGACACTCTGCCCATTGAGCTACGGATCCAAATCCACGTCCCCCGCGTCCCCGCCGCCGCGCTCGAAGCGCAAAAACGAAGAAGGCCGCCAGGTTTCCCGGGCGGCCTCCTCGGATACGTCACATCGTGACGATCCTAGGATCCACCCGCATCGAGAGGAGCGAGACCACGCTTCGCCATCGCGCGCGATTCGCTCGCCGCCTGATCACGCGAAGGGATCTGCAACCCCGAGACCCCGAAGAGGCCGGCGCACGGCAGCTCGCCGGCGTTCCCCTTCGTGTTCTCGTGATACAGACGCTTGCCCATCGCCATTACCTCGCCCGTCTCTCTACATTCATTTCGACGCTCGGTCAACCATTTCATTCGTCGACCCGTCGATTTTATTTTCGCATCTCGTCTGCCACGCTCATCACGCAGCATAGAGGATCCGGGAGGGCTCGAACCTCCACGCTTCCGCTTCAAAGGCGGACGCTCTGCCCATTGAGCTACGGATCCGCATGAGAGAGCCCATCCCGCGTGTTCACGCGCAGGCGCTCTCCCCTGCCCTTCCCCGTCCCCTCGCGTTTCGTTGTACATCCATTTCGACGTTCGAGGCAAGGAAATGTTTTGGCCGGCTCGTCGATTTTATTTTCGTCTCTTTCCAACCCCGTTCGCTTCGAAATGAATCACCGAGCTTCTCTCTATAAGGAGGTGGATCCGGGAGGGCTCGAACCTCCACACTTCCGCTTAAAAGGCGGCTGCTCTACCCATTGAGACTACGGATCCGCATTCTGCGAATACACCTCGGGCATCATCGCATCGAAATCGATGCGATCCCGCGTCGAGGACACACCACGGCCCCGGCACGCGCGCGCCCTCGATGCGAATGCAATCGATACACGCCTGCCCCGGAGCGCATCACGCGCCCTCACGATCGTTCTTCCAAACGAAGCCCAAGAAGGCCCCACGCCCCGCTCTGCGAAGCGCGAAGAGCCAAAGAAAGCCCCGCTCGATACACCTCTCCCCGCAAAGGGCCTCAAGACGAGGCCCCATTCGAGGACAAAACACTCCCCTTCCACCCCGCCCACGATGTTCCCAAACGAAGAACGCCGCGGGGAGGCCAATCAGGCTCGATACACTTGCTGCGCCCCCTGGATCGTCAGTCGTCGTGCTCGGAATACCGGCGTATTCCTGCACCCTTCTTCCTGGCTCCAGGACACCCGCGGCGTTTCTCGAGGGCTGAAAAACGCCGAAGGCCGCCTGGGATCTCCCGAGGCGGCCTTCGCAGTCGTCAGAATGACGCTTGCTCTACCGCCTAGGTGCCTTCCTCCGGGTTGCCGAGTTGCCGCGAATCACGGAGCGTATACCCGCGAAACGACTCAATTTTACCGGACTTGGGCGCCAGATGACTCGCCCGCTGCAACCCACCGAACGCCACGCACGCGACG
This sequence comes from Polyangium fumosum, assembly GCF_005144585.1. Classification (GTDB taxonomy): domain Bacteria; phylum Myxococcota_A; class Polyangia; order Polyangiales; family Polyangiaceae; genus Polyangium; species Polyangium fumosum. Next base: position 68,381 of record NZ_SSMQ01000045.1, on the reverse strand, counting down.
CCCGCTGCCATCAGCTCGGCTCGTTCGTAGTTTTGGTCGGTCGCGGGGCGGATCAACATGTAGAAACTCTCCGGCGAGAGATACTCGTCTCGGATCGACTTTGCAACAAAAAAGTTCCCGCTTATCTCATTTTCTTTTGGCTCCCCGTCGTGAACACGCATCGAGAACGAGATGCGCACCCCCGCCGAGGCCCATGACGCCCTGCATCGCGGATGCCACGGGCGGAGACCGCCCCGGGCGGCTAGCAAAGTGCCGTCATCGGGACGCTATGGAACGACGGCCCTCGCTGGTAGAGTCGCCGCCCTTCCCAGCCCCGGGGACCCACGAAGCCCCCCGATGGCGCGAGAGATCGCGCTCCGGGCAGAGACCAGGAGACGTCATGGGCAAGTTCACCGTCACGAACGAGATCAACTGCAACGAGGAGATGTTCTGGAAGGTCTTCTTCGACAAGGAATTCAACGAGAAGCTCTACAGGGGCCACCTGGGCTTCCCCGACTTCCGCATCCTCGACCAGCGCGACAGCGACACCGAGACGACCCGCAAGGTCGCCGGGACGCCCAAGATGAACGTGCCCGGCCCCGTGGCCAAGGTGCTCGGCTCGAACTTCAGCTACACGGAAGAAGGCCGGTTCAACAAGGCGACCAAGGTCTGGTCGTGGAAGATGACCCCCGGCAACATGGCCGACAAGCTGCGTAACGAGGGCACGATGCGTATCGAGCGCGTCGGCGACACCAAGGTCCGCCGCGTCGCCGAGCTCGTCATCGAGGCAAAGGTCTTCGGCATCGGAGGCCTCATCGAGAGCTCGGCCGAAAAGCAGCTCCGCGACGGCTGGAACGATAGCGCCGGCTTCATGAACGACTGGGTCAAGACCCACACCTGACGACGCCCCGGCCCCGGACGCCCGCCCGCGCCCCCCGACCACCTCGCCTGGACCGACGATTGCATCGCCCCGGGCATGAAAGGTCCGTCAAGGCGAGCGAGGGGGCCGAAGCCAACGCCGCGCAACGCACGAATCGCACAGCGTCGCGCGGACGAGCGCGGGAGCCCCATCACGTTCGGAGAGCCGGGCCGTACCCCCAAAGCACGCAAGGAGCCGCTGCACCTGCCCCACGTGGTCATCGTGGGCGGCGGCTTCGGCGGGCTCTACGCCGCCAAGGCCCTGCGCCACGCGCCCGTCCGAATCACCCTGCTCGACCGCAAGAACCACCACCTCTTCCAGCCGCTGCTTTATCAGGTCGCGACCGCAGGCCTGAACCCGGCCGAGATCGCCGCGCCGATCCGGCGCGTGCTGCGCGATCAACGAAACGTACGCGTGCTCCTCGCCGAGGTGACGGGCGTCGATCCCAAAGAACGAACGGTGACGTCGTCGGCAGGGACGTTCGGATACGATTATCTCATCGTCGCGACCGGCGCGAGCCACTCGTATTTCGGGCACGAGGAGTGGGCGGCCATGGCCCCGGGGCTGAAGAGCCTCGAAGACGCGCTGGAGATCCGGCGCCGCGTGTTGCTCGCATTCGAGAAGGCCGAGTGCTGCGCGCCCTCGCAGGAGGAGCGCGCAGCGTGGCTGACGTTCGTGATCGTGGGCGGAGGGCCGACGGGCGTGGAGCTCGCCGGGACGCTGGCCGAGGTCGCGCACCATACCGTGGCAAACGACTTTCGCGTGATCGATCCGACGGCCGCGCGAATCGTGCTGGTCGAGGGGATCGATCGCGTGTTGCCCACGTATTCGGCGCTGCTGTCGGCGCGCGCAGAAAGGCAGCTCCAGCGGCTCGGGGTGGAGGTGCGCACGAACGCCAGGGTGACGGGCATCGACGCGCAAGGGGTGCAGATCGGCGAAGAGCGTATCGCCGCGAAGACGGTGCTCTGGGCCGCGGGCGTAAAAGCCTCGCCGCTCGGACAGGCCCTCGGCGCGCCGCTCGATCGCGCCGGGCGGGTGAAGGTTTCACCGGATCTGTCGGTGCCCGGGCACCCGGAGATCTTCGTGATCGGCGACCTCGCCGTGCTGGAGCAGGACGGCTCGCCCGTGCCAGGCCTCGCGCCCGCGGCGATCCAGGAGGCGCGCCATACCGCGAAGAACATCGTGCGGTCGATCCAAGGAGAGGAGCGGCGGCCGTTTCGATACCTCGACAAAGGCACGCTCGCGACGATCGGGCGCAACGCGGCGGTGGCAGATCTCGGGCGCCTCGAGCTCTCGGGCTTCGTCGCGTGGCTCGCGTGGCTCCTAATTCACGTATTTTTCCTGATCGGGTTCCGGAATCGGCTCCTCGTGCTCTTCGATTGGGCCTTTTCCTACCTGACCTACGAGCGCAGCGCGCGGCTCATCACGGGAGACGGCCCGAAGGCAGCCCCGGCCGAGCCTGCGCCCCGGCGCTGAGCGGCGCGCGATTCTCCGAACGAACGCGGAAGGCCCCGCCGCCCTGGACGCGCGGCGGGGGCCGTGATAACGTTCACAAAGGTCTTCGCCAGCACGCGTAGGCCGCACCTTTCTTTTCGCGGCGCCGGCGCGCGGCGCCCCCAACCCATTCGCCGGAGCACCAATGACCCACGAGCGCATGGCCAAAGGATTGACCCTGCTTTGTTTTGCGGCCGCGACGTTGTTCGCCGCCTGCAGCGGGGGGGATGAACCCGAGACGCCCGAGCAAAAATACTGCAATCAGCGCTGCGATTGCAACAAGTGTACGGAGCTGGAGCTCGGGTCCTGCCTCGACGACAAGATCAACCAGAAGGACGAGGCAGCGGACGCCGATTGCAAGGATGAATACTCGACATTCCTCACCTGCCTGACGGCCGACGCCGCCTGCAGCGACGGCGATTACGACGAGTCGGTGTGCTTCGCGGAAGAGAGCGATCTCGATTCGTGCCTGAGGCCGCCCCCGACGTGCAACCTCGTGAACAACGGCGTCTGCAATGAACCCGCGCCGAAGGGCGACGGGCTCTGCGCGGCGGGGTCCGATACGAAGGATTGCGCCATTCCGACCTGCCCCTCGGCCGGCGACGGGTTCTGCGACGAACCGGAAGGATCCGGGCTTTGCGCAGAGGGATCCGATCCGCTCGATTGCCCCGCCGAGACCTGCCAGACCTGCTACGACTTCATCCAGAGCCCCAACACGAGCACCCTCTGCGACGCGTCGGGCTCCATCTTCGCGGCCTACTTCGACTGCGCGTGTGTGGGGTCGTGCGCCGACTATTGCCAGGCGTCGCTGTGCTCCGGCGTCTCGCCGGACGCCGACTGCGACAATTGCATGGCAGCGCTCTGCCCGACCGAGTACGACGCCTGCCTCGCCGATTGACCCCGGCGCGCGCGTCACGCCCGAAGCGGGGTGCGCCCGTCCTGCGCACGTGCGTCCCCTACGCACGAGCGCTCATCGCCGGATCCCTTCGATTCCCGCCTCCCCTGCCATTTCCTTCGCAATCGTCCGCTCTTCCCGATTGATATCGGGAATCGCCTGCCCACCCGCGGCCGAGGCCGCCTGGCATTCTGTTTGCCCAGGTGTGCTCGGGGACGCCCGTTCGGCCGCCCGAGCCGCGCCCCCGGACGGGAAAAGGAGGGCAAACATGAACGTCGGGAAAGCATTCTTCGCAGGGATCGTCGGCGGCGCCGCCATGACGCTGATCATCGCCGCCGCCCGCGCGGCCGGCGCCTCGGCGGACGTCGCGCAGCTCCTCGGCACGTTGCCCGGCAATGCGCCGACCAGCCTGTCGTGGCTCGTCGGGTTCCTCGTGACCATCCTGATGTCGGGGCTCATCGGAATCGCCTACGGCGCCGTGTTCGAGACCATCACGCGGAGCGCAGGCGCCGCGACGGGCCTCAAGGTCTCGCTCGTGCACCTCGCGCTCGCGGGCATCTTCGTGGGCCTCGTCGGCTTGATGCACCCGCTCGTGCCCGAGGTCGTGGCCGCGCCGGGCTTCTTCATGTCGAGGTACGGCGGGCTCGGGATCCTCTCGTTCGTGGCCGCGCACCTCGCGTTCGGCGCCATCGTGGGCGCGCTCTACGAGACGGTGACGCCCGAGGAGACGGCGCAGCTCAAGTGATTCGCGTCGCGAGACAACAAAAGGAAAAAGGCGCGGGCCCGTCACAGGGCTCGCGCCTTTTTCGTCGTCGCGCCGCCGATCAGGTCGCCGCGGGCGGTGTCTCCGGATTGGACATCACGCCGCCGAGGGTCAGGCCCTCGTCGATCGATTTCACCGCGCGCTTGGCGCGCTTGCGGATGTCGACGTGCAGCGAGTCGTCGAAATTGATGGCCGAGAACGCGCCGCGCGCCTCGATCTTCTTTTCGAGGCCGAGGTAGGCCTCCGCCTCGTTCCAGCGGAGCTTCCAGTCGCGCTTGGCCAGGTTTTCGAGCTTGCCCGCGTCCTCGACGATCTCCTGGTAGCGCTTCTCGTTGCCGAGATGCGTCCAGAGCTCGGCGCGGAGGTCGTCGTCCTCGGGGCGGAGCGCGACGGCCTTCTTGAGGAGGTCGATGCCCTCGTCCTTCGCGCCCGTGGCGATCTTCGCGCGCGCGAGCGAGCGCCACGCGCCGACCGCGTTCGGATGCGCGTCCGCGAACGCCGCGAGCGCCGGGATCGCGTTCGAGACGCCCTGGATGTTCGTGGCCGCGTCCGCAGGCCAGAAGCGATACTGGAGCGCGAGCAGATCCCCCGGATCCGCCTCGAGCGCCTTGTCGAGCGCCGCGCGCGCCTCGTCGACGTTGCCCGCGGCCGCGAGCGAGCGCCCGAGCTCGACGTACGCGCCCGCCGACTGCGCCTTCTCGACGTACGCCTTCGCCGCCGCGAGGGCATCGTCCCGCCGGCCGAGGTCACGCAGGGCCGCGATCTTCGCGAGCTCGCCGCGCTCGGCGGAGCCGGCATCCCCGAGCTTGATGATGCGCTCGGCGATCGCGAACACGACGATCGGGCGGGCCTCGCGCTCGTGGTACGCGAGCTGCTCCAGGTAATACGCGGCGTCGCGCGCCTCGGCATCCCACACGGAGGTGAGGTACTCGTCGACCTTGTCGCTGCGCACGTACGTGAGCGAGGCAGCGTCGCGCGGGTTCTCGTAGACCGGCACGAGGACGCCGAGCTTGGCGAGCGCGTCGAGCGCAGGCTGGCAGTCGGGCTGCGCCTCGAGCGCGAGGACGAACTCGTCGATCGCCGCGTCCTTGTTGCTCAGGGTCGCGTGGACCTGGCCGAGGCCCACGTGATAATCCGCGTCGCCCTCGAAGGTCTTGCGGAGCGACTGGTACGTCTTCAGCGCGGCCGGGTAATCACGCAGGGCCGTCTGCGCCGCGGCGAGGTTCAGGCGCGCGGCGTGATCGTCCGGATCCATCGAGGCGATGCGCTTGAGCGCGGAGAGCGCCTTTTCGAAGTCGTTCTCGGCGAAGCCCTTCTGCGCGCGATCGAGCAGCGGCGCCTTGTCGAGGAAGACCTCCAGCGCCGAGACGAGCTGGCTGTTCTTCTTGCGCCAGTTGCCATCCTTGCCCGCGGGCGAGTCGTTGAGGAACGACTTGATCCACTTGCGGGCGTTGTCGATGGACAGGCCTTTGTCGGCCAGACCCTCGAACTCGCTCTTGGGAATGGGGAGCTGCGGCGGCATCCCCTGGCGGCGAGACATCTTCGGGTCCAGAGCAATCATGACCCATTCTTCGTCTTTGCTCATCGCGGATCACGGTAGCGAAAGGCCGCTTCCGAGATCAAGCGCGGAAGGCTCGCGCCACGCCGCGTCAGGAGAAGCTGATCACGATCACGACGAGCACGAGGAGCACCACGCCGACGCCGATCGCGATGAGCACCGGCGTCGGCAATCCGAGCACACGCGGCCGCAAGCGCGTGGTGAACGCGTCCGCATCGAGCTCGGGCGCGGGCAAGGCCCGATCCGGCAGGCGCGTCGCGCCCGGCGGGACGGAGCGACCTGGCACGGGCGGCGCCGGAGGGATGGGCGGCGGCGCAGGAATGGAAGGGGCCGCGATCGGAGGCACCGAGGGGGACGGTTTCGGCGCGAGGGCCGGGAGCGGCGCCGGCGGCGGGATCGGCGGCGGCGCCATGGCCCCGAAGCCCGGGGGCGGCGCGCTCACGCTCTGCGCGGCGGCGCCCTCGGTCGCGCGGGCCGAGCGCTCCATCGCGAGCGCGACTTCGAGCCGGCGCAGGCCATCCGTGACGCTTTGGGCTTTCCCGATCCGGAGCGCCTCCGCGGCGATCGCGGCCGCGTCGCTCGTGGCCTTGGCGAGCGCGGCCTTCCGCTCGGCGCGGGCGTACGCGGCCTTCGCCTCCTCGGCGAGGCGCATGGCCTCGATCGAGAGCCGCTCGGCCTCGCTGCGCAGCCGATCCTCGCCAGTCGGATCCGCGAAGACCGGAGGCGGCGGCGGCGCCGAGCCTGCGCTCCGGGCGGTGACGGGCGGCAAGGGCACGGAAGGATCGGGGGCGACGATCTGACCCGGCGGCGCCGAAGGCATGGAGCGCGCGGCCGTCGCGGCGCGCACCTTGCGCAGCATGTCGCCGATGGGCGCAGTCGGATCGTCGAGATCCTCGCTGTCGGCGGGCTCATCGCGGCGGCCGGAGCCGGGGGGGAGTTTGCCCTCGAGGACGGTCGCGAAGCTCGGCTGGGGGGCGCGTTTCTCGTCGGGGGCCTCGGGCGGGGGCGCGGGGCGCGCGGCGGCGACGTCGGCGGCGACGAGCTTCGGATCGAAGGGTTTGCCCCCTTTGAACTGCTGGCGCAGGAGCGCGAGCTGCTCGGGCGTGCCTTTGACGAGCGTCGGGACCTCTTCGCCCCAATCGACCTCGCCCTCGCCCGTGCCGCGCTCCGACGCGATCCGCGGCGCGTTCCGCAGCGTACCGACCCGCCGCGGCGTGACCTTCGCTTCGGCGGTCGCGTCCTCGGTGATCTCGTGCGCGTCCGTGCTCAGCGGGCCTGTGGCCTCGGCCGATCGTTTGGTGCCCGGACGTTCGGTGGGCGGAGGCGAGTCGCTGCGCTTCGGCGGGTCTTTCGGGAGCGGGGCCACGACCGAGCCGCCGGTGAACGTGGGCGGGCGGGGTTTTGCCTTTTTGACTTCGGGCGTCTGGCTCGCGATCACGCGCTCGAACCAGGCCATCTGGCGCATCGCGTTCCGGCGGACGAAGCGGCCGAGGGCCTCCTCGTTTTCCTCCATGTACCCGTGCGCGCTGAGCCACTCGTCGAGCCGCGCGAGGATCTCGGCGACCGACTGGAAGCGCGCCTTCGGATCCTTTTCGAGGCACTTGCTCACGATGCTGACGAGCTCGCGATCGATCCGCGGCCGGAGCTTGAAGAGATCGGCCGGGGGCGCGGTCATGAGCATGCGCGCGAGCTCCATGTCGTTCGGCGCGACCCAGGGCCTGCGCGCCGCGAAGAGCTCGAAGAGCATGACGCCGAGCGAGAAGATGTCGGCGCGCGCGTCGATGTTGTTGCCCGTGGCCTGCTCGGGGGAGATGTACTCGAGCTGGCCCTTCACCATGCCCGTGAGCGTGCGCGTGAGCCGTTGCTTCGCCTTGGCGAGGCCGAAGTCGGTGATCTTCACGTCTCCCTGGAACGAACAGAGCACGTTGCCGGGCGTGAGATCGCGGTGGACGAGGTACAGCGGCTCGCCGCTCGGCGCGCGCAGGGCGTGCGCGGTGCCGAGGCCACGACAGATCTGGCGTGCGAGGAAGACGACCATCCGCTCGGTGAACGCCTCGCCCGTGTCGAAGATCGTCTTCATGAGCCGCGCCAGCGAGACGCCCTGCACGAGCTCGACGGCGAGGTAGAGCCCCTGATCGTCGCTGCCCCAGCCCACGACCTCGACCACGTTCGGGTGCCGGAGCGCTCCGGTCATCCACATCTCGTCGCGGAACTGGGCGACGAACGCGGGATCACTGGCGAGGTGCGGGTGGAGGCGCTTGACGGCGACGAGGCGACCCTCGGCGGGGCCGTGGGTCACGCGGCAGAGATCGACCTTCGCCGACTCCCCGGCCGCGATCTCCGCGAGCACAAGGAAGGAGAGCGCGGACGGGTCTTGCCCAGGAGGCGGCGGCATTCGCGGGTCAGTGTATCAAACCGTTTGCCGCGCCGCAGCGATCGCTTGCGAGAGTCCGCCGAGGTTTGCCTTGAGGTGCACGTCGAGGTGATCGTCCTTGGTACGGATCGCCCGGACCGAGGCCACGGGCAGGACGATCGAGAGATAACGACGAACCTTGGGGTTTTCCGCGATCTTGGGCACCTTCATGAGGTCGAGCGTGAGGCGATCGTCCTTGGCCTCGACCAGCATGGGCGGACGCTTCGGCATGAAGGCGACGAGGTTGCCGGGCTTCGAGAGATCGAGCGCGCCGGATTTGAGGAGGCCGGCGAGCGGCGAGCTCGAGTCGCCGAGCACGGTGAGGGTGAGGCCCTCGATGCGGACCCCGATGCGCATCTCGGTCAAAGAGATGGCGATCTCCTCGATGTGAAGGATGAGCGAGGCGCGCAGCGGCGTGCCCATGGCATCGACGGTCGCGGCGATCCGCACGCCGGGCGGCGCGGCCTCGATGACGATGTCTTTCGGGGCTTTCTTGTTGTCCGGGACGAACTCGCGCGCGAGGTAACGCAGGGCATCCATGGGGATGGAGGCGCGCAGGCCGAGGGCGCTGCGCAAGGCGCGGACGATCTCCTCGGGGTGCTCTTTCAGGTAGTTGCCAGCGGTGCGGGCGAGGACGCGGGGATCAGGCTTGGGCATACGAGGGGGTAGAACCTTCGCAGAGGTGCGCTCTTCCGCGCAAGGGGCGCGAACGGGAGGTTCGTGACGGCGAAGGATGCAGCGCGTCGAGGCTCTTTTTCTGCGGATCGATTGGGTCCACAATGGAGGGCATGCGTGGAGCGTTCGCTTTCTTCTTGGCGGGGATCGTGGGCATGGCCGCATGTGGCACCGGGGGCGGCGTCGATGTCGTGCCGAGCGGCGCCACGACGGGCGCGGGCGCTTCCGGGGGCGCGGGCGGATCGGGCGGCGACGGGGGCGCGGGCGGCGACGCGACGGGGGGCGGCGGATCGGGCGGCGTACCGGGGGCGTGGTGCGCGCCGATCCCGGCCTGCGACGCGCCTCCCCCGCCGCCGGGAGAGGCCGTCGACTGGAACGCGGTGATCCCGCCCTTCGGCGCGCCGAACCACCGCGGGCGGGATCTCTTCCTGAACCCCGGCGATCCGCAGTGGATCCTGGCGAAGTTCTCGTACGGGACCTTCGACGACGACATCAAGGGCGAGTACGTCGACGTCTACGTGCAGCGCGACTGCGCAGGCGCGTGGGAGCACCTCGGGACCGCGACGACGACCGAGGACGGCGAGCACGCGACGGTCGAGGGCGTGGAGGACACGGGAGGGCGCGTCTACTTCGAGATCCCGAAGGAGAAGGCCCTCGGGCTCGGCAGACACAGGGCTCATCTCGTTGTCAAGGGCGACCTCTCGACGACGGACCTCTTCCTCGAGGTCGTTCCGAAAGGGACGCCGGTCTTCGTGAGCGACATCGACGGGACGCTGACGACCTACGAGACGGAGGAGTTCGTCGCGCTCGCCCAGGGGGCGCTGCCGGAGGTGCGAAAGGACGCGGCGAAGCTCTTCGACGTGCTCGTTTCGAAGGGCTATCACCCGTTTTACATGACCGCCCGGCCCGAATGGCTGGGGGCGCGGACGCGGGCGTTCCTCGATCAAAACGGTTTTCCGCACGGGATCGTGCACACGACGCTGACGAAGTCGGGCGCGCTCGGGAGCGAGGCGTCCACGTACAAGACCGGCGAGCTCACGATGCTCGCGCAAAAAGGAATGATCCCCACCTACGCCTTCGGCAATACGGACACCGACGCCGCGGCCTATTTCAACGCGATGGTGCAGCCCGACGAGCGGCGCGTGTTCATCGAGTTCGACGATACGGTGCACGGCGGTCGCCGGATCGAGAGTTACACGGAGCTGCTCGCCGAGGCCGAGGCGCTGCCGAGCCTCTGCCAATGAGCGCCGTCGCGGGCGGATCGAGATTCTCCGGCAACTTCCACCCCTCCGCGAAAGCATGAAACTGCGGGGCGCCCGGGCCGTGAATCCCAGCCGCGATTCGTTATGCTGACGGCCGTGGCTCCGAGCGCGCCGGCCGATCACGATTCCCCCCCGAAAGCCGCGCCACCGCGACGACCGGGACGGGTGCGCCGCGCGCTCGCCACGGGCGCGGCCACGCTCGGGCTCTGCGCGGTGTTCACCGGGTCCGCCGTCCTCGCCGTCGGCCTCCACCTCGACGTCGGCCCGTTCCGCCGCCTCGCGCGGGACGTCGCGAACCAGGCGCTCGGCTCGCTCTTCGAAGGGACGATCGTCGTCTCGGAGATCGATCACCTCGCGCTCGACGAGGTGTCGATCCGATCGGCCGTCACGCGCGATGCGCGCGGCACCGAGATCATCCGGGCAACTGGGATCCAGGGGCGCTTCGACCTCGTACGGTTTGCCCGCGCGTCGCTCTTCGGCACGGGCGAACGCTCGCTCGTCTTCCAGCACATCCGGATCGAGGAGGCCGAGGTGCTGCTCGAGCGCGGGCCCGATCAGAACTTCGGGGTCCAGACGGCGTTCACGCTGCGGCCGACGCCGACGAAGCCAAAGAAGCCGAAGAAGCCGGGCGAGGTGGAGCGGGCGGCCGAGCGGCCGACGACGGTGGTTCTCGAGCGTATCGAGATCGGCCACGCGCACGTGCACGGGCAGGTGGCGCCGCCGCGCGCGGTCGACGCCGACATCACGCGCCTGTTCGCGTCGGTGCACGTGAGCCCGCGTGGGGTCGCCGTGGACGTGGAGCACACGGGCATCCGGGAGCGCTCGATCGCGCCGGTGCCGCTCGCGGGCACGTTCGATTACCACCTGCACATCGACACGCCGCCCGAGGCGACGACGACGAGCGGAGCGCCCGACCCGACGAGCCCGGCCAGCGTCGTGCGGATGTGGAGCAGCTTCGCGGGGCGCGCGGGGCCGCTCGAGGTGCAAGCGCGCGCGGCGCTCGAAGGCGCGCACGTCACCGCGGCGGTCGAGCTTCCGCGCGCCGAGCCCGCGGATCTCAGGCTGCTCGTGCCGGATTTGCCCCTGCGCGAGCGGGTCTCCGCGAAGGTCACGCTCGAAGGGGATGCGCCCTCGTTCGAGGTCGAGGGGCGGCTCGATGTGATGCCCGCGGAGCGTTCGCCGGGCTCGATCGCGCTGCGGGGCAAGCTCGACGTGGCGAATGGGGCGCGGCTCGCGCTCGACGTGACCGCGGACGACGTCGATCCGCGCATGTTCGTGGAGGGTTTGCCCGAAACGAACGTGGACATGAGCGCGCGGCTCAAGCTCGACACGAACCCCGCGCTGCGGCTCGTGGCCGATGCGAGGACCGAGCCGACGGTCGTGCAGCAGCAGGCGGTGCCGGCGGCCGACGTGCACCTGGTCTACGATCACGGCGAGCTCGAAGGCCGCGTGACGTTGTACGAGCAGGGCGCGCCCACGTCCGGCTCGTTCATCGTGCGCCCGGGCGGCGCCGTGCGGTTCGAGGCGGAGACGTCCGTCGCGTCGCTCGAAGCGGCGCCGCGGCTCGCGGGCCCGGCCACGGGCAGCGCGCGTGTGCAGGTGCAGGGGACGATCAGCGCGGGGAAGATCGACGCGCGTGCCTTCGGCTCGGTGCGCGCTCTGCACGCGAAGGGCGGCGTGTCGCTCGAACGAGGCCGCGTGGAAGGGCGCATCCGCGGGCCCTTCGAAAAACTCGACGTCGAGGCCGCGCTCGAAGGCGAAGGCCTCATCGCGGGCGGGCGCAGCGCGGACAAGGTGACGGCGCGCGTGAGCGGGCCGGTCGTGGCGCCGAGGGTGGAGGCGCGGCTCGAAGGCGGCGACGTGGGCGAGCTCGAAGCGTCGGCGCGCATCGAGACGAAAGAGAAGAGCGCACGCGAGGTGGCGGTGCGGCTCTCGCGCGAGGGCGAGCGGATCGAGGGCAAAGCAAAGCGCATCGCGATGCGCGGTGGGGCGCTCGCGATCGAGGGGATCTCGGCCGAGGGTCCGGGCGTGGGCTCCCTCCAAGGGTCACTCGCGGTGGACGGGCCCGAGTTCACGGGCAAGCTCAAGGGCGAAGGCGTGGACCTCGGGCGGCTCGGTCGGCTGCTGGATCTCGATCGCAACTTGCGGGGCCTCGCGGACGTGGACGTCGCGCTCGCGCGCACGAGGGACGGGCGCAAGGGGCATGTGCACCTGCAGATCGAGGAGGGGACGTTCTCCGCAGGGGGCTTGCCGATCACGGGCGCGAGCGGCTCGCTCGTGGCGACGTTCGACGGCTCGCACGCGGCGATGGATGGCACGTTCCGCCTCGTCGATCGCGACAAGAGCGACGCGGAGGACGCGTGCAACGGTTCGATCGCCGAGGTGCGGATCTCTGGCGCCGAGGGGAACTTGCGCGGGTCGCTCCTGGAGCCGTCGACGTGGGCGCATCTCACGGGCGCGGCGCGCGTGGACGCGCCCGACTGGGATCTGCGGTGCATCGCGCGGCGCCTGCCGGTCGCGCTCGTCCTCAGCGAGGTCTCGGGCCGCCTCGGTACGGGCTTCACGATCGAGCGGCCTGCGGGGCAGCGGTTCGTGTCGGTGCGCGACCTCGACGTGCGCACGCGTGACCTCGTGGTCGCGGGGCCCGTGGGGTTCGGCGAGGACAAACCCGCCTGGGAGTCGCGCGCGATGGACGTCGCGCTCTCCGGATCGGTGAATGGCGCGACGGGCGCGACGGACGTGACGCTCTCGCTGCTCGACACGTCGACGATGGTGGAGCTCGCGACCCACGTGGATCTCGATCTCCCGACGCTCGTCGACGATCCGAAGAAGCGGCGCGCCTCGCTGCTCGCGTCGCGCGGGACGGCCGAGCTCACGATCCCGCGGCGAACGGTGCGCTCGTTCCAGAGCTTGCCCACGGTCCTGCGCGAGGCGCTCCCGCCGATCCGCGGCGCGATCGCGCTCTCCGCGTCGGCGAGCGGGACCTTGGAGCGGCCGGCGATCCGCGTGAACGCGCGTGGGTTCGGCCTCGCGCACGACACACGGACGCTCGGCCCGAGCCCGTGGGCATTCCCCGTCGACGTGGACGCGACCGCGACCTACGACGCGAGCAAGGCGACCCTGCGCGCGGCCGTGCGCAAGGACGCGCGCGAGCTCGCCATGGTCGAGGCGAACGCCGACGTCGACCTCGCCGCATTGCGCGCGGGCCGCGACATCCCGCCGCGCGGCGACGCACGCGCGACGCTCCGGGATCTGCCGCTCGAGCTCATCCCGTTCTTCGCGGATCGAGACGTCGCGGGCCGCGTGAGCGGCGTCCTCCGCTTCGAGCAGCGCGGCACCGAACCCCAAGCCGCGGTGCGGCTCGAGGTGTCGGGCCTGGAGCTCGGCAGCCAGTCGGCCTTCGATCGCGCCACCCTGGAGCTCTCGATCGGAAACCCCGGCGGCGCAGGGAACCCCGCGCGCGGCGTGGCGCAGCTCGAGCTCGTCGGTCGTGGCGGCGGGCGCATCGACGCCACGGGGTACGCGGGCGTAAACTGGCAAGGCATCGTCCCGCAGATCGACGCGACGCGGCCCGCGGACTTGCTCCTCAAGGCGAACCAATTCCGCCTCGCGAGCCTCACGCCGCTCGTCTCCGGGACGCTCTCGCGGCTCGACGGATCGCTCAACGGGGATCTGCGCGTCGGCCTGCATCGCTTCGGCGAGGACGACGGGCGCATCGAGGCGAACATGGAGGTACACAACGGCGTCTTCCACGTCCCGCAGATCGGCCAGGAGTTCAAGAACACGCACGTCTCGATCCGCACGACGGACAAGGGCGAGCTGCGCTTCGACGACCTCCGCGCCGAGGGCATCAGCGGCGCGGTGGAAGGGTTCGCGGTCGTGCAGATGAAGGGCCTCGCCTTCCATAAGGCGAACGGCGAGCTCACGATCGATCGCGACGAGGAGCTGCCCGTGACGTTCGAGGGTGTGCCGCTCGGGCACGCGCACGGGAGGATCGTGCTCGCGGCGGAGAAGAAGGAGCGCGAGGTGTCGCTCATCGTGAGCGTGCCCGATCTTCATCTCGCCCTGCCTGCGTCGAGCACGCGCGGCGTGCAGTCGCTCGATCCCAATCCCGACGTCGTGGTCTCGCACGCGCTCGGCCCGCCGAAGGAGGAGCGCGCGAAGGACGCGCTCGCGTATCTGATCACGTTCGAACTCGGCGACATCACGATCGTGGGGATGGGCGCGGATGTCGACCTCACGGGCGGCAGCACGCCGCCGCGCATCTCGCTCACGGACGAGACGCAGCTCTCGGGCGACGTCGAGGTCAGCCGCGGCTCGTTCGAGATCGTGGGCAAGAAGTTCGAGCTCGAACGAGGCCTGCTGCGCCTGCGGCCGGAAGAAGCAGGCAACCCCTACGTGAACGTGACGGCGCGCTGGGACGCGCCCGACGGCACGCGCGTGTTCGTCGACTACGTGGGAGATCTCAAGCCGATCACCGAGCAAAAGCTCCGCTTCCGATCGAGCCCGCCGATGTCGCAGCAGGCGATCCTGTCGATGATCCTCATCGGCGACACGCCCGAGTCGAAGGACACGCAGTCGCAGGCGACGGCGCAGGCGTCGCCGCGCGCCACCGACGTGGCGGCGGGCGTGGTGGGCGGCGAGATCGCCTCGGCGCAGATCAACGCGATCCTGTCGCAGATCGCCCCGCTCCGAGGTCTGTCCACGCGCGTCGGGACGACCGAGGCCGGCAGGCTCCGCACGACGGTGATCTACGAGCTCGGCGACACCGTGACCGCGCAGGCGAGCTACGAGGGTTCACCCGCGTCGAGCCGCCTCGAAGGCATCCAGAGCCCCACAGGCGCGACGCAGGGCACGGAGAACCGCACGGAGCTGAACCTCGACTGGCGCTTCAAGCGCAACTGGGCGCTGCGCGGATCGTTCGGCTTCGGAGGAATCAACCAGCAGCCGAGCTCCGGCCTCGATCTGTTCTGGCAGTATCGCTACTAGACCGCGCGCTCCGAGAGCTCCGCGGACACGTCGCCCACGCGCACGATCGGAGGCTCCGCCGACACGAGCAGCGGCGCGAGGCCGGCCTGCGCGTGCCGCGAGAACCGCGCGTCCTCCGCGCCCTCCTTGACCCGCGCGAACACCACACCGTCACTCGACACCGAGAGCACGCGCGGATCGAGCCGCTCCTCCGTGCCATCCGAGAGCACGAGGAGCGCCCCGCGGCCCTCGTCCTCGACGCGGACGAAGCGCACGACGAACGGCGTCTCCTCGGCGCGGAAGTAACACCAGTCGTAGCCGTTCGTCAGGATGAGCCGCCCATCCTCGGGGTGCCGCGCGATCCAGCGATGGAGCGCCTCTTCGAGCGCAGGGTGGTCCACGCGCGCGCCGTCGTGCCAGAAGCGACCCTCGCGATCGAGCACGATCGTACTCTCGCGCGACGTGCCCGGCGGGGGCGCGAGCCTGTAAAAGTCGGGGTGATCGCCGGGCTTCATGGTCGTCTCCTGTCCGGCCGCCCGTTCGGCGGTGACCTGTCCATAGGGCCGACGGCGCGAGGCGTCACGCCCCGCTGCACGCCGTCGGGGCTGCGATCACGCCCGCGTTGGGCTACAACCGGCCGGGATGAACGAAGCGCCGCGAGAATCGCTCCCGCACGACGACCACCTCCAGGCGACGCGCGCGTACTACGACGAGTTCGCCGCCCGGTACGAAGACCGACGCGACGGCCGCGATACCTCGGGCTACCACGACCTCGTCGACGATCTCGAGATCGACTTCCTCCGCCGCTTCGGCGAAGGCCGCGACGTGCTCGAGGTCGGCTGCGGCACCGGCCTGCTCCTCCGGCGCATCGCAGACTTCGCGCGGACGGCCCGCGGCGTCGATCTCTCGCCCGGGATGCTGGAAAAAGCCCGCGCGCGCGGCCTCGACGTGACCGTCGGCAGCGCGACCGAGCTCCCCTTCCCCGACGCGAGCTTCGACGTCGCCTGCGCCTTCAAGGTGCTGCCGCACGTCCGCGAGCTGGAACGCGCAATCGCCGAGATGGTACGCGTGGTTCGTCCGGGCGGAACCATCCTCGCCGAGCTCTACAACCCCGTGAGCCTGCGTGGTTTGGTGAAGCGCTTCCTGCCGGCCGGCGCCATCAGCGCGCGCACCAAGGAAGACGCCGTCTACACCCGCTTCGTCAGCCCCTGGGGCGCCCATCGCCTTTTCCCGGCCGGCGTGCGCGTCCGCGCCTCACGCGGCGTACGCATCGTCACGCCCGCGGCCGCCGTGATGCGCGTGCCGCTCGTCCGCGGCGCCCTCGTCCAAGCCGAGCGCGCGCTCTGCGACTCCCCGCTCCGGCACCTCGGGGGCTTCTGGATCGTCGCCCTCGAGAAGCTTTGAGCGGGTGCCCCTCGTCCCTGTTGTTCGGGTCGGAAATCACTGATATTTTTGATCATCGTGGCCTTCGAGGATTCGCGCATCGTGCAGGTGGACCCCCGCTCCCCGGCGTCGATGTTGGCCCCGCCGCGAAGCAGAGCGATACTGCACGTTGCAGGGCCCCCTCCGAGCGCCCGTCGTCGCTGAAAGGACCCGCGATGCCTCCTACGTCCACGAGCTCGATCCCGACCCTCCTCACCGGCGCGGACAACGACCGCGGCGCGCTCATCGGCGCGCTTGCGTTCGTCGAGGGTGTCGGCATCGGGGCCATGGGCGCGCGGGAGCTCAAGACCTGGATCGAGGAGTACCTCGTGCGCGCAGGTCGCATGCAGCGCCCCGTCCAAGTCGCCGAGCCGATGGCAGGCACGCTGCTGCTCGACACGCTGAACACCGTGGGCGCGCCGCCCTCCGCGACGAAAGCGCTGCTCGATCGAATCCTCGGCCGCGCACGGTCGCGTGTCGTCTTCACGTTGCGCGGACTCATCACGGATCCACCCGAAGACGGCTTCCTCGAGCTCGCCACGAAGTCGAGCCGCGTGCAGCCCATCGGCATCGGCACGAAGGCCTCGTGGATCGCGCGGCCGCAAAAGGAAGACTCGCTGAGCGACATCGTCCTCAGCCTCTTCGCCGCCGACATCCTTTCGAACCGCAACCTCTACGACCAGAACCTCTGCGTCTGCGACACGTGCGGTCGCGTGTCGTTCCGCGCAAAGATGATGTCGCGCACCGGCTGCCGCGAGCACAACGACGGCCCTCCCGGTGTGAGGCCGACGAGCAGCCGCAGCACCTGAAAGCGTAGCGCCGGGGTTTCACCCCGGACCCGACGAGGGGTTGTCCACCCCTCGACCCGGACCAGGGCCAGCCCTGGACCTTTGGTGCATCGACCACGATGTGGTCGATGCAAAGGCGCTTCAGAACGCGCCGATGACGCCCACGCCAAACCCGTCGGGCGTCACCGCCACCGTCGGCACGACGCGCACCGCAGGGCGCGGCGGCACGGGGCGTTTTTCGATCGTGACCTTTTGCGGCACGTAGGCGATCTGCGCCTGCACGATGCCCGCGACCGTGAGCCCAGCCCATAGGCCGAACGCGACCTGGTTGATGATCAGCGTGATCTGCTGGCGACGCACGAGCTCCTCGCGCTCGGCGCCCGTCGCGATCGTCTGATCGAAGCTCGCGTAGTAGTTGAAGACCTGCGACGCGACGATCGACGTCGCGCCCGTGAACGCCTGCGTGATGGCGAAGGTCCAGCCGAGCTTCTTGCTGCCGTTCTGAAACTGGCCAATGCCAAACGGCATCGCCGCGACGATGCGCGAATTCTGCATGACGATCTGCCGCTCGGAGGCCGCCTTCACGAGCGACTCGATCCAGCGTTTTTCCTCCTCCTTCGCCTTCTGCTCCGCGATGCGCCGCTGCCGCTCCTCCTCGGCGCGCTTCTGCTCCGCCACGTCGAGCTCCTGGCGCAAGCGACCCCGCACGAGCGTGAAGCGATCCACGACCTCCTGCGGGAAGACCGCGGGGTCGGGCGAATACGTCGGGTTTTGCCGGAGGATCGTGGCAATCTCGGCCTCAGCCTCGTCGTAACGCTTGAGCGCGACGAGCGAGGCCGCGCGGAGCGTGCGCGCGCGCTGGATGAGGTCCGTGTCCGTGAGGCGACACGGCGCGGTGCCGCTCGTCGGGACAGACTCGCAAGGCTTCTGCGCCGGATCGAGCATCGCCGTGAAACGCGAGGCCGCCTCGTCGTACTCGGCCGCGTCGAAGCGCGTCTTGCCGAGTTCGAACTGCTGCAAATCGTCCGCGCGCGCGGCTCGGGACACGAAGGCGAACACGAGGCCCGTCGCTGCGGCGAGCGCCACGCGGCCGAACGAAACGCACCCTTTGGCCCTGGGGCCGCGGCGGTCCCGCCCGAACCGAAGCCCGCCGGGCAAAGCCCGCTGCAGACGAGGTCGCGCCGTCATTCCCCGTAACCGAGTAACCGAGGGACCCTTCTACCGGAATTTGGGCACCGTGGGGACCGCTATCCGCGAAGCGAGGCCCCCCGCCTCACCGCGCCGACCAAGGCACGACGTTGTGCTCGCCGGCGCGCAAACTCACGTTGCGCCGGAAGGCCTCCTCCCCCGGCGCCGTGAACTGACACTTGTTGTCGTACGTGATCTCTTCGAGCTGCACCTTCTTGGTAGCACCTGGAAAGAGCGTCAGCTTGATGTCCGAGCACACCACCTGCGCGTACGCGGGCGCCGGGCCGAGGGCGACGGTCGACGGCAGCGGCGTGAGCCGCACACGGTAACGCTGGACGTCGTCGGGATCATTCTCGGGCGGAGGCTCGACGATGAGGGTGCTGTCGAAGGTCCCGCAGCACTTCGAGTCCTTCACCCGCGCCGACACGGAGTGACCGCCGGGTTTGAGAAGGAACACGCGCGAAAAATGCTTCTCCTCCTTGCCGTCGAGGACGAGGGTTGCGCCCTGCGGGCTGACGAGGAAGACGACCTTGCGCAGGTCCGGAGGTGAAGACGGCGGCGTGGCGGCCGAGGTCGTCGCGGCGCTGAGCGGGAGCTTGATGCGGATGCTGCGCGGCGGATCGACCATGCTGATGGACGACGCTGCGCTGCTCGGCGTGCGGGGATCCGCGGACGCGTCGGGCGCGGTCGGGTCCTTGGGGCGCTCCGTGGTGGCCGTCGTGGCGTCGGCCTTCGGGCCCGCGTCAGGCTCGAGCGCGGCTGCGGGCTTGCGAAACCGCGCGACGGCGAAGGCCGCAAGGCCGAGCGCGACCGTGCCCGCGACGAGGCCGGCCACCCTGCGCGCGAGCTTCTGGCGCTCGGCGCTCGCGGAGAGGCTCGTCACGCGCTTCAGGATCGCGAGGTCGTGCGGCGCGAGCGCGTGCGCACGGTTGAAGTCGGCCGCAGCGCCCGTGCGATCGCCGGCCTTGCGCGCAGCCTCGCCGCGGGCGACGAGGCACGGCACGAGCCGCGTCGTGAGGGCGTCGGCGTAGCCGACCGGGTCCTCGAAATAAGCCTCGATCTCGCGCTGCGGATCGGTGATGCCGAGCGCTTCGAGTTCGGCGCGGATGAGCTCGCCGAGCTTACCAGGGCCCGCGACGCGATCGGCCGCGGCGCGCGCGAGGGCGCCGTCGATGATGCGCGCGAAGCGACCCCCGACGGTGGACCGCTCGTGATCCGCGGGTGGATAGTCGCCTTCGAGCACACGACGAAGGACCTGCGCCGGGTTTTTCCCTTCGAACGGCAGGTGCCCCACGAGGCACTCGTACATGAGCACGCCGAGCGCGAAAACATCCGTGCGCCCGTCGACCTCGCCCGCCTCGATCTGCTCGGGCGCCATGTGCGCCGGCGATCCGAGCACCTGCCCGGTCGACGTCACGCCCTGCGCGTCGAGGATCTTGGCGATGCCGAAGTCCGTCAGCTTGATGAGCACGCCGAGATTTCCGGCGCGGCTTGGGACGGGCCGCGGCGTGGATCGCGGCGCGTCGGGGACGGGCGTCTCGTCGACCTTGTCCACGCGCGCTCGCGACTCGCTCGTACGATCGGTCGGCAGCTCCACGAGCACGTTCTCCGGCTTCACGTCGCGGTGCACGATGCCGCACGCATGCGCGTGCTCGAGCGCCTCGCAAAGCACGAGGACGATCGCCGCGCCGATCTCGGCGGGCATGTCGCGATGACGCTGGAGGACCTTCCGCAACGTGGTGCCGCGGCAGAGCTCGACGACGAGGTACCGCTCGCCGTCCTCCTCACTGGAGACGTCGTAGACCTCGACGATCCTCGGGTGGCGGAGCTTCGCGGCCGCGCGCGCCTCGGCGACGAACCGCGCGCCGACCTCGGCGTTCTCGCGCAGGTGCTTGTGGATGAGCTTGATGGCGACCTCGCGCCCGAGACGTTTGTCCCGGGCGCGATAGACCGTCGCCATCCCACCGTGCCCGATCTCCTCGATGAGCTCGTACTTCGCGAGCCTGGGGAGCCCCGGCAGGGCGGAGGCTTCCGTCATTCCACGACCTTCACGCGAATCGAGTTCGTCGAGCCCCGCACGCCGATGGGCGCGCCGAAGATCGCGACGAACTTGTCCCCCGGCGAGACGAAGCCGTTCGCGAGCAGGATCATGCTCGCGCGATCGACCATCTCGTCCGCGCTCGTGACCTTGTCGATCGGCCACGGAACGACGCCCCAGAGAAGCGCGAGCCTGCGGCGCGTCGCCTCGTTCGGCGAGAACGCGATGATCGGAACGACGGGCCTGTGCTTCGAGGCGTAGAGCGCCGAGGATCCGCTCTCCGTGAAGGCCACGATGACCCGCGCGCCGATGTCGCGCGCGATGTCGCAGCCGTTGCGCGCCACGGCCTCGGGCACGTTCGAGCGCACGCCGGGCATCTCGCTCGAAAGAGGACGGAAGAACTTGCTCTGCTCGGCCTCCATGACGATGCGGCTCATCACCCGCGCGACGAGCGACGGATGCGCGCCCGTCGCCGTCTCCTGCGAGAGCATCACCGCGTCCGTCCCCTCGAAGACCGCCGTCGCCACGTCGCTCGCCTCCGCGCGCGTCGGGCGTGAGTTCGTGACCATCGACTGGAGCATCTCGGTCGCGACGATGACCGGCTTCTGATGCACACGCGCGAGGCCGAGGATCTCGCGCTGGATGACGGGCACACGCTCGGGGTTGAACTCCACGCCGAGATCTCCGCGCGCGACCATGACCGCGTCCGTCGCCTGGATGATCGCCTCGAGGTTCTCCACCGCCGCGGGCGTCTCGACCTTCGCGACGATGGGCGTCGGTCGGCCCCACGCCTCGCAGATGTCGCGCACGAGCCGGATGTCGTCCGCCGTGCGCACGAAGGAGAGCGCGACGTAATCGATGCCGAGCGAGAGGCCAAACGAGAGGTCGGCCTTGTCCTTCTCGGTGAGCGCCGCGAGCCGCACGCGCCGCGCCGGCAGGCTCACGCCTACGCGATCGCGGAGCTGCCCGCCCTGCGTGGCCACGGCGTGCACGCGCCGGCCGTCGACCTTGGTCACCGTGAGGACCATGCGGCCGTCGTCGACGAGCACGATGTCGCCCGGTTGCAGATCTTCGGCGAGGCCCTCGTACAGGATCGGCATCTCGCCGGGCCCGCCGGACGGCTGCTCTTTCGTGGCTTCGGTGAGCACGATGTGAGCGTCCGTGGGCACATCCATCGTGCCGCCCTCGAACTTGCCCGCGCGGATCTTGGGACCACAAAGGTCTTGCAAGATCGCCACGGGTTTGTCGCACGCCTCGGCCGCAGCACGGACGGCCTGGAAGCGGCGCGCGTGCTCGTCGTGGGTGCCGTGGGAAAAATTCAGACGCGCCACATCCATACCGGCGCGGATGAGTTGCTCGAGCTGGGGCTCGGAAGCAGGACCAATCGTGCAGACGATTTTCGCGCGACGTACGACCACGGGCGCAGCATGGCATGACGTCCGCGCGGCTAACAGGGGCCTTCCGCCGGGAAGCTCCGTGAGCCGTCCGACTTGGACCGGGGCGTCCTCCCGGGTCGCGGGACGAGCCCGCTCGACGCCCCGCGCCATGCCGTCTTTACCCCCTGCCCGCGCCGCGCTACCCGAGGGCCCATGCTGAAACGCGACGCGCGCGGGGCCGCCACGATGGGCGGTCTCCGCCTCGAGGACCTCCTCGACCTCGGGACGGAGTCCCCCCAAGGAGAACGACCGCGCACCCCCGCCTACGTGTACGACGTGGATGCGATCGTTCAGGCAGCGCGGGATCTTTCCGCAGGCTTCGAAGGCGCGCCGCACCTGATCGCCTACGCCGTCAAAGCAAATACGGCGGGCCCCATCGTGCGCGCGCTCGGCGCCGCCGGCTGCGGGGCCGAGGTGGTCTCCGGCGGCGAGCTCGCCGCCGCGCTCGGCGCGGGCATCCCCGCGGATTCGATCCTGTTCAGCGGCGTCGCCAAGACGGCACGCGAGATCGATCAAGCGATCGGCGCTGGCGACCGCGGGATCCTCGCGCTGCAGATGGAGAGCGTCGAGGAGATCCCGCGCGTCGTGGCCCGCGCCCGCGCGCTCGGACGCAAGGCACGCGTGGCCTTCCGCGTGAACCCGAGCGTCGAGGCCGACACGCACGCGCACGTGGCGACGGGACACGACGAGGCGAAGTTCGGCATCGCGCTCGCCGATCTTCCGGCGGCGTACGAAAGGGTCGACGCGGCCCGCGACGCGCTCGAGCTCGTGGGCCTCGGCTGTCACGTCGGCTCGCAGCTCACGCGCACGGACGAGTACCTCGAGGGCGCGCGTGTGGTGCTCGATCTCGCGGCCGAGCGCCGCGCCGCGGGCAAGCCCCTCGCCTACGTCGATTGCGGCGGCGGCTACGGCATCGATTACGGCGCGGGTTGCCCCGTGACGCCCGCGGATTTCGCGCGCGCGGCGAGCCGCCTCGTCGCGGAGCGGGGCTTCGGCGGCACGCGCATCGTCGTCGAGCCGGGGCGCGCGCTCGTGGCGCCGTACGGCGTGCTCTGCGCGAGCGTGGTGATGGCGAAGCGCTCGCGGGGGGAGCCGACGCGGCGGTGGCTCATGATCGACGCGGGCATGAATGATCTCATCCGCCCCGCGCTCTACGGCGCCAAGCACCGCATCGAGCCGATCGACGCGCCCCCGCCCGCAGCCGACGCGGCGCCCGGCTACCGCGTCGTGGGCCCCGTCTGCGAAAGCTCCGACGACTTCGGCGAGCATCCCTTCGCAGAGCCGCTGCCGCGCGCCGTGGTCGTCCGCGACGCCGGCGCCTACGGCTTCGTGATGGCGAGTGAATACAACGGGCGTGGGCTGCCCACGGAGATCTTCCTCGCGGGCGGCCGCGTGGTGACGGTCCATGCCTCGCGTGACGCCGCGGCCTGGGCCGCGTCCCGCCTCTTCGGCTGACAAAAACGAAGGGGGCGAGCCCATGAGGCCCGCCCCTTTCACTTGCGGATGTCGACATGATCCACGTCGACGACGTGGATCATGTCGCTCCACGTGGATCAGCGACGATCGCGCGGCGGACGGTCGCCGCGCGGCGGACGATCCCCGCGGTCGCCGCGCGGCGGACGATCCCCGCGGGGGCCGTCACGACCCGGCTCGCTCCGACGCGGCGGCGGACCACCCGCGTCGCGCTCGCGGGCCTGATCGAGCCGCGCCTTCGCCTCCACGCCGGCCTGCCCCTCGGGCAGCGGCAGCACTTCGCGGCGGCTCAGGCGAATCTTGCCCTCGCGGTCGACGCTCACGACCTTCACCTCGACCGTGTCGCCTTCCTTCACCACATCCTCGACACGCTCGACGCGCGTGTGCGCGAGCTCCGAGATGTGCACGAGGCCGTCGGTGCCCGGGAGGATCTCGACGAACGCGCCGAAGTCCGTGATGCGCTTGACCGTGCCCTTGTAGACCGCGCCGACCTCGGGCTCGGCCGTCAGGCCCTTGATGATGTCGAGCGCCCTCTTCACGGCCTCCGAGTCCGCCGACGCCACGTTCACCGTGCCGTCGTCCTCCACGTCGATCGCCACGCCTGTCTGATCGACGATGCCCTTGATGGTCTTGCCGCCGGGGCCGATGATCAGGCGGATCTGGTCGGGCTTGACCTTGATCGTCGTGATACGCGGCGCGTACTGGCTGAGCTCCGGCCGCGGCGCGGGCAGCGCCTCCAGCATCTTGCCGAGGATGTGCAGCCGGCCCTCGCGCGCCTGATCGAGCGCCTGCGCCAGGATCGCCCGCGACAGGCCCGCGATCTTGATGTCCATCTGGATCGCCGTCACGCCGCGCGCCGTGCCGCAGACCTTGAAGTCCATGTCGCCGAGGTGGTCCTCGTCGCCGAGGATGTCGCTCAGGATCGCGTACTTGTTGCCTTCGGCGATGAGGCCCATCGCGATGCCGGCGACGGGCGACTTGATCGGCACGCCCGCGTCCATCAGCGAGAGGCAACCGCCGCAGACGGCCGCCATCGACGACGAGCCGTTCGACTCGAGCGTCTCGCTCACGATGCGGATCGTGTAGGGGAACTGCTCCTGCGCGGGGATCATGCGGGAGAGCGCGCGCTCGGCGAGGGCGCCGTGCCCGATCTCGCGCCGGCCCGGGCCGCGCATCGGCTTCGTCTCGCCCGTCGAGAAGGGCGGGAAGTTGTAGTGGAGGTAGAAGCGCTTCCAGCTCTCCCCCATCAGGCCGTCGATCTTCTGCTCGTCCGTCGAGGTACCGAGCGTCGTCGTCACGATCGCCTGCGTCTCGCCGCGCTGGAAGAGCGAGCTGCCGTGCACGCGCGGGAGCAGCCCCGCCTCGCACATGATCGGCCGGATCGTGCGCGTGTCGCGGCCGTCGATGCGCTTGCCCTCGTCGAGCACGTAGGTACGCACGACGTGCGCCTTGCGCTCCTCGAACTCCGCCTTGATGAGCTTCTCGTTCGCGAGGTACTTCTCCGCGCCGAGCTCTCCGAGCAGCGCCTCGCCGAGCTTCTTCTTGAGCGTCGAGTACCCCTCGTAACGCGCCTTCTTGTCGGTCACGCGGGTCGCCGACTTGAGGTCGTTGTCCACGACCTCGGCGACGCGCGCCTTGATGGCGTCGTCGAGCTGCGGCGCCTGGAACGCCTTCTTCGGCTTGCCCACCGCCTGGCGGACGCGCTCGATGAGGTCGATCACGGGCTGCGCCGTCTCGTGCGCGAACATGAGCGCGTCGATGATGTCGCTCTCGGTCGCCTCGGCAGCGCCGCCCTCGACCATCACGATCGCGTCGCGCGAGCAGGCGACGACGAGGTCGATGTCGCACTCCTCGATCTCGGCCGCCGTCGGGTACGCCACGAACTCGCCGGCCTTGCGGCCCACGCGCACGCCGACGATGGGCCCGTTCCACGGGATGTCCGAGATGTGCAGCGCCGCGCTCGCGCCCGTGAGGGCGAGGACGTCGGCCTTGTTCTGCTTGTCGCTCGAAAGGACGGTCGCGATGATCTGCGTGTCCTTCTTGAAGCCCTCGGGGAAGAGCGGGCGGAGCGGGCGATCCATGATGCGGCAGGCGAGGATCTCCTCGTCGCGCTGGCGTGCCTCGCGCTTGAAGAAGCCGCCGGGGATCTTGCCGGCGGCGTACGTCTTCTCGACGAACTCGCAGGTGAGGGGGAAGAAATCGAGCCCGGGCCGCTCGTCTTGCGACACCGCGGTCACGAGGACCATGGTCTCGCCGTAGGTGACGAGGACGGATCCATGGGCTTGCTTGGCCAGACGGCCGGTCTCGAGCGTGAGGGCTCGGCCGCCGACCATGACGGATTCACGAACGTACATGTATCTTGCGCTCTCTCTCGCGGTCGCGAGCGCGCTCCCGAAGACCCGTGACATCCGAGCGCAAGGCGGATCTTCTTCCTCGATTCCTACCCAGGAGCAGCCTTGCTGCTGGGCACGAAGCGAAGACGAAGACGCTCCGTAGCGCTCACGGCCTCGGGGAACGCCCCCGCGCCCCGTTATTGTCCAAACCGACGTATTTCGGCTCTCTGTGTAGAGCCTCCCGCCCAAACCCGCCACTTTTTTCGGCGGACCGGTGCGCCGTTCTTCCGGAAGCACTTCATGAAGCGCGAAGACAAACGCTACAAAAGCGAAGAGGGCCCGCTCCCCGTGGGGAACGAGCCCTCTCGTCGCTCGCGCGCCTTTGTGCGCTTACTTGCGGATGTTGAGGCGGCTGATGAGCGACCGGTAGCGCTCGATGTCGATGCGCTTCAAGTAGTCGAGCTGGCGGCGGCGCTGGCTGACGAGCTTGAGGAGACCACGGCGCGAGTGGTGGTCCTTCTTGTGCGTCTTGAAGTGCTCCGTGAGCTGCGTGATCCGCTCGCTGAGGAGCGCGATCTGCACCTCGGGCGAGCCGGTGTCGCCCTCGTGCGTGCGGAACTTGTCGATGATCGTCGTCTTGTGAATCGGATGAAGCATCGGTCTGTCACTCCTCGGCGTATCCTGGCGCTGCCGAGCGCCCGGATCGTCCAAGCGTCGCCCGACGGCGAGCGCACGCCCGGAGCGGCGCGTGCCCACGTGATCGGGCCGAACGAAAAACGGACGCGGAGTATACGCATCTCGTCCGTTCGGTCAACGGACCGTGTTGCCCACGGGCGGACGAGCAAGGTTTGCAGCGGGATTGTCCCCCTCGGGAAGCCGACTTCCGCTAGTCTGCCTCGCGATGGCCGGTAATGTTCGGCCCCCCGATTCGGGGGCTTCTCCCCTTATGGCTGCGTCCTCGTCGGCGCAGCCGTCGATCGTCGTGGGACCCGCGACGACGAACCTCACCGGGATCGGCTCCGCGGCCACCGGATACGGATCGGCCGACTCGTTCGTCGCAGGCGTCGCCGCCCCGGAGCGCATCTGCCCGACGTGCAACAGCCGCTACCCGGGCGAGTACAAAATCTGCCCGAAGGACGGTGCCGAGCTCGCGGAGGAGACGCGGGACGAGCTCGTCGGCCAGACCCTGCGCGAGTCGTACACCATCGTCCGCGTGATCGGCGAAGGCGGCATGGGCCGCGTCTACGAGGCGCGCCACACGCGCATCGGCTCGAAGCGCTTCGCCATCAAGATGCTGCACCCGGAGTACGCGCGTCAGGCCGACGTGCTCTCCCGCTTCCAGCGCGAGGCCGAGGCCGCTGCGCAGATCAAGAACCCGCACGTCATCGACGTCTACGACATCGATCGCACAGCCGACGGACGTCCCTTCATCATCAGTGAGCTGCTCGACGGCAAGGAGTTCGCCGACCTGCTCACGCAGCGGGGCAAGATGACCGTGGCGCCGGCCGTGCGCATCGTCCGCCAGGTCTGCAAGGCCCTCGCCGCCGCGCACGCGAAGGGCGTCGTGCATCGCGACATGAAGCCGGAGAACGTCTTCCTCATCGGCGACCTGAACCGCCCGATGGCGAAGGTGATCGACTTCGGCATCTCGAAGGTCGAGGACAACGCCACGGGCAAGGCCCTCACCCGCACCGGGATGATCATGGGCACGCCCTCGTACATGGCGCCCGAACAAGCACGTGGTCACCGCGTCGACCACCGCGCCGACATCTACGCCGTGGGCGCGATGCTCTACTGCGCCCTCACGGGCAAGCGCCCGTTCGACAACGGCGACCCGGCCGCGACGCTCATGGCCGTGCTCTCCGAGGATCCGCCGCGTCCGCGCTCGCTCGAGCCGAGCATCCCCGAGACGCTGGAGATGGTCATCCAGCGGGCGATGGCCAAGGAGCCGGACGATCGTCACCAGAGCATGGCCGAGCTCGACGCCGATCTCGCGGCCTGGGACACGGAGGAGCCGGCCAGCGCCGCGATGGTCCCGATCGGCGATCCGACCGCGACCGGGACCGCGGCGCGCCCGTCGGCCCTCTTCATCAAGCAGCAGCAAGAGGCCACGATGGCGCGGCCGATGCTCGTGCTCATGATGGCGCTCGGCGTCTTCTTCACGCTCGGCGGCCTCATCACGACCGCGGCGTCCATCTTCCGCATCACGCGCGGCGGCGGCGCGACGGCGAACCTGACCGTCTCGGAGTCCGTCCTGCTCCTGCTCCTCATCCCGGTCGCGCTCGCGACGCCCATCATCCTGCTGATCCGCCACATCCGGAAGACGGTCTGGGACAACACGGTCAAGGCGATCGAGATGCTCGGGCGCCTGCGTCGCCCCGTGGTCGTGGGCCTCTGCTCCTATGGGTTCGGCGCGATGCTCGTGCGGCTCATCGAGTCGGTGCTGCTCCGGCGCGCGGTCGGCGTGGCGTGGCCCGTGTGGGACGTGCTCCTGCTCGTCATCGCGTTCATCGCGGCGCTGGTGGCGCACCTGATGCTCGACGACAACAAGAAGGCCGCTTAGCAGCCTGTGGAATTATCGTCGCGAGCGCCCCGAAGCTAGGGCGACGGAGCGAGGAATCCTGAAGGATTTCGAGCGATGTCGACCGACGATTCGGGGCGCGCAGCAGATAAGTCCACAGGCTGTTAGCGCCGGCCGCCCCGTCCGCGCGGCGGCGGGGGTGGTGGCATGACGAGCGCGTCGGCGCTGCCGAGGCCCTGGGCGCGATCGAGGTAGGCCTGGAGCATCACGGCGGCGGCCATGCCGTCGATGACGCCCTTTTGCCGCTTGCCCGAGGTCCCGCTCTCCCGGAGCTTCCGGGCCGCCTCCACGGTCGTCCAACGCTCGTCGAAGAACTCCACAGGCACGCCCGTGGCCTGGCTGATCTCCTGGGCGAGGTCCGTGGCGCGCGTGGCCATGGGGCCGTGCGCGCCCGACATGTCGAGCGGCAGGCCGACCAGGAAGAGGCCCACCCCTTCCTCGCGGGCGAGCTCGCCAAGGGCGCGAATCAGCGCCTTTTTGTCGCGCCCGTCGAGCGGGGGCCGGGGGTGCGCGAGCAGGCCGAGCTCGTCGGCGATCGCCACGCCCACCCGGGCCTTGCCCAGGTCGAGCGCACATACACGCGGGGGGTTTGGAGGACGGCCAGGACGCTCAACCATACCCGGGACAAGGGAGGACAGACCCCGTCGTACGTCAAGAGGTCGGCAAAGCTTGACCCTCATCGGCTCTCCGACCATAAGCCGCGGCGGACATGGAACTTCGCGCGGTCAAGGGGATGAACGACATCCTGCCGGACGAGGCGGCGCGCTGGCAGCGCCTCGAGCAGGCGTTCCGCGAGCACGTCGCTCGGTACGGCTACGACGAGGTGCGCACGCCGATCCTCGAACACACCGCGCTTTTCTCGCGGCAGATCGGCGAGACGACCGACGTCGTGGAGAAAGAGATGTACTCGTTCGCGCGGCACGGCGACGAGCTCACCGTGCGCCCTGAAGGCACGGCCGGCGCGGCGCGCGCGTATGTCGAGCACAAAGTCCACACGAAGGAGCCCGTCTCGCGCTGGTCCTACCTCGGCCCGATGTTCCGCGGCGAACGGCCGGCGAAGGGCCGCTACCGGCAGTTTTACCAGGCGGGCTGCGAGCTCTACGGCGACGCGGGTCCCCTCGCCGACGCCGAGATGATCGAGATGATCCTCTCGCTCCTCAACCAAGGACTCGGCATCGGCAACATCGAGGTGCGGCTGAACTCGCTCGGCGCGGCGGGCACGCGTGCGCGCTACCGCGACGCGCTCGTCGCGTACTTCACGCCGATGAAGGACAAACTCTCCGAGGACTCCCAGCGCCGGCTGGAGAAGAACCCGCTGCGCATCCTCGACTCGAAGGATCCGCGCGACCGCGAGGCCTCGAAGGGCGCGCCCTCGATCCTCGAATTGCTCGACGAGGCCGACGCTGCGCACTTCGCGGGCGTGCGCCGCCACCTCGACGCGCTCGACGTGCGGTACATCGTCGATCCCACGCTCGTGCGCGGGCTCGACTACTACACGCGCACGCTCTTCGAGTTCGTCACGACCAGCGGGGATCTCGGCGCGCAGAGCACGGTCGTCGGCGGGGGCCGCTACGACAACATGATCGAGGGCCTCGGCGGCCCGAGCGTGCCCGCGATCGGCTTCGCGATGGGCATCGAGCGGCTGCTCACGTTGATGCCTGGCGAGGTCTCGCGCGAGCGCCCCGCGGTCTACGTCGCGCCGCTCTCGGACGCGTGCACGAGCCGCGCGCTCGTGCTCGGCCGTGACCTCCGCGCGCGCGGCGTGCGGGTCGAGGTCGACGGCCGCGGCGGCCGCCTCAAGGCGATGCTCCGCCGCGCCGATGCGCTCGGCGCGAAGTTCTGCGTGATTCTCGGCGACGGCGAGCTCGAACGGGGCGTCGCGTCGGTCAAGGACCTCGCGGGTCACAAGCAGGACGAGGTGCCGCTCGCGGATGCGGCGGACGTCCTCGCGGCGCGGGCGCGGGCCGAGGCGTCTCTTCCGCCGGGCGAGGCGCGGTGAGCGTCCTTCGAAGGCGCGGCGCCTCGCTGGCCTCTCTCGTGATCGCGGCGCTCGTCGCGGTCCCACTGGTCTCGCACGCGCAGGGCGGCATGGGTCCGGGTGGGCCTGGCGGGGGCCCTCCTCCCTCGCAGGGGCGCCCGAAGCAGCCGCCTCCGGACCAACCGCAGACGCACGCCGCCTCCGGCGCGGACGAGGCCGGGCAGCTCCAGACGCAAGAACCTTCGCTGCCGCAGGATCCGCTGGCGGTCCCGCCGGGCGTGGCGAAGCGCCTCGGATCGAGCGCCGATCCCGACGCGACGCCGCCCCTCGAGCCGTCCGAGCGCCGCTTTTATGGCCTGTGGTATTCGGAGAAGAGCCCGAAATACGAATTTCGCACGCTCTTTCCTCTGTGGGCCGAGTGGAAGAAGCCGCAGGAGCAGGACCGTTCGAGCCTCTTCGGGCTCTTTTATTACAACCGCCGCAGCCCCAAGGCCGACGCCGACGTCCTCTTCCCGCTGTTTTGGCGGCTCCGTGACGGCGAGACCCGCACGACGGTCGTCGGCCCGTACGTGCACCAGGAGCGCGAGGCGACGGCGAAGCAGCCGGCGAGCCACATGAACCTCCTTCCCCCGCTCTTCTTCGAGGGGAAGACGGGGTCGAAGAGTTATTTGCACATCCCGCCGCTGCTCACGTTCACGCAGCATACGGATCACGACGGCCTCGACATCGTCGGCCCGATGTTCTGCAAATGGAAGGGCGGCCCTGCGTGCGACACGCGCACCGCCGACGAAATCGACCTCGGCGTCGCGCCGCTTTATTTCTACGGCCGGAACGAGACGACCGAATACGAGGTCATCCCGCCGCTCCTCCATTATTATCGTTACAACGAGATCGGCGAGAGCTGGCTCAACGTCTGGGGCCCGTACATCCGCCGCCACGACAAGGAGAGCGACAGCCGCCACGTCGTGCCGTTCTACTGGCACACCTGGGGCAAGAACAAGGAAAACCTCACGGTCTTCCCGCTCTTTCATTACGGCTACGAGGGCAACGCCTCGCGGCTCGCGACGCCGCTCTTTTATTGGGAGCGGGGCGAGAAGGGCGAAAAGACGTTCGCGACCTGGGGCTATGCCCATTACCAGGGCCGCACCGAGCTCGAGATGATCACGCCGCTCTACTGGCATTACCGTGATCCGGACATCGGGCTCGATCGGAAGCTCTTCCTGCCGTTCTTCTACAAGGGCGAATCGCCGCGCGGCAAGGAGCTCGCGATCTTCCCCTTCTATGGCCGGTTCCAGCGGTACGGCCTCAGCGACGAGACCTGGATCACGCCGCTCTTCCGGTATCGCGCCGACACCACGGGCTGGGCGGCGAACCTCTCCCCCATCTTCCACATGGGGCGCACGAATCAATCGTCGCACCTCGTGCTCGCGCCCTTCGTGTGGGATTTCGCCTCGCCGACGTCGCGCGCGACGGTCGTGCTCCCGGGCTTCTTCCGCTTCGCCGACCAGGACGGCGTCTCGCAGCTCGCCCTGAACACGTTCTACCGCGAAAAGAAGCTCGCGAACGGATCCGAATGGGAGTTCCACTTCTTCCCGCTCTTCTCGTACGGCCAATCGCCCACGGGGCACTGGTGGAACGTCCTCTACGGTTTGGCAGGGTATACGCGCGACGGGACGATGTCCAAGATGCGCCTCGCCTACATCCCGATCACGCTCAGCAAATGACCCGGCCGCGCGGAGCCTTTCCGCGCGACGAATGGCGTGGTACCGTAGGCGCGTGCTTGCCTTCCGTCGTGTCGTCTCCCTGGGGATCGCGCTCGCTTCGCTCCTCGTGACCCGCGCGGAAGCGCAGGCGGCGCCGTGCGGGCGGGTCCGATTCGCCACGGTCTACGATTCGCACGGCCTCACGGCCTTCGGCGACCGGCTCGACGCCTGGCTGCTCGCGCAAAAAGACGCCGAACTCGAGAGCTACACGCTCGGCGGCGCGTCCACGGAATGGCTCCTCACGGCGAAGGTATCGCGGAGGGGCTACCATTACCATAGCTGTGGCAAATCGCCGATCCTGGCGCGGGTCCGATTGCCGGAGCGCAAGCTGCGCGCGCCGACGATCGACGACTTGCTCGCGCCGCCTGGCACGTACGAAACGCAGGTCGTGATCGTCGGGCTCGGCAGCAACATGCCCGGGGAGCCCTCGTTGCAGGTCGGGAACGTCGAGCAAACCGTCCGACGCATCCGGTCGCGACCGAATACGGTCTGCGTCTGGATCGGCCCGCCCTCCATGCGGAAATGGTCGCCCGCCTTCGGCGACAAGGTCTACGCGATGCTGCGCGCCGGTATCAAGGCCGCCGGGGACGACCCGAAAGCCGCGCCGGCCTGCCACCTCGTCGACAGCCGGAAGCTCTCGGCCTACCCCGACGGCGGCGACGGCTGGCATTACGGATTTTTCCCGGCTGGCATCGAGGCCGCCACGAAATGGGCGGACGGCGTCACCGGCGAGGTCGAGAAGATCCTGCGCGCCGCGCGACCCGCGCCCGCACCGATGGCCAAAAACGAGACGAGCACGCGGCCGCCTCGGTTCTTGACGCCGAGCCCCTGACGGGGTTCACGCGCGTCCGGCCTGTGGCCCTTTGCGCCGGACGTGTTGCTTCATCGCGAACGCGATCCCGTCCTCCAGCGTGGACCGCGTCGTGACGCGCCCGAAATCCACCTGAAGCTCCACGAGCGTCCGCGCGACCTCCGGGCCGATGCCCACGAGCACGCACGGGCAGCCGAGCAGCTCGGCCGCTTGCACCGCGCGCACGACGTGCCCCGCCACGGCCGTATCGAAGGTCGGCACGCCCGTCACGTCGAGGATCACGATCTCGGCGCGGCGCTCGTGAATCGCGCCGAGCAACGTCTGCAGCGAGCGTTCGGCCCGCCGATCGCTGATCTCGCCGACGAGCGGCAGGAGGAGCACGCCCGGCCCGACCTGGAGCACCGGCATGCTCATCCGATCGAGCATCGTCGTCTGCGCCTCGATGACCGCGCGTTGCTCGCGGTTCTCCGCTTCGAGCCGCTCGGCCCGCTGCAGACGCTCCTTCATCGTCGTGATGTCGGTGACGATGCCGCAGAGGCCCACCACCTCGCCGCCGACGTTCCGAAGCGGGAACTTGCGCGTCCAGATGGTGCGCGTCGCGCCGTCCGAGCTCGTGGCGAGCTCCTCGTTCTCGTTCGGCTGGCCGGTGCGGAACACGACGTTGTCGAAGTGCCAGAAGACGTCGGCCTGCTCCTTCGGCATGAAGTCGGGATCACTCGCGCCGATCACCACCTCGTAGGGCTGGCCGACCAGGCGGCAAAACCCCTGGTTGCAGGCGATCAGCCGGTGATCGAGGTCCTTGACGAAGATGGGATCGGGGATCGTGTCGAGGACGAGCTGCAGGAGCAGGAACGTCTTCCAGTCGGCTCGTTCGATGCTCGGAAGGAGGAATCCCGCGTCGCTCACGATGCCCCCCCGCGCGCTCAGCCCGTGATCCCCCAGGTCTGCGCGATCTCGCGTGTCTCCACGTGCTCGGGGATCGCGGCGAACGTTTGTCGCGCGTCCGGATCGGCGATCGTCGCCGTGCGCCGATCGATCTCCTGCAACGCCTCCACGAGGACGACGCGCGCCTCCTCGACCTCGCCGGCCGCGTGGAGCGCGCGCGCGAGGATCAGCCGCACGAGCCCCTCGCCCTCCTCGAGCGCGCCCACCTCCGTGAGCAGCTTGCGCGACGCGCGCGCGTTCACGAGCGCCTCCTCCACGTTGCCCACCACGAGCAGCACCCGCGCGAGCGTCGCGTGCCCGTGGCAGAGGTACGGCGGCGCGACCGCGAGCCGATCCACCGCGCGCCGCGCCTCGGCCTCTGCCTCCGCGACATCGCCGCGCATCAGGTGGATCGTCGCGAGCTCGTCGCGCCCCACGCCTTCGAGCCGACGATCCCCGTGCGCCGAAAACTCCGCGACGGCCTGCTCTTCGAGCGTCTTGGCCTCGTCGAGCCGGCCCATCCGCGCGAACGCGTACCCGAGGTCGCGCTGCGCCGACGAGACGATGTGCTTCGCGCCCATGCGCTCGGCGTCCACGATCGCCGGCACGAGCGCCTTCTCCGCGCCGATCCAGTCGCCGACTTCGAGACACGACGCGCCGTAGTTCGCGCGCTGGAGACACGCGTTGCGCACGTCGCCGGCCTTTTCAAAACCTTCGGCCGAGAGCGCGAAGAACCGCGCCGACGCGCCCGTCTCGCCCACGAACGGCGCGCGGAACGCCCGCGCGCGCTCGCGCCAGCCGACGGCCAGTGGTTTCTCCGACGCGCCCCCGAGCCGCTCGAGCTCCTTGAACAGCGACTCCGCGAGCTCGTTTTTTCCGAGCAGCAGCGCCGCCGTCGAGGTGCGCGAGAGCGCCGCGATGTGCCCGTCGCTCGCGGGCGCCTCCTGCATACACGCGACCGTGAGCAGCGCGTCGCCGAGGACCTCGACGCGCTCGACGCTGCCGAGCTTGCCGAACACGCTCGCCATCTCGCCGACCGCGAAGAGCCACGGATCGCTGCCCGCGGGCAGGATCTGGATCGCTTCGAGCCCGCGCTCTTCGGCCTCGCTGAACTTGCCTTGCCAGCGGTACGCCTCGGCCTGGCGCAGCCGGAGGCGACCCAGCTCTTCGCCCTGCGCGCCGCAGGTGATCGCTCGCTCGCTCCGCTCGATCACGGCCTCGAAGTCGCTGCCTTCGAGCGCCGTCTCCGCCGCGCGCGCGTACCACGAGGCCGCGCGGATCAGATCCCCGCCACGCTCGTGGTGCTGCGCGAGCACCATCGCCTCGGTCTCGCCCACCGATTCGAGCCATGCGGCCGCGAGGCGATGGCCGAGCATGCGATCGGCGTCCGTGAGCGTCGCGTACGCCGCCTCGCGCACGAGCGCGTTGCGGAACGCGTGATCCTCCTGATCGAGGAACCTGCGCGAGGTGCGGCGCACGACGAGCTCGCGCTCGACGAGCGTGCCGAGCGCCTCGCGTACGGACGCCTCTTTTTTCTCGCCGCCGACGAGCGCGGCCGCGCCCGCGGGCCAGAAGACGTCGCCGAACACGCTCGCGGCGCGGAGGATGCGGCGCTCGACGGCCTCGAGCTCTTCGAGGCGCGCTTGCACCATCGCGAGCACCGTGCCCGGCAGCGCGTCGCCGCGGCCCGAGGCGACGGCGCGCACGATCTCTTCGAGGTAAAACGGATTGCCCGCCGCGCGCTCGATGATACGCGCCGTGAGATCCGGCGTGGCCGTGCTCCCGAGCCACACCTTGCAGAGCTGCTCGCTCGCCCGCCGCCCGAGCTCGCCGAGGCGAACCTCCTGCATGCCGCGCTCCTCCCACAGGCGCGGGAAGACGCGCGAAATTTCGGTGCGCGCGAGCGCGAGCACGCAGAGCGGCTTCTCCCGCGCGTGGCGCAGCGCCGCGTCGATGAGCCGCACCGTCGACAGATCGCCGAAGTGCAGATCGTCGAGCAGCAGCAGCACGGGCGTCTTCGTGCACTCCGCGAAGAGCCAGTCCTCGAACGCGCGGCGCATCTGATCACCCATCAGCATCGCGTCCGCGCGGGCCGCGGCGAGCAGGTGGCTGCGCTCCGCCGGCAAACGCAGGCCGAGGATCTCGCCGAGGAAGACGGTCACGCGCACGACGTCGTCGGCAGCGACGCACGACGCGACACGCGCGAGGAGTTTTTCCTCCTGCACGGACGCGAGCGCGCCGACCTCGATGCCCGCCGCGGCGCGGATGATCTGCGCGAGCATGTTGAACGTGGAGCCCGCGGCCATCGGATCGCCGCGCGCGACCCACACTTCGAGGTCGTGCCCTGCCGCGTCGAGCCTGCGGAGCACCTCCGTCGCGACGCGCGACTTGCCGACGCCCGCGGGCCCCGTCACCAGCGAGACGCGCGCGATCGGCTCCGCGATGCTCTCCTCCATGATCGCGACGAGCGTGCCGATCTCGCGCTCGCGCCCGACACACGGGCTCGGCTTGCCGAGCAACGTGCGCGCGGCATCCGCGCGATCCCGCACCGCCTCGAGCACCCGCGTAACACCCTCTTCCCGCACGTCGAAGCGCGCGTCGAGCAGGCCCGCCGTCACCTCGTCGACGAACACGCGCCCCTCCATTTGCACGCCCTCGCGGCGCGCCGCCGAGAGCGTGCGCGCGGCCGACTCCGCGGCCTCGCCGACCGGGAGCTGCTGGGCCACGAGGCCACGCCCCGTCGCCACCGCGATCGGCACGCCCGGCAAGAGCTCGCGGAGCGCGATCGCCGCCCGCGCGGCCCGCGCCGCGAGATCGATCGCGGCCGCGGCGCCCGTGAACACCGCGAGCAGCGAGCCGTCGACGAGCTGTTCGAGCTTGCCGCCGTACGCCGCCGCGGCGCCGTTCAGATCGTCGAGTGTGCCCGCGGTGCCGCTCACGGCGTCGCCGCCGAAGCTCGGCAGGCTGCGGCGGAGGATGGCCTCCGCCATCATCCCCGGCGTGAGCGTCACGTCCGTCTCGGGGGAGTCGCCGTCCGCGATCGTCTTCGAGAACGTGCTCGTCGCGAGCACGACGCAGAGGAGCTGCTGCTCGCGCACGGTGATCGCCGGCCTGCTCACCACGGACGAGTGCACGAACTCGCTGCTCGACGGCCCTCCGGGCAGCGGCCCGAGCGCGTCGACCGCGGCCACGATCATCGATCCATCGCGCGGCCTGCCTGCGGGATCCTTGCAGAGCATCGACGTGACCAGCAGATCGAGCGCGGCCGGCGTCTCGCTGCGGATCGTGCGCACGCGCGGCGGCTCCTCGAACAGGATGCGCGAAAGCGTGGCCATGAGCTGCTCCGAGGCGAACGCGGGCCGCCCCGTCAGGCACTCGAAGAGCATCGCGCCGAGGGAAAACACGTCGGCGCGCGCGTCCACGTCCTTGCGCCCTTGCGCCTGCTCGGGGGCCATGTACCCGGGCGTCCCGAGCAACGTGCCCGTGCGTGTCGCGAGCGTCCGGCCGTAACCGAGCCGCGCGATGCCGAAGTCGAGCAGCTTCGCCTCGTCCACGTCGCCGCGGGGCAGGAACACGTTGCTCGGCTTCACGTCGCGATGAACGATCCCGCGCGCGTGGGCTGCGCCGAGCGCGTCTGCCACGCGCCGCGCGAGCCGGATCGCCTCGTCGAGCGGCAAGCGGCCGCGCGCGAGGCGATCGGAGAGGTCCTCGCCTTCGAGCCACTCCATCACGAGGAAGAGCTCGCCTGCGGGCAGCGACCCGTGGGAGACGTAGCGGACGATGCCGGGATGCCGGAGCTCGGCGAGCAACACGGCTTCGGCCGAGAAGCGCTCCATCTCGCGCACGTTGCGTCCGCCGAGGACCTTGACCGCGACCACGGCGCCCGTCTCCAGATCACGCGCGCGGTAGATCGTGGCCATCCCGCCCGCGATCGTGTGATCGTCGAGTTCGAAACGCGCGGCGACCCGCATCCCTGGCTTCAACATCGCCCCGGAATTCTATCCGGGCGGATGTGCGATCATCCAAGTCATTTCGCGGCCCTCCGCGTGTCCTCTTCGATCGACCCGGGCGGTTCATGGTCAGGGCCGACACCAAGACAAAAGCCCCAAGGCGGCGCGCCTCCCCCCCTTGCTCGCGCACCTTCCGGCGGCGCATGATGCACGCGTCAAATGGGCCATTTCCTCATCGGTGACGCGGATTTCGAGTACCGGAGCTTCGCGACGTTCCCGCTCCTCGCGCACGTCCTCGGGGTCGGGCGGATGTTCTGCGCGCCGCGCTTCGAGCTCGTCGACGAGGAGGGCGCGCCACTCGACGAGGAGGACGCCTTCCTCGCGGAGCTCGGCGAGGCCGCGCCGCAGCTCTTTCTGCCTTACGGCGAGGACCTCGTCACCCTGCCCTCCACGGCGGACCTCGACCTCGTCCTCGGCCACCTGCTCGCGAGGCTGCGGCAAGCGGACGTGCACATCCGTGTGCTGCGCGATGAGGGCCATGACGGCGCGCGCGTGCGCTGGTCCCTCCCCTTCGTGTGGGAGCTGCGCAAAGACGAATGGGGCGCGTTGCTCGCGACGATCCAGGCGGCCCTGCCTGGAGAGACGTCACTCTCGCTCGAATTTTTGCAGGCAGAGGAGACGGAGGAGCTTCTCGATCGGCTCTTCGATCCGGACACGCCGCTCGGGCGGCTCGTCTCGGTCTTGCCGGAGACCCACGCCTTCGGCCTCGCGGCGCTGGCCTTCGCGGTCGCGCACGACATGCCGGTGTTCACGGTCGAGGACGAGCCCGTGTTTTACACGTTCGACGAAGGTGGCGAGTCGCCGCGGTTCATGAGCCGGCTCGAATCGACGGTGCTCGCCGCGCCGGAGGAGACGCGGATCGAGCAGGTGAACGTGCACGCGGATTCGGCGCTGCAGGCGCTCGAAGAGGAGCGGATCGCGGACGCGCTCGCGGACGCGGCGCAGGCGCGGGCGTGGACGTGGGGCGTGCGGGACGCGGCGGCGATCGCGGGGGCGTATCGATCGAGCGCGACGGCGTGGCTCGAAGCGGGCGAGCTCGATCGGGCGATCACGGACGCGTCGTGGGCGATTTACCTGGAGCCGGACGCGGACGCGTTCGATACCCGCGGGATCGCGCGGCACCTCGTGGGCGACGTGGCGGGGGCGATCGCCGATTACACGAGCTCGCTGGAGCTCGATCCCGAGGCGGCGCGGGTGCTCTCGAACCGGGCCGAGGCGTTTTTCGATCAAGGGGACGACGAGGCGTGTATCGCGGACGCGGAGCGCTCGATGGCGCTGGATCCCGAATACGCGACGGCGTTCGTCTGGCGAGGGCGGGCGCTTTTGCGGATGGGGCGCGCGGACGAGGCGAGAGCGGACGCGGAGCGGGGCGCGGCGCTGGGGGATGCGGCGTTGTGGGAGGAGATGGGCGCCCGGTAGTCAGCGCTTCTTCGGGCGGCGTTACTCCCCGGGCTTCCGTACGAAGGCGCGGAGGGCTTCGATCTTGCCTTTGAGATTCGCCTCTGCGTCAGATTCAACCGGCAGCCGTGCGACGAGTTCCAGGGCCTGCTGGGCAGAATCTTTTGCGCCCTCGACGTCTTCCTTTTCGAGGAGCATGGCGCGCTTGAGATGGCATTGGGCGAGCACCCAGCCGAGCTTCACGTTGTCCGGCGTTCGCTCGAACTGTCGTGTCAAGTTTGAAAGGGCACGCACGCGAACGCGGTCCACCGCATCCGAGTATTTCACCTGGAACGAGAGTACCCTGGCGAGATCCAGGTAGAACCGCTCAAGCACATTTCGCCAAGGAGACCGCATCTCGCCGTACGACTCCAGCTTCTTCGCAAGAGCAGCGACGGCCACCAGCGTTTGGGCGGCGGACCCCCTATCCTTTTTCGCGAGTTGGACCTGGCCCAACATCACGGAATTTCGCAGGCGTTCGAATTCCCATCGCGGGTCTTCCCCGTGCCGGGACGCACATTCCTGGATAATCAACGCGGCTTTCCGAAGCGTGCTCTCTGCTCCGTCGAGGTCTTTATGTTTGGCCAATAAACCAGCAAGCCTGACATAGACCCCCATCAGGTCGGTCTGCATCTCTGGCAGCAAGTCGACGACCGACTCCGGTAGGATTAATTCAACATAGGCAAACAAACTCTGTATTGCCGCGTAAGGCTCACCCATGCGAACGAACAGCCCGGCTTGCTCCTCGGCAATGCGTGTCGTGAGCAGCATGCATCCAAGCGCGTCGTCCGGTTCGCGTGCAGAATGTGCCTCCAGAAGTCGAAGTGCCTCGGCCCAGAAGTCTAGCGCCTCGTTCGTGTCGTCTGCGCGGAGGATGCGGATCCGGGCCAGAATGACGCAAGCCTGCGCTCGCTGGTACGCGTATTTCTCGGGTTCGACGGAACTGGCTTCGAGCCTCGAAAGAAGGTCACGCGCAACCCGCTCCGCCTCGTCATAACGAGCTGTGTTGTAGAGGCTCGTCGTCGCCCCCAGTTCCGCATCGATCCAGTCCTCCGTCGTTGCGAGAGCTTCGAACATCGTGAGCCGCTCCAGCCGCGCGAGTGCAAGATCGGGATCCACGTCGTCCGCAGACACCATCGACGCCAACGAAAATGGTTCCTGCCATTCAGGCAGGTCGGTCGATGCCGCTTTGGGCTCCTCCCCCGGCTCGGCGATGAACGCACGGATCGAGAACAGATCCGGCGCCATTTCTCGCAGGATGCGCTTCAAGGACGAGCGCCCCTCCACCACGATCCCCCCATCGAGCCGTTTCCGATACGCTTCCCGGCGCTCGTTCATCGCCATGAGCATCTGCGTGGCACCCGCGTTCCAGACATCGACGAGCCCCCGCACCCCATCCGCGACGATCCAGTGCACCCCGGGGCTATCGCCACGGGCCAGCTCCACCGCGAGCTGAACGAGACCATCGGGCTCCGGCTCGTGCAACACAAAAGCCCGGCCATGCTCCTTGCACCAGGCCGCCGCCGCCTCACAAAGCCGCGCACGCGGGCGCGGATCATCCCCCACGACCAACCCGAACCAGAACCCTGTCTGGTTCTCCAGGTGGAAAAGGAGCCGCTCGCGCGCCTCCTCCTCTTCGGGGCTCATGGAGTGCGCACGACGTCACGCACGAGCGGGTGAACGTCGTACCAGAAGTCGTCGTTCATGTAACAAAGCACGAGCCCCGAATCGAGGAACCGCAGGAGATATTCCTGCTCGTCGGTATTGATCTCCCGGACGTCTCGCTTCTCGGCAATTCGACGCAAAACGCCGATCTCGTCCTTGTAGAGAGGCATATACGCGCGCCGCGCGACATTCACGATCTTATCGGCCGCCTCAAGGCTCACGCCCTTTCCCGCGAGGTGGATCGCCTCAATGAGCATATTGAGGAGATCCCGCAGGTGTCCGCCGGAAGCTAGAATGAGCTTTTCGAGCGCCTGCTGGTCCGGCAGGATCCGGCGCCAGTCACCGCGCTTGCTCACCAGCGAGATCATCCGGTCCACCACGGCCGTACGTACTCCGGCGCGACTCGTGACACGATAAGCCGGCCACGCCTGGACGGCACCATTGACGAATTGCGCCGGGAGGTTATCGCCCTGGAGCACCAGAAAGGCGGGCACGCTCATCACCATGTGCGTGTTCGGCAGGCCGATTTGGGCCGCATGCGTGAAAAACAGCTCCTCCACGCTGCGCCGCACGCCCTCGGCCCTCTCGAACGTCCCGCGGAGGTGCTCGAGGGAATCCAGGATCACCACCAGCTTCACCGCTTTGCCCGCGCGCTTCGCGAGGGCCTTGAGCACCTCGGCATGATGCGCCCGCACCTGCTCGACCAGCTCGGCGAGCCGGCCGGTGAATGCCGTGCGGACCCGTTCGCGGAAGGACGGGTCGCTCCGGAACGCGAGCTTCAAGTCCCCCACCGGCGTCTTGACCGCGGACTCCTTGACCTCAACCCCACCGGGAACGAGGTCCCGCACGCGCTCCCAGAAGCCCTTTTTCAAGCCCTCGTTGACACCGAGCAACCTCTCATCCGTCAGCCTGTCGCTGATCGCGCCCGCCATGATCAGCAGGAAATCACGAATGTCGACCGCCGAGTGCATGTCAAGGTACTCGTCCAGGTCGACCCGGATCACGAAATACCCCGCCTCCCACAGATCCCTTTCGAGGCGAGAGAACTCCGTCGTCTTGCCCGTCCCGCGAAAGCCAGCGACGAGCTGGACGCTCTCGTTCTCGCTGAACTCGATGTTGTCGAACAGCCGCCGAACAGGGTCGTGATCGTCGTCGTGCAGCGGCTCGTAGAGCTTGCGGTCCGCCTCGTCGAGCAAATCGAGCGGGCGATCACGCAGCGCCTGGAAAAGCGCTTTCTGCACCACGCGAAGATCGGGCTGTTCCATGATCCGTGCGCGAACGCTAGCGGGTCGATCCAAGGACGTCCACCTTCCGAGGTCCCCCCGACCCGCCCGCCCGCGCCACAAGCCGCACCCGACGGCAACCCCGAGCCGCTCCCCCGCCCCGTCGATCGCCCCCGCCCCCTGCCCCGACTCGCTCCCTCCTGCCGTCCACCGCGCCCCCATCCTGCCCCGACTCGCTCCCTCCTACGGTCCACCGCTCCCCCACCCTGCCCCGACGCGCCCACCTGCACGGCCGACCGCACCCCCAAGCGACCCCAGCTCGCCCGAGCATGCCGTCGACCTCATCTTCCGGTGTCCGTCCCACACACTTCACTTACACTCCCGCCCCATGTGGACCCTCACCTCCATCAAGCTCGGCCTCCGGGACCTGCTCGACAAGCGCCGCCCGGACCTCGTCCTCTCGAAGGCCGGCGCCTACTACGAAGCCCAGCTCGAAGAGCAGCTCGCCACGATCGAGGCGCTCCCGCCCGCGCTCACCGGGGGCGCGCCCCACGCGGCGACGCTGGACACGCTCAACGACACACACGACGGATTCGGCGCCGCCATTTACTTCACGACCGAGGTGTATCTGCGACTGCCCGGCGCGAGCCCCCAAACCGTCGCCGCTGCCGAGCGGATCCGCGCCGCGTTTATTCCCCAAATGGCCGAGCTCGGCGCCTCCTATGCCGTCCAAGCCGAGCGCGCCCTCGAACGAAAATCCCTGCTCGTCTCCATGAAAGCCGACCTCGAACGTTTCCCCCTCGCGGACGGCGGCACGTTGCTCGAAACAACCAAAGGATTCCTTGACGCCGGCGAGCAGATCCACCTCACCCTGAGCGATCGCGCCGACGTGCCCAAAGCCGCCCGGAAACAGGCCGCTCAGCTCCGTTCGTCGGCCGTCGGATTGCTCGGGCGCCTGCGAGACGATCTGGTCCGCGAGATCAAGAAAAACCCGGCGCTGCCCCGGGACCTCGAAGCCAAGGTGTTCGGGTACCTCGACACGCTGGAGGCGATGCAGCCAGCCGGAAAGGCCCCGTCACCTGGAGCCACCTCCGGCGGCTGATCACCGCGCCGGCAGCGGCGCCCGCCCGTGCCGCGTGACGACCTTCTGGATCACCGCGAGCGCATCCTCCGCCGAAAACGGCTTTTCGAGCACCGGCCGCCCCGACTCCGCGAGGAACCGCTCCACGTCGGCGCCGAAGCCCACACCCGTCATGAACACGAATCGCTTCGCGACGTCGGGTTTGTCTGCGGCGACCTTCTCGTAAAACGCCTCGCCGCTCATCCCCGGCATCCGGAGATCACAGAGGATCACGTCGAACCGCTGCACCAAAAGGGCCTCCATCGCGCCCTGCGCCCCGCCCGCCACGGAGACCTCGTGCACCCGACCGATCTCCTCGGCAAGAGCACGCGCGAGCGGCGCCTCGTCCTCGACCACGAGCACACGCACGCCGCTCTTGATCGAGCGCGGCGGCGTCGAGGGCATCGGCGGGATTGACGAGTCGCCTCGGCCCGCGGCGGGCAAGACGATCACGAAACGCGCGCCGCGCGGCGGCGCTTCGGCCTCGATGGGGCTCT
Source organism: Polyangium fumosum (assembly GCF_005144585.1). Taxonomy (GTDB): domain Bacteria; phylum Myxococcota_A; class Polyangia; order Polyangiales; family Polyangiaceae; genus Polyangium; species Polyangium fumosum. Next base: position 24,768 of record NZ_SSMQ01000045.1, on the reverse strand, counting down.
CGACGTAGATGCGGCCGCCGCTGCGCTCGATGATCTCACGGCTGATCGAGAGGCCGAGCCCCGTGCCCGCGCCAGGCTCCTTCGTGGTGAAGAAGGGATCCCAGATCCGATCGAGGATCTCCGGCGAGATCCCCACGCCCGTGTCGCGCACCTCGATCTCCACCGTGCGTGGATCCTCGCTGCGCGTCGTGACCGTCACGGCGGGCTCGCCGGGCGCGTTGCGCGGGATCGCCTGGGATGCGTTGACGAGCAGGTTCACGAGCACCTGCCCGAGCCGGCCCTCGTCGATGATGACGGGCGGCACGTCGCCGAGGTCGCGGACGATCCGCGCACGCTCGATGATCTGGCCCCGCGTGAGCGAGAGCGCGCTCTCCACCGTGCGGTTCACGTCGACCGCGATGCGGCGGGTGCCGGCCGGCGCGCGCGCGAACATGCGGAGGTCGCGGACGATGTCGACGATGCGGCGCGTCGAGTCGCGCAGCTCGCCGAGCATGTGGTGCACCTGCTCGGAGACGGTCGGGCCGAGATCGACGCCGGGGCCGTCGAGCATGCGCGCCATCATGTCGATGCCGAGCAAGATGAACGCGGCGGGGTTGTTGATCTCGTGCGCGACGCCGGCCGCGAGCGTGCCGAGCGTGGAGAGGCGATCGGCCTGGATGAGGCGCGTGCGCGCGGCGTGCTCGACGCTCACGTCCATGAAGAGGCCCTCGATCGCGACGACCTCGCCGCCCTTGCCGACGAGCGGATAGATCGTGCCGCGCGCGGTGATGGCGTGCGCGCCGCGGCGCGCGAGGCGGGCCTCGTAGGGCGAGGAGCGCATGCCCGCGCGGGCCCGGAGGACGGCCTCGTCGTACGCGGCGGCGCCCTCCTGATCGACGTGCACGCCGCACAAGAACCCCGGCGTGGCGAGCGCCTCGTCGAGCGGGACGCCGAGCAGCCGCTCGGCGCAGTGGTTCAGGTACACGAGCTCGAGCGTCCTCGGATCGAGCCGGAAGATCACGAGCGGAGCGTTGTCGAGCAGCGTGCGGTGTTGCTCTTCGAGCTCACGAATACGCGCGAGGTGCGCGACCACCTCGTGCTCGCTCGCCTCCCACGCCGAGAGATCACGCAGGAGCGCGTGGCAAGCGACGAGCGGATCGTCCTCCACGGCCGTGATCGTCACGGCCACGGGCAGCCGGCGCGCTTCGCCTTCGGGCGTGCGCGCGACGAGGACGAGGCGCGCGTCGGGCTCGGGCAGCCCCACGGCCGGATCGGGCTCGGGATCGAGGAGCGAGCCGATGTTTTGGCCGATGAGCGCCTCGCGCGTGTGGCCCGTGAGCGCGAGCGCGGCGCGGTTCGCGTCGGTGACGCGGCCGCTGCGATCCCACGCGAGCATCGCGTCCCCCGAGGTGTCGAGGATCATCGCGAGCCTGCGCTCCCGCGCGGACCGGAGCGAACGCTCGATGCTCGCGCCGAAGATGTCCCCGATCTCCTCGATCAGATCGACGGGCGCGCGGCTCGCGGCGCCCGGCTCCGCGAAGGTCATGGTGAACGTGGCGAGCGCGCGCTTGCCGTCCGGCGAGCGCACGGGCGCGGCTACGTAGGACCGGTAGCCGGCCTCGCCGACGGAGCGCTCGATCTCGTTGCCGAGGCGCGTGTCGTCGCAAATGTACGGCCGCACCTCGACGTAGACGCGCTGGTAGAAGCTCGGATCGAAGGGGATGCGGGCGCCGAAGCGGACGTTGCCAGGCAGGTTCGGATCGGCGTTGTCGGTGTAGAAGCGCTGGTGTTCCTCGTCGTCGGGCAGGAGCACGGCGATGGAGGCGAACGAGAGGTGCGCCGCGAGCGTGCGCGAGAGGTCCTCGAACGCGGCCGGCGCGAGCAGGCTCGGGTGACGAGCCGCCACGCGGAGCACGGCGTTGAGGACGACGAGCTTGTCCGAATCGGGCACCAATCCCTCCCTCATGGAAGCGCGCCCCCGGCTTTCGTGGCCTCGGGGACGGCCGGCGCCAAAGCGCCCGTGCAACGAGCATACAAGCTCGCCGCGGCCTCGCGTCGCGCGCGTGGCACATCTTTCCGCGCGACGTAGGCGAGCGTCATCCGCTCGGCGGTCGGCCGATCGTCGAGCGCGCAGGCCGTGACCAGGCGCAGGCGCTCGGCCTCGGCCGCGACCCGGCCGATCCCGAGGCGGCGACCGAGCGCGCGATCGAGCCGCCGGGCGGCCTCGGCGAAATCGCCGCTGCCCACGTAGCTGCGCGCGAGCAGGTAGTCGGGCAGACCGTCGTCCGTCGCGCTCGCGGCCCAGGCGCCGAGCTCCTCGGCGGCGCGAATCTTGTCGGGCCCGCGGCCCGTCGTACCCACGAGCAGGGCGACGATCGCGTCCTTGCCGCGCGGGTTTTGCGTGGCTTCGAGCTTCACGTCGAGGGTGCGGAGCGGGTCCTCTTCGACGGTGCGGGACATGACCTCGCGATATTGCACCATCGCCCGCTCGTGATCGCCCTCCGCGAGCGCGAGGTCGCCGAGCTCCTCCAGGGCGCGATCGCGGACGTGCCGGGGAAAACGCGCCTCGTCGGCGATCACCTGGAGCTCGGCCTTGCCTGCGTCTGGCTTGCCGAGACGAACGAGGGCGCGGGCGATGGAGACGCGCGCGCCGCTCTCGCCCGGATCGAGCGCGAGGACTTCACGGAGCGCCTCGATCACGCCCTCGTCGTCGCCGCGGGCCTTCTGCTCCTCGGCGCGCTTGCGGCAGGCGTCGACCACGTGCGGGCACCGCCGGCCGAAGATCCCGGGCCGCTCGAAGCGCGCGCGCGCCTGGGCCGCCGCCGCCTCGGGCAGCACCACGCGGTCGAGGTCCTCGTGAAACGACCGCTCGAGCTCGTCCCAGCTCGCGCCCGTGATCTCCGGCAGCGATCCTCCGCCGTACCACGCGCGCACCGCCGCCGCGCCGTACCGTTCCTTGACGAACCCCACGAACGCGCCGCTCGCTGTGTATGCGACGCTGGAGTTTTCCCCGAGAAACCCGAGCGCGAAGAGGCGCGAGAGCTTCGGGAGCTTGCCGAGGTCCTTCATGGCCTTGGCCCACTCGCGGGCCGAGAGCGCGCCCTCGTGCGGCGAGGTCGCGACGGCGATGCCCTCGATGAGGCCGGGGTTCGGCAAGAGGCCGCCGAGGCTGCCGGCGATGCGGAAGGGGCCTCGACCGAACGATCCGGCCATCACGTGCGCGATCTCGTGGCCGAGCACGGGGTGCGGATAGCCGTTCTGCTGGACGTAGACTTCGTTCCGCCAGGGCTTGGCGATGTAGGTGTCGGCCGCGCCCATGAGCGCGCCTTTTTGCGTGGGATCGGCGAACAAGTACGCCGTGATCTTGGCGGGCCCCTTCGTCTCCAGCCACGCCTCCTGCGCGACGACGTGCGCAGAGCAGTCCCGCGCGAAACGCAGCGCGTCCTCGCGGGGCATGCCGCGCGGGTAGACGACGTCGCAACGCTCGCTCTCCACCCTGCCGCCGAGCGTCTCGGCGATGCTCGTGGGCGTGTGCCAGTGCCCGAGGCGATGACCAAAGAGCGTCATCCCGAGGCTCGCCGTCGCCGCGAACACGCCGAGCACGATCGCGCCCGGCTGGCTTTTCGAGCGGCGCGCGAGCTTGCCTTCCTCCGTACGCGTGAGGTGCGACGCGAGCACGGCGCCCGCGAGCAACGTCGCGGCCGAGCCCGCCCGGTACGCGTAGAGCCCCGAGGCGTCGATGACCGTGTCGTAGAGGCTGCCGCTGAAGTAGCCGACGAACGGGTCGTACGCGAAGACCATCGGGCTCGTGTAGAACCGGACGAGCGAGACTCCCACGGACACGAGCGGCGCCGCGAGCGCGAGCAGCACCGCGCAGAGCCGCCGCCGCTTCACGCGCCCCGCGATCTCGCCTGCCGCCGCGCCCCACGCCCCCGCGAGCAGCGCGCCGACCCCGGGGCCGAGGGCAAACAGGACCGAGCCGGAGAGCGGATCACAGAACCCCGCGCGCAGGCCGTGGACGATCGTCACGAGCCACGCGGCGCCCACGAACATCGCGCCCCGCGCGAGGCCCGAGGCGAACGCGTCGAACGGCGCCGGTCGCGCCTCGCTCGCCGAAAGCGCCGTCGTGATCGCCGCGGCGCTCGGCACGACGAGGCCCGCGGCGAGCGCGCTCTCGTAGCCGGGCCCGTCGAAGAGCGGCAGAAACCCGATCGCGCCCACGAGCAGCACGACCGCCCCGATGCCGATCGAGGACGGCCGCGCGCTCGCCAGTCGTTTCAGGTTCACGCTCACGCCAGGGGCGGCGGCGGCGTGCTCACGGACGTTTGTCGCGGGGGTTCGAGCACGAGCGGGAGGATCTCATCCATCGCGTTGACGAGCGTCACCTTGACCTCGTCGAGGATGTCCTGCGGCACGTCTTCGAGATCCTTGCGGTTCTTCGCCGGGATGATGACGTGCTTGATGCCGGCGCGGTGCGCGGCGAGCAGCTTCTCCTTCACGCCGCCCACGCTCATGATGCGGCCGCGCAGCGAGATCTCGCCCGTCATCGCGATGTCCGAGCGCACCGGGCAGCCGAGCAGGAGCGAGCAGACCGCGGTGAACATCGTCACGCCCGCGCTCGGCCCGTCCTTGGGCGTGCCGTGCTTCGGGATGTGCACGTGCAGGTCGATGTTCTTCAGCCACTCGGGATCGAGGTGCAGCTCGCCGGCCTTGCTGCGGACGAAGGAGACGGCCGTCGTGGCGGACTCCTGCATCACGTTCTTCATGTTGCCGGTCAGCACGACGTTGCCCTTGCCGGGCATCTTCGTGGCCTCGATGAAGAGGATCTCGCCGCCCGTCGGCGTCCACGCGAGGCCCGTCGCCACGCCCGGCTCGAGGTTGCGCTCGGCGATCTCCGGGCGATGCTTGTGCGGCCCGAGGACCTTCTCGACGTGCTCGGGCGAGACGACCTCCAGCACCGCGTTGCCCTCGGCGAGCTTGACCGCCGTGGCCCGACAGACCGCCGCGATCTCGCGCTCGAGCCCGCGCACGCCGGCCTCGCGCGTGTAGTGGTCGATGAGCGTGGCGATGCCGGGCTCGGTGAACTCGAGCCGCTCGTCCGTGAGGCCGTGCGCCGAGAGCTGCTTCGGCACGAGGAACTCGCGCGCGATGCCGAGTTTGTCCGTGCGCGTGTAGCCCGGGACCTCGATGACCTCCATGCGGTCGAAGAGCGCAGGCGGGATCGTCTCGCGGTTGTTCGCCGTGGCCAGGAACATCACCTGCGACAGGTCGAACGGCATGTCGAGGTAGTGATCCTGGAACGTCGAGTTCTGCTCGGGATCCAGCACCTCCAGAAGCGCCGCCGCCGGATCGCCGCGCAGATCGACGCCCATCTTGTCGACCTCGTCGAGGACGAGCACCGGGTTCTTCGTGCCCGCCTTCTTCAGCGCCTGCAGGATGCGGCCCGGCAAGGCGCCGACGTACGTGCGGCGGTGACCACGGACCTCGGCCTCGTCGCGCACGCCGCCGAGCGCGATGCGCTCGTACTGGCGGCCCATCGCGCGGGCGATCGAGCGGCCGAGCGAGGTCTTGCCGACGCCGGGCGGCCCGATGAAGAGCAGGATTGGCCCCTTCTTGTCGGCCCGGAGCTGCCGGATCGCAGCGTACTCGACAATGCGCTTCTTCACCTTTTCGAGGCCCATGTGGTCCTCGTCGAGGCAACGCCGCACCTCCTGCACGCTGATGCGATCGACCGTCGTCTTCGACCACGGCAAGTCCGCGATCCACTCGACGTACGTCCGCGTGACGTTGTACTCGGCCGACTGCTGCGCCATCGAGCGCATGCGGCCGAGCTGCTTCTTCACGACCTTCTCGACCTCGGGCGGGACCTTCGCGCGGCGCACCCGCTCGCGAAGCTCCTCGATCTCGTCGTCCTCGCCCGCCTCGCCGAGCTCCTCGCGGATGCTCTTCATCTGCTGGCGCAGGATGTACTCGCGCTGGCTCTTGCCCATCTCCTCCTGGACCATGGAGGAGATCTCCTTCTTCACGCGCAGCACTTCGAGCTGGCGGCCCACCATCGCGAGCACGAGCCGCACGCGGGCCTTCACGTCGAAGGCTTCGAGGATCTCCTGCTTGTCGCCGACGGACGCCTGCGCCTGCGGGAAGTTCGAGGCGATGAGATCGGCGAGCGCGCCGGGCTCGCGCACGTTGTCGAGGATGCCCGCCGTGTCGCGCGGCAGGTTCGGCATGAGCTGCAGGACCTCGCGCGTGGCTTCGCGCAGGCCCGTGCCGAGCGCGTCGAGCTCGACGTCGCGGACGAGCGACTCGGGGATGCGCTCGATCTTCGCGCGCATGTACGGCTCGAGCGCGACGATGTTCTTCACGCGGAAGCGGCCGAGCCCGTTCAGGACGACGGAGTAGTTGCTCGGTCCGAGGCGGATCACCTTCACGACCCGCGCGATGGTGCCGACCGTGTAGAGCTCCTTGAAGGTCGGCTCGTCGATCTCGGGCGAACGCTGGCTGATCACGCCGACGAGGGCCCGCTCGCGGCCGAGGAGGTCCTCGACGAGCCGGACACTGCGGGGACGCCCGACGTTGATCGGGACCACCGACATCGGAAACAAGACGGAATTCCGCAGCGGGAGGATCGGGACGCTATCCTCACCCGAGGAAGAGGGTGGTCGAGAGGGGGGCGCGCCGTTCGAGGCCATACGCGCGACACCCTAGTACATTTTTTGCGGACCCGCTCGTAACGCGCAGGGCCCGCGCGGGCCGCGTCAGAAGTCGCGAATTTTCCAGAGCCCGTGCTCGCGAACGAGGGCGACCGTACCGCCGGCGCCGTAGGACATCGACGCGCTGTCGCCGGTCTCCTCGATGACGGCCGTCGGAAGCGCGGTGCGGATGGCCTGGGCGATCCGGTTGATCTGGTCCTTCTGCGGGCCTTCCCAGGCCGCGCGGAGCTTCTCCGCCGTGAGCTCCGTGCCGGTCGTCTTCGGCGCGGGCGCGTCGGCCTTTCCGGCCGGCGGGGCCGCCTCGGGCGTCGCGGCGGGCGCGGGCTCCTCGCCGAGGGTGATGCCTTCTTTTTCGGCGTCGGGGACGTAGCGAAGGACGACGTCGTAACGCTTGCGCTCGAAGGCCCGCAAGAAGCCCGCGAGCGCCTGGCGCGGCGTGGCCTGGCTGTAGAGGTCGATCGCGGCGGCGTCGATGCGCCATTTGCCGTCTTCGTAGACGAGGAGCAGCTCGTCGCCGTTCGGCAAGCTCACGGTGGCCGTGACGAGCGGATCACTCGCGGGGCGCGAGACGGCGCGGGCGATCTCGATGACCTCGTCCGGGCTCTCCTTCACGGCGCGGCGAAACGCTTCGAGCGACATCGAGCGCTTCGCGTCGTCGGAGAGCAGGCGATAGGCCTCGTCGACGTGGCCTTCTTCGAGGGCGCGGGCGTAGGCGCGGAGCGTGTCGCTGGGCCCTTGCTGGACGAGGGTGCTCGAGCTGCAGGCCGTGCCGAGGAGCGCGAGGGCGACGAACCAGGCGGAGAGCTTCACGAGGCGGGCATAACACATCCTGGGCGCAGGAGCTTCGCCATGGGCGCGCGGGGCCGCTACGATGGCCGCCATGCCGCGTGCTAGCCGGGTCGAACGCGTGACCCACGAGACCCGCATCGCCGTCGAGGTCGATCTGGACGGGACCGGAAAAAGCCGCATCACGACGCCGCTGCCGTTCCTCTCGCACATGCTCGATCAGATCGCGCGCCACGGGCTCTTCGACCTGAGCGTGGAGGCCCAGGGCGACGTGGAGATCGACGGGCACCACACGACCGAGGATCTCGGGATCGTGCTCGGCTCGGCCGTCGCGCAGGCGCTCGGGGACAAGGCCGGGATCACGCGTTACGGCGAGGCGACGTTGCCGATGGACGAGGCGCTCGTGACGTGCGCGCTCGATCTCTCGGGTCGTCCGTATTTCGTGTTCCGCGTGCCCCTGCCGAAGGCGAAGGTCGGGACGTTCGACGTGGAGCTCGTCCCGGTGTTCTTCGAGGCCTTCGCCCGGTCGGCCCAGTGCAACTTGCACCTCAAAATGCAGGAGGGCGAGAACCTGCACCACATCATCGAGATCAGCTTCAAGGCCTTCGCGAAGGCGCTGATGCGGGCGACGCGGATCGATCCGCGCGTGGCCGGCGTGCCGTCGACGAAGGGGAGCCTCTAGCCATGGCGCGGATCGTCGTCGTGGATCTCGGGATGGGCAACCTGCGCAGCGTGGAGCGGGCGATCACGCGCGCGGCCGAGGATCGCGGCGTGGCGAGCGAGGTCGTCCGCAGCGGGCGGGCGGAGGACGTGCTCGGCGCGGACAAGATCGTGGTGCCCGGGCAAGGCGCGTTCCGCGATTGCGCGACCGCGCTCGCGGGCGAGCTCGGGGAGGCGCTGCGGGAGGCCATTCGTCGAGGCAAACCCTATCTCGGCATTTGCTTGGGGCTGCAGGCGCTGTTCGCGTCGAGCGAGGAGGCGCCGGGGGCCGCGGGGCTCGGCGTGTTTCGCGGCGCCGTGCGAAGGCTCGATCCAGGCGCGGGCGCGGGCGCGGTGAAGATCCCGCACATCGGGTGGAATCGGCTTGAGATGACGCGAACGCCCGAGGGCGCGCTCGGCGCGTGGGGCGCGGAGGCGCCGCACGTGTACTTCGTGCACAGCTATCACGCGGTGCCGGAGGACCCGTCGATCGTCGTGGCGACGGTGACGCACGGGCCGAACGTGGTCACGGCGGCGGTCGCGCGGGACAACGTGACGGCCGTGCAATTCCACCCCGAGAAGAGCCAGGGCGCGGGGCTCGTGCTGCTCGGGGCGTTCGTCGCGGCGTAACGATTAGCGCTCGAAGAACAGGGCGGTGAGGCGCGGATAGAGCTTCCGGACGCCGGGGACACTCGCGGCCACGGACGAGAGCACGTCCCAGTGATCGCGGTGGTAGACGACGACGCCGCTCTCCGCGCGGAACTCGCTCACGCCCGGGGCCGTGATCGTGAGGCCGAGGCGGCTCTCGATCGTCGCGGTCCACGAGAGCATGAAATGGGGCTCCTCGCCGACGAGCGCGAGGTCGTCGAAGCGCATTTCCCGGAGGCGCTTGAAGAGGTTCTCGTTGATGCGGAGGAAGCGGTCCTTGCCCGTGACGTCGTTGAAAGGATCCACGAAGCGGACGTCGGGCGCGTAGAGCGCGTCGAGGTCCACGAGGATCTTCTCGCGGCGAATGTGGTAGGTGGCGAAGAGCGTGAGGATGCGCTCGGGCAGCGTGGGCATGCTGCCCGATATACCATTTCAACTCACGCGATGATCTCGGTGAGCATGCCCTTCGGCAGCTCGGGGTCGCCGAAATCGTCGAGCGGGCCTCCCGCGGCGTTCTTGCAGCCGAGGGCGGCGCCGATCGTGCCGAGGAGGCGGCCGTTGTGAACGCCGTTCACGTCGACGTACTGGCCCGTCTTCAGGTAGCCGTTCGCGCCGCCCACGAGGACGTACGGGACGTCGGTGTACGAGTGGTACTTGTTGCCGAGATCGTTCAGCCAGACCGCGACGCCGAAATCGAGGAGCGATCCGGAGCCGAGATCGTAGGCCGCGAGTTTGTCGAGCAGGTACTTGAACATCCGCGCGTGGATGCGGTCGATCTCGTGGTGGAGCAGGTACGCGCCCTCGATCGGCGGGCCCTCGGAGCCGTCGCTGTCGATGCGGTGCGAGATCTTGTGGAAGCTCTTTTGCCGGACGCCGTTGATGTAATACTCGGTGCTGTCGTTGCCGTCGCCGATCTGGATCGTCGCGGCGCGCGTCGTGCCGCACGCCATCGCGAGCGCGATGATGTCCATCTGCATCCGCGCGACCTTCTCCAGGTTGTCGTTCGCGCGTGCGTCCGGGCTCATCACCTCCATCGCCGCGACCTCTTCCTTCGTGAGCGCGCACTGGAGCCCGACCTCGAGGTCCCGGATCGACTGGAAATGCAGGTCCAATCGATCCCGGTCGGCCTTGCCGAGCTCCTTGCGCGACATGAGCGATTGCATCTGCTCACGCACGAGATCGTTCACGCTCTTGCGTTGCGCGGCGAGCCGCTTCAGGACCTCGGGGTCGAGGTCCGAGAGGCCAAAGAGCGCCTTGTAGGCGTTGATCGGGTTGTGCTCGGCCGCGCGGATGACCTTCGCGTCGCGGTACGAGAGCACCTCATTGATGTAGCCGGCCTTCTTGCCCGCATACAACGTGAGGGGCTCGACGCCCGGCGCGTTGAGCTCGCGCGCGATGCGGTTGTCGATCGACTCGCCCATCGCGAGCGACTCGTTGCCGACCGGGTCCGTCGAGACCTTCTGCGCCGTGAGGCACTGGTTGCCGCCGCCGGAGTGGCCGCAGCCGTTGCCCGGGAACGCGAAGTTGATGCCCTTCACCAGGAGGAGGCGCGAGGCATATTCGCTCAGCTCGCTGACCGCACGATCACTCTCGGCCTTCATCGACTCGGTCGTGAGCGCGCCCGTCTGGCTCGGCCAGAACATCTCCGGCTCGTCGTTGGTCTGCTGCACGACGCCGTTCGCCTGGCGCATGAAGATCGCGAACGGAGGGACGTCGCCCGCGCCGGCCTCGGCCTTGCGCGGCGAGAAGCTCTCGAGGAACGGGAGCGCGAGGGAGACGCCGAAGAGACCTCGAAGCAAATGACGGCGATTCATTGCGCGACCTCCACAGGGCGGCGGGTCGAGAAGGCGTCGGAGGAGACGAGCTCGAGCAGGAGCTCCTTGACGGACATGCCGGTGCGCGAGGCCTCGCCGAGCTTCGCGATGAACTTGGCGTCCTCGACCTCGGCATCCCTGCCGTAGGCGAACTCGAGCCAGTTCTTCGCGAAGCACTCGTTCGCCTCGCGGCTCTCCGCGAGCAGTTGGCTCCACGTGAGGGCGTCGCTGAAGCTCGCCATCCCGCCGCCGAGCGGATAGGCGTCCGCGGCGTCGACCGGGAAGCCGTTGTCCTCGGCCCGGTACCGGCCGATCGCGTCGTAGTTCTCGAACGCGAAGCCGGCCGGGTTGATGAGCGTGCCGTGGCACGAGGCGCCGCACGTGCCCTTGCCCGTGTGGCTGGCGACGATCTCGCGCGTCGTCTTGCCCTCGACGGGCGGCAGCGGCGGGACGTTGTTCGGCGGCGGCGGCAAACGCGCGCAGAGGACACGCAGGTTCACGAAGACGCCGCGGTGGATCGGGTCGGACGCGCGGGCCGTGCCGTTCGCCGCGAGGAAGCCGGCGCGGGTGAGAATGCCGCTTCGTTTTTCCGCGTCGAGCTCGACCTTGCCGAACTCGGCGCCGTTCGGCGCGTCGACCTCGTAGATGCCCGCGAGCCTGTCGTTCACGAACGCGGTGCGCGAGGTGAGCAGCGCGGTCAGGCCACCTTCCTGCTCGAAGACCACGTCCTCGACGAAGAGCTCGGCCTCGCGGACGAGGTCTTTCCCGATCTCGGGGACGAACTCGGGGAAGACGGCGGGATCCTTGTAGAGATCCTCGAACTTCCGGAAGTCGAAGAGCTGGCGGTGGAACGCGAGGACGACGTCGCGCGCCTGCGGATCCGCGAGCATGCGCTCGGCATGGGTGCGCAGGCCCTCCTGCGTGTCGAGTTCGCCCGCTGCGGCAGCCTCGAAGAGCACGTCGTCGGGCATCGTGTTCCAGAGGAGGTACGAGAGCCGCGCGGCGCGCTCGTAGGGGCCGAGCGGGATGAGGCCGTCGGGGCGCGGGGTGCGCGTGCCCTCGACGCGATAGATGAAATGCGGCGACTGGAAGAGGGCCGAGAGGACGTGCTCGACGCCGGCGAGGAAGGGGTCGCCGTCGATGAGGCTCGGGGCCTCGTTGAAGAGCGCGACGAGCTGGTTGATTTCCGGGGCCGTGAGGGGCCGGCGATACGCGCGCTTGCCGACGGCCTCGATGAAGGCGCGGGCGCGGGCCTCGTTCCCTTGTCCCTCATCGGCCGGCACGAGCGCGTCGACCTTCGCGGGATCCGAGACGACCAGGGACGCGAGCTCCTCGGCGGCGCGCTGGTAATCGGCCCACAGGTTCGGCGTGACCGAAAGGACGGCCTCGTTGTTGTCGAAGACGCCGCCGAGCGGGTCCCCGGTAAACGACGCCGAGAATCCCGGGGGCGCATCGAGGCGCAATACGTCGCGCACCGAGTTTTCCCACTGCGCGTGGGTCAAGCGCGGGAAGGCGCTGCGCTCGGGTATCGATTGAACGGCTGCTTGATCCTCCGACGAGCCGCCGATCGTCCCGACGCACGCGGGCGAGAGACAAGCGAGGACGAGCGCTCCGGCGCGCAGGAGCGTCGGAATGCGGCGCATGACGGAGGAAGGGGCGCTAAGAATCTCCATGCCGGCCACCTCCAGGGCTTTGGCAACCCCGGTGGTATGCCGGGCCTCCACGGGCGTCAACGCGCAAGCACGGCGTCCGAACCCAGGATCCGCCGATTCTCTTGGAGCACACACGAATTTCGCAATGGCAAAGGATTTTGCTGCCGAGGACGTCCTTGCGGAGGTCTTTACCCCCGGGCGCGGGCCCCTGTAGGCTCACGCCGTGCTTTTGATGAACGCGGTGCCGCGAAGGGCGGCGAATCGCTCGCGATCCACGCGAACGGCGGCGTGGGCCTTCGCGCTGGTGACGCGCCTCGTGGCGCCCCTCCTCGGCTTCGTGGCCGCGAGCGCGCCGGCCTCGGCCTCGGCCGCGGAGCCTGCGGCGAAGAAGATCTTGGCCGTGCACGTGGAGGGCCCGGACGCAGGCTCGGTGCGCGGGGACATCGAGGCCGTGCTCCCCGATCGGATCGTCGTCGCCACGACGAAGGAGTTTTCCGCAGCGCTGCGCAAGGCGGGCCAGTCGAAGCCGCTCGGCGCCGCGATGACGAACACGAAGCAACGTGATCGGCTCGTGCCTCGCGTGCAGCAAGCGGCGTCGATCCTCGGCGCGGGCGCGGTGCTCGTGGGCATCGTGCAGAAGGCGCGCGGCGAGACGCGCGTGCACCTCGTGTGGGTGAACGCCGAGGACGACGCGACGCCGGTGGACACGGCGGTCTCGCTGAAGGGCTCCGAGGACGAACGGAGGAAGGCGATCACCGCGGCGATCACGAGCGCGGTCGAGACGTACGCGCCGCCGCCGCCGCCCGAGCCGAAGGACACGGAAGCGCCTCCGCCGGCCGAGACGAAGCCGAAGGAGGAGGAGCCTCCGGCGCGGGTGCGGCATCAGGCGGGCTCGTCGATCGTGTCGGCGGAGGTCGGCTTCGAGATCGGCGGGCGCGTGTTCACGTACTCGGACGGGATCTCAGGGAACCTGCGGCGCTACGACGTGTACGGCGCGCCCGTGGGAGCCGTGTCGGTCGAGGTGTTCCCGGCGGCGATGACGACGGTGCCGGTGCTGCGGGATCTCGGGCTCTCGCTCGGGTATGCACGCGCGTTCGGGTTGCAATCCGCGACGGAGGGCGGCGAGCCGGTGGACACGGTCTACCAGCGGGTCACGGCCGCGCTGAAGTACCGGATCCCGATCTCGCGGCCGACGGGGCCGGTGATCGGCGTGCTCGGCGGGGTCCGTTGGCAGCAGTTCCAGATCGACGCGCCCGGCGACCTCGGCAAACAGGTGGCGAACGTGGACTACCTGGCGATCCGCGCGGGCGTCGACGGGTGGATCCCTGTCGGGCCGGTCGCGGTGCTCCTCGGGTTCGAGTGGCTCGAGCCGCTCACGACGGGCGCGGTGTACGAGCGGTTCACGGGCGCGAAGGTGCATGGAATCACGACGGCGGCGGGGCTCGCCGTGCGCTTCGAGTCGGGGCTGCAGATCCGGCTCACGGGCCACTACGATCGGTTCTTCTCGGACTTCGATCCCGTGCTCGGCGACGCGTTCGTGGCGGGCGGCGCGCTCGATCAGTTCTTCGGCGTCCGGCTCGGCCTGGCTTACATGGATTGAGGACACGATGATGAACGCGCGCTTCTTCCGTATCTGCGCCGCGGCGCTCTCCGCCCCCTTCGTCGTCGCGCTCGCGGCTGGTTGTCCGGGTACGCTGACCGAGGAGGAGAAGGCGATCTTCCAGGGCGGCGGGGCCTGCCCGGATGTGCCTGTGATGCTCGCGGCGAAATGCGGCACGGCGAACTGCCATGCGGCGGGCACGACGACGGTGGACCTGGCCTCGCCGAACCTCGAGTCGCGGCTCGTGAGCGTCGCGGGGACCGAGTCTTGCGGGAGCGTGATCCTGGCGAACCCGATCGATGCGGCGGGCAGCCTGATCTACGCGAAGCTCGTGGATCCGCCGCCGTGCGGGCTGAAGATGCCGCTCGGCGGCTCGATGACCGATCTCGAGATCAACTGCGTGAAGCTCTGGATCGAGAGCCTCGATCCGCAGGCGGGCCCGGGCTCCGGCGGCGCCGGTGGCATGGGCGGCGCCGGTGGCATGGGCGGCGCCGGTGGCATGGGCGGCGCCGGTGGCATGGGCGGGACGTAACACACGCGCGCACGCGATCTGGAGACGCCCGCGCGCGACTTGAAGGCGCGTGCACGTGACGAAACACACGTGCGCACGCGACTTGGAGACGCGTGCACGCGCCTTCGAGACGCGCGTTCGTGATGATGGACACGTGCGCACGCGCCTTCGAGGCGTGTGCGCACGACTTGGAGACGTGTGCACGCGACCTGGAGACGTGTGCACGCGACCTGAAAACGCGTGCACGCGACCTGGAGACGCGTGCACGCGACCTGGAGACGTGTGCACGCGACCTGAAAACGCGTGCACGCGACCTGAAAACGCGTGCACGCGACCTGGAGACGTGTGCACGCGACCTGGAGACGCGTGCACGCGACCTGAAGACGCGTGTTCGTGATGAGGAACACGCGCGCACGCGCCTTCGAGACGCGTGCACGCGACCTGGAGACGTGTGCACGCGACCTGGAGACGCGCGCTCACGCCCAGGCCTCGGCCTCTAGGACAGCACCTTCGCGGCGGGCCGTCGGATCAGGACGAACGGCTGCACGATGGCCGCGAGGAAACGCGTGCTCGCGTCGAGCGACCAGCGCGTGAGATCCTCGGTGGTGGGCTTCTGGAGCTTCCCTGCGCGGATCCACGCGTCGACGGTGGGCACGTCGTTCTTCGCGAGGGCCACGCCGACGTCGAGCAGATCGAGCGCGTCGTCGACGATGATGACGGCGCCCCGCGCGATGTGCGCGCGGAGGTCGCTCCAGTGGACGTCTCCGAGGGTCTCGGCGATTCGTTCCCGCATGATGCGCGAGAGCCTAGCTTTTCCTCGGGCTGGTTCCATCGTAGGCCTCGGCTCGTGATGTGGATCCTCCCTGCGATCGATCTCTTCGAGGGCAAGGCGGTCCGCCTGCATCAAGGGCGGTACGACGCTGTCACCATCTACGACGCGGATCCCGTGGGCCTCGCGGCACGGCTCAAGGGCAAGGTCGACGCGCTTCACGTGGTCGATCTGGAGGGCGCGCGGGAAGGTCGGCCCGTGCAGAAGGAGCTCGTCCGCGCGGTCGTGCAGGCGTTCGGGCCGGGGGTGGAGGTCGGCGGTGGGGTGCGCTCGGCCGAGACGGCGGAGGCGTATCTCGCGCTCGGGGCGGACAAGGTCGTGCTCGGGACGGCCGCGATCCAGGATCTCGGGATGGTCCGCGCGCTCGCGACGGCGCACCCGGGGCGCGTGGTCGTCGCGCTCGATGCGAAGGACGGGTTCGTCGCGGTGGAGGGGTGGGTGCGGACGTCGACCCGCACGGCGCTCGACGTCGCGCGTGATCTCGCGGGCGCGCCCGTGGCAGCGCTGCTCTACACGGACGTGGCGCGGGACGGCACGCAGGTGGGGCCGAACGTCACGGCGACGGCGGCGCTCGCCGAGAGGGGAGGGTTTCCCGTGATCGCGTCGGGCGGCGTGGGCAGCCTCGAGCACATTCGCGCGCTCGCGCGTGTCCCGGGCGTGTCCGCCGCGATCGTGGGGCGCGCGCTCTATGAGCGCGTTTTCACGCTGGAAGAGGCCCTCGCGGCGGCGGCCTCCGTTCCCTGACGCACCCGGTTCGGGAGGTGAAACGCCGCGCGCGCCCTTTTCCCGCGGCGATCATCGTGTACCCTGCGCGCCGTGGCCGACCGAGCATCTCCGCCGCGCCCTCCCTCGGGTGATCCCGGGGAAGACTTCCTCTTCCACCTGTATCGTGGTGGCGAACTCCTGCAGGACAACCGCGTCGTGGAGGCGCGGGTCGAGCTGGAGCAGGCGCTCGAGCTCTCGCCCGCGGATCCGAAGGGCCAGGACCTGCTCGGCGTCGTCTACTTCCGGCTCGGCCTCTACCCGCGGGCCATCGCCATCTACGAGAAGCTCGTCCAGGCCTACCCGGAGTCCCTCGAGCCGCGCGTGAACCTCGCGCTCTGCTTCTTGAAGACGGGGCAACCCGCGCGGGCGCGGCAGGAGCTCGAACGGGTGGTCGCGCAACAAGCGGGGCACCAGCGCGCGTGGGGGTACCTCGGCCTCGCGCATCAGGCGCTCGGCGACGCGGATCGCGCGCTCCACGCGTTCACGCGCGGCGGTCACGAGGCGATGGCGCGTCGGATCATGGACGCGACGGGGATGACGCTGAACGGGCAACGCAAGCCCTCGCTCCCGCCGGGATCGTTCCAGGAGATCGATCGCACGATGGACCTCACGCCGTCGAGCGCGCTGCCGCAGTCGATCTCGGCGGGCTGGGACGCGCTCCTCGCCGCCGCGGATGCGGGGCCGCCGCGCGCCACGCCGGCCGCGACCACGACGGCGACCCACGCGGCGAAGTCCGACTCGCCGCCGCGCGGCCCGCTCTCGCCGACCGATCTCGGCCGGCGCCACACGCTCACGTTCCCCGCGGAGGGGAAGATCGCGGCGCACCCGGGCGGCGTCTTGCTCGTCGCGGCGACGAGCGGGTTTGCCGTGCGGCCCTCGCTCGTCCGCTCGATGGCCTACACGAGCGGCCCGCGCCACAAGCCGATGATGCGGAGGATGCGCGGGAAGTCGCTGGAGGAGCCGCTCGGCGGCGAGGGCGACGGGCTCGTCGAGCTCGAAGGGCGCGGGGATCTCGTCCTCACGCCGCCGCCGGAGCACGAGCTCGTGCCGATCAGCCTGGAAGAAGAGCCGCTTTACCTGCGCGAGGATCTGCTCGGTGGCTTCGAAGGGGCGATGAGCTACGAGAACGGCCGCATGCCTGTGGGGGACGGCGAGGCGGTCGGGATGGTGCAGCTTCGCGGCCCGGGGACGCTCGTGGCGCGGCTCAAGGGGCCGATGCTCGCGCTCGACGTCCGCGAGGGCAAGAGCACGGCGCTGCATGCGCCGAGCGTCCTCGGCTGGATGGGGCGCGTGATTCCGCGGGCGCTCCCGCCGAGCGAGGCGCCGGCCGGGGTGAAGAGTTTGGTCGTCTTCTCGGGCGAGGGCACGGTGCTGCTCCATGGTCGCTAGCGGCTCGAAGGTGGACAAGGCGTCGCTCCGGAAGATCAAGGCGGCGCGGCGCAAGACGCTCTGGGAGGACGCGCGGAACGTCCCGAACCTCCTGACGTTCGCCCGGATCATCATGATCCCGGTCGTGCTCATCCTGCTCGGGCGCGGCAGCCCGCACGACTGCTTCTGGGCCGCGGGGGTCTACGCGCTCGCGGCGATCACGGACATGCTCGATGGCTGGCTCGCGCGGCGGCAAGGCCTCGTCAGCGTGCTCGGCAAGTTCCTCGATCCGCTCGCGGACAAACTCATCGTCACGGGCACGCTGGTCTGGCTCGTCCCGATGGGGCGCATCTCGGCGTGGGCGGTGGTGCTCTTGATCTCGCGCGAGATCACGATCACGGCCCTGCGCTCGATCGCCTCGTCCGAGGGCATCATCATCGCCGCGGGCGAGGGCGGCAAGACGAAGACGGCGCTGCAGATGATCGGGATCGTGTGCCTGATCCTCGGCTACCCCTACGGGTTCACGATCGGCATCTTCGACTTCGGGGTCGTCGATCTGGTGCACGTCGGGCGGCTCTTGATCTACACGTCGCTCGTCTTTTCGCTCTGGAGCGCGGGCCGGTACATGAGCCTCTTCGTGGATGCGATCGACGCGAAGAACAAGGCGGCGTACGAGGGACCGGAGCAGGCGCGGGAAAAATGATAAGAGAGCCGGCGTGATTTCACGCCGTATCTTCCCGGGGTTCGTCCTGGTCACGCTCGCCGCGGGCCTCGCCTTCGCCGCGTGTTCGAACCAGAGCGTCGGTCAGGCTTGCAGCATCGACAACAACAACAGCGACTGCGAGGACGGCCTCGTATGCGTGTCGAAGACCGAGCTACTCGGGTCCTCGGACATCTGCTGCCCGCCGACGGGCAGTGACGAGCCCGCGTGCACGCCCGGGGCGCTCACCGGCGGCGTCGGCGGCGCAGGCGGCGCGGGCGGAGGCACCGGAGGCACCGGCGGTACGGGCGGCATGGCCAGCGGCACCGGCGGCACCGGAGGTACGGGCGGCACCGGCGGCATGGGCGGCGCCGGAGGCACGGGCGGGATGGGCGGCGCCGGGGGCAGCGGAGGCTGAGTCCCCGCGCGTGCCGACGTGACCGAACCTCAGGTTTCGCCGTTCGCCCCGGGTGATCTCGATACGCTGGCGGGCGCGCCGGGGCCGATCCGCGTGGGGGGCCGCGTCCTCGACGTCGTGGGCGACGAGATCGTCCTCGCCGACGCGTTCGCGCGCGTGACGATCACGCTCGCGGAGGGCTCCCTCGCGCCGGCGGATCTCGCGATCGTCGAGGCCT
This sequence comes from Polyangium fumosum, assembly GCF_005144585.1. Lineage (GTDB taxonomy): Bacteria > Myxococcota_A > Polyangia > Polyangiales > Polyangiaceae > Polyangium > Polyangium fumosum. Next base: position 6,072 of record NZ_SSMQ01000045.1, on the reverse strand, counting down.
CGTTCGTCGCGGGGAAGCTCGCCGGGGGCCGCGTGATCGAGCGGCACACGCCGCACACGCCGAACGTCTCGCGGGGCGCGGCGAGCGAGGCGCCGGAGACGGAGACCGAGCGTCTCGTGTTTCGCGGCGTGGGGCGCGCGCTCCGGGCACGTGCGGAGGCGCTCGCCGAGGTGCGATCGTTCTTCGTGCGCCGGGGGTTTCTGGAGGTCGAGACGCCCTCGATGGTCCCCTGCCCCGGCCTCGATTTGCACCTCGATGCGTTCGGAGTGGAGGGTAGTCCCGAAGGTCGCCCGCTCTGGCTCATCACGTCGCCCGAGTACCAGATGAAGCGCCTGCTCGCGGGCGGCGTGCCGCGTTGTTTTCAGCTCGCGCGGTGTTATCGCCGCGGCGAGATCGGCAGCCGCCACAACCCCGAGTTCACGATGCTCGAGTGGTACCGCGCGTTCGCGTCGATGGACGCGGTCGTCGCGGACACGGAGGAGCTCGTCCGGTCGGTCGTCTCGAAGCTCGCGGGGACACACGTGATCGAGGTCGAGGGGACACGCGTGGATCTCGCGGCGCCGTTCGAGCGGATCTCCGTCGGCGAGGCGTTCGCGCGCTACGCGGGCACGAGCGCGGACGAGGCGATCACGATGGCGAGCGAGGACGAGGACCGCTTCTTTCGGCTGCTCGTCGAGCACATCGAGCCGAGCCTCGCGCGCCTCGGCCGGCCGGTCTTCCTCGTGGAGTACCCGGCCCCGTTCGCGTCGCTCGCGCGCCTCTGCCCGAACGATCCGCGTGTCGCCGAGCGCTTCGAGCTCTACGTGGGCAGCGTGGAGGTGTGCAACGGCTTCGGCGAGCTGACGGATCCGGTCGAGCAGCGCGAGCGCTTCGAACGGGATCAGGCGCAGCGGCGCGCCGAGGGCAAACCCGTGTATCCGATCGACGAGCGTTTCCTCGCGGCGCTGGCGGAGGGCATGCCGCCCGCGGCCGGCAACGCGCTCGGGATCGATCGGCTGATCGCGCTCGGCCTCGGCGCGCGCGCGATCGGCGACGTCACGGCCTTCCCGTACGCCTGGTTGTGAAGACGTCCGCGCCGAGCCAAGAGGCGCTCGCCGCCCTCGAAGGCAAATACGCCGAGATCGCGGCGCTCCGGCGCGCCCGGGATCGCGGCGAGCCCCTACCCGCACGGGCCGTGTTCAAGGCGCTCGCCGAGCGCTTCCCGGGCGCGCTGCACGAGCTCGACACGTTGCCGCTCGACGTCGTCGACGCGCGCCTCGCCGCGCTCCGGGCGGCCCGCGCGGGCGGCGCGATCGAGCCGTGGATGGCGTGGATGGCGAGCTACCACGCGCTCCTCCGCGCGGGCCTGCATCTCCGGATCCGCACGACGAAGGACCGCGCGCGTGGCCACGAACGGGCGAGCGAGCTCGCGGCGGACGCCTCGGCGCACGCGGGCATCACGATCGACGTGACGTTCGTGCACGCCGCGCTTCGGCCGCCCAAAGGCCGGCTCGTCGGCGTCGTGTACACGCGCCTCGAAGCCCTCTTCGACGAGCCGGCCGCGTCGATCCGCGCGACGCTCTTCCCGCGGCTCCGGGATCGCTCCGCCCCGGAGACCTCGGGCGACGACGAGGCGTGATAGCCTCGGCGCGATGAGCGAGCCGGCCGAGAACCTCTACGCTGCTCCCGAGGCGACCGCTCCGCCGAAGCCACGCGGCAAGACGCTCGCGGACAGCCGGATCCTCCGCTTCGTCTTCTTCGGCTTGATGTACTTCGCGCAGGGGATCCCCTGGGGCTTTCTCGCGGGCGGCTACCGCGTCTTCCTGATCGATCGCGGGCTCAGCAACGAGGCGCTCGGCACGGTCATGGGGATCGCCTACCTGCCCTGGAGCTTCAAGGTCTTCCTCGGGCCGCTGCTCGATCGGTACCGCGGCGGCCGGTTCGGCCGGCGGCGCCCGTTCATCCTCCTCGCCGAGCTCCTGATGGGGCTGCCGCTGCTCGCGCTCGCCGCCGCGGATCCGAACCGACTCGGCGTGATCAACGTGCTCTTGTTCGTCCACAACTCGTTCGCCGCGCTCCAGGACGTGGCGTCGGACGGGCTCGCGGTGGACATCCTGCCGGCCGACGAGACCGGGCGCGCCAACAGCATCATGTGGGCCGCGAAGATCATCGGCGTCGCGATCGGCGCCGGCGGCGCGAAGCTCGCGAAGCACATCGGATGGGAAGCCACGTTCGTCGCGATGGCCCTGCCGGTGTGGGTGATCATGCTGGCGCCGCTGCTCGTGCGGGAGCGACCTCGCAGCGAGGGCGCCGAGCTCGCGCCGGAGGGCAAGCGGCTGAACGTGAAGGAGCTCGTCCGGACGCTGCGGTTCTGGCCGGGGCTCGGGGGGTTCGTCATCGGCTTCTGCGCGCCGGCCGGGTTCGCGCTCGTCGGCACCTTCACGACGCGCCTCTACCGCAAGGACCTCGGGCTCTCCGAGGAGGCGCTCTGGGCGCTCAGCACCTTCGACGCGCCCGCGGGCGTCGTGGGCTCGCTCGTCGGGGGCGCGCTCGCGGATCGCTTCGGCAAGCGGAGCATCATGGCCGTGAGCATGCTCCTCATCGGGCTCGTGATGGCGACCTTCGCGGCGCACCCAGAGCTCTGGCCGCGGTTCGGCTTCCTCGTCGCGTACCAGGTGGCGCACCAGTTCGCGTACTGCATGTACAGCGCGGCGACGCTCGGCTTCTTCATGACGATCTCGAACCCGGCGCTCGGCGCGACCCATTTCACGGCCTACATGGCCATGACGAACCTCTGCTACTCGTTCACGGCGTGGTACGGCGGATGGTTGGCGGATCGCATGGGGTATTCGCGCGCGATCCTCATCGCCGCATTCGTCCAGGTCGTGGCGATCCCGCTCTTGCTCCTCTGCGATCCCAAGAAGGCCGAGGCTTACTTCCGCGGCGAAAAAGACGCGCAGACTGCAACGCCGGCGTGAGTTCCGCGGCGCGCGTTTTCCCGTCGAGAGCACACTCGGCGAACAATTCCCACGTCACGTGAACGGACACATTTCGTAACGATTCGGTCGTTGCGGCGAGGCATTCGCCGGCCTACATCGATGCCTCACGCAGGACGGACAATCGTTCGAGGTGAAACGAATGCGTAGACGATGGACGTGGCTGTGCGCCGCGACGCTCTCCGGAGCCGCGCTCGCGGCCGGGTGCGGCGGAGCGGACGAGGATCTCGGGCTCAGCTCGGGCCCAGGCGTCGGGGGCGGCGCAGGACAAGGCGGCGCGGGACAGGGCGGAGCCGCGCAAGGCGGCGCGGGGCAAGGCGGCGGCGGGCCCACGGGCCCCGTCGATCTGCGCGCCGACGTGAACCGCAACGGCACGATCGATTTCGACGATCCCACGGAGGATCAAGGCGAGGACACGTGGGACGCCGCGCACGGCGCGATCTTCCTCGCCAACATCGACGACGATGAGGACCAGTGCCCCGCGGGCGGTCAGAACGACGCGCAGCTCATCGGGTGCAACGACGCCGCCGATACGGTGGTGAACGGCGAGGAGGATCTCGCCGACCTCGCGCGGATCGTGGCCGCGCCGTGGCCGGCGGCCTACGCCGACGCCACGGGCACGATCACGGTGAGCGCGCCGGAGCAGGTGCGGCTCTTCCGGAAGACGGCCGTCGGCGCGTTCGAGTTCTTCGATCCCGCGACGAAGCTCGGCCAGGCGGATCTCGCGGCCGGTGTCGAGCTGGCGATCGAGGCGCGCGACATCACGCGCGATACGGCCGTGTGGGACGGGTTCGTCGACGTCTCGCTGACAGTGACGGGCACCGATCCCTCGGGCGCGCCGATGCCGGAGGAGAAGGACACCGTGCGGCTCCGCGTGGCGCCGGTGCTCTTCCGCCACCACCTCCACCCGGCGCGCACGATCTACGCAGCGAACGTCCAGGGAGAGGCCTCGTCGACCGCGTTCCGCAACGACCTGAAGGCGGCCATGCAGACCGCAGGTCTCGCCGAGCCGCTCTACGAGTACGCGAACTCGGATCAGTGGACGCAGGACTACTTCGAGACCGCGTACACCTCGATGCCCGGCGCGGGCGGCAAGCAACACGTGATGCACGTGAACGTGCGCTCGGCGAACCACACGGGCAGCCTGCGCAGCGCCGGGCGGATCGTGTTCGCGCTCCGCGGCAAGGACGTCGGCGCCCTCGCGCAGTTCGATCCGCAGCACTCGAACGGGATGGATTCGCTGAACTCGTTCGGGAACCTGGAGACCGTGCCGCCCTACACCCACGACGGGAAGAGCTACCCGAACGGGCGGGTGCTGCGCGGCTCGACGCCCACGTACTACCCGGACAAGAGCTTCGATCGCATGGTGAGCGCGCAGAACGCGCAGCCCATCATCAACATCAGCACGGAGTGGCTGCTGGTCGGGCACGTCGACGAGACGACGACGTTCGTCAAAGCCAACACGCCGCGCGGCTGGGCGCTCGGCCTGAACGACGCGGGGCTCGCGAAGTCGATGCTCGAGGAAGCGAAGGCGGCCGGCCACGGCAGCGTGCGCATGTTCATCGGCAAATACTGGTGGGGGAACTCGCCCGCGGAGGTCACGATCGACGAGGTGCTGAACGACCCCGACGTGATGAACGAGAGCGCGTCGTCCGCGGTCGAGGTCGCTGAGCAGCTCGAGGTGCTGAAGCAGGAGACGGGCATCACGGACGCCGAGATCATCCGCATCCCGTTCTTGCATCAGCCGGCGCAGGGCTACTCGGTCGCCTACCAGCCGGGCACGGTGAACGGCATCTACCTCTCGGACACGGTCTTCGGCCCGCCGAAGCCACACGGCCCGAACATCAACGGCCAGGACATCTTCGAGGCGCAGCTCGTCGAGGCGTTCAAGCCCTACGGCATCACGGTGAGCTTCATCGAGAACTGGAACCTTTATCACCGCAACGACGGAGAGGTGCATTGCGGGTCGAACACGACGCGGGTCGTGCCGGAAGCGAACCCCTGGTGGGAAGGTGCTCTATGAAGGCAAAGCGTATCCTGGGGATCAGCCTGGTCGCCGCAGGTCTCGTGCTCTCGGCGTTCACGGGTGCGGCGAACGCGGCCGATGGCGTGTGGATCGGGCCGGAGCGGCTCGCCGCGCAGGATCGGGCGACGCTCGTCCAGGCGATCAACGTCGCGCGCCGCGAGAACCCAGCCGCCTTCGACACGCTCGCGCGGCTGCGAGAAGACATGCCCACGCTCGACGCACAGAAGCGCGGTCGCTACGTGCCAGTCGCAGCCATCCTGAAGGGCCTCGGCAAGGACGCGCTCCTGCCGATGCTGAACGAGCTCGCGATCGAGGCGAAGCCCCGCGGCGACATGTCCGACGACGCATGGCACGCATGGCGCGTGGGCCTCGTGGAAGCCGTGGGCTCGCTCCGAGACGGCCGCGCCGCGCCGGTGCTCTTCGCGATCATCGACACGACCGAGATGCACACGGATCTCGTGCGTGCCGCGGCCTCGGCGCTCGGGAAGCTGGGCACGGACGCCGCCGCGCAGAAGCTCGTGGCCCTAGCGAAAAAAGAAGGCCCGAAGCAGAAGGGCGTGCTCGCAGGGATGGGCGACTGCCGAAGGCTCGTGGTAGCCGAGGCGCTCGCCTCCACGCTGCTCGCGCACCCGGACGCAGAGACCGCGATCCTCGTGGCCCGATCCCTCGGCGACGTAGGCTCGGCCTGGGCCTGGAAGACGCCCATCATCGCAGCAAGCGGTGAAGAAGCCGTCGTACGCGCGACCGCAGCACGGGCCCTCGTGGCCTCGTACCTGCGCTACGAAGGCGACGCACGCGTGGCCATCACGAAAGCCGTGCTGATGGTGGATCACGCATCAACGCCGGACCTCGCGGAGGCCGCAAAGCGCGGCGCTCGCCCAGGGGATCAAGCAGCACTCGACGCGCTGGTCGAGCGGTTCCGGAACAGCCCGCTCCGGCGCTGAACGACCCCTGGGGCCGCTGCGCTGGGGCGTTGCCCCAGACCCCACCCGGGGCTGTCCGCCCCGGGACCCGGACCAGGCACGGCCTGGACCGAGGGTGGAAGAACTGCGCTCCGCGCAGTTCTTCCAC
>NZ_SSMQ01000044.1 GCF_005144585.1 Polyangium fumosum | reverse complement strand
GTCGGTGCCACTGCCGCCGCCGCCCGGAGCCGCCGCTACGTCGGTGCCGCTTCCGCCGCCGCCCGGAGCCGCCGCCACGGCCGTGCCGCTTCCGCCGCCGCCCGGAGCTGCCGCCACGGCCGTGCCGCTTCCGCCGCCGCCCGGCGCGCCGCCCGGTGAAGCCCCCGCGAAGGTGGGCCCCGGCGGCAAGGCCGTCAATATGGACTGGGACGACGAAGAAGAGTCGACCCACGTCTTCGACGCGAGCAAAGGCGCCCCCGAGGTCCCGACGGGCCCGCGTCCCGCAGCAGGCATGGCTCCCATGAGCAGCGCGGCCGCGGCCCTGGTCTCCGGCTCCGGTGGCGCCGCGCGCCCCGCGCCGCTGCCCCCGCCCATGTCGGTTCAGCCGCTCGGCACCTTGCCGCCCGGCGCCGCGATGCCGCCGCCGCAGGCGCCCGGCGTGTCCACGACGCTCGCCTCCGCAGGCGTGGTGCCGCTGCCCTCGATGCCGCCCTCGCAGATGCCGATGACGGCGCGCTCCGAAGCGACGGCGATCCGCCCGCGTCCCGATCTGCCGCCCGGGATCGTGACCGCGCAGCCCGCGTCCTCGTCCGGCGGCAGCAAGATCGGCATCATCTTCGGCGCGGTCGCGCTCATCGCGGTCATCGGACTCGGGGTCTTCATGCTCCTGCCCAAGAAGGGCTCGCTGAAGATCGACATCCAGGCAAAGGGCGGATCGATCAGCAAGGCCGAGATCTTCGTCGACGGCCAGAAGAAGTGCGACACGACGCCCTGCGTGGTCGCCGAGCTCGGGCCCGGCGAAAAGACGGTGCGCGTGATCGTCTCGGACCTGGGCAAGGACGAGAAGGTGACGGCGACCGTCGAGGCCGGCAAAGAGACGCCGGTGATGGTCACACTCGATACCAGCGGCGCAGCGCCTGCGTCGTCGTCATCGGCCACAGCCAACGCGAACGTGACGGGCCTGAAGATCCTCGCCGCGACGCCGAACACGAAGGTGTGGGTCGACGGGACGGAGAAGGGCGTGCTCCCGGTCGAGCTGAAGGACATCACGGCCGGCTCGCACAAGCTCAAGTTCGAGGCCGGCGACCGCTACGACCGGATGGAGCAGACGGTCGACATCGAGGCCGGCAAGCTGAAGGAGATCGGCCCGATCAAGCTGAAGGTGCTGCGCGGCCAGATCGTCCTGGAGCTCGCGACCGAAGGCGCAGCCGTCAAGCTCGTCAACGCGAAGAAGGAAGAGAAGAAGATCCCCGAGAAGGAGTGGAAGAACCAGCCCGTCAAGATCGAGCTGGATCCCACGGCCGGCTGGAAGCTCGTCGCGACGAAGAAGGGTCTCGACGACTTCACGAAGGATCTCGCCTTCGACGATGGCCTCGCCGAGAAGCCGATCCGCATCGAGCTGTTCGAGCCGGGCAAGGCGCCGACGAACGACGCCGTGGCGAGCGGTTCGGTGAGCGGCTCGGCGAGCGGCTCCGCGTCGGAGACGGGCTCCGCGACGACAGGCTCGGCCTCGACCGGCTCGACGTCGAGCGGCACGTCCTCGACCGCGTCGACGTCGACGGGCGGCGACAAAGCACCGCCGCCGGCCACGGGCAACGGCACGCTCAACATCAACTCGATCCCCGTCTCGAAGGTCGTGCTCGACGGTCGTCCGCTCGGCAGCACGCCGAAGGTCGGCGTCAGCGTGCCCGCCGGTACGCACACCGTGACGTTCATCCACCCCGACAAGGGCAAGCAGACGGTGAGCGTGACCGTGAAGGCCGGCGAGACGAAGACGGCCGCCGTCAAGTTCAAGTGAACCCGCTCTACGGCTGAGGCGTCGCGCTGGGGCTTTGCCCCAGGCCCCACCCGGGGCTGTCCGCCCCGGGACCCGGACCAGCGAGGCGCTGGACCCAGGTCGAGGAACTGCGCGGTGCGCAGTTCCTCGAACAGCCAGGGTCAAGACCCACGACGATCCTGCCCACCAAGACCACCGCGCTGCTGGTTCAGCCGGCAGCGCGCCCGTCGCCCGCTTGGAACCCACCTCCATGGTCTTGCCACGGGCCCGTTGGAAGAACTGCGCATCGCGCAGTTCTTCCACCCCCGGTCCAGGCCGTGCCTGGTCCGGGGTCGAGGGGGCGGACAGCCCCCCGCGGGGTCCGGGGCAGCGCCCCGGCGCCCCGGCTCCCCCTCAGCGCGGCTCGTCCGAACCTGTTGCTGCCCACGCTTTCCACGTGAGTGCGCAACGCCGATCGTCTGCGTGTGCGCCGCCGGCGCAGTAGGCGGGGTCGAATGGCGGGCCGAGCACGAAGAGCGTCGACTTGCTGACGAATGGCAAGTCTCGCCGCGCCAGGTCGAGCATCTCTGTTTGGCGTCGTCGATAGGCGTCGAGTTTTGCCTCGCCGATGTGCTTTGCGAGCTCTCGCTGGAGCCGCTCGCGTAGCTCCTCGTCGTCTGTCACGGCGAGTGTGCGCTGGATCAAACGGATGGCTGCGTCGCGCTCTCCTTGCCGTGAGAGGATTCCTGCGCCTGCGACGGCGGCCCACCCCATCTGCCCTGCGTCGCCGCCGAGCTCCGCTGCGCGTGCGAGCATGCGCGCGCCGTCGGCCTTCCATGCTGCGCGCTCTTCGGCATCCGTCAGGTACGTGCCGGGCGCGATGAACGCGATGAACTGACCTGCGGTCCTCCAGATTTCGGGATCGAGCGGCCGGTTGCGTGTCCCGCGCTCCAGGATCGCGCGTGTTCGAACGACGTCTGCGCGTTGCGATTCTCCGAACTGGATCGTGATCAGCGCGTCCGACATCAGGTACGGATCGCGAAACTCTGGATCGAGCTCGTTGATCGTGTCGATGAGATCCGCGACGTTCTCGAAGCGCCGGCGCTCGAACGTGTGCAGCCCCTGCGAGACGAGCACGTGGGCCCACAGCACGTCTGCGAGTGCTGCGCGATAGCCGAACGAGAGGGTAACGACCTCCTTCGGCGGCGGCAGGAGATGCACGTCGCTCGTCTCCTTCACGCGTGCGTGTTGCTCTGCGACGCGCCCTTGCACCGCGCCGATGCACAGCGCCGAGATGCCCACCACGATCGCGGTCCGGACCAGGTCGCTGCGGGCTGGCATCACTCCACCTCGCGATCCACGAACATGCCGGGCAGGACGCGCGGGGGTTGTCCCGGCGCGCGCTCGCCGCGCACCTGGAACGTCGAGAGCTTGCCGTCTCCGTCGAGATCTCCGTGTGCTGTTGCCACGAATCGCATCACGCGCGTGACGGGATCGAGCTCGCTTTCGAACTGGAACGAGAACGCGTGGGGCTCCTCGATGCGGAAATCGAGCGAGCGCCACGTGAGGTGCTCCCAGATCTCGGGAGGATCGGTCACGCGCACGCCGCGCGGGACGTCGGCTGGCGTGAGCGGCGCGGCCGGCGGGAAGCTGATCTCTTGCGGCTTGTTCTCTGCGTAGGCGACGGCGTGTGTGACGAGCCGATCGAGGTTGTCGAGGGGCTCGCTCAGCTTGGAGGCGTGCAGGTTGCGGATGAACGCGGGCACCGCCACCGCGAGGACGCTGCCTCCGATCGCAAAGGCCACGCTGAGCTCGAGCGCGCTCCATCGCGACATGCCCCCCTTCTAGCGCGCCGCCGCGGCGTTTTCCACCCGAGATGCGCGAGGCGCTGCGGCCGGGAAAACCTGCCGTCTGCGCGAGGATGCTCGATAAAAAGCGAAACCCGGACCGATGGGCGGCCCGGGTTTCGGAGGCGAGGTCCGTTCCGCGCGCCCGAGGCGCGCTTCAGGTTGGGATCACTCGTACTCGTTCGAGATGAAGACCTGCGTCGCGCGGACGAGCTGCTTCGTGGTGTTGTCGACCTGGCCGGTCAGCGTGAAGATGCCGAACTCGCTGCCGTCGCCGTCGAGATCACCCTTCGCTGCGGCCTCGAAGCTCTCGGTGCCGTTGACGGCGGGGCCGGCGGGCGTCGCGGTCGCGCCGACGGGCGCGCTGCCCTTGGTGTACGAGTACTGGTAGTAGATCGGGTCGCTGATCTCGAAGCGCAGGCACTTCCAGCCGTTCGTCGAGTCGCCACCGGCGAAATCGGTCGTGCCGCTGTTGTTCGGCTGGTACTTCTTGGCGGCCGGGGGGCTCGCGCCGAGGGGCACGGGCGACGTGGACGAGCCGCAGAGCGAGTGCGTCGGGACGGTCGACTCCGTGCCGACGGCCAGGATCTGCGACGTCGTGTTTTCGCGCTCGTACGACTCGGCGGCGGCGCGGGCGATGCGGCCGACCGAGTTCTTCGCTTCGCTCGTCTTGGCGCTCTTCAGGTACCGGTTCACGCCGAAGATCGCGAGCGCCGCGAGGACGCCGATGATGGCGACGACGATCATGAGCTCGACGAGGGTAAAACCACGCTTGTCGTAACGCTTGAATGCACGCATGACGGACCTCCTCCTCTGACAGACGAAATGTTCTCGGACGGAAAACCCCGCCCCGAATCTATCGATCCCATCTCGACGAGTCAAAACATGCTCGTCGGATCCTGGGATGTGTACACGAAATCGAATCGCCGACGTTCTATCGATGCTTCGTCACTCGTCGTCGCCGTTCGCCGGATCGATGCAGAGCTCGCCCGTGAGCGAGGATGACGCGAAGAGCGAGAAGTCGTTGTCGTTATCCTGGTTTCCCGCAGCTTGCACGACGAACCACGGACCATTCACGGTCGCGTGCGCCGTCTCCCAGCCTTGGCAATACGCCACATTGGTGACTCCGGTCTGAGGCGCGATCCCCGCGACCACCGCATACCCGAAGCGCACGGGGCCGTCGGTCGTCACGTTGAGCTGCATGAAGCAGTCGTGGACGGGGTTTCCCACTTTCCCATTGTCCCAGTTGCGCTTCTTGTCATTCGGCTTGTCCGGATACCACTCCGTGAAGCCCTCAGTACACCCGAGGTACTGAAACGTCTCGGCCTTGTAGGCCTCCTCCGCGATACGAATCCCGGAGACGACCGCCTTGACCTCCGACGCCGCAGCGCCTCGAATGTATCGGCGATACCCGACCATCGCGAGCGCCGCGAGCACGCCGATCATCGCCACCACGATCATCAGCTCGGCGAGCGTGAACCCACGGCGCTTTGCGTAGCTCCTGGGTCGTTCACCGAACTGCATCGTGACCATCGTTAAAGCATGGCCCGTGCCACCCGCGATCCGCGCCCCCCGGCCCTCCCGGAGAACCGAACGATCCACCTCGAATCTGCGGCTTTCTCCGGTGTTTTCGTTCATGGCGGCGGATCCTTGGCGCTCGGGCAGTCTACCTTTCGCGTCGCGCGGTGACCAAAATTGTCACCGGCGGGCCTCGCGGGGTGACGATTCTCGTCGCCCCCCCGCCGTCGGCTGGGCAGGCACAATCGAGCCGTCCGCGTCGTCGTCGTCGTCGGCCGTGTCCGTGTCGAGCCCATGCTTCGCGAGGCGGTAACGCAGCGAGCGAAACGTGACGCCGAGCAATTTGGCCGCAGCCTTGCGCACGCCGCCGCTCCGCTCGAGGGCCTGAAGAATGAGGCGCCGCTCGACCTCGCCGAGCACGTCTTCGAGGACACACCCCTCCGGCGGGAGCTCCGAAAGAAAAGGCGCAGGGCTCGCCGAGAGGCCGCTCACCTGCGCAGGCAAATCACCGAGCCCGATCGCAGGCCCCGACGCGAGCGCCACCGCGCGCTCCATCATGTTTTCGAGCTCGCGCACGTTGCCCGGGAACTTGTACGCGTCGAGCGCGCGTAATGCGTCGGTCGTCAGTCCCCGGACGTCCTTGCCGAGCTCGTTCGCGAAACGACGCACGAACCGCTCGGCGAGCCGCGCCACGTCACCCGGGCGATCCCGCAAAGGCGGCAGCTCGATTCGAATGACGTTGAGTCGATAATAAAGGTCCTGCCGGAACTTGTTCTCGCGGACGTCGGACTCGACGTCGCGGTTCGTCGCGGCGAGGACGCGCACGTCGACCGGGATCTCGGCCGCCGCGCCGACGGGCCGCACCTTGCGCTCCTGGAGGACGCGGAGGAGCTTGACCTGGAGCGAGGCCGGCAGCTCGCCGACCTCGTCGAGCAGGACCGTGCCGCCGTCCGCCTCGCGGAAGAGGCCGAGCGCGCGCGTCCCCGCGCCCGTGAACGCGCCCTTCTCGTGGCCGAAGAGCTCGCTCTCCATGAGCGCCTCGGGCAAGGCGCCACAATTGACCACGAGGAAAGGTTTCCCCGCACGATCGCTGCGATCGTGCAGCGCCCGCGCGACACGCTCTTTGCCCGTGCCGCTCTCGCCCGTGATGAGCACCGTGGTGCGCGTGGGCGCGATCTTGCCGACGATCTCGGCGACGCGCCCCATCGCGGGGCTCGCGAAGATGTCGTTCTCCGCGGGTTCGAGGCGCGAGATCTGCGCGCGGAGGCGCTGGTTTTCGAGGAGGATGCTGCTCTTCTCGAGGGCCTTCTGCGCGAGCGCGATGACCTCGGCCGGCGAGAAGGGCTTGCCCACGAAGTCGTACGCGCCCTTCTTCATCGCATCGAGCGCGTTCTCCACGCTCGAATGCGCGGTCATCACGATGACCTCCGTCGCCGCCGACCGCTGCTTCGCCGCCGTGAGGACCTCGATGCCCGATCCATCCGGCATCACGAGGTCCGTGATCACGAGCGGGAAGGGCTGCGGGTTCTGCTGCAAGGCCTCCATCGCGGCGCGCACGCCCGGCGCAGCCACGACCTCGATCCCCTGCCGCCGAAAGGCGATCTCGAGGACCTGCCGGAGCGCAGGCTCGTCATCGATGACGAGGATCTTCGTCGGGGTCGGCGGAACACTGAGCGGCATGGAGGCCATCCTGCTGAAATTATCACGCAGCTCGCGCGGACGCGCAGCTTCTCGCAGGTGGGCTCCGCCAAGAACCCGCGTGGCCCAGCCTCCGGCCTCCGCGCGTCGTGATCAGACGCGCCGCGCCACGGTCAGGGCGCCGTCACTTGCAGGCGGACGGATCGACCAGGCCGGACGGCGTGCGGTCCTGCACGACGAAGGTCGTGCGCGCGCTCTCGTCCTCGCCGAGATCCTGCGCGACCCAGGCGAGGTCGCAGAGCTCGGCCTCGATCTGGACCTCGTAGCGGCCGTCACGGTCGCGATCCTCGACGACGGCGCCCGCGCCGGTGCGCTCGTTGAAGACGATGACGATCGCGCCTTCGAGGCACGCGCCGGAGACGGTCCAGAGGCCAGGCGTCGCGGCCTGGGGCGAGATCGAATCGGGCGGCTCGGGCGGAGGGAGGGGGAGGGTCGGGCTCAGGCAACCCGGGAGCGCCGCGAGGAGGGCGGCTGCGAGGAACCGGAGCAAGGAGCGGCGACCCATCACGCGGGCGCCCCGTGCACGACACGTGCCCCGTCGATCCTCGAGGGATCTCCCGGAAAAACGGGTCGAGGCGCACCGTCTCGTGGAGGGCCGCGACAACTACGTTGCCATCGTGCGCCCGTCGGTTTGCAGCACGCGCAGGCTGATGCGTTTCTTCGGCAGATCGACGGTGAGGGTGGGCGCGTGGTCCTCGGCGCCTTCGTCGAGCAGCTCGCCGACGAGGTCGTAATCGCTCGCCTGCGTGATGCGCACGCGGCGGATCTCGCCGGGACGCGCCTCGCCGCCCGAGAGGTAGACCTGGCCGTCGATGTCGGGCGCCTGGCCACGATGGCGGCCCATCTGGACGAACTCGTGCTCGTCGCTCGTGCCCTCGACGAGGACCTCGAGCTCGCGGCCGATGAGCGCGCTGTTCTTCTTGTGGGCGATGCGCCGCTGGAGCGACATGAGCTTGCGGTAGCGGTTCGATGCGACGCGCGCCGTCACCTTGTCGGGCATGTCGGCGCTGCGCGAGGACTCTTCGTCGGAGTAACGGAAGACGCCGACCCGATCGAACTCGGCCCAGGTGACGAAGTCGACGAGGTCCTTGAACTCCTCGTCGGTCTCGCCGGGGTGGCCGACGATGAAGGCCGTGCGGAAGGTGAGGTCGGGGATGTCGCTGCGCAGGCGCGTGACGAGCTTGCGGAGGCGCTCGCCGCCGTGGCCGCGGCGCATGCGGCGGAGCATGCCGTCGGCCGCGTGCTGGAGCGGCATGTCGATGTAGGGGACGACGCGCGGGTGCTGCGCGATGAGCTCGACGAGCTCGTCGGTGATCGTCTCGGGGTAGAGGTAGAAGAGGCGCGCCCAGTGCAGGCCCGGGACGTCCGCGACGCGGCGCACGAGCTCGGCGAGCGTGGAGCGCGCGTCGGCAGGCAGATCGCGGCCGTAGGCGATGGTGTCTTGCGAGACGAGGTTCACCTCGCGCACGCCCGCGGCGACGAGCTGCTCGACCTCGGCGACGACGTCCGCGACGGGGCGTGATCGCTGGCCGCCGCGGAGCTGCGGGATGACGCAGAAGGAGCAGGTGCGGTTGCAGCCCTCGGCGATCTTCACGTAGGCGCTGCCGCCGGGCGTGGAGATCGTGCGCGGATCCGAGGCGCGGATGACCCAATCGGCGGGGTTGCCGACGAGCATACGCTCGGCCTTGCCCGTGAGGACCTGCTCGAGCTTGAGCATGTCGCTCGATCCGAGGATGTGATCGACCTCGGGCATCTCGTCGGCGATCTCGGTGGGGTGGCGCTGCGAGAGGCAGCCGGCGACGACGAGCTTCTGCAGGTGCCCCTCGTCCTTGAGCTTCGCCATCTCGAAGATCGCGTCGATCGACTCCTTCTTGGCCTCGCCGATGAAGCCGCAGGTGTTCACGACGATCACCTCGGCGTCCTCGGGGGCGGGGACGTGGTCGTAGCCGGCGCGCCGCGCGACGCCGAGCATGACCTCGGAGTCGACGCGGTTCTTGGGGCAGCCGAGGGAGACGAAATGAATCTTCTTGCCGGACATGGGGAACAATCCTGAGGGGTCGGAGCTTGACACGACAGAGCCGCAGAGAGCGTCGGGGGCCCGATGTTTTTCCAACGGGCCCGGGGTGCCAGTGCCCTCCCTCCTCCCGCCCCGAACCCCAACGCTCTCTGCGGCTCGGAGCAGCTTGCTGCACGCCTCGAATCGTCGGTCGGGCTCCTCGGAATACGGCCTGTATTCCTGCGTCGCCCTCCCTACCTTCGAGGCGTTCGCGGCGCTGCTGGGAAGAGTTATGGCGTGGCTTCCTCCATGCGGCTGACGAAGCGCTGGAAGAGGTAGAGGGCGTCGTGGGGGCCGGCGGCGGCCTCGGGGTGGTACTGGACCGAGAAGGCGGAGAGGCCGGGGAGGTCGAGGCCCTCGCTCGTGCCGTCGTTGAGGTGCACGTGCGTCGTGCGCGCCTTGCCTTCGAGGGACGCGAGGTCGACGGCGAAGCCGTGGTTCTGGGTGGTGATCTCGATGCGGCCGGTGTCGAGGTCCTTGACCGGCTGGTTGATGCCGCGGTGGCCGAACTTGAGCTTGTACGTGCGACCACCCATGGCGAGCGCGAGGATCTGGTGGCCGAGGCAGATGCCGAAGAGCGGCTTTTTCCCGACGAGCCCGCGCACGGTGTCGATCGCGTAGGAGACGGCCGCCGGATCCCCGGGGCCGTTCGAGACGAAGATGCCGTCGGGCGCAAGGTCGAGGATCTCGGCGGCGCTCGTCTTCGCAGGCACGACGGTGACGCGGCAACCGACGTCGACGAGCGAGCGCAGGATGTTGCGCTTGATGCCGAGGTCCATGCAGACGACGTGTTTGTTCGCGCCGTGCGCGCCGGGGACCTTGGTGCCGAAGGCGCCCGAGCCCTCGGCCCAGACGTAGGGCTCCTTGGGCGTGACGCGTTGCGCGAGGTCGAGGCCTTCCATCGAGGGGGCTTCGCGGGCGCGGCGGATGAGCTCGTCGGGGGAGGCCTTGCCGATCGCGCCGTTTTGCGAGCCACGATCGCGGATCGTGCGCGTGAGCAGGCGCGTGTCGATGCCCGCGAGGGCTACGATGCCGTGCCGCGCGAGGTAGGCGTCGAGTGTCTCGTTCGCGCGGAAGTTCGCGGCGACGGGGGAGAGGTCCCGCACGAGGAAGCCCGCGACGTGCGGCGCGCCGGTGGTGCTCTCGTCGTCCTCGCGGTTGATGCCCGTGTTGCCGATCTGCGGGGCCGTCATCGTGACGATTTGCCCGCAATACGAGGGATCCGTGAGGACCTCCTGGTAGCCGGTCATGCCCGTCGTGAAGACGACCTCACCGGTGGCGATGCCGGGCGCGCCCCAGGCGACGCCCTCGAACGTGGTGCCATCCGCGAGGCAGAGATACGCGCGCTCGCCGCTCATCGTGCTTCTCCCTGGGCCAGGACGTCGTGCACGACGCGGCCCGCAGCCATGGTGAGCTCGACCGAGCCCGTGACGGCTTTGCCGAGGAAAGGAGTGTTCTTGCTCTTCGACCGGAGGCGCGCCGGATCCACGGTCCAGCGCTTGTCGGCGTTCACGAGGCAAAGCTCGGCGAGGGCCCCCGCGCGGAGCGTCGGCGCGGCGAGGCCCACGATGCGGGCCGGCGCAGCGGTGAGCGCGTCGATCAAACGCGCGAGCGGGAGCGCGCCCTCGCGCACGCGGGCGAGCAGCAGCGGCACCACGAGCTCGAGGCCGATCATGCCGGGCGAGGCCTCGGCGAACTCGCAGTCCTTCTCCAAGGAGGAGTGCGGCGCGTGGTCGGTGGCCACGCAGTCGATCGTGCCGTCGGCGAGGGCCTCGCAGAGCGCGGCGACGTCCTCGGGCTCGCGCAGCGGCGGGTTCACCTTGCAGGCCGTGTCGTAGCCGATCACCGAGGCGTCCGTGAGCGTGAGGTGGTGCGGCGTGACCTCGGCGGTGACGCGGATGCCGCGGGCCTTGGCCTCGCGGAGGATACGGACGGCGCCGCGGGAGGAGACGTGGGCGACGTGGTACTTGGCGCCCGTCACCTCGGCGAGGAGCACGTCCCGCGCGACGATGATGTCCTCGGCGACACGAGGCCAGCCGCGCAGGCCGAGCCGCGTGGAGACGGCGCCCTCGTGCATGAGCGAGCCCTCGGTGAGGGCGTGATCCTCGGCGTGCTGGATGACGGGGAGGTCGAAGTTCGCGGCGTATTCGAGGGCGCGGCGCATGACGGCGCTCGACGTGACGCAGCGGCCGTCGTCGGAGACGGCGACGGCGCCCGCGTCCTTGAGGTCGGCCATCTCGACGAGCTCGGCGCCCTTCTGGCCGAGGGTGATCGCGCCGATCGGGTGCAGCGCGGGGCCCTCGATCATGCGCGCCTTCGCGATCATGGCCTCCGTGATGCTGCGCGTGTCGTTGACGGGTCGCGTGTTCGGCATGACGCAGACGTGCGCGAAGCCGCCCGCGGCCGCAGCGGCGAGGCCGGACGCGATGTCTTCCTTGTACTCCTGGCCCGGCTCGCGCAGGTGGGCGTGCAGATCCACGAAGGCCGGGACGAGCAAGAGCCCTTCGCCGCGGAGCACGCGCGCTCGCTCGGAGGTCAGGATGTCCGAAGTCGCGGCGCCCGCGCCGATACGCGTGATGGTTCCTCCCTCGATGACGACGTCCACGATCGCGTCGAGGTTCGCGCTCGGATCGACCGCGCGTACGGAGGCGATGACGAGCAGGCCGTCCATTCTCTGGGGACCGAGCATCGCCCGCCCTCTAGCATTTTTGCGCGGAGGGGGCTCGCAAAGCGGCGGGCTTGCCCACGGGGCTTGCGCGATCGCATCGATCGCGGGCAAAGGCGGCGTCGGCTCGTCCGGCGATGAAATCGGAGAGCGCGGCGAGGGACGAACCTCGCCGGCGCGCCGATTCCTTGGAGGTCAAATGAGCTTGAGGGCGGCGGCGACGTCGAGGCGGCCGCGGAGGACGCCCTTGCCGCGCTCGCTCTGCGACATCGTGAGGGGCATCGCGCTCTGGAGCAGGGCGGAGCGGACGGCGCGCGCATCGGGCTGCTTTCCGCGCGTGATCTGGACGCTGAGGAGGAGCGCCGCGAGGCCCGCGACCATGGCCGCGGCGAAGGTCGCGCCGCTCTGCGCGACGGTTCCCCCGCCGGGCGCCGCGCCAATGAGGCCTTCGCCCGGCGCGACGATGCCGCTGTCGCGGTAGGTCGGTCCCCACATGCCGAAGTCGAGCAGCTTGCCCTCGGCGTCCTCGGCCGCGACGGCGAGCACCGTGGAGGCGGCCGTGGGCACGTGGAAGTGCTCGTTGCCGTCGCCCTCGGCGGCCACGACGACGAGCACGTTGCGCTCGGCGGCGCGGGCGAGCGCCTTCGCGAGCGCGTCGAGCATGCCCGCGTCCGGCGAGAGCGCGCCGCCGTGCATCGTGATGACGTGGGCGCCGGCGGCGATCGCGTCGCGGATGCCCTTCGCGAGATCCGGCGGGTTGCCGGCGGGCGCGTTGGTCTCGGGGCGGAAGTTGTGCACGGGCACGACGATGCCCTTCGCCTTCGGCGCGATCCCCGGCGCGGGGCCGCTCGGCTGGCCGAACACGAGGCTCGTGACGTGGGTGCCGTGTGTGCGGTCGGCCGCCTCGTCACTGGACACCGGCATCTCGAGGGCCGTGACGTTCGCGCCGCGGAAGGCGGGGTGCGCGAGATCGACCGGGCCATCGAGGACGGCGACGCAGACGTCGGGGCTTCCGAGGGTTTCAGCCTGAAGCGCAGCGAGGCCGGCCAGGGTGGATCGCGGGTCGGTGGACATGGGCTGACGGAGTCTACCTTCTTTTCTCCGCAGGGGTCCACCCTTGCGCTTTCTTGTTCGCGGGGATCCAGGCCCGCGCGGGAAGGCCGCGTTTTCTCGCGAGGCGCGGCGGGCCGGGCGTCCGAACAGTGCTCCGGACTATCTCCATCGGCTGCGACGCACCTCGAAGTTTCCGTCTTCTTCGGAAGATCGCGCTGTCGCGGGAGTCCTAGAGCGCCGACCCGTTCGGCGCTCTGCGAGATCGCGAAGCGAGCTCGCCTCGGGGGGTGAATCGCCCGGGCTTTGCCCGGGCGAGAGGGGGACGCGAGGCGTCCCCCTCGGGACAAAAGAGCTAGGACATCGATCGGTTGTCAAACCGATCGATGTCCTAGCGGGCGGCGTCGAAGAAGACGCGCGTCTTGGCTTGCGCGATGGCGTAGGTCGCGTCGATCCCGTCGCGGCGGGCGTAGGTGACGTTCGTCCCGCGGAACGCGTCGCCGGCGCCGAGGGAGATCCGCAGGGTGCGCTGGGGATCGACGGCGGGCGGCGCGTCGGGATCGAGGCCGCGGCGCTCGATGGTGATCACGACGGCGGGCGGATCGAGGCCCTCTTCTTTGCGAGGTGGCCCGATACGGACGGCGCCTTCGGGGATGATGTCGGCGAGGGCGTCGCGGATCGCGGCGGCCTTCGCGGTCGCGGTCTCGTCGCCCTGGATGCGCAGCGCGTCTCCCACGCGATCGAGGACGAGGGGCGGCTTGCGCCGATCCGAAGGGGTGAGGGTGACCTTCTGGATCTCGGTCACGTCGAGCGTGAAGATCGATCGGTCGAGCAGCCATTTTCCGGCCGCGGCTTCGATCTTCGGATTGATCACGAAGACGGCGTCGTCGCCGTCGAGGCGCGCGAAGGAGCCGCCGGTCGTCGGGGCGCCGAGGAGCAGGCGCACGGTGTGCGCGCCCGCGTCGTTGGCTGCGGCGAGGTCGAGCTCGATGACCAAACGCGGGTTCGCGAGCCCAAAAGAGCCGTCGTCGCGCTCGGCGACGAAGCGCTCGACGCGCAAGGGGAGCAGGGACGCGGCGAGCTCCGCGCCGAAGCCGAGATCGGCCGTGAGGTTTTTGCCGCGAGGTTCTTTGAGCGCAAAGCTTCCCTCGGCCGTGCGTTCGAGCTGCTGCACGCGATCACCTTCGGTGATGCGCATCGCGCGCAGGCTCGTCTGCGGGGCGTCGATCACGGTGGGGCTGCGCAGGGTGATCTTGCTCGGGAAGAGCACGCGCGCTCGATCGGCGGGGATCCCGAGGAGGGCGCTGTCGGAGACGCGCAGGACGGGGACGAGGTCGCCCTGGGGTTTGCCGATCAGCAGCTCTTCGATCCGATCGTCGTCGCCGCCGTCGGGGTTTCGTGAGGGCAAGACCGAGACGAGACGGACCTTGCCTTGGGGCGGATCGAGGCCGAGCGAGGCGCGATCGCCGAGCGCAAGAAAGTCCTTCGCGCGGAGGGCGAGGAGGGATTCGAGGAAGAGGCGGCCGGTGTCGCCCTCGATGTCGCGATCCTCGGGGGCGCGCTCGTGAAAGCCCGTGCCCTTGCGCGCGAGCTCGATGCGGCGATCGCCCGCGGTGAGCGTGACCTCGTGGATCTCGTCGATCGTCGCGAAGAACGCGTTGCGATCCACGAACGTGCCCTCGGGCTTGGAGAGCGCGTCGAGGAAGCTCGCAGGTACGCAGGCTGCGGCGCGTGTGGGGGCCGTCTGCAGCGCGACGACGAGGTCCGGCTTGTCGGGACACGCTCCGCCGAGGACGAGGATTCCCTTGGGCTTCGTCGTGTCCTTGGGGGTCAGCGTGAGCGTCGCGGTCGGTGTGGACGCGCGGCGCGCAGCTTCGTCCGAGAGGAAGGCCTCGGCCCGCATGCGGGAGAACGTGCTTTCGAACTCGTCCGTGGCGGCGCGGGAGGCGCGGCGACCTGCGTCCTTCGCGGGGACGTCGAGCAGGAGCGCGTCGCCCCCGTCCGTGGGGCGCGCGAGCGCGAACATGCCGCTCGGGCCTTCGATCTGAAAGCGCGTGACATCGGGCGTGGGGTAGGGGAGGAGATCCCGGGATCGGAGCGAGCTCGGATCGAGCGCGAGGGCCGTGACGAGCTCCTTCGTGATCACCTGGAACGAGGCGCGATCGCCCTCGTGGACCTCGACGATCGCGGCGCCGGCCGGGGCCTGCGCGGGCCCTCCGATCGCGAGCGTCGTGGTGCGCCCCGGCGTGGTCACGACGAGGCGCGCGCGCGGCGCATCGAGGCCGCTCGCCGCGCGATCCACGCTGTCCGGCGCGATCACCCGCTCGTGCGTGGCGAACTCCAGCGTGCCGAGGAGCTGATCGACGATCTGCGCCTCCGCGGGGAAACGCTCGCCCCCGATCGTGACCTCCCAGAAGTGTTGTCCGAGCGCGTCGGGCGGCGTGCGCGTGAGCTTCGCGGACGACGCGCCCTGCTCGATCACGACCTCGGTGATCTCGTCGGGCCTCCACGCGAGAAGCACGTTTTTCTTTCGTTGTGTGGCCTCCTCGGTCGTGACCGAGCCACGATCCACGACGAACACATAGGCGCCCGCGCCGATCGCGAGGGCGCTGAGGACGAGCGTGGTCGCGTGTTTCTTCGCGATCTTCGCGAAGCTCATTCGGACGCTCGCTCCTTCTCCTTGCGTGTCCCGCGCCGCTCCGTCGCGCGCCTTCGGAGGTGCACGGCGAGCCCGGTGAGCACGGACGCGAGCGGGATGAACACCACGACGTAGCGGAAGACCGAGGCGAGCGAGTCCTCGCTCATGCGCAGGCCCGCGGTGAAGGCGGGCTTGTTCGGGATGTCGAGGGGCGTGGGCGCCGAGGCGAGCCAGGCGATCGCGCTCTCGACGAAGATCGCCGTGCCGCGCAGCTCGTCGCTCTGCCAGTTCTCGCCCATCATCGGGCTCGCGGAGCCGAGGGCCACGAACCGCGCGCCGCGCTCGGCGCCCGGACGTTTGGGCATCTCCGCGGCGAACGAGACCGTGAGCGGGCCCTTGTGATCCGCGTCGTTCGGCGCGGGATCCGAGGGGTTTTTCGCCCACGTGAAGAAGTCGATCATGCCGAAGGCGTCCTCGCTCGTCTCCAGGAGCGGCGACACCGCAGCAGTGCCCTTGCCCGTTTTCTGGAGCGAGCTCGCCACGGTCATGACCGCGCCGAGGCCCTGCTGCTCGGCGCGGATCAGGCCCTCGGTGATCGGATGCGGCTTGGCGATCGGCAGGAACGTCTCGCCGTAGCCGCGCACGGCGCGCAGGCGTGGATCGGTCTCGAACACGAAGTCCCGCGCGAGCGCGATCCCGAAGCGATCGAGCAAGGGATCGAGGCCGAGATCGAGGTACTTCTGGTCCCCCTCGTCCGGCACGGGCCCGACGGCGACGAGGACGTTGCCGCCTTGCTCGACGAACCCTTCGAGTTTCTTCGTGTCCGCCTCGGAGAAACGCTGTCCCGGCCCGGCGACCACGACGACACGACAACCGGCGTACGGCGCGCGCGCCTTGTCCTTGTCGTCGGCCTTCTCGCGGGCATCGACGGTCGCGACCTCGTGGCCGTTCTTTTCGAGCCGCTCGCGGAGCGGCGCGAGGCCACTGCCGCCCGTCTCGATCGACTTCTCGTCGTGCCCCGTCGTGAAGCAGATCTTCGGCCGATCCGTGGACACGACGGCGCGGATCGCCGCGGTGAGCGCTTGCTCCAGGCGAGGCCGCGCGCGCACGTCGTTCTCGTCCTCGACCTCGACGAGATCCCGCGGCGTGATGAACTGCACGCGGTCGCCCCGCGCGATGACGATCGCCGCGTCCGTCACGACCCGACCGTCGACGACGCGCTCGTCGTACTTGCGCTGCACCGCGACGAACTCGGCCGCGTGGCGATCCGGATCGGTGAAGTGCACTTCGAGGCGCGACGTCTCGCTCCGGTACGCTTCGAGCAGGTGCCGGATCGAGAGCGCGAGCGGATCCCCCGACGGCAAGAGCACGTCGATGCGGATCGGCTCGCCGAGCGCGTGGAGCGTCTGCACGGTCGCCGGGCTCAGCGTGTAGAGCCCGCCCTTCGTGAAATCGAAGCGCCGGTAGTGCCGCGCCGCGACCACGTTCACGAGCACCGCGAGCACCATCGCCGCCACGAGCCCGACGAGCGCGCCGAGCTTGGTCCCCGCGCTCGTCCCGGCCGGAGCTTCGGGCGCGGCTTCGCGCGGCGGATCGGGCGCCTTGGGGGCCCGAGGCTTCACGTCCTTCGGCTTCGGAGCTTCGGACCGCGGCGCCTTCTTGCCCTTTTTCGGCTTGCGCTCCTCGCTCATCCCCACCTCCACGCCTCGACGGCGCGCACCGTGACGAAGAGCGGCAGGAGCACGACGGTCGCGTCGAAGAGCAGCCGCCGCGAGTCGAGCAGCCCGCGGGACGCGTCATTCATTTGGGTCCAAACGGAGACGTGGGTCGCGAGATCGTGCGCCGGACCGTCGGGCACGATGAACTCCGCGAAGCCGAAGAAAAACAGCCCCGAGATCGCCAGCGCCGAGAGCACCGCGGCCGTGAGCTGGCTCTGCGTGAGCGCGCTCGTCATGACGCCGAGCGCGAGGTACCCCGCGCCGATCGCGAAGACCGAGAGGTAACTCGTCCCCACGACCCGCCAGTCGACGTCCCCGGTCCGCGCGAGGATCACGATGTAGAGGACCGTCGGCGCCCACATCACCACGTACGTCGCCACCGCGGCCGCGTACTTCGCCAGCACGACCCCCACGGTGCCCACGGGCGCCGTGAGGAGCGTCTCGATCGTGCCGCTTCGCCGCTCCTCGGCGAAGAGCCGCATCGTGAGCAGCGGGCAGACGAGCAGGAGCGGCACGTAGAGCAGCATCGTCTGGCCGAAGAAGGCCTGCACCGGCCCGCTGTCGCCGAGCGACTCCGCCGGCGCCGCCGCGAAGTTCACGACGATCAGGAAGAAGTGCAGGCCCTGGAGCAGCAGGAACGACGTGATCACCACCCAGGCGAGCGGCGTGACGAAGAGCGCGAAGAGCTCCCGCTTGAAGATCGGCCAAAACCCCCTCACGCCTGCACCTCGGCCACTTCCTCGTCGCCGCGCGTGAGCTCGGAGAAGACCTGCTCGAGCGTCGCCGCGCGGGGCACGACCTCGCGCACCCCGAGCCCCGCGCCGACGAGCGCCGCGACGATCCGCTCGGCCGCCTCGGCCCCACCCTCGGCGCGCCGGTACTCGACGAGGAGCGCCGTCGCATCCGCCGCTGGCGCGTGCCCCGCATCCTCCTCGGCCCCCGCGACCTCCGGGAGCGCACGAACGACCCCGAGCGCGCGCTTGGCCTCCCCGCGCACGACGATCCGGAGCCCCGAGGCGCGCCGCATCTCGCGCAGCTCCTCGATGGTCCCCGACGCCACGAGCTTGCCCCGCGCGACCACGAGCGCGCGCGAGCACGTCGCCTCGACCTCCGACAGGATGTGCGTCGAGATCAGGATCGCGTGGTCCTTCCCGCGCCGCTTCACGAGCTCGCGCACCTCGCGGATCTGGTTCGGATCGAGCCCCGCCGTGGGCTCGTCGAGGATCAGCACCGGCGGATCCCCGAGCAGCGCATCCGCGAGCCCGACGCGCTGCCGGTACCCCTTCGACAGGTGCCGCACGAGCACATCCGCGACATCGTCGACCCGCGCCTCCTCCGCGGCCCGCTCGACCGCCTTCCCCCGCGCGCCGCGGGGCACGCGCTTCACCTCGGCACGGAAGGCGAGATACTCGCGCACCCGCATCTCCGGGTAGAGCGGCGATGTCTCGGGCATGTACCCGAGCTTCTCGCGCGCGAGCAGCGGCTCCTCGGCGATGTCGTGCCCCCCGATGCGAATCCGCCCCGCGCTCGGCCCGAGGAAGCCAGCGAGCATGCGCAGCGTCGTGCTCTTGCCGGCGCCATTCGGCCCGAGGAAGCCGACGACCTCGCCGCGCTCGACGTGAAACGACACATCCGACACGGCGCGAAAGGCGCCGTACGACTTGGAGAGGCGCTCCACTTCGATCATCCCGGGGGAGGGGCTTAGCGCAGGCGGCCAGGAAGGGAAAGACGCGCGGGCGGGCTCACGGGGACGTGGCCACGTGCGCCGTCACGCGCCGAGCCTGGTAGCGGGCGGGCCGCCACTCTGGTAGGAGCGGTCTGACCTCTCGATGGACCAAGCGCTCCTCCGTTCGTACCTCGCGACGATCTACGAGTTCCCCGGCCCGCACGGGGCGCCGCTGCGCGCCTCGCTCGACGGCGAGATCGTCCAGGATCACTCGGCGTTGCCCGAGCTCCTGAACCGGCGTTTCGCCGTGCTCACGGCCTACAACCCGCGTTCGATGCTCCTGCCCCGCAAGGTGAACGAGCAGCGTCACCACGTGCTCCGGGATCTGCTCATCCTCGGCTGTTACCGCGTCGAGCCCTGCGTCGGCTCCGAGGCGGAGCCCGAAGGCGTATGGCGCGAGCCTGCGTGGCTCGTCTACGGCATGGAGCGCGACGAGGCCATCGCATTTGGCCGTGTCTACCGGCAAAATACGATCGTCTACGCGGAGAACGGTCGCCCCGAGATCATCGTGACCGACCCGACGGCCGACGACGTGGGACGTACCTTCCACGGCAACTGGCGGATACGCTCGTGACCCCGAAGTTTCTGGCCTCTTCGAAGAAAGCGGCCACCGAACGCCAATCCCTCCACAGGAGACAGTCGAAGATGCGTCATCAATCCCTGTTCTCGGCCGCGATCGTGGGCGCTGCTTTGCTCGTGGGCGCCACGGCCTGCGGCCAGAAGAAAGTCGGCGAGTGCAACCAGCTCATCGAGGTGATCAACAAGGGCGTCGAGAGCCTCAACAAGACCCCGAAGGGCGGCACGGATCCCACGGGGGCGAACGAGCTCAAGAGCATGGCCGACGCGATGGACAAGGTCGCCGCTGACGCCGCCAAGGTGGAGCTCACGATCCCCGACCTGAAGAAGTACTCCACCGAGTACCAGGCGATGGCGAAGGACGTGGCCAAGGCCGCCCGCGACATGGCCGCCGCCGCCGAGGCGAAGGATCTCGCCAAGATCAACTCGGCCCAGGCCGCCCTCGACAAGGCCGTCAAACAAGAAGACCCCCTCGTCGACAGCATCAACAAGTTCTGTCAGGCGCCTTGATCGCGATGGGGGGCGCTGGTCGGCCCTGAGCGGCCCGACCGCGCCGCCCACACTTGAGCCCGTGAACGAGGTTGGGGAACCTCGATCACGGGCTCGCTGCCTTTGATATCGGAGGGAGGCGACTGCGATCACGGGGTCGCCGCCTTCGATGTCGGAGGGAGGCGACATCGATCACGGGGTCGCCGCCTTCGATATCGAAGGGAGGCGACTGCGATCACGGGGTCGCCGCCTTTGATATCGGAGGGAGGCGACATCGATCACGGGGTCGCCGCCTTTGATGTCGGAGGGAGGAGACATCGATCACGGGGTCGCCGCCTTTGATGTCGGAGGGAGGCGACTGCGATCACGGGCTCGCCGCCTTCGATATCGGAGGGGGGAGACATCGATCACGGGCTCGCCGCCTTCGATATCGGAGGGGGGAGACATCGATCACGGGCTCGCCGCCTTCGATGTCAAAGACGCTCCCCGTCAGACCACGAACCGATACCCCACGCCCCGCACCGTCACGAGGTGCCGCGGATTCGCCGTGTCGTCTTCCAGCTTCGTCCGGAGCTGCAGGATGAAGTTGTCCACGGTGCGCGGCGTCCCGTGGTGGCTCGGACCCCACACCTTCGCCTGGAGCTGCTCGCGCGACAGCACGCGCCCACCTGCGCTCACCAGGCAAAACAGGATGTCGAACTCCGTCGCCGTCAGCTCCACGAGCTTCCCGCCGCGCCGCACCTCCCGCGTCGACGGATGGATCTCGAGGTCTGCTGCCCGGATCGTGTTCGCGTCATCCCCTCGCGCGATCGCGTCACGCCGGAGCACCGCCTTCACCCGCGCCAAGAGCTCCGCCAGCCCGAAGGGCTTCGTGATGTAGTCCTCGGCGCCGAGCTCGAGCCCCATCACTTTGTCCATCTCGGCGCCGCGCGCGCTCAGCATGATCACCGGCATCGTGTACCGCTCGGCGCGCAGCATCCGCAGCAGCTCGAAGCCGTTCAGCTTCGGCAGCATCACGTCCAGGATCAAGAGATCGATCCCGCCTCCGCGCGCGAGCGACAGCCCGCTCTCCCCGTCGGTCGCGAGGAGCACGCGGTACCCCTCTGCCGACAGGTTCATCTCGAGCCCCATCGCGATGCTGTCGTCGTCTTCCACGACGAGGACCGTGCGCCGCGCGCCGCCCTGTCCGACCCGGTTCATCGATCCAGGCTCTCTATCACGTTCCGCGCCGCTTGCCGCTCCCACGCTCACGCCGTCCCTCCGGTGCTCGACATCGGCTCCGACACCCGCACCTTCGCCTGGATCGGCAGCACCAGCGTGAACGCGCTGCCTCGACCCGGCTCGCTGTCCACGATCACGCGGCCGCGATGCGCGCGCATCACGTGTTGCACGATCGCAAGACCAAGCCCCGATCCCTCTTGCTGCCGTGCAAGCAGATCATCGACCCGGTAAAATTTTTCGAAGATACGCTTGTGCTCGCGCCGCGCGATCCCCTTGCCGTTGTCGCGCACCGTGATCATCACCTCGCCGAGCTTCCGCGCCACCGACAGCTCGATCTTCCGCGGCTGCCCTCCGTACTTGTAGGCGTTCGACAGCAGGTTCACGATCGAGATCACGATCGCCCCGTGGTCGCACCACACGCGCGGCAGGTCCGGCTCGAACAGCACCGAGAGCTCCAC
Organism: Polyangium fumosum; assembly: GCF_005144585.1. Taxonomy (GTDB): domain Bacteria; phylum Myxococcota_A; class Polyangia; order Polyangiales; family Polyangiaceae; genus Polyangium; species Polyangium fumosum. The sequence continues at coordinate 87,442 of NZ_SSMQ01000044.1, read as the reverse complement.
GTGCCGCTGCTCGCGCGTGGGCTCGAAGGCTGCGATCGCCTCCTCCACCACCTTCACCACGTCCTGCTCGGCGAGCTCGTAGACCCGCCGGCCGCTCTGCATCCGGCCCCAATCGAGCAGCCGATCGATGAGCTGCTGGAGCCTCGCGCTCTCCTTGTTGAGCGCCTGGATGCATCGATCCTCGCTCTCCTTGTCCCCGCGCCGAAGCACCAGCGTCTCTGTGAACATCCGGATCGACGTCAGCGGCGTCCGGAGCTCGTGCGACACCTTCGACACGAAATCGGCTTGTAGCTCCGAGAGATCACGCTCCCGCCGCAGGAACACCCAGACCAGGATCACGCCCGTCACGAGCGCGCTCGAGAACGTGAGGACGAGGATCCCGATCAGGATGTTGTACCGCGCCTCGCCCATCACCACGAGGGACCCGCCGATCGCCGACAGCAGGACGGACGGGACGATGACGAGCGAGACCAGCAGCTTGACGATGCGCCGGTAGCCGAGCGTCGTGAAGTCGCGTGCGCTGCTCATGCGGCTGAAAGGTAGCGCGCGCCCTGCACCCTGGGGAGCCGCCGTGCACGCAGGCGCGACGCGAGGCCGCTTTGAGGTATGCTCCGCCCCGTGGAGACCCTGGTTGAGCTCATCGCCAAAAAACGCGACGGCGGCCGCCTCGCAGACGACCAGATCGAGCGCCTCGTCCGTGCCCTCGGGACGGGCGAGCTCGCCGATTACCAGATGAGCGCGCTCTGCATGGCCATCTTCTTCCGCGGCATGGACGACGCGGAGACCGTGGCCCTCACCCGCGCCATGCTCCACTCCGGCGACGTCCTCGACCTCTCCTCCGTCCCCGGCATCAAGGTCGACAAACACTCCACCGGCGGCGTCGGCGACAAGGTCTCCTTGTGCCTCGCGCCCCTCGTCGCGGCCTGCGGCGTCCCCGTGCCCATGGTCAGCGGCCGCGGCCTCGGTCACACGGGCGGCACCCTCGACAAGCTCGAAGCCATCCCCGGCTTCAACGTCTCGCTCGACACCGACGCTTTCGCGCGCATCGTCCGCGACGTCGGCGTTTGCATGATCGGGCAAACCGGCCGCATCGCCCCCGCGGACAAGCGCATCTATGCGCTGCGCGACGTCACGGCCACGGTCGAGTCCATCCCGCTCATCGTCGCCAGCATCCTCTCGAAAAAGCTCGCCGAGGGCATCGACGCGCTCGTGCTCGACGTGAAGGTCGGCCGCGGCGCGTTCATGAAGACCGAGCGTGACGCCCGCGCGCTCGCCGAGGCCCTCGTCCGTGTCGGCAAGGCCGCTGGCAAGCGCGTCGTCGCGCTCCTGACCGACATGAGCACCGTCCTCGGTCGCGCCGTCGGCAACGCCATCGAGACGCGCGAGGCCATCGACGTCTTGAAGGGCGAGGGGCCTGACGATCTCGTCGAGTGCACGCTCGCCCTCGGCGCCGAGATGCTCGTCCTCGGCGACGCCGCGTCCTCCATCGAAGGCGCGCGCGAAAAGCTCCGCGACGCGATCACGAGCGGCCGTGGCGCGCGTGTCTTCGAGCGCATGATCGAGGCCCAGGGCGGTGATCCCGCGGTCGTCGAGGATCCGCTCCTCTTGCCTCGTGCTCCGGAGACCGTCCTCGTTCCTTCCGAGGCCGACGGCTTCGTCGCGGCGATCGATCCCCTCGAGATCGGCCTCGCCGCCGTCGCCATGGGCGCGGGCCGCACCCGCGCCGATCAGAAGGTCGATCACGCCGTCGGCATCGAGATCCTCGCGCCGCGCGGCGCCGGCGTGCGTCGCGGCGAGCCCCTCGCGCGCCTCCACGTGCTCCGCGCGGCTGGGGCCGAGGCCATCGCGGGTCGCGTCCAGAGCGCCTTCCGCGTCAGCTCCGCGCCCGAGGCCTCACCGCCTTTGCTGCTGGGCCGCATCGCTTGACATCCGCCTGAGCAAGGACGCCGGCATCGCCGAGCGCGCGCCGGCCGAGAGGCCTTCGTTCCTCCAGGAAAACTGGTCCACCAGGACCACCGGATCGGAGGGGGACAGAGGATCCACCTTTCCGAGCACCCACGCGTCGGCGCCGCTCCCGTCGCGGCGCACGCGCACGCGCACGAAGTGCTTGTACCCGGGGTGCGCGAGCGCCGCGAACGCCTGGTGTTGCTCGATTCCGAGCACCGTCAGCGCCGTCAGATACGCACCAAAGACCAGCGTCGCGACGTAGACCGAGACCACGAGCACGAGCCACGGCCGCGTGCCGAAGAGGTCCGCCGCGTCGAAGAGGCCACCCGCCGCCGTGAACGTCATGCGCGCGAGCATCGGCATGAACCCGATCATGAGCCCCGCGATCGTCGCGAGCATGTACACCGCGAGCGAGCGATTGCGGAAGCCGCCGATCAGCCTGCACACGAAGCCTGCGAGCGCCGCCGTCGCGAACGACATGACGAGCGGCGGCGCGCCGCCCCATCGCACGGCGGTGAACCCCGGCAGGTAGAGCAACGCGGCCGCGAGGTGCACCAGAAACCCGCTCCGCCCGTGCACGATCTGCCACGGGATCTGCAGCGCGAGGGCGAGCGACGCCTTCGGCCCCGGGAACTCGGCGGCCGGCTGCGGGAGGCCCTGCCGCATGATCCGCGCCGGATGCAAAAACGCGCCGCCGCCGCCGGCGATCACGTGGCACGTCTTGCCGATTTGCTCGCGGCAGTAGTGGTGCGTGTCGCCCGTCAGCACGAGCACGCTGTCGTCTTCGAGCCGCAGATCCAGCGCGTCGATGATGTGTTGCCCCGCGGGGTTTGGCTCCAGGAACGCGTAGGCTGGATCCGCCAGGGTCAAGAGGACCCCACGATTCTCGGTTCGGAGCGACGAGAAGAACGCGCGTTGCTCGAAGTCCACCGCGCGGAGCTGCCGATCCGCGCCCCACAGATCGAGCCCCGGCGCGATCCTGAGCGCGAAGTAACTCGCGTCCTGCACCGGCACATATCCTTCGAGCGGCAAGGTCGATCGTTTGCTCACATAACGACCGACGCGAAACGCCTCCACCCACTGGATGAAGTGGCCGATCTGCGCGAACCGCACGACCTCGTTCGGCGCCGACGTTTCCACCAGATCCACGGTCCCGCGGCGCTCACGGAACATACGCCCGAACCCGTCGAGCCCCGCATACCAGTCGTGATTTCCCGGGACTCCCAGGATCACCCGAGGTTTGCCGTCCCGAACCTCCTCCAGCACGCGCGAGAACGGCACGATCACCCGGTTGTGGATTTCGAGCTCCGTCGCGACCGGATACGCCGTGTCGCCGCCGAACAGGAGGACGTCGCCGCGCGGGAGCACCAGCGTCTCGCCGGGCTTCTGCGGATCTTGGACCTCATACGTCATGAACACGAGTCGCGCGACCTCGTGGCTCACGGAGACGCAATCACCCGTGTCGGCGAGGAAATCGATCCACACGTCGCGGTCGAGCGCCTCGGCGAGGGTCTCGGCCCCTGCGCGGCCGCCCAGCACGGCGGCGGCCTTGCGCGTCAGTGTGTCGGGCGTGCTCGGTCGCATCCATGCGCGACTGTCGATGTCTTCCGTTGCGATGACGCTCGCCGCGAGGTGCCAGAGGTGCCCCCAGAACGAGCGGGCCCCGAACCACGCGATCGCCCGCGGATAATGGCCTCCGCGCGTAAAAAGCAGCTTGGGAACGTCGGCCGGAGCGGCTTCGGGGCGGAGCGGAGCGGGACGGACCGGCGAGGGAGCAGAGATCGGCACTTTTTTTGTCTTGCCATCAGGCCGTGGATACGGATCAAAGTCGAATGACGGGGCAGCTTGCCCCTCGCGGCCGGACCTTGGGCCGGGCGAGTAGGAATGCGAGGATCGCCGAGAAAGGTCGATCTTCGCCACCATGTAAGGAGAGCAGGATGAGACAGGGAGTGCGCTTCGCGGCGATTGTGGCGCTCGCGGGTGCCGTCGGCTGCGGCGGTGGTGAGGCGAAGAACGAAGGTGCCTCGCCCGAGGCGAAGCCCAGCGCGGCCGCGGCGGACACACAGCCTGCAGCCTCCGCGGCCCCGGTCGCGTCAGCGGCCCCCGCGCCGAGCGCCGCAGCCCCGCCGCCCGAGAACAGCGCCGCTGCCGCCCCCGTAGAGCCCACCGCAACGGCCTCCGCGGCGCCCGCCGCCGGCTCCGCGGCGCCCGCCGCCGGCTCTGCGGCGCCCGCGTCGAGCGCGGCGGCCGGCCCGAAGACGTTCGATTGCGGGGCCAAGGGGCAAAAGGCCTGCCCGATGCAGGGCTGGATGAAGTCGGTCATGGCCTCGGCGACGTCGAGCGGCGATCTGACGAAGATCGCCAATGCCCTGGCCTACATCGCGGGCAAGCCGCCGCCCGGCATGGGGAGCTGGGTGTCCATCTCGAACGAAGGCGTGGCCAAGGCGAAGGCCGGCGACCTCGACGGCGCGAAGGCCTCCTGCAAGAAGTGCCACGATCTGTACAAGGAAAAGTACAAGCAGACGATGCGCGATCTCCCCTGGTGATCGCCGCGCGGGGGCCACGTTGTCGTGGCCCCCAAGAAAAAAGCCCACGCGTCCCGGTTCGCGGGAGCGTGGGCTTTTTCGTGGGTGGGGTGGTTCAGCCGGGGTTCGAGGCGAAGCAGCAGCGGAAGCCGGTGTCGAAGAACTGGAAGTTCTGATCGACCGTGTAGAAGGTGAAGTCCGACTGGGCGCCGGACTCGGCCTGCGTGTTGAAGGCGCCGCCGAGCAGCGGGTACGTGTTCGTCGCGGATTTCGTGATCTCGCGAAGGTTACCCGTCATGTCGTAGAGCCGGGCATTGGTTTGTCCGGTCCAATCAACCCAGCAGTTCTGGAGGCTCGGGGACCCGGTGACGAGCAGGCCGTCCTGATCGCCGACATCCGGCGAGAAGTCGTACGAGGGGCCGAGGTTGCAGAACTTGGTGCCCGCCACGAATCCGGTCTTGCACGCGGCAAGCGGCGCGTACCCGTAGAGGCAAGCATCCGGCGTCCAACGCGCGGCAGCCTGCCAATCGGCGGTGGCGCAGACGGTGCCGCCGGCGGCGGCGCAGACCTGCTCGACCTCACGCGGGGTGACGTTGAACCAGGGGATCTTGTTCTGCACGGAGCAAGCCGGGGTCTTGTCGATCGTGGACCCCGTGGGCGCGCTGCTCCAGAAGCCATTGCCGGTGCCGGGGACGACGGCGGTGGCATTGGGGCGGCTGGCCTCGAACTGCATGATCCACTTGTTTTGCGAGCCGATCTTGGTGACGGCAGGCTTGACGTAGAAGGTCGCGTTGCTGCCCTTGTTGCTGTAGGGCTCGTCGGCGATGCCGTCGCAATCGTTGTCGAGGCCGTCGCACTTCTCCTCGCAACCGCCGGGCAAGCTGGAGCAGTTCGCCGGGGTGGCGCTGCACTTGACGGCCATGGTGCCGTCACACTCGTAGGTGCCTGGCATGCGGCAGGCGCCGTGTCCGGGCGGGGGCAGGGCGTCGTCGGAGTTGCAGGGCTTGTTCCAGTTGGCGACGTTCTCGTTCTGGACACCGTCGCAATCGTTGTCGAGGCCGTCGCAGATCTCCGCAGTGCCCGTGCAGTAGTTCGGCGCTTGCCCGGTGCAGACGGTGGCGGGGAAGGTGCATTTCCAGGCGCCCATCAGGCAAGCGACGGTGACGCCGGTGGTGCACTCGGCCTTGGTGGCAGAGGGGCTGACACCGCAGACCTGGCTGGGCGAGGGTGCAATGACGTTCTCGTCGATCAGGCCGTCGCAATCGTCGTCGAGGCCGTTGCAAGTCTCCTGCGCCGAGATGAAGTCGCAGTCGTACTCGCACTTCTGATCGTTGTTGAGGTCGTAATAACCCGGCTCGCAGCCCTTGAACTGGCAAGCTCCCGAGGTGCAGGCCCACGTGGAGTGGACCGCGCCCGTGTAGCAGCTATTGCCGCACGCGCCGCAGTTGTTGACGTCGGTCTGCTTGTCGGGCTGGTTCGTCAGCGCGCCGTCGCAGTTCGCGTCGATGTTGCAGCCGTCCTGCACGCCCGGCGCGGGCGTCACGGAGTTCTGGCAGACAATGGCGCCGCCGACGCAGGCCTTCATGCCGGCTTTGCAGGGCGTGGTGGAGCCTGCGGGCGGGTTCAGCGGCACGTTGCAAGCGCCGACGGAGTCCGCGGGCGGGCTTCCGTTGGTCCTGTCGATCTGGCCGTCGCAATCGTTGTCCTCGCCGTCGCACATCTCCGGCTTGGGATCGATGTTGCCGACGCAGACGAGCGCGCCGTTCTGGCATTGCTGGGTGCCGTAGGCGCAGGGGAAGATGTTGCTGATGCCGCAGGACTTGCCGGCGTCGGTGGGGCTCTCGTCGACGATGCCGTCGCAATCGTCGTCGAGGCTGTTGCAGAGCTCGGGGTTCTGGTTCTCGACGAGGACGTTGGGCCCGGCGCAGACGATCTTGTGGCCTTGGCAAATGGTCTTGCCGAGGTGCGCGGGCGTGGCGCACTCGCCGTTGGGATCGCCGTAACAATCGACGCCGAGCTGGGCGTCGCCCGAGAGGTCGTCCGCGTCGTCGATCTTGCCGTCGCAATCGTTGTCGAGGCTGTCGCCGCAGATCTCGACGCCGCCGTTCGTGATGTTGCACTGGTACTCGCAGCCCGTGGCGTAGGAGCCGTCGAGATCCCAGAACCCAGGCTCACACGACTGGATCTTGCATTGCGTGTTGCTGTCGTTGCACGCCTGCCCGGGCTCGGTGCTGCTCTCGCAGACCGGGGTGCCGTGGAGGACGACGCAGGTGCGCCCGCATTTGCCGCAATCGGTGGTGCTGGTGCAGAGGTCGACGTCCTCGTCCTTGAGGCCGTCGCAGTCGTCGTCCTTGTTGTTGCAGAGCGAGTCGTCCGCGCCGCCGGCGACGCAGTAGTACTCGCAGCCCGGCGATGACGGATCGAGATCGTAATAATCGGGCGCGCACTGGCCAGTGCAGGTGCCCGGGGTCTTGCCGGGATCCGCGCTCGGGGTGCAGCCGATGGTGTCGGGGTCGGTGTTGAGCAGGATCTGGTAGCAATTGTTGGCGCAGGTGCCGCAGGCCTCCGGCGTGCTCCAATCGGACACGTCGTCGACCGTGCCATTGCAGTCGTCGTCCTTGCCGTTGCACTCCTCGACGCCGCTGTCGGACGGCACGCAGGTGCCGCCGCCGCTGCCGCCCTCGCCGGCCGTGCCGCCATTGCCGCCGCAGCCGAAGAGGCATCCACCTTCACCGCCGGCGCCGCCGGTGCCGGAGGAGGTCGAGGTGCCCGTGGCCGAGCCGCTGTCGCAATCGCTGAAGCAAAACGCTTGGGTGGTGCAGCCCGCGGAACCCGCGGCGAGGGTGAGCCCCGCCGCGGCCACGAGCCATCCGAGTTTGGAAGAGAAGGTCATCACGCAACCTCCACGTTGCGCGCCGAACGACGGCGGCGAACGAAAGCCAAGGGCAAACCGAGGAGCGCGAGCCAGCCAGCCGGCGACCGAGAATCGCCTGCCGCAGAGCAAGAGCAACCGCCGCCGCCCGTCGCGAGGCCCCACGCGCCGTTGTCGGGCGTGCCGGCCGATCCACCCGTGCCGGGGCCCGCGCCGGCCATGCCGCCGTCGCCGCCCGAGCCACCCGAGCCGCCCGAACCCGTGGTCGAGCCCGTACCGCCCATCGGCTCGACGCATTCACCGCGGTTGCAAGCGACGCCCGGCGGGCAGTCGTTCTGGCAAACCTGACCCTCGGGGCAAACGACACCCTCGCAGGGGCAATTGCCGCAGGCGCCCGTCACCGGGTTGCAGCAGCCGCCGCTCGCGCAGGCGCCGGCGCACTGGTTCTGGACGCACGTCGGCGGGGTCTGGGCGAGGTCGCAGTATTGATCGGGGCCGCAATTCGGGCTGCAGGCCTCGACGCACGTACCGCCCTGGCAAACCTGGCCCGCCGGGCACTCCACGTTCGCGCAGGTCGCGACGCACGTGAACGTGGTGAAATCGGTGCTCGGTTTGCAGATCTGATCGACCGGGCAGCTATCCGGCTGGCACGGGTTGTTCACGCACGAGCCGAGGTTGCAGACCTTGTTGCAGCCGGTGCAAGGCACGTTGTAGCAGTTGTCCACCACGCACTTGCCGGCGTTCGGCCCTTCGTTCGCGCAGACCTGGCCGGCGCCGCAGCTCACGCCGTCGCACGGATCCTTGCAGCCTGCCTGGCCCTTGCAGACGCACACGGGCGGCTTGTTGCAATTCGCGTCGGCCGGCGTATCGGCGGGCGCGCAGAGCACATTCCCGTTCGCGTCCTTGACCGTCTTCAGCTCGCAATCGGCGCAGGGCTCCGACACGCAGTAGAAGCCGAGGCTCTCACCCGTCGAGCTCTCCGTCACCTGCTGGCATTGCTGGCCGGGCGGGCACGGATACTCCTTGCCGGGATTGCACGCGCTCGCGCACTGGCACACGCCCGCGCTCCCCTTCACGCACTCCTTGCCGGTGCTGCACAGCGGGATGCCGTTGTTGGGGTTGTCGTTCTGGCCGTCGCAGTCGTTGTCGGAGCAATCGCAGACCTCGAGGACCGGCGTGACCTCGCCCGTGCAGACGAACCCGCCGTTCACGCAGCCGTACGCGCCCTGCTTGCACTCGCCCGTCTCCACGCCGCAGGCCTGACCGATGCTGCCGGCCGGCATGGGTTGCGGGTTCATCGAGCCGTCGACGCCGTCGGGCCCAGGGCCGCTCTCGTCGACCTTGCCGTCGCAGTCGTTGTCGATGCCGTCGCAGACTTCGGGCTGCGGCGCATAGCCGCCGAGGCACTCCACGCCGGCCGCGCCATTGCAGAGGAACTCACCCGGCGTGCACGGCGAGGCGCTGCGATCGCCCGGATAAAGCGTCGTGTCGTACGTCGGAACGCACGGTCCGCCGGAGGGGATGCCGTTGTCGTTCACGCCGTCGCAATCGTTGTCCTTGCCGTCGCAGATCTCGGACACCGGACCGACGTCGTTCGTGCAATCGAGCACGCCCCCAGCGCAGACGAGCGTGCCCGTCTTGCACTCGCCCTGACCGGAGCCGCACGTCGTGCCAACCTGCGGGAGGCTGCCGTCATCGAGCATGCCATTGCAGTTGTTGTCGAGCCCGTCGCAGACCTCCGGGCTCGGGGCCTTCGGGTTCGAGCAGACCCACTTCTGCGTGCCCTGACAGACGAGCTTGCCCGTGTTGCACGGCGCCGTGAGCGTGCCCGTGCCCGTGCAGGTCGCGCCGGTCGGCGGGCACCACGTGAGATTGCCGAACGTGCAGCAATTGCCCGGCTCGGTCCAGCAGCCGTTGTTGGCGCCGGTCGGCGCGTCCGCGAGCGGCGTCTCGTCGATCGAGCCGTCGCAATCGTTGTCCTTGCCGTCGCAGACCTCGGGACCCGGCTGCACGCCGCCCTGGCAGACGAGCGCGCCGTTGACGCAGGCCGTGAGGCCGGTGGTGCACGGCGCCTGGTTGTTGCCGCAAGGCGTCCCGACGCCGAAGGGGCTCTCGTCGACCACGCCGTCGCAATCGTTGTCGATGCCGTCGCAGATCTCCGCGCTCGGCCCGACGAAGCCCTGGCACGTGCCATTGCAGGGTTGCAAGCCCCGCTTGCACTGGCTGTTCGCGCCGTAGTTCAGGTTCGACGGCGTGCCGACGGGCACGCACTGCTGGGCCGGCACGCCTTCGTCGACGGTGCCGTCGCAATCGTTGTCCTGGTTGTCGCAGGTCTCGACCTGCGGGTTGTTCGTGCAGGCGTTGAACCCGCCGCCGCTCGCCACGCAAGCGCCGGGGATCGCCACGTTCTGCGCCGCTTTGCACGTCAGCGTGCCGGCGCAGTTCGCCGGGGTGGTCTGGCCGCAGGCCGCGCTCGGCGCGCCGTTGTCCGCAACGCCGTCGCAGTCGTTGTCACAGCCGTCGCAGATCTCGGGCGACGGGACGCACGGCATGACGCACACGCCGCCCTCGTCGGTTTGCCCGTCGCAATCGTCGTCCTGGCTGTTGCAGGTCTCCGGCTTGGGACAATGCGCGGGGTTGCCGCACTTGTTCACGCCCTCGTCGATCGTGTTCGCCGCGTCGCCGTCGAATGCGGGCCCCGGATCGCAGTTGTTGTCGACGTTGTCGCAGCTCTCCTTGGGGTTGTAGCAGAGCCAGGTGGCCGGCTGGGTCGCCTGCGTGGGCGTCGTGCAGGGCAGCTTCGTCAGGTCGCCGCCCGGGTTCGCCGTGGTGATCGTGCTCTGGTACGTCGAGAGGCACGTCGTACGCTGGGCCGGCGTCGACCACGTACAGCAGGTCTGGTCCCGGTTGCAGTAATGGGCGAAGCCCTCGTCCGTGCAGCCGTTGCAGTTGTTATCAGCGTTGTCGCAGGTCTCGGGCTTGATGGCGGAGGCGATGATGTTCGCGAGCGCCGTCGAGAGCTGCGTCTCGTTCGTCGCCGGCGTCGCCGTTCCCGTGCCACCGGCCGCTGCGATCGCGTTGTTGAGTGCAGACGAACTGCCGAAGTCGATCACGTGCGTCTTGACCGACCATTGGATCCCGCCGCGATTGAAGCCTGTGAGAAGAGCTGCGGCCGCGTCGGGCGCGGCACCGGCCTCCGTGTCGCAATTCTCCTGGCCATCGTTGATGAGGATCACGTTGATGGTGCGGCAGGCACGCTCGCCGAACTGCGAGATCGGGGACTCGAACGTCGTTCCGGTGGTCGGTCGCACCCATTGGTCCGAGAGGTATCGGTAGGCGTCGCGCAGGATGCCGTTCAACGGCGTCTCGCCTTCTGCCCATAGCTCGTAGCCGAGCGGCCGCGTCGGGTGCTGCGCGCAGTTGTTGTCGACCCAGTTGAGCAGCTCCGGGATGTTCGAATTCTGCAGCGGCGGCGCGTAGAAGTTGTCGATCTGCATCGGGACGAGGATCTCTGCGGCCTGACGACCCGCAGAGAATGGCAGCACCGTTGGCTCCACCCCGCAGCCGCCCGAGAACCCACTCCAGAAGCAGGTGCCGTTTCCTTCCCCCTCGCCGGTGCCGGCGTCCGCGCAGGAGGCCGTGCAGCCGGTGGCCGTTCCGCGCAGGAACGCGGCGAGCCCGAAGTTCACCTGCCCGCCGAACGCGTGGAACATCTTCCGAAGCGCGCATTTGGCGTGGGTGATGCGGGTCTTCCCGAAGCCGCACGAGTCGGGCACGGGGTTCAAGTTGTTCGGGACGCCGGTCGTCATTGACCCCGAGGTGTCGAAGAGGATCATGAAGTACGGCTTTGCCGACGAAGGCCAGTCCTTCGGATCCGCGCTCAGGCACGCAGCCGGCTCCTGGGCGGAGGCGGGCGGCGCCACGAGCGACGCGGCGGCCACGAAGGCCGCACCAGAAAGGACCGACGCGATACCAAGCTTGCGACGGCCGATGCTACGGAAGGGGAAAAAGGTCCTGTTCATGTTCTCGTAATCCAGTCCTCGGGGGACCTCGTCATGCCGCGACGAGCGCCGGGCCGAAGGAAAGTAGGAACGGGAAGAACGCGGATTTTGCAAAGCAGAGGTTTGTTTCGACGCACGGGTTTCCACACCACGCCTGCCGGCGGTCGCCGGACGAGAGACCGCTCGATCCAAGTCCGCCGAGGAAGATGATGCTCGTCCACCCTACAAGAGTTCGTGCAAGGCGTAAACTCTCTTGATCGGGACGGACGAAGGGGCGTTTTCCGTCATGATTTCAGTGAAGTAGCCCGTTCGGGGCCCTGGGGTGGGCTCCGCTCCGCGCGGGTTGGAGGCGGTGTTCACCGGGGCCGTAAGCTGCGGCCCATCGGCTCGTCTCCGCCCGCGGGTCGATAACACTTGTGGAGCAGGTGCCAGGCGCTCGCCATTGCCTCCTGATTCTCAGGATCGGAAGCCGGCGCGCCATGACGAGCACGAGCAATGGTTGCGCAAGGGATCAAAATGCGTGAGACCCGCGGCGAGGGCGGGCCCCGCCGCGGTCACGAGCCATGGGAGGGTGGAATCAGGCTGCCTTCGTGCTGCGCGTCGAGCGACGCCGGCGAAGGAACGCCAAGGGCAAACCGAGGAGCGCGAGCCAGCCAGTCGACGAGCGAGCATCACCCGCCGCGGAGCAAGAGCAGCCGCCGCCGCCCGTCGCGAGGCCCCAAGCGCCCTTGTCGGGGCCGCCGGCCGTGCCGCCGACGCCGGTCGTACTGCCGCCGCCGCCCGCGCCCGGACCACCGCCGCCCGCGCCGCCCGCGCCCGAGCTCGTGCTCGAGCCCGTGCCGCCCATGGGATCGACGCACTGGCCGCCATTGCAAACCTGACCGCTCGGGCAAAGGACACCCTCGCACGGGCAGTTGCCACAAGCGCCCGTGAGCGGGTCGCAGCAGCCGCCGTTCGCGCAGGCCCCGGTGCACTTGTTTTGCACGCACACGGGCGGGGTCTGGCTCGTGTCGCAGGCCTCACCCCCGTCGCACGCAGGATCGCAGGTCGGGACGCACGCGCCGTCCTTGCAGGCCGTGCCGGCCGCGCAATCGACGCCCGCGCAGGTCGAGACGCACGAGAACGTGGTGAAATCGGCGCTCGGCTTGCAAACCTCGTCGGGCTGGCAAGCGCCGGGCACGCAGGGGTTGTCGACGCAGGAGCCGAGGTTGCACGCCTTGTTGCAGCCGAGGCAAGGCACGTTGTAGCAGGTGTCCACCACGCACTTGCCGAGGCTCGGCCCGGTGTTCGCGCAGACCTGGCCGCTCGGGCAGCTCACGCCGTCGCAAGGATCCTTGCAGCCCTCCTGGCCCTTGCAGACGCACACGGGCGGCTTGTTGCAATTCGCGTCGGCCGGCGTATCGGCAGGCGCGCAGATCACGTGGCCGGCCGCGTCCTTGATCGTCTTCACCGAGCAATCGCCGCAATTGTCGGGGACGCAGTAGAACCCGAGCGTTTCGCCAGTCCCGCTCTTCGTGACGTCCTCGCACTTCTGCCCAGGCGGGCAGGGGAATTCGCCGCCCTTGCAAGGCGAGGCGCACGCGCAGGAGCTGCCGCTCTTCACGCACTCCTTGCCCGCGCTGCAGAGCTTCGTCTTGCCCGGATCCTGCTCGTCCGTCATGCCGTCGCAGTCGTTGTCGACGCAATCGCAGGATTCGTCCGTGGCCTCCATGCCGCCGATGCACGTGAGCTGGCCATTGACGCAGCCGTATTTGCCCTCGGCGCAGACGCCGACGTTCAAGCCACAAGGATCGCCGATGTTCACGGCCGGCGGCGGGGCGGGGTTCGCCGAGCCGTCGATGCCGTCCGGCCCGGGGCCGCTCTCGTCGACCTTGCCGTCGCAATCGTTGTCGAGGCCGTCGCAGACCTCGGGCGAGGGGCCAATGCCGCCCATGCACGCCGAGCCGCCCAGCCCGTCGCATTGATAGACGCCCGGCTGGCACGGCCCCGCGCTGCGATCGCCGGGGTAGAGCGTGGTGTCGTACGCGACGGTGCACGCGCCGCCGGCCTGGATGCCGTTGTCGATCGTGCCGTCGCAGTCGTTGTCCTTGCCGTCGCAGAGCTCCTGCGTGGGGCCGATGTCGCCCACGCAATCGAGCACGCCGGCCGCGCACGCGAGCGCGCCGATCTGGCACTCGCCCGTGTCGCTGCCGCAGGGCTGTCCGACCTGGGCGATGCTCCCGTCGTCGACCATGCCGTTGCAATCGTTGTCGAGGCCGTCGCACGCCTCGGGCTCGGGGGCCTTCGGCGTCGCGCACACCCACTTCTGCAGGCCCTGGCAGACGAGCTTGCCGGTGTTGCAGGGCGCCGTGAGCGTGCCCGTGCCATTGCAGGTCCCGCCGGGCGGCGGGCACCACGTGAGGTTCCCGAACGTGCAGCAATTGCCGGGGTTCGTCCAGCAGCCGTTCGTGCCGGCGGCCGGCGCGTCGGCGAGCGGCGTCTCGTCGATCGAGCCGTCGCAATCGTTGTCCTTGCCGTCGCAGACCTCGGCCTGGGGCTGCGTGCCGCCCTGGCAGACGAGCGCGCCGTTGACGCACGCCGTGAGGCCCGTCGTGCAAGGCGCCTGGTTCACGCCGCAAGGCGTGTTCACGCCGAACGGGCTCTCGTCGACGGTGCCGTCGCAGTCGTTGTCGATGCCGTCGCAGATCTCGGCGCTCGGCCCGACGAAGCCCGAGCAGACGCTCGATCCGCAGGGCTGCGCGCCTTTCTTGCACTGGCTGTTCGGGCCGTAGTTCAGGTTCGACGGCGTGCCCACGGGCACGCACTCGAGCGGCGCGACGCCGTCGTCGATCGTGCCGTCGCAGTCGTTGTCGATGCCGTCGCACGTCTCGGTCAACGGGTTGTTCTGGCAGGTATTGTACCCGCCGCTCGGCACGCAGGTGCCGATGGGCACGTTCTGCGGCGGCTTGCACGAGAGCGTGCCGACGCAGTTCTGCGGGGTCGTGAGGCCGCAGGCGATCGCGGGGATGCCGTTGTCCGCGATGCCGTCGCAGTCGTTGTCGCAGCCGTCGCAGACCTCGGGCGAGGGCTTGCACGTGCAGGAGGCGCCGAGGCCCTCGTCGATGAGGCCGTCGCAGTCGTCGTCCTGGCCGTTGCAGGTCTCGGCGACGGGGCAGTGCAGGGGGTTGCCGCACTTGAAGACGCCCTCGTCGACCGTGTTCGGCGGGTCGCCGTCGATCGTGGCCTCGGGATCGCAGTTGTTGTCGACGCCGTCGCAGGTCTCCTTCGGGTTGAAGCAGAGCCAGCTCGTCGGATCTTGCTGCTGGGCCGCCGTCGTGCACGGCAGCTTCGTGAGATCACCGTCGGGATCGGCCGCGGAGATCGTGCCCTGGTACGTCGAGAGGCAGGTCGCGCGTTGGGCCGGCGTCGCCCACGCGCAGCAGCCTTGACCCTTGTTGCAATAGTGGACGAAGCCCTCGTCGGTGCAGCCGTTGCAGTTGTCGTCGGCGTTGTTGCAGCTCTCGGGCTTGATCGAGCTGGCGATGATGTTCGCGAAGGCCTGGCTGAGCGAAGCCTCGTTCGTCGCGGTTTGCGCCGCGCTCGTACCGCCGGAGGCCGCGATCTGGTTGGCTTGCGAGCCGACCTGGCCGAAGTCGATGACGTACGTCTTGATGCTCCAGGTGATGCCGCCCTTCGTGAAGCCTGTGAGCAAATCCGCCGCGGCGTCTTTCGCGTCGTCGACGGTATCGCAATTCTCGCCGCCGTCGGTCACGAGGATGACGTTGACCGAACGACAGGGCCGCTCTCCCTGCGCGAGGCTCCCGAGCGGCGAGGGGTGCACGAGGCCCGGCGTCACGGGGCTCGCCCAGCCTTCGGAGAAGTACCGGTAAGCGCTGCGCAGCATGCCGTTCAGCGGCGTGTTGCCCTGCGCGAAGAGCTCCTTCTGATCCGAGCAGTCATTGTCGACCCACTTGAGGAGCTCGCCGATGTTCGAAGGATTCGGCGGCGGGTTGTAATAGTTGTCGACGAGCAGCGGGACGACGATGTTCGCGCCGTCGCGGCAGCCGGAGTTCGGCTGGGCCACGGGCGGGTTGCCGCACTCCGCGGGCTCGGTGCCGCACCCCGGGATGGGGGTGTAGTTCGGGTAATCGCTGTGAAGGCAGGCCTCGGGCGTACACGCCGCGTCACAGGCCTTCTGGATCTTCGCGAAGGTCGCGAGCCCGAAATTCGCCTGCCCCGCGAACGCCTGGAAGGTGTTTTTCATGGCGCAACGGCCATGCCCGAGGCGGTCGTTCACGTAGCCGCACGAGTTCGCGGCGCCCGCGACCGCGGACGTCATCGATCCGGACGTGTCGAACATCACCATGAAATAGGGCTTCGACGGCGCCGGCCATGCCGCAGGATCAAACGACAAACACGCCGCCGGCTCCGCGAGCGCTGGGCTCGCGGCTGCGACCGCCGCGACCGCGAGGCCGAGCGCCGCTCCGACCTTCACCTGCACCACGCGTTGCCCAAGAAGTGTACGAACCCTGGTGAACATCGTGTCCTGTCCCCGCTGACCCGCGTCGGGCGTGTCCCGCGCTTCCCCCGGGACCGGGGTGAACCGCAGAGCACGTACGCACGCCAGCGGTCCATGGTCGCACGCAAGCTCGCGATCCAGCAAGGCGCGAGTTTCCCAAGTCCAGAAGACAGCCGTTCGGCATGGTGCCCCACGGACGTCAAGCCCTCGACACGAAAGCTCGCGCCTCGGCCCCAAACCGGGGTCATACACCCGGACGAACCCGGAAAACCCGCCCGAATGAGGCCCGCGCAAGCGAAGCCTGTGGGAGACCCACGAACGCGCTTTCCCGCAGGCGCTCGTTGCGATACACGAAGGTGCGTACCGTGGGATCCGGCACTTCGAGCACTGGACGCGATGCACTCTCCTCCGCGCGCCGCGCCGCGCCCGCCGCGCTCGCCGTCTCGGGCCGCGCCGCGGCCTCCGAAGCGAGGGCGCCCCAAGCGAGCCCGCAAGGCGCGTCCTCGTCCGCTGCGTCCACGCGCCCCCGAGGCCGGCCGAAAGGCCCGTTCACGCAGCACCGGCGCCTCGACACGCTGCGCGCGCTCTTGCAGCGGCACCCGAAGGGCCTGACGATCTACGAGCTCGCCCGGGAGCTCGACGTGACGCCGCGATCGATGCGCCGCTACCTCGCGGAGGTGCGGCGGGATCTCGATCTCGTCTCGACCACGAGCAAGCCGGGCGGGACGCGGCTCTGGCGCCTCGCCCCCGGAGAAGCACCCCGGCGCGTCGAGGTCCGCCGCACGCAGGCATATGCGCTGCTCGCCGCGCGGCGCCTGTTCGAGCCGATGCGTGGCTCGACGCTCTACGAAGAGATCGACCTCGCGGCGCAGCAGCTCCTCGGCGTCGCGCGCCGCCCTGGCCGCGGACCGAACGCGGGCGTGGCCGACGCGCGGCTCGAAGAGCGCTTCCTCTACCTGCCGTTCGCGCCGAAGGACTACGCGGCGCACACGGAGGCGCTCGACGATCTCTTCCAGGCGGTCGCGGATCTACGGCCGCTCTCGTGCCGATATCGACGCGCGAAGGACGGGCGCGAGGACAAGGTCGTCATCCATCCCTACGCGATGGTGCTCTACAAGGACGCGATCTACTGCGTCGGCTTGCACGCCGGCCGCGGCGAGATCCGCACGTTCTTGCTCGACCGCATGCGCGACACGGAGTGCGCGACGACGGAGCGCTTCGACTTGCCCGCGGACTTCCGGGTCGAGGACTACTTCCAGGGCACGTTCGGCATCTGGTCGGGCGGCGCGTCGACGCACGTGGTGATCGACTTCAGCGCGAAGGTCGCCGACTTCGTACGGACCCGCAAGGTGCACCCGTCGCAGGTGATCGAGGAGCTACAAGGCGGGGGCGTGCGCTTGTCGCTCGACATCGGCGACATGACGGAGCTGACCTCGTGGGTCCTCGGCTTCGGCGAGACGGCGCGCGTGCTCGAGCCCCCGGATCTCGTGGTGCGCGTGAAGAAGGAGCTCGAGCAGGCGGTGGCGAACTACGAGGCCGATCCGGAGGATCGGCCGAAGGTCAAGAAGAGCCGCTCGTCGTAGCCAAAAGGGCTCTGCCCGGTTCGTCCGAGCAGAGCCCTTCGTGCTCACGCTGCTGCGTCGATCACGAGATCGCGCGCATCGCCTCGTCGATCATCACCTGATGCTCGCGCGGATCGGCCCAGCGGGCGCGCCCCTCGTCCGGCAGCCGATCGATCGGATCGAAGTACAGGTACTTCTGGCCGGGCTTGACGCTCGGGCTCTCGAAGATGCTGATGCCCGTGGTGCGATCGTAGAACTCGTACGAGTGCACGTCGCGCTTGCCGCCGCCGCCGGGGGCGTCGACGACCACGGTCGGCGTGTTGAACCCCGCGGTCGAGCCACGCACGTGCGTCTCGATGTGCTCGCCCGTGGCCACGGTCGTGCGTAGATCCTCGGCGCCCTTCACGAGGTCGTGCACGTACACGTAATAGGGCTGCACGTTGAGGTGGCCGAGGCGCTTGACGAGGAGCTTCATCGTCTCCGGCTCGTCGTTCACGCCGCGGATGAGCACGCTCTGGTTGCGCACGCGGATCCCACGCTCGAAGAGCTTCTGCATGGCGTCGCGCGTGATGCCCGTGATCTCGTTCGGGTTGTTGAAGTGCGTGTGGACCGCGACCTCCTTGTGCAGCTTGCGGCCGAGGTCGGAGATGTACGTGACGGCGTCGATCCACTCGTTGTCCGTCAGGATCTTCTGCGGCATCACGGCCGGGCCCTTCGTGGCCAGGCGGATGCGGCGGATGTTCGTCATGCCGAGCAGCGTCTCGCCAATCGAGCGAATCTGCTCGGGCCGCAGGTTGTACGCGTCGCCGCCCGAGACCACGATGTCCTCGAGCTCGGGCCGCGAGGAGATGTACGTGTACGCGGCCCGCCAGCGATCCTCGTCGACCTTGAAGTGGGTCTTCTCGACCTCCTCGGTGTCGATGCCGACGGCATAACTCCGCGTGCAGAAGCGGCAGTAGACCGGGCAGGTATCGAGCGGGAGGAAGAGGGCCTTGTCGATGTAGCGGTGCGTGAGCCCCGGGACGGGCGCGTCCGCGCGCTCGTGCAGCGAGTCGAGCCCGAGCTTCGGGTGATCCGGCAAGAAGCGCGATTTCAGCGGGATGAACTGGGTGCGCAGCGGATCCCGATAGGGGTCGTTCCAGTCGATGAGCGAAAGGAGGTACGGCGAGACGCGCACGCTCATCGGCGCGCGGGCGAAGCCCTCGGTCGCGTCCTTGATGAACTCCTCGGAGACGAGATCACGCAGGGCTTCGAGCAGTTTGTCGGGCCGGGTGATCGATTTCTTCGACTGCCAGCGATGATCGAGGAATTGCTCCTCGGTGACGTCGGCATAGGCGGGAATCCTCCGCCAGTCCGGCGCTTCCTTGAAGTTCTTGTACTCGAGCCGCGCCGGCTCGACCGGGGGCTTGAGCGGTACGATTTCGTAGGTGCGTTTGCTGAGCTCGACGAGGCTTTGGGCAGTCATGGTTCGCCCCCAAGCGGGTTTTTTATGGCGGCGGCCCTCGGGCTCGCCCGGCTGACGAGCGCCATATAGAACAATCGGGCGTCCGTGCAACCCGCAGGAAGGGGCGATCTTAGCACAGGGGCGGCCGCGGGGTCTCCAGCGAGTGGCGGTGCCTCCCGATTGCTGCGCTGCGTTGCGCGAGCGGTCGATGGGGGGAGCGGGTCAGGGGTCTTCGGGCGTCTGCGGCGCGCGCGCGGCTTTGAAGCTGCGATAATGCCCCACCACGCAGCCCACGTACCCTTGCGTTTCCTCGTAGGGTGGGATGCCCTGGTACTTCATCACCGCGTTTTCGCCCGCGTTGTAGCCAGCGACCGTGAGCTCGAGATCGCCGTTGAACATGTTCGCGAGCACCCGCAGATAACGCGAGCCGCCGAGGATGTTTTCGCGAGGATCAAAGGCGTCACGCACCTGCATTCGCAGCGCCGTCGCCGGCATGAGCTGCATCAGGCCCTGCGCGCCCGTGGGCGAGACCGCGCGCGGATCGAAGTCGCTCTCGCACTTGATGATCGCGCGAATCAGCTCCTCCGGAAGCCGATAAAGACGCGCGCCTTCCCGGATCCACGAGTCGTACCGTCCAAAACGCTCGGGCGATCGATCACTCGGCATCGACACCGTGAAAAGCTGCGCGGCCTTCTTGCGCGATTTGGTTCCGTCTCCGCTCGTGATTCGATCCATCTTCCCGCCCGATTTTCCGGCTTGGACGGGTTGGCTCGTGACGTGCACGTTTCCCTGCGCGTCCGTGTAGGTATAGATGTCGGCGCGCGCGTGACCAGGGACGAGGAGCAACGCCACCCCGAGGCCGAGGAGGCCGACGGCAGCGCGCGCAGAGGGGAGCGAAGTGGCGGCCAAGCGAGGCCAGGATAGCACACGATCGGGCGGCGGCATCCGGGGCCGAACCGACGAGGGGGACCGAAGCTTCCCGTGGAGCGTTCAGGGCCCCCAGAGCGACGTGGGCAGCGCGTTTCGATGCGAGAGCGCGAGCAGATCCATGAGCAGGGCCACCGTCACGTGCACGAGGAAGCCCGAGTAGATGCTCTTCGTGCGCATCGCGAGCGAGCCGAGCGCGATGCCCGCGACCACGGCGCCGGCCGCTTCGAGGTACGGCTTGCCATAATGAATCATGCAATAAGGCACGCACATCGCGAAGATCGCGCCGGAGCCGAGCGTCGTGCGCAACCCCGAGAGCCAGAAGCCCCGGAAGAAGACCTCGAGCGCGAAGAACTGCGCGAAATACATCATCTCCCACATCGCGAGGTCGAACCACGAGCGGGAGCATTGCTTGTAAAACGGGTAATACGTGCCGAAATCGGGGGCCCGCGAGACGATCACGACCGCCGGGACCACGACCGCGAGGCAAAGCCCGTAGATCCACGCGTGCTTCAAGAAGCCGCGGACCCGTAGGCCCATGTCGAGCAGGCTGTCCTTCCGGAAGCAGATCTTCCAGATGATCATGGGCACCGCGACGTACCCGAACACGCGCGTGAATGCCCACCAGCCGTAGCCGTAGAGCTCGTTCCACTTGCGGAGATCGATCCCGAATCCGCCCTGCTTTTCGAGCTCGCGCAAGAATGGCTTCAGGTGATTTTCATAAAAATCACGGCCGCCATAGTATTCCTGGAGCGTGAGCACGAGCGCGGTGATCACGAAGAGCACCGCGGGGCGGTAATCGTAGGAGCCCGCGGCGAGGGTTTTTCGCTGGTGCTCGTGCGCCGCGACGTCGAGCTCGCGCCACGTGCCGCGGAAGAAGAACCAGAGGACGGGCGCGAGCGCGATGTACGCGGCGACGGGGAAGAGGGCCTTGGTCGCCGTCTCGAAGAGCGTCGGCGCGGCGCGCGCGCCCGGGCCCGCCGCCGCGGCGAGGAGCGTCGAGGCGAGGTCGAACATGACGGCTCAGCCGGCCCCGGACGAAGCGGCAATCAGGCCGAGCGCATGATCGAGGCGCGCAAGGACACGCGGCTTGCCGACGAGCGCGAGGACGTCGAAGAGCCCAGGCGTCGCCGTCCGGCCGCTGACCGCGACGCGGACGGGCTGCGCCACGTCCTTGATCTCGAGCTTCTTCTCGGTGAGGAGCTCGCCGAACCGAGCCTCCAGGTTCTTCGCGGAGAAGTCGTCGATCGACGCGAAGAGATCCCGCACGGCCCGAAGGTGCGGGGCCTTGTCCGCGACGAGGAATTTCTTCACGGCCTTCTCGTCGTAGACGGGCAGATCGCGGAAGAAGTAGTCGAGCGCGTCGGCCGCGTCGGCGTACGTCTGCGCGCGCTCGCGGATGAGCGGCAGGATCGCGCGGACCGTCTCGCGATCGACGCCCGAGAAGCCTCGTTTTTCGAGGAACGGGAGCGTGCCGTCGAGGTACACCTCGTCGGGCGTGAGCGCGGGGGACTTGAGCTGCTCGAACGCGATCGCCGCGAGCTTCTTCGTGTCGAACTTGCCGTCGGCCTTGCTGCAATTCTCCCAACTGAACTTCTGGACGAGGTCCTGCATCGAGAAGATCTCCTCGTCGCCGAAGGACCAGCCGAAGCGGACGAGGTAGTTCAGGAGGCCCACCGCGGAGATGCCGCGCTCGCGGTACTCGCCGACGGAGACCGCGCCGTACCGCTTCGAGAGCTTCTCGCCGCTCGGCGCGAGCATCATCGGCAGGTGCGCGAACTGCGGCACCTGCGCGCCGAGCGCCTGGTAGAGCAGGATCTGCGGCGGCGTGTTGATCATGTGATCACGGCCGCGCGCCACGAGCGTGATGCCCATGGTGATGTCGTCGATGACGGCGCCGAGGTTGTAGAGCGGGACGCCGTCCGCACGCATGAGCACGGCGTCCTGTTGCGTGTTGTTCGGCGTGACGACCTCGCCGAACACGAGATCACGGTAGGTGACGGCGCCCGAGTTCGGTGCGCGGAAGCGAATGACGAACGGGCGATCCGGAGCCGGGCCCGTACGGTCGCGGCAGGTGCCGGGGTAACGGAACTGGGCCTTCGGATCGCGGGCCTTCAGGGCCTCGCGCTGGGCGTCGAGCTCTTCCTTCGTGCAATAACAACGATAGGCCGCGCCCGCCGCGATGAGCTTCGCCACGTACTCCTGGTAGAGCGGGAGCCGCTCCATCTGGCGGTACGGGCCGTGCTCGCCGCCGACCTCGGGGCCTTCGTCCCAGCCGAGGCCGAGCCAGCGCAGCTCGCGCAGGATGATCGCCTCGTTCTCCGGCGTGCTCCGCTCCTGGTCGGTGTCCTCGATACGAAGGACGAAGGTGCCGCCGGTCTTGCGCGCCCAGAGCCAGTTGAAGAGCGCAGTCCGGACGCCGCCGATGTGGAGGTAGCCCGTGGGAGAGGGGGCGAATCGAACGCGAGGCTTGCCTTGTGCCATGGCGCCCGCGCTGTAGCATTTTTCGTAGCGATTGTCGGCCTCGGCGTGCTCGCCCGCCGCATGCTCGGCCAACGCGTGTATACCCTCGGCTCCGAGCTCGCACGTGAAACGATTCCTGAAGCAAGCAGCGCTCATCGCTGGGAAGGACCTCGCCATCGAGCTGTCCACGGGCGAGATCGTGACCACGAGCGGGTTCTTCGCCGTGCTCGTCGCTGTCATCGCGTCCCTCGCGTTCTTCGCAGGACAAGAAGCAACGGAAGGCGTGGCGCCCGGGGTGATATGGGTCTCCGTCGCGTTCGCTTCGGTGCTCGCCGTCGGACGAACATGGCAACGCGAGCGCGAGGAGAACGCGCTCGCGGGGCTGCTCGTCCTGCCCGTGTCGCGCGGCGCGATCTTCGTGGGGAAGGCCGTGAGCGTGGCGATCTTCGTGGGGCTCGTGGAGGCGATCGTGGTCCCCGTGAGCGCGCTGCTCTTCTCCGTCGATCTGATCCGGATGGGACCCGGACTCCTCTTGATCGCGCTGTTCGCGACGCCGGGGATCGCCGCGGTGGGGACGCTCTTCGGCGCGATGACGGTGCGCACGCGGGCGAGGGATCTCGTGCTCGCGAGCGTGTTCTTTCCGCTGCTCGCGCCGACCTTGCTCGCCGCGGTGGCCGGCACGCGCGAGCTCTTCGGAGGCGCCGAGACGAGCGAGCTCTTCGATTACCTCGCGCTGATGGGCGTGTTCGGGACGGTGTTCACCGCCGGCGGCGTGGGGCTGTTCGATACGCTCATCGACGGTTGATGGGGGGTTGGGGGCGTAGCTCCGCTTGTCGAAGCGGAGCCCTCAAGCGTTGATCGCGGCGGCGCAGCGCTCGGCCGCGGCCGTGATCACGTCGGGATCGAAGTCCATGCCGGTGCATTCGCCGACGGCCCAGATGCCTTCGCCTGCCGCGCCGTTCGCGTCACAAGCGACCGCGTAGCCGCGCGTAGGATCGAACCGCACCTCGGCCCCGGCCTGCGCCGCGAGTTCGAACGCAGGCGCGCCGGGGAGCGCGAGAGCGAGGATCTCCGTATCGATGCGGCGTTCGTCGTCTGCGCCTTCGCGCAGGAGAACACGCTTCACCTGGCCCGTGCCTTCGACGCCCGCGAGGGCGGACGCCTCGCAGCGCACCACGCGATCGCCGAGCCGTCGTGCGAGCTCGTCAGCCCAAAACCCTTCACCCGCGACGACGACGGGGCCGTCGGGCTCCACGCCGTACGTATGAAGGAGGCAGACCGCGCGCGCCGAAAAGACGCCGGGAAGATCGTTGCCCGGGAAGGCCGAGATGCCGTCGTGCGCGCCCGTCGCGAAGACCTTTGCAGGCGCGCGCACCACGACGGCTCCTTCTTCCGCAGCGACGAGCAGATCCCCGAGGTAGATGCCGGCCGCCGTGGCGCGAGAAAAGACGAGGTCACCGCTCGGCCGGATCGATGCGAGGTGCGGCGCTTGGTCGGGGAGCGCGCGGAGCGAGCCGCCGAGCGAGAGGCCGTCGTCGACGACGACGACACGCGCGCCCGCCGCGCCGAGCTTTTGCGCGACGACGAGGCCCGCGAGGCCGGCGCCCACGACCACGACGTCGGCTTCGAGCAAGCGCGCGGGCCGAGGCGCCTCGATCTCCGAGGGCATGCGACCGAGCCCCGCGATCTTGCGCGCGAAGCTCTGCATGATGGAGCCGAGCGCAGGGACGCCCGCCATGAAGTGGTGGTGATCGATGCCCTTCGGGAAGAACCAGTCCGTCACCCGCAAGAGGTCGGCCTGGCGCGAACCGACGACGTTCTGGGCCTCGACCTCTTCGTCGCCCCGGGTCGCGTGGAGGCAGGTCATCACGTTCGGCGTGCCGTCGACGCGCATGAGGCAGCCGTCACACCCGCCGCGGAAGCAGCTCGCGCTGCGCGGGCGGTGGAGCTTGGGGCTCCGCGCCAGGATGATCTTGTCCTCGGCGAGGAGGGAGGCGGCGAGCGGTTCGCCCCGCTCGGCCCGCACCGGCGAGCCGTCGAGGTGGATCGTGACCGGATCTCGGAAGGCCCGCGTACGCCGGAACATGGGCCACGGCCCTATAGCACGGCGAACTCGGGGGTGACCCCCGCAAACAAAGGTCCACGAGGACTCGCGCCTGATCTACCCTCTCGAATCGATGCGCCTAGGCATCCTCGGACCGGCCAACAGAGATCTGCCCGCGCTTGCACGGGCGGCGCAGCTCCTGCTGGACGAGGTCCAGGTCGACCAAATCATCTACCTGTCGGACGACGGCGCGCTCGATCTCGTGGCGAAGGCCTGGGCGTACCGGCTCGTCGACGCGAACCCGAGCGAGGATCTCCTCTATGCACGCGCGGCGGTGCGCTGCGCGCGCGCGACGCCGGAGGCGATCGACGCCTACGTGGCCGCCGAGCGCGCGCGGTCGCGGCTGCGCGCGCTGACGAGCATCCCGAGCCGCCAGCTCCGATCGATCGAGCTCGTCGACGGGCGCGTCGCGGTCTTCGTCTACGACAAAGGCATCCTCGATCAGGACGACATCGCGGCCGCGAGCTTGCTCGTGTTCGGGCGGAGCCAGGAGCCGACGATGAAGCGCATCGGTTCGCGGATGTTCGTCTCCCCGGGGCCGATCGGGGCGCCGGGCGGCGGCATGGCCGTGCTCGAAGAGGCGCCGTCGGGCGGGGTGCGCGTGGAGATCCGGAACGCGAGCGGGGCCGTCACCGCAGAGGACATGCTGGGCGGAGGGCCGAGCCTGCCGGGCGTCAAAATGCGGGTGCAGGATGGCAAGAGCAACGGATGAGCGCAGCGCGCCCGCGGCCGCGTCGGGGCATCGGGTCGCCGTGTTCGGAGGGAGCTTCAACCCGCCGCACGTCGCGCACGTGCTCGCGGCGGTGTACGTGCTGTCGACGGAGCCCGTGGACGAGGTGCTCGTGGTGCCCGTCTACAGGCATCCGTTCGCCAAGGAGCTCGCGCCGTTCGAGGATCGGCTCGTGATGTGCAGGCTCGCGTTCGCCTGGATCCCGCGCGTCCGCGTCTCCTCCGTGGAGCGCGAGCTCGGCGGCGAGAGCCTCACGTTGCGGACGCTCGAGCACCTCGCCGCGCAGCACCCGGACTGGTCGATGCGCCTCTTGCTCGGCGCCGACGTGATCGCGGACCTGTCGAAGTGGCACCGCTTCGATCGGATCGAGGCGATCGCTCCGCCGCTCTTCGTGGGCCGCGCGGGCGTGATGGCCGAGGGCGCGCCGGAGCCGATGCTGCCGAAGATCTCGAGCACCGAGGTGCGAGACGCGATCGGCAGCGGCGAGATCGAGCGCGTCGAGAAGCTCGTGCCGCGCGAGGTGCTCGCGTACGCGGCCGAGCGGGGTCTCTACCGGAGGAGCTGATGGCCGCGCAGAAGAGCGTGTTCATCCTGGGCGCAGGGAAGGTCGGCGCAGGGCTCGCGCGGGCGCTGCGCCGCGCGGGGTACGTGGTGACGTTGCGCCCGCAACGAAGCGGGTTGCCGGCGCGGCGCATCGACGCGCCGTTCGTGATCCTGGCCGTGCGGGATCGTGATCTCCAGCCGCTCGCCGAGCGGATCCGGGACGCGGGATTGTTGGGGCACAAAAGGGCGGTCGTCGTGCATTGCGCGGGCGCGCTCGGCCCGGAGCCGCTCGCGCCGCTCCGGAGCGAGAACGTCGCGGTCGCGCAAATGCACCCGATGATCTCGTTCGCGTCGCCGGAGGTCACGCCGTCGCTCGCGCGCGGGCAGCTCCACGTGGACGGAGATCCGCGCGCCGTGCGGGCGGCGGCGGCGATCGGGCGAAAGCTCGGGATGACGCCGCGGACGATCTCCGGGCTCGATCGCGTGCTGTACCACGCGGCGGCCGGGCTCGTGGCGAACGGGGCCGCGGCGCTCGCCGCGGGCGGGGTGGATCTGCTCGGACGCGCGGGTGTGCCGGCGGAGACGGCGGCGGCGATGCTGGGCCCGCTTCTTCGAAGCGTCGCGGACAACGTCGAAGCGATGGGTTTGCCGGCGGCGCTCACGGGGCCGGTGCGTCGCGGGGACGCCGCGGGCGTGGGCCGGCACCTCGAGATGCTCTCGCGCGCGGCGCCGCACCTCGTGCCTCTTTATGTGGCGGCTTCGAGGTTGCAGGTGCCGCTCGCGCGCGCCCTGGGCGATGCGCCGGCGGAAAGCTTCGACGCCATCGTTACGGTGCTCGAAAAGGCGCCGGGCGGCGCCTGAAAAACGTTGCGGTGAGCGAGCCACGGACCGTACGCTGAAGAAGCCGTGGCGGACCCCGGACCTCGCACTTCTCCGCTTGATCGGTCTTCACCCCAGGAGCCTTTGGGTGTTCGCACCGAAGGTGTCTTCGGCGGGGAGGCGAGCGCGCTGCCGTCTGGCGCGGTGATCGCCGCCCCTTTGCGCGCTTCGCTCCGCGGGCTCGCGGCGGTCGACGATCTGCTCTGCGCGAAAGGCGCGAGCGGGCTCGTGGTGCTGCACGGGCCGCGCGCGACGCTGGAGGCCGTGGGCGCGCACGCGGCGCGGCGCGCGCAGGTGATCGGACGCGCGTGCGTGCGAGTCGCCGAGGTCGCGTGGGACGAACCCTGGCGCGAGATCGCCGCGCAGATGGGGATCGGCGACGTGGTGGAGCCGCGCCTCGTGGCTGCAAGGATCCTCGGCGCGGCGAACGGCGCGATGATCGTCGTGTCCGAAGGCACGCCGACGCACTGGGGACAGGCGGTCGTGGAGGAGATGGCGCGCCTCGTGGTCGCGCCGCGTGGAGGCGCCGCGCCGCTCGTGCTCGTGTTGAGAGAGGTGGCCTCGGCGCCGGCAGGCGCGCGCCTCGTGCAGATCGATCCGATCGCGTCGCCGGAGGATCTGCGGCGCTACTGGGAGGCGATCGCGCAGGCGGCCGAGCTTCGTCTCGGTGCGGAGGAGGGCCGTCTCGAAGCGCTGGAGCGCTGGTGGTCGGCGGCGCGCCGGGCGCCGCTCGACGGGCGCGCCGAGCCGATCGTGCTGGAACCGGCGCAGAGGCGGCTTTGCGCGCGGCTCGCGCTCGCGCAACGGAGTTTGCCCGCGGCGGAGGCGAGCCGACTCGGCGCGAGCGTGGACGTGGAGGCGCTCGTCGCGCGGGGCGTGGCGACGATCGACACGGCGGGCTCGATGAAGCTCACGGGCGCCGCACCGATCGAGCTTGAAGCTGATCGCGAGGATGCGGTCGCCGTGGCGAGCGCGCTCGAAGCGGTGTTCCCCGTGGATCCCTGGGCGATGCTCCGCGCGGCCGAGTTGTGGGCGCGCGCGGGCGACGCGGAGCGGGCGGAACTGCTCGCGACGCGCGCGCTCGCGGGTGTGGCAGAGCCTTCCGCGCGGGTGGATTTCTGGCGACGGTGGGAAGCGGCGCTCGCGCTCTTCTCGGACGCGTCGACGACGCAGGCGCTCCTGCGTTCGGCCGAGCTCGCGCTTCGCGTCGGCGATGCGGAGCGGGCGACAGGGTTCGCGCGGGCCGCGGCGGCGCGGGATGGAAACGCGCCCGAGGTGATGATCACGCTGGGCAAGGCGCTCAGCGCCGAGGGCGATCTCACGACGGCGACGATCGTGCTCGAACGCGCCATGGGCCGCGCGGATGCGTTCGGCGCGCGCGCGCGTGCGGCCGTGGAGCTCGCCGAAGTCCGGTACACGGCCGGTGATCTCGAAGCGGCGCGAAGGTTTGCCCAGGAAGCACAGGGCGGCGCGTCGGATCTCGCGACGCGGCTCGGGGCGCGGAACGTGCTCGGCAAGCTCCTGCTTGCGGCGGCGTCGTGGAGCGAGGCGGAGGCGCATTTCGCGGCCGACGCGTGGGAAGCGGCGTGCGGCGGTGAGGGGATCGCGGAGCTTCGGGCGCGGCTCAACCGCGCGATCGCCGTGCTCTCGGCCGGCCGGATCGACGAGGCGCGTCCGATGCTCGCCTCCGTGCTCGACGACGGCACGGCGCGCGGCGAGCATCGCGCCGTCGGGTTCGCGCTGACGAACCTCGCGACCATTGCCATCCTGAAGCGCGATTATCCGGAGGCGTTCCACCTCTCGGAGCGCGCGATCGAGGTCTTCCGCCGCATCCGCGAGCGGCTCTTCCTCGCCACCGTGATCCCGAACCTCGCGGAGCTCCGGCTCGATCTCGGGCTTGTGGCCGAGGCAGAGCAGACGCTCGCGTTCGGACGACAGGCGTGCGGCCCGGCGATCCCGGGGACACGCGCGCCGCACTTCGCGCTCGTCGCGGCGCGGATCCACCTCGCGCGCGGCAGGACGCTCGAAGCGCGGGCGGAGCTCGCGTCGGCCATCGCAGGCGCGAGCGGATCGAGCAACGGCGCGAAGCTCTGCGAGTGCCACTGCCTCGCGGCGCGCATCGCGCTCGACGACGGCAACGTGGCGCGCGCCGCACAGGCGATCGAGCGCGCGCGAGCGCATGCGAGCTCGACGCGCGCGCGTGCGGAGGTCGCGCTCCTCGAAGCGACGCGGGCACGCGCCGCCGGGGACGCGTGGGACGGCGCCGCCGAGGAGGCGCTCGATCTCGCGCGGGAAGCGGACGCTCCCGAGCTCGAACGCGAGGCGCGCGTGTTGCTTTGCCACGCGGAGGTCGCGCGGGGCGATGTGCGTGAGGCCGAGGCGCACCTGCACGCGGCGCTCGCGTCCCGCGATCGCATGGCGTCGTCCTTGCCCGAGGGGATCCGCGAGCGATTCCTCGCGCGGCCGGAGCTTCGTGGCCTCACGGCCCTCGAAGTGCGCGCGCCGCGTTCGAGCGAGCCGGGGCTCCGGCCTTGTGAGCGGTGCGGCGATGCGTCGTGCGCGGGCTGCTCCTCGCCGTCGTTGAGCTCGTCGCCGCCGTCGTTGCGCGCCTCGTCGTCGCCGTCGCGCTCGTCGGTGACGGCGATCGAGCGGATCGTGGGGCGCGACGCGACCATGCTCGCGCTGCTCTCGGCCATCAAGAAGGTCGCGAAGGCCGACACGACCGTGCTGATCCACGGCGAGAGCGGCTCCGGCAAGGAGCTCGTCGCCGACGCGATCCACGAGATGAGCCCGCGCCGCGCGGGCCCGCTCGTCAAGGTGAACTGCTCGGCGCTCGTCGAGACGCTCCTGCTCTCTGAGCTCTTCGGCCACGAGAAGGGCGCGTTTACCGGCGCGCAGGCGCGGCGCCGCGGCCGCTTCGAACTCGCCGAGGGCGGCACGATCTTCCTCGACGAGATCGGCGACATCTCGCAGCGAACGCAGGTCGCGCTCCTCCGCGTGCTCGAGGACAAGAGCTTCGAGCGCGTCGGCGGCGCCCAGCCGATCCGCGCGAACGTGCGGATCCTTTGCGCCACGCACCGTGATCTCCGCGGAATGGTCGCGCGCGGCGAGTTCCGCGAGGATCTCTACTACCGGCTGCGGCAGGTTGTGCTCGAGGTCCCGGCGCTCCGCCAGCGCATCGCGGACATGCCGCTCATCACGTCGGCCTTGCTCGCCCGCATCGCGCAGGAGCGGGGCGAGCCGCAGAAGCGGCTCTCGGATCGGGCGATCGAAGCGCTGATGCGGCACGCGTGGCACGGCAACGTGCGCGAGCTCGAAAACGCGCTGCGCGCCGCGTCGCTCTTCGCGGAGGGCGACGTCATCGAGCTCGAGGATTTCACGACGAACGTCGAGTACATGCGCGGCGTGGCTGCCGAGATCACGAAGGGCTCGTCGCCGCCCTCGTCATCGGAGCAGCAGGACGCGCATGGGGGGAGCGGGGGCGCCACTCAGCTCGCCGAGCGAAGATCGCAAGGGGAGGGCGATTCGACGCCGGTCGAGGTGACGTACGCGCACGTCCGCTCGGGCGTCAGCCTGAGCGACATGAAGCGGAAGATCGAGCGTGAGTGCATCGCGCGCGCGCTCGAAGAGAGCGGCGGGAACATCACCCGCGCTGCGGTGCTTCTGGGGATGAAGCGGCCGCGGCTCTCGCAGCTCGTGAAGCAGTACGGACTTGGCAGTGCGTCGGAGGACGGATCATGAACGTTGGGAGACAATCGCTCGGGCTCGGAGGACTCTTCGCACTCGTCGCGATGGTGCTCACGGGGTGTCTGGCTGCGCCTGACGAGAGCGCCGCGCTCGACGAGGCCATCGAGGAGCTCGCGGCGAGCTCTTCCGACGCGGAGGAGCAGACCGATCGCGGGGCCCCCAGCGTGCCTGACGAGCCGCCTCCGCAGACCGACGACATGCCGGATCCGCTGCCGTGGAAAGAGCTCGTCCCGGTGACGCCCGGCGGCTGTGATCCCGAGGCGCGCAGCGGCCCGGATCCGCTGCCGTGGGTCCCCGGCGCCGGCACGCAGAGCTCGCCGGGCAGCGGGACGAAGCAAGACTAGTCGCGCCCGTCCGCGGGCGGACGATCGATCGGGGACGTCTCCGAGGCGGCGCGTTACGCTCTCGTCGTGCCGATAGGGATCGATCTCCGGACCCGGACCACGCTCGTCTGCGGCGCGCTCGCGCTCGTCATTGCCGTCTCGATCCTGCTCCGCGGCCGTGTCCGCACCGTGCACCTGCTCTTCGCGGCGTTCGCGGGCGACATCGGCCTTTGGTACCTGTCGCAATCGCTCTTCGGCTTCTTCCAGCAGACGATATGGGAGCGCTTCACCGCGATCCTCGCGGTGCTCCTGCCGCAGTTCGCGCTCCACCTCTTCGAGGCGATGATCCCGCACGAGGGGGATCGACCGAGCCGCTTGCCGCGCCTCGCGGGCGTGCTCGCGGTGCCCATGGTGCTGCTCGTTTTGAGCCCCAAGCAGGGCTTTTGGCTCGTGCGCGGCGCGGTGTTCTTCTACGTCTTCGCGTTCCTCACGGCGGGGCTCTGGGAGCTCGGGCAACGCGGCGCGCGCAGCGGTTCACGCGCGACGCAGCGGCGCGTGCGTTTCCTCGTGGTGATCGGCGCGCTCGCCGGCCTCGCGAGCGTCGCTGATTTTGCGTGGTTCCTCGGCGTGAACCCCGCGCCCGTCGGCGCGGCCCTCAGCGTGGTGTTCCTGTTCATCTTGGCGCAAGCGCTCCGCCACGAGCGGCTGCTCGACGTCTACGAGATGCTCGCGCGTCTGCTCGTCGCCACGGCCGTCGCCTTCCTGATCGCGGGGATCTTCTACGTCCTCATCACGTTCATCGGCGGCTTCAACACGATGTACCTGAACGCCGTGCTCGCGGCGATCGTGATCCTGGTCCTCTTCGATCCCCTGCGCGAGCGCGTGGCAGAGCAGATCCAGAAGCTCTTTTTTCGTGATCGTTTTGACCTCGAACGGTCCGTCGCCGACGCGCGCCGGCGGCTCGTGCACGTGCTCGAGCTCGACGAGCTCGGCTCGATCGTGATGACGGCGCTCGAGCAGTCGCGCCGCGTGACGAAGGCCGCACTTTACCTGCGTGACGCGGACGGCACGGGGTTCGACAAGCTCGCGGCGCTCGGGCCGGGCGCGCCGCCGCGGATCGAGGTGGCGACGGCGCGCGCGCTGCTCGATCGGCTCGAAGGGGGGCCGCTCTCGCTCGAAGAGCTCAAGCGCGAGGTACGCGAGCGCAAGGCGCGCGGCGCGAGGACGGACGCGTCCGAGGCGGTGCTCAGCGCGGCCGCGGTGCTCGGGAGCTTGCGGGACGGCGCGGTGCTCCTGCAGATCCGGGCCGAGGGCGACGAGATCGTGGGGCTGCTTGTCGTGGTCGACGAGCGCGTACGGGACGCCTTCTCGCCCGAGGAGATCACGCTGCTCGACGCGATCGCCACGCAGGTCGGCGTGGTCATCGAGAACTCGCGCGTCTACCAGCAGATGAAGGAGCGCGACCGGCTCGCCGTGCTCGGGCAGATGGCGGCGGGGCTCGCGCACGAGATCCGGAACCCGCTCGGCGCGATCAAGGGTTCGGCGCAGCTCCTCGCCGAGCCCGGGCCCGACGGGCGCGAGCCGGATCCGCAGTCACGCGAGTTCATTGGCATCATCCTCGAAGAGGTTGAGCGGCTCGATCGGGTCGTCGGATCGGTGCTCGATCTCGCGCGCGCGAACCAGGGCGCCGTGGTGCCGACGGACGTGAACGCCGTCGTGCGTCGGACGTTGCAGGTGCTCTCGACGGAGCGCGCGAGCCAGGATCTGACGGTGGAGGTGAACCTCGATGCGAGCTTGCCGCGGGTCGCGATCGATCCGGAGAAGCTCCGGCAGGTGCTCATGAACCTCTACCGGAACGCGTCGCAGGCCATGAAGGGGCGGGGGAAGATCACGGTGTCGACGCGCGTGCGGCTTGGCCGTGGGACCACGCGGTCGGGGACGGGGATGGCCGACGAGCCCTTCGTCGAGCTCACGGTCGCGGACAACGGGCCGGGCATCTCGCAGAAGGTCCTGGAGAACATCTTCCTGCCGTTCTTTTCCACGAAGGAGAAGGGCACGGGGCTCGGGCTCGCGATCAGCCAGCGCATCGCGCAGGGCGCGGGCGGGCGCATCGAGGTGCGATCGTACGAGGGCAAAGGGTCGACGTTCGCGGTGATCCTGCCGGCGGCGATGGACGCGCTCGGGGCGCCGTCGTCGACGCCCACGCCGCTCAGTCGTTCTGCATGAGGCCGCGGATCTTGCCCGTGGGCAGGAGCTTGACCCGCAGGGCGGAGGGTTCGCGGGGCAGGCCCGGCATGGTCATCATGTCGCCCGTGAGCGCGACGGCGAAGCCTGCGCCGGCGCTCAGGCGGATCTCGCGCACCGTGACCTGGAAGTTCGTTGGACGTCCAACGAGCGCAGGATCGTCGGAGAGCGAGAGCTGGGTCTTGGCCATGCAGATGGGGACGCCGCCGTGGCCGAGCTCCTCGATGCGGCGGGCGTCGCGCTCGGCGGCGGCGGTGAACGTGAGGCCATCGGCGCCGTAGATGGTGCGGGCGATCTTCGTGATCTTGTCGCGAAGCGGCTCGCCGAGGTCGTAGACGAAGCGGGGCGCAGGTGGGGCGTCGTCGGTCGCGTCGGCTGCGCTCGCGACAGCCTCGGCGAGATCGAGGGCGCCTTCGCCGCCTCGCAAGAAGCCTTCGCAGCGGACGGCGCGCACGCCGCGGCGCTGCATGGCTGCCTCGACCAAAGCGAGCTCCTCTTGCGTGTCGTTCGGGAAGACGTTGATCGATACGACGACGGGAAGGCCGAAGAACGCGGCCGAATCGAGGTGTTTGTCGAGGTGCGTGAGGCCGAGTTCGAGCGCCCGCGGGTCGGGCTCCGCCGCGCGCTTGACCGGAGCGCCGCCGTGCATCTTGAGGGCGCGCAGCGTGGCCACGAGGACGAGCACGCGTGGGAAGACGCCCATCGTCCGGCACTTGATGTCGAGGAACTTCTCGCCGCCGAGATCGAAGCCGAAACCCGCCTCCGTGATCACGTAGTCACCGGAGAGCAAGCCGAGGCGCGTCGCGAGGACCGAGGAGCAGCCGTGCGCGATGTTTGCGAAGGGGCCGGCGTGCACGAGGGCCGGGCCGCCCTCGTCGGTCTGCACGAGGTTCGGCTTGATCGCGTCGCGCAGGAGCGCGGTCATCGCGGCGGCGGCGCCGACGTCGGCGGCCGTGATCGGCGCGCCGCTCGTGCTCTGACCGATCACGATGCGGCCGAGGCGGTTCTCGAGATCTTCGGGCCCTTCGGCGAGCGCCACGATCGCCATGACCTCGCTCGCGGCCGTGATGTCGAAGCGATCCTGCCGCGGCACGCCGTCGACCTTGCGGCCGAGGCCGACGAGCACGTTGCGCAGCGCGCGGTCGTTCATGTCGAGCGCACGGCCCCACGTCACCTGGCGCGGGTCGATCGCGCCCTTGTCGCCGAACGTGGTGTTGAAGTGGCACGCGTTGTCGACCATCGCGGACAGGAGGTTGTGCGCAGTGGAGATCGCGTGGATGTCGCCCGTGAAGTGCAGGTTGATGTCGTCGGCGGGCATGAGCGTCGCGCGTCCGCCGCCGGTCCCGCCTCCCTTCACGCCGAAGACCGGGCCGAGAGATGGCTCGCGCAGGCAAAGCACGGCGCGCTTTGCGAGGCGACGCATGCCCATCGCGAGCGCGATCGACGACGTCGTCTTGCCTTCGCCCGCAGGCGTCGGGTTGATCGCGGAGACGAGCACGAGGCGGCCCGCGCCCGCGGCGGGGCGCGTGAGGGCGGCGAGATCGATCTTCGCCTTGTTGCGGCCGTACGGCTCGACGTGATCCTCGGAGATGCCGAGCTCGCGCGCGACGTCGAGGATCCCTTGGGGTCCGATGGGCAAAGCGCTCTGCGTAAGGGTCACGGGCCTCCTCGGTGCCTGCAAAGCAGGCGTCACGTGTAACGTCGTTGCATGAGCTCGTGGAGCGGGCGGCTCGCGCGCACGAGCGAGAGCGTGTGCTCGGCGTGGTCGTGGGCGTAGCCGTTGCCGATGAAGAGATCCACGTCGCGGCCGATCCCCTCGGCGCCGAGGGCGGCGGCCGTGAAGCTCGTGCTCATCGCGAAATAGTAGACCTTGCCGCGATCCCGGGCCGCGAGGATCGCCGCGAGCTCGACGCCGGGGACGTTCACGCACGAGAGCACGAGGTCCGCGCCGCGGCCCTCGGTCAAGGGCGCGACCGCGTCACGCACGGCGAGCGGATCACGCGCGTCGAGCGTCGCGACGTGGTCGCAGATCCCGAGCGCGCGCAAGTCGTCGGCGTACGTGGGGAAGGACTCGACGCCGATCACCTTGCCCTTCTCGCCCACGCGGCGGCGCGCCTCGGCCGTGCAGAGCAGGCCCGATTTGCCGCCCGCGCCGAGCACGACGACGGTGTCGCCGGGGCCGCAGAGGCGCGCGACCTGCGGGGCCGCGCCGGCCACGTCGAGCAAGGCGAGGACGAGCCGCTCGGGCATGTCCGTCGGGATGCGCGCGATCGGCGCCGTGAGGAAGACGGCGGCAGTGCCGACGACGTCGAGCTGCGCGGAGGCGGGGCGCACAGCGAGCACGCGATCGAGCCAGAGGGGTGTGAGCGAGAGCGAGACGAGCGTGGCGACGCGGTCGCCCGGGACGAAGCCGCGCGCCTTTGCGAGGTCACCGACGCGCTCGACGACGCCGAGCAGCATGCCGCCGGAGCCGGTGACCGGATTGTGCTGCTTGCCGCGACGCTTTACGGTCTCGAGGACGAGCGCCGCGACGCCGTCGGGATCTCCGCCGGAGGCTTCTTCCATCTGGCGGAAGCTCGCGGCGTCGACGTTGAGCGTCTGGACGTCGACGACGATTTCGGTCGCGTAGACCTTGGAAAAATCGTTGTCGAGCCGCTCGGCGGGCTGGGGAAGCGCACCTTTCGGCGCGATCACACGGTGGGTCCCGAGGGGGTCTCCGGCAGGCATCGTCACGAGCGCTCCCTTATCACGCCTTTCGCCGGGCGGAAGGCGGCGGGGGGATCCCGCGAGGAACGCTTGACCCTCACAGGTCGGAAACCCTAAAGTTTCAAGGACGAAGCGGGCGTATCCTGCGCCCTCCGCGAATCTTTCGGCCGAGCATGGAAAGCCAACTGCCCAAGGTGTCGCCGCCGCGGAGACTCGCGCTGCGCTTCATCTCCGGCAAATACCAGGGTGGAGAGTTCCTCCTGGAGGACAAGAAGGAGATCATCGTCGGGCGCTCGAGCGAGCTCGACATGGTCCTCGTGGAGGACATGGTCTCCCGCAAGCACGCGCGCATCGCGTGCGGCGATCCCATCACGATCGAGGACCTCGGCTCGACGAACGGCACCTTCGTCAACGGCGAGCGCATCAAGCGCGCGACGCTCAAGGAAGGGGATCGTGTCCTCATCGGCACGAACATCCTGAAGGTCGTCGTCGCCGAGGGGTCGTCGCCCGGGATCCGCCTTCCCAAGCGCAGCGAGCAGCCGCCCTCGGGCCGCTCGCCGACGCGCAGCATGTCCGGCGCGATCGACGAGATCCCGCTGCCCGATCTCTTGCAGCTCCTCGGTACGTCGAAGAAGACCGGGCTTCTCGTGATCCGCACCGACGACGAGGTCGGCAAGATCCACCTGCAGAAGGGCACGATCATCCACGCGTCGCTCGACGACAGCGCCGATCTGCCGCCGCTCAAGGCCGCGTACCGCATCCTCGCGTGGGGCAGCGGCACGTTCGACTTCGAGCCGCCCGACGAGGTCCTGCCGAAGGATCCGGTCGACGTGTCCGTGCAGGAGATCTTGATGGAAGGGCTCCGTCAGCTCGACGAGCTCAACGCGATCAAGCACAAGCTGCCCGGGAAAAACGCGCAGCTCTCGGTCGCGCTCCCGCTGAAGCCGCTCATCCGCGATCTCTCGCCGGTGGAACTCGACGTGCTGCAGGCCGTGTGGAACCACGCCGAGATGCACGTGGTCATGGACAAGAGCACCACGAGCGACCTCGACACGGGCCGCACGCTCCTCAAGCTGATCTCGTCGGGTTACGTGCGCGTCGAGTAACGCGGGGGATTCGCGAGCGCGGCGCGCACCGCGTCGGCCAGCGAGGAGACGTGATCGTCCTCGAAGCCGAGCGTTACGAGCGTCTCCGAAAGGCGCAGGACGTACTCCACGTTCGTCCCGCTCGGCCCGCGCGCTTCGAGCACGTCGGCCACCATCGTCTCGAACGGCGCAGGCCCGAGGTGCCACGGATTTCCGGGGCGTGCGATCCAGGTGATTGCCTCGATCGATGCGATCCCGTCGTTCGCCGCGGCGCCGTGAAGCTCCGCGCGGACCGTGACGCGGTCGTATCCGCCCTGCTCGCGTTCATCGAGCGCGGCGAGGATCGCGTCCGCCTCCGCAGGCGCGAGCGCGTACACGAGGCCGCCCACGTGCGCGCTGGGCGCGGGGACGAGTGTCGCCACGCGGCCGAGCCTCTCCGGCGTGCCGCGATGATCGGGCGAGCCTTGTTCGAGTCGTCGCGACAAACCCGCGACGCGCGCGGCCTTCGCCTCGACGTAAGGGAAGCCGGGCCGCCAGAGCAGCGAGCCGTAGCCGAAGATCCACACGCTCACGGCGATGGTTGTTTCCGAGCGAGCCCGACGAGGAAGACCTCGGAGCTCACGCTGCGCGTGCCTTCGGGCCGGATCACGCGCACCTCGTCGTAGAGCGAGCGCAGCCTCTCGCGCGCCTTCTGGAACTCTTCGCTCATGAACAGCTTGCCGACGAAGGCGCTCCCCGGCGCGCCGAGCGCCTCGGCCACGGAGAGCGCGCGATCGAAGAGCTCGTAGCTCCGCCACTGATCCGCGGCCTTGCTGCCCGTCGTCGCGGGCGCCATGTCGCTCAGCACCACGTCGTAGGGCGCAAAGAGCGCGAGGGCGTCGTTGGCGAGGGAGAGCGCGTCGCCTCGCACGACCGTGACGTTGGGGCCGAAGGCTTGCCGGATCTCCGAGAGATCCACGGCGAGCAGGTGCCCTTTGGATCCGATCTTCTGCGCGGCGTACATGGACCACGACCCGGGAGCGGCGCCCAAATCGAGCACCCGCTGCCCGGGTCGTAGGAGACGTACCCGGCGATCGATCTCCTCGAGCTTGAAGACACTCCGCGCCGGAAACCCTTGCGCCTTCGCCGCTTTGGTGAAGGTGTCGGGCTTCCGGTACGGGTTCTTGCCCTTCGCGCTCACGAGGAGAGGGCCGCTCAGGCCTTCTTGCCGCCGTTCTTCTTCTTCACGGCGCCACGAATGAGGACGATGCCCTCCTTCGAGCCCGGGACCGCGCCCTCGATGAGGACGAGGTCCTCCTCGGGGATGAGCTTCGCGATGCGCAGGTTGAGCGCGCTCACGGTCTCGGCGCCGTAGTGACCGGGCATCTTGAGGCCGGGCAGGGTGCGGCCGGGGGTCATGTTCGTACCGATCGAGCCGCCGTGACGGCGATACTCGTGCGTACCGTGCGTCTGGACGGCGCCGGCGAAGTTCCAGCGGCGGACGACGCCGGTGAAGCCGCGGCCGCGCGACGTGCCCTGCGCGTCGACCTTCTGGCCGACCTCGAACACCTGATCGACGCCGATCTTCTGACCGACCTCGAACTTCGCCGCGTCCTCGGCCGACACGCGCAGCTCGCGCACGATGCGCTTCGGCGTCTGCTGCGTCTTGCGGTACGTGCCGAGCAAGGGCTTCTTCGTGTGCTTCTCTTTGCGCTCGCCGAGGCCGACGATGAGGGCGCTGTAGCCGTCCTTCTCGATCGTCCGCTTGCCGATCACGATGCCGCCCGCCTGCACCACGGTGCAGCGGAGGACCTCGCCCTTTTCGTCGAAGATCTGGGTCATCCCGACCTTCTTGCCGAGGATGCCAAGGTTCTTGTTCATTTCGATGGCCTCTATCGCGCTTCTTCTGGGGTTCGTTTGGCTGTGTTCGCGGCTGCCCGCGAGCCCCTCGTCGCATCTTTTGCCTGCTTGGCGAAGGCCGGTTCGAAGCGCAGAAACCGGGGTGAACGAGCACCAGGCGAGTCGGGGGGCGGGGAGTTTACCCAGGAAGATCCAAAGGGAAAGGTTTTTTGTTTGCAAACCCCGCCGGGGAGAACATGGAGCACCGGGTGAGCGAGCAAGCACCGGCCAAGGTGAAGGATCCGGTGTGCGGAATGATGGTGACGCCCGGGGCGGCCAAGGGCGGCCAGCACGAGCACGCAGGCACGACGTACTGGTTTTGTAACCCGCGGTGCCGGGAGAGGTTCGCGGCGGACCCGGAGAAATACCTCGCGCCGAAGGTCGAGGCGCCTCCGGCGCCCGCGGCGAAGGTCGCGGAAGCGGCCCCGGCGCCGGTCGCCGGGCTCCCCGTGGCCACGATCTACACCTGCCCGATGGATCCCGAGGTCCGGCAGGACAAACCAGGATCCTGCCCGATTTGCGGCATGGCGCTCGAACCGATGGCGATCCTGACCGCCGAGGAGCCGCCGAACCCCGAGCTCGAGAGCATGACGCGGCGTCTCTGGATCTCGGCCGCGCTCTCGCTACCGCTGCTCTTGCTCGTGATGGCGCCGATGCTGATGCCGGGGTGGCGGTGGGCACACGTGCTGCCGCAGCAACGGTGGATCGAGCTCGCGCTCGCGACGCCCGTGGTCCTGTGGGGAGGGTGGCCGTTCTTTGAGCGCGGCTTTACGTCGCTCGTGACCCGGCGCTTCAACATGTTCACGCTGATCGCGATCGGGACGGGGACAGCCTACGTCTACAGCGTCGCGGCCACGATCGCGCCTTCGATGTTCCCCGCGTCGTTCCGCGTGCATGGCGGCGAGGTGCCCGTTTACTTCGAGGCCGCGGCGGTGATCGTGACGCTCGTCCTCGTCGGTCAGGTGCTCGAGCTCCGCGCGCGGAGCCGCACCTCGGGCGCGATCCGCGCGCTGCTCGGGCTCGCGCCGAAGACCGCGCGGCGGCTGCGGGACGGCGTCGAGGAAGACGTGCCGATCGAGAGCGTCGCCGTGGGGGATCGGCTCCGCGTGCGGCCGGGTGAGCGTGTTCCTGTCGACGGCGCCGTGCTCGAAGGCCGGAGCTCCGTGGATGAGTCGATGGTCACGGGCGAGCCGATCCCGGTGGAGAAAGACGTCGGTGATCGCGTGACGGGCGGGACCGTGAACGGCGCAGGCGGCTTCGTGATGCGCGCCGAGCGCGTGGGGCAGGGGACGCTGCTCGCGCAGATCGTGCGGATGGTCGGCGAGGCGCAGCGCACGCGCGCGCCGATCCAGCGTCTCGCCGACGTCGTGAGCGCGTGGTTCGTCCCGGCCGTCGTGCTCACGGCCGTGCTCACGTTCGTGGTATGGGCGCTCGTCGGCCCGGAGCCGCGCCTCGCGTACGCGCTGCTCAACGCGGTCGCGGTGCTCATCATCGCTTGCCCCTGCGCGCTCGGCCTCGCGACGCCAATGTCGATCATGGTGGGCACGGGGCGCGGCGCGTCGGCGGGCGTGCTCGTCAAGAACGCAGAGGCGCTCGAAGCGCTGGAGCGCGTGGACACGCTCGTCGTGGACAAGACGGGCACGCTCACCGAGGGCAAACCCGCCGTGGCCTCGATCGGGCCGCTCGACGGCGCGGACGAAAGGGCCGTGCTCCGCGTCGCGGCGAGCCTCGAGCGCGGCAGCGAGCACCCGCTCGCCTCGGCGATCCTCGCGGCCGCGAAGGAACGAGGCGTCGCGCTCGCCGCCGTCACGAGCTTCCGATCCCTCACGGGTCGCGGCGTGACGGGCGTCGTCGAGGGCGAGCCGGCCGCGCTCGGAAATGCCCGCCTGCTCGAAGAGCTCTCGATCGAGAGCGCCGAGGCCCTCTCGCGCGCCGAGGCGCTCCGCGCACGTGGACAAACCGTGGTGTTCGTCACGCGCGGCGGGCGAGTCCTTGGCCTCGTGGGCGTGGCCGATCCGATTAAGAGCTCGGCCAAAGAGGCGCTCTCTGCGCTGCGTGAAGAGGGCCTCTCGATCGTCATGCTCACGGGCGACAGCCGCACGACGGCCGAGGCCGTCGCGCGTGAGCTCGGCATCCCCGAGATCGAAGCCGAGGTCCTGCCCGATCAAAAGAGCGCCGTCGTCGAGCGCCTCACGAAGAGCGGCAAGGTCGTGGCCATGGCCGGCGACGGCGTCAACGACGCGCCGGCCCTCGCGCGCGCCGCCGTGGGCATCGCGATGGGCACGGGCACCGACGTCGCGATGGAGAGCGCAGGCATCACACTCGTGCGCGGCGATCTGCGCGGCATCGTGCGGGCGCGGCGCCTCTCGCGGGCGACGATGCGGAACATCCGCCAGAACCTCTTCTTCGCCTTCGTCTACAACGGCCTCGGCGTCCCGCTCGCGGCCGGTGTGCTCTATCCGTTCTTCGGCCTCCTCTTGAGCCCGATGATCGCGAGTGCCGCCATGAGCCTGAGCAGCGTCTCCGTCATCACGAACGCGCTCCGTTTGCGCGCTGCGCGACTCTGACGCAAAGCGTCGGTCGCTCGGTTTCCACGGTGGAAGGCCTGGGGCGGGCCGAGCCGGGAAAGCTCCCTCCGTCCTGGAAAGAGTGCGAGCTTGCATCGAGGGTTGCGCTGCGCGAACCCCCTCCCGTACGGCAACCGGGGTGCTACGCTCTGCGAGGGGCGACGCGCCTGCCGCCGGGAGGTTCGATGGCAAGCGAGCGCAATCGCAACGGAGCCGCGAGCCCGAGGGATACGACGAGGACGCGCGTGTCCCCGCGGGAGGTCGCGCCACGCACGCGCGGCATGCCCGCGGCGCACCTCGCGGACGGATGGACGGGCGGACCTGGAAAAGGCGCGCGTCTGTTCTCGGCGGTCACCCCCGGCGCAGGCGCGACGAAGGCTGCCTCCCGGGACGGAGCCTTGCCGCTCGTGCTCGTCGCGCTCGTCGTGCTCGCGGT
Source organism: Polyangium fumosum (assembly GCF_005144585.1). Lineage (GTDB taxonomy): Bacteria > Myxococcota_A > Polyangia > Polyangiales > Polyangiaceae > Polyangium > Polyangium fumosum. The sequence goes on along the minus strand of NZ_SSMQ01000044.1, from coordinate 45,961 downwards.
CGTGCAGAATGTCGTCGTCCGCGTGGCCGTGCCGCTCGTGCTGGTGACGGCGGCGATCGTGCTTTTCGTGCGCGGATCGCGGCGGCGTTCGAGCGACAAGGCCGCGCCCCGTGGCATCTGCGTCGACGGACACGGGCTCTTCTTTCAGCCGGAGAGCGGGCCACCGCAGAACGTCGTGCCCCTCGGCGAGCCCTTCGGCATGACGCTCGTGACCAGCGCCAAGCGGGATCGGATGGTCGCCGTGTGGAGCTCGCCGGAAGGCCTCTTTTACGTAGGATCGACGTTCGAAGGCACGGCGCGCCGCGCGCTCGGAGGGCTCTTCGATCGCGCGTTCACCGCAGTTGGCGACGACGCCGCGCTCGAAGCCCTCGGCCCCGACGGCGCGCCGCTCGAGCTCTTGCCCTCCGACTTCGCGGCGCTCGTGTTCGCCGTCGAAGAGCTCGATCCCTCGTGCATCGAGCGCCTCGTCCTCTCGGACGCGCGGGGCGCGCCGCTCACGCTCGACGGTCGGGAGCTTGTGGTGGGTGAGCGTCGCTTCGACCTCAACGCGCCCCTCGAATGGCGCCCCTTCGTCTTCCAGGAGGCCTTCGGCCAGGCCGTCGCCGTGTATCAGGGCACGTCGATCCGGCAGGGCGGGAGCGAGGCCGTGCTCGTGGCGCTGTTGCCCTCGATCCTGCCTTACGAGTTCGGCGAGGAGAGCGATCTCGATCGCAGCCTCCTGCGGGATTTGCGCTTGATGCAAGCCCCGCCCGAGGATCCGCCGCCCCGCGACGCGCGGGTCGCCATCGATCGGCTCTTCGTCTTGCCCGTGCGCTCCGCGCTCGACAGGGCGCCGCGCGCCTCGCAGCAGCCGTCTCGGGCGCGCGCGTAATCGAAGCGCAATTTTGCCGCCAAACCATTGTCCTCGCCGCCGCTTGACGCGGCCCGTCGCTCGCGGCTACACCCGGCCGACGCTAGGAACGCGCCGACGAGGACGTCGGCGCATCGCTGCCCGGAGGCACCATGGCCGTCGACATCCAGAAGCTCTTCAACGAAGAAGTCCCCGAGAAGATCGCCAAGAACCCCGCGGGGGCAAAGGCGATCGGCGGCAAGTACCAGTTCATCGTCAGCGGCGACGGCGGCGGCGAGTGGTTCTTCGACCTGACGGCCCCGAAGGCCGAGGCGGGGAACCCCGGCGGCGCCGACGTCACGATCAAGATCGCGGCGGCCGACTTCCCCAAGCTCATGGAGAACCCGCAGGCGAACGGCATGCAGCTCTACTTCGCCGGCAAGCTGAAGTTCGAGGGCAACCAGATGCTCGCGATGAAGCTGAACAAGCTCTTCGAGCTCTGATCGATCCCGATCCCGAAAAAAGGCCGGCGCGTGCTCGGATTCGTCCGAGGGCCGCCGGCCTTCGTTCATCCGCCGTCATTTCTTTTTGTATACAAAGGAAACGCGCATGCGCCCCCTCGTCGGCAAACGGATCCTGGACCTCTCGCGGCTCTTGCCCGGCCCCTTCGCGACGCTCGTGCTCGCCGATCTCGGCGCGACCGTCGACAAGATCGAGGACCTCGCCGGCGGGGATTACCTCCGGCACATGCCGCCCGCGGTCGCCGGAGAGTCCGCGGCGTTCCAGCTCTTGAACCGCGGAAAGCGCAGCGCCCTGCTCGACCTGAAGCGGCCCGAGGGGCGCGCGGTGTTCGAGCGGCTCGTCGGCTCGTACGACGTGCTCTTCGAGCAGTTCCGCCCCGGCGTCCTCGATCGCCTCGGCCTCGGGCATGACGTGCTGCGCCGAAAATTCCCGAAGCTCGTCATCTGCGCGCTCACGGGCTACGGCCAAGAGGGGCCGCTCAAGCACCGCGCGGGCCACGACATCGACTACCTCGCGCGCGGCGGTCTGCTCGGCTCGCAAGGCCCCGAGGACGGCCCGCCGCAGCCGCCCGGCTTTCAGCTCGCCGACGTGAGCGGAGGCATGTGGTCGGTCATCGCGATCCTCGCCGCGCTCGCCGAGCGGGATCGAACGGGCGAGGGGCGCGTGCTCGACATCTCGATGACCGACGGCATCCTCGGCTTCGCCACGGCCACGCTCGGCGCCGCGCTCGCGGGCGAGACGCGCCCGCGTGGCGGCGACACGCTCGTCGGCGGCATCGCGCCCTACGGCACGTACGTCTCGAAGGACGGCCACCCCTTCGCGCTCGGCGCGCTGGAGCCGAAGTTCTGGATCTCGTTCTGCACCGCGGCCGGGATCGAGCCGCGCATGGAGGCGCTCCTGCCGGGGCCGCACCAGGCCGAGATCAAGGCGACGGTGCGCGACGCCTTCGCCCAGAAGACGCGCGACGAGTGGATCGCGATCGGGGCGAGCCACGACTGCTGCCTCGAACCGGTGGTGCTTCCGAACGAGCTCCGCGACGATCCGCTCATGAAGGCACGCGAGCTCTTCTTCGACATCCCGAGCCCGCGCGGAGACATCCCGCAGGTCCGGCTGCCCGTCACGCCGCGCGACGTCGCCTTCGCACCGCCCCCGCGCTCGGGCGAGCACACGCGCGTGATCTTCCGCGAGGCCGGCTTCTCCGACGCGGAGATCGACGACCTCGTCCGCGCCGGCGTCCTCCGGCAGGGCGAGAGCGGCTAGCTCCGATCAGATCTTCTTGAGCTCGTCGACGAACTCCCAGTCGGCGACGAGCCCCTTGCGCAAGAGCACCGACAGGAGCGCGGCCGCGATGGCCTCCCAGCGCAGGTTTGGTCCCAGGATCTCCTTCGCATCCGCGCCGTGACAGACCGCGCGCAGCGCCGCCACGAGATCACGCGCCGTGAGCCCGGCGCGGTCGTCCTCGGCCCCCAGCGTCGACGGCGGAAGCTCTTCCTCCGGCGGCCCGCCGGTCGGCTGCGCGAGCGTCGGCACGCGTTGCTTCTGCTTGCGCGGCGCGGGCAGTGAGATCGTCGTGCCGTCGAGCAGCGTGAGCGCGATCATGCGCGGCGCGCGGCCCCGCGGCTCCGGGATCGTGTCCACGGGCTGCGAACTCGGCGGCAGGGCGCCCTCGTCCAGCGTCGGCGGCTGCGGATCGTCCGTGATTTCGAGCACCCGACGCAGCCGCTCCGACGGCGGCGGCAACGGCCGCGCCTCCACGATCGACACGCGCGTCTTCGCGGCGACCTCTTCGAGCTGCGGTGACTGCGCGCCCGGATCCGGCAGCGTCGGCGGCGGCGGCACGTCGGGCGCCGAGGGCATCTTGCCCCGCGCGGGAGCGGGCGCGAGCGCCTCGGTGAGCGCGACGGCGTCCTGCGTGGTCGGCGGCGGTGGTGTCTTCGGCGCGCTGCGCGCCGCGATCGGCTGCGGCTTCGGCGGAGACTGCTCGGGATCCGATCCTGGGAGCTCCAACGAACTCACCGTGATCTCCGCGACCTCGACCGCCGGTCCTTCCACCGGCGCCACGAACGGCGCAGCGGGCGTCTCCGCGATGGCGAGGCTCGTCTCCGGCGCGGCCTCGGGCCTCGTGCCGTCGGGCGTCGTGTCGCGCTCGGCGAGCGGCGGGAGCTCGTTGGACGGCAGGTGCGCGGGCGGCTGGGCGGACGCGCTGACCTGCACGTCGTAGTAGACGCGGATCGCGTTCCGGATGTCGCTCGGCGGCGCGATCATCGCCTTCACCGGCAGCCCCGAGTGCTCGCCGCACGCGCGCAGGCCTTCCTCGTTCGAGGGATCGTCCATCGCGACGTAGAGCGTCTGGCCCTGCCCGCGGACGTGGCGGACGTAGATCGGCACCACGCAGAAACGCTCGGCCACGTGGTGCGGCACGAGGTTCAAGAGCTGCCGCGAGAACTCGATGTGCAGCAGCGAGACCCAGGGGACGCTCAGTTGATGCGAGAGGATCTGTGTGAGCTGGGTCTCGTTGATGTGACCTCGCTCCACCAGCAACGTGCCGAGGCGTCGCCCGTCGGTTTTCTGGAGCGCGAGGACCTCGTCGAGGTCTTGCTGCGAGAGCAGCCCTGCATCGACGAGGAGCTGACCGAGACGGAGGCGCGGCGTTGGCATCGGCCCGCAGGTTATCCTATCGCAGCGCGGACCTACCAGTTGTTGGGGGGCCGCGTTCGCTTGACAGAACCGGCCCAATCTCGGCCCCGACCGTGGTACCTTGCGGCGCGTGTCGGATGTCCTTTGCCCTCAGTGCGCCACCGCGTGCGATCCGGCACACCGCTTTTGCCATGTGTGTGGCTTTCCGATCTCGGAGCTGCAGACACGCGCCGACGATCCGTTGCTCGGGACGACGTTGCCCGGCGGCTACGTCATCCTCGAGCTCATCGGCGTGGGGGGCATGGGCCGGGTCTATCGCGCCGAGCAGAAGGCGCTCGGCCGCACGGTCGCCGTCAAGATCATCCACCCGCACCTGCTCGGCGACGAGAGCGCGTCGGTCCGTTTCATCACCGAGGCGCGCGCGGCGAGCCGGCTGAATCACCCGAACATCGTCAGCGTCTTCGACTTCGGGAAGAGCGGAAACCAGCTCTACCTCGTGATGGAGTTCCTGCGCGGCCGTGATCTCGCGCGGGTCGATTACGAAGAGGGGCCGCTCCCGTTCCGTCGCATCGTCGAGATCATGTGCCAGGTGCTCGCGGGGCTCGCCGAAGCGCACCACCTCGGGATCATCCACCGCGATCTGAAGCCCGAGAACGTGGTGCTCGAGCCGATGCGCACGGGCGGCGACTTCGTGAAGGTCGTCGACTTCGGCCTCGCCAAGATGCGCGAGGTGCCGAGCACGCACATCACGAGCCCCGGCATCGTCTGCGGCACCCCCGACTACATGTCGCCCGAGCAGGGGCGCGGGGATCCGATCGACGGCCGCAGCGACCTCTACACGTGCGGCGTGCTGCTCTTCCAGCTCCTCACGGGCCGGCTGCCGTTCGAGTCCGAGTCGCCGACGCAGGTCGTGCTGATGCACCTCACGGTGCCCCCGCCGAACCCGCTCGACGTCGCGCCGGCGCGCAACATCCCGCTGGCGCTCGTCGACGTGACGCTGCGCGCGATGGAGAAGGAAGTTAGCCGCCGCTACCAGACGGCCGACGAGTTCACGATCGCGCTCCGCTCCGCCGCGGTGATGCTCGATCGCGGAGCGCCGCCGCCCTCGGTCGACGAGCCCGGCGTGGCCTGCGGTTCGTGCGGTACGATCGCGCCGCGCAACCAGAAGTTCTGCGGCGAGTGCGGCGCGCGGATCTCGCGGGAGGCACCCCTGAGCCAACCCCGGCGCATCGCCCCCGTCTCTGCGGGACCGCCGCCGCGTGTGCGTCTGTCGAGTCTGCCCGAGCTGCCGCTGCCGTTCGTCGGCCGCGAGCGAGATCTCGAGTGGCTCGACAGCTTCCGCTTCGACGTCGATCGCACGCTCGCGACGGCGCGCATCGTCGGCGAAGGCGGCACGGGCAAGACGCGCCTGCTCCAGGAGTTCATCCACCTCGCCTCCGTGGCCGGCGACTTCGTCGTGCTCACGCGCCCCGATCCGTGGGGCGCTGACGTCGGTTATTACGTGCTGCGCGAGTCGATCGTGGCGCTCGCGTCGCTGCCGCCTGGCGGCGGAGAGCCCCACGAGTGGCGCGGTGCGACCCCCGAGGCGCGCGCCGGGCTCATGGCCATCTTCGGCAAGCAGGACCGCACCGCGCCGCAGCCGAGCGTGAACATGTGGTCGAAGCCCCCGGCGGGGATCGTGTTGCCGGACGATCGGCGCTTCACCGCAGCCGAGGCCCTCCGCTGGGCCATCATGCGCGCGCACGAGAGCAACGAGGGGCGCCTCGTCCTGCTCGCGATCGACGACCTGCACGCCGTCGACGGCGCCAGCCGCAACGCCTTCGCCGACGTCGTCGTCGAGCCGCCGATCCACCCGCTGCTCGTCGTCTCGACGCACCTGCCCGGCTTCGATCCGGGCTGGGCCGGCGCCACGCGTGTGCTCGAAGGTCTCCCGCTCGACCTCGTCTCGCAGATGGTGAGCCAGCCGCTCGCCGCGACCCTCGGCCAGGGCGGCGGGCGATCGATCTCGCCGCTCTACCTCGATCAAGTCCTGCGCTTCTCCTCCGAAGGCGGAACGAACCCGCCCGCGCGCCTCGGCGACCTCGTGGCCCAGCGCATCGAGCGCCTCCCGCCCGAGGCGCGCCGCGTCCTCCAGGCCGTCTCCGTCCTCGGCGACGACGCGCAGATGGAGGACATCGAGCGGCTCCTGCCCTCGGATCGCAACACCGGCACGCTGCTCGCCGTCCTCCGCGCTTCGGGCACGATCGAGCAGGAGCTCGGCGGCTTCCGCGCGGCGCACCCGCTCCTGCGCGAGATCGCGCTCGCCACGACGCCCGTCGCCGTCCGTCGTGACCTTCACGCGCGCGCGCTCGAAGGTCGTGACGGCGAGCCGCTCCCGCTCCCGCTCGAGGTCCGCGCGCTCCACGCCTATCACGCGCAGGACACGTTCGAGGCGCTCATGCTCCTCGAGCAGGTCGCCGATCGCGCCGGCGAGCGCGGCGATCGCGCGGGCGCCATCCTCGCGCTCCGCCGTGGCCTCGACCTCGCGCGCCGCGAGCTCTTCCGCGGCGAGCTCGACGAGCCCGAGAAGGCTGTGATCATCTTCAGCCGCAAGCTCGGCGAGGCGCTCGCTCGCGCCTCCGCGCTCACCGACGCCGACGGTGTCCTGCGCGAGGCCCTCGATCTCGCTGCAGGAGGCATCGAGCGCGCGCGCCTGCTCGCGGCGCTCGCCTTCGTCGCGCACGAACGGGGGCGCGCGAAGGAGGCGCTCACCTTCCAGCACCAGGCGCTCGACCTCGCGCGGTCCTACGGCTCGAGTGATCTCATGGCCTCCCTCGAGCGCATGCGCGCCGACTGGAACGCGGGGTGAACGAGCGACGCGTGGTCCCCGAGGGCCCCGCGCCCGGAAGCTCCGCCCCGCGCGGCGCGTCTCTTCCCTTCGTCGCGCGCTGGGACCTCGACAAGACCTACCTGCGCACGGACTTCGACACGGTGCGCGATCTCGTCCGCACCGCGATCGAGCGGCCCGATCAAAAGCGCACCGTCCCCGGCGCCGCGGCGCTGCTCCGCGAGCTCGGCCGCGCGGGCGTGGAGATCCACATCCTCTCCGGCAGCCCCGAGCAGCTCCGCTCGCGCATCGAGCAGAAGCTCCGCCTCGACGGCGCGCGCTGGGCTTCGCTCACGCTCAAGCCGAACCTGCAAAACATCCTGCGCCTGCGCTTCCGCGCGCTGCGTGGCCAGCTCGGCTACAAGCTGCCTGCGCTCCTTCGTCGTCGTTGCGAGCTCGGCTCCATGCGCGATGCCAACGGCGAGCTCGTGCGCGAGGTCTTGCTCGGCGATGACGCCGAGGCCGACGCCTTCGTCTACTCGATCTACGCCGACGTGTGCGAAGGCAAGGTCAAGCCCGACGAGCTCGTCGACATCATGCGCGCGGGCGGCGCGTACGAGGACACGATCCTCGACGCGGTCCGCTTCGCCGGGTACGTCGAGAAGGGCCCCGTCGTCGAGCGCATCTTGATCCACCTCGATCGGCAGTCGTCCCCCTCGGACTTCCGCCTCTATGGCCCGCGCGTCGTCCCGTTCTACAACTACCTGCAGGCGGCCTTCGTTCTGCACGAGGACGGCCGCATCCCGGATCGCGCGGTCCTGCGCGTCGCCCAAGACCTCGTCGCGTCCCACAACTTCGACGGCGCCGCGCTCGGCCGGAGCTACCTCGATCTCTCGCGCCGTGGCCACGTCTCGGGGCGCGGCATCCCGGCGATCGCCGAGGCGTACCGCGAGCTCACGCAGGGCCGCGCCGCGTCCGCGAGCGAGCTCGGCGCCATGGTGCAGAGCCTCGAGCACATGCTCCCCGACCTGCGCCCGCCCGTCTCACGCGCGGAGAAGGCGCTCGACTACCGCGCGATGGTTGCCGCGCACAACCCGAGGACGCGACGTTAGATCGCGCCCTCGGTCACGCGCTCCAGCTTCAAACCCAGGCGTTGTTCAGGATCTCGCCCACGCCGCCTGCGCCGGGGACGATGTACTGCACCTCGTTGAGCCCGCGCTCTTCCTCGTGGGCACCGGGCTCCGATCGCAGCACCGCCGGCGGCGACAGCCCTCGATCGAGCCGGTAGGCGTACACCACGAGATCCGGGTGCGCCGCGTGCACGCGCCGGATGTACTCGGGCGTCACGATCAGGTGCATCGCGATGAGCTTCGCCGGCGTCCCTTCCAGCGAGTTCTTGTAATACGAGACCGCGCTGACCATCGACGAGCCCGTCGCGCCCATCGGATCGGGGAACAGCACGTACCGCTCGCCCACGTCACGGCCGATTTTCGCGTCGTGCCACGTCGCGCCGATGACCTCGCCCTGGGCGTTCGTTTGCCGGCTCATGAACAGGTGATCTTGCCGTACGAGGTTCGGGTCGAGCACCTCGTTCATCAGGTCGAAGACCACCTGCGAGGGCATCGTCCCGGCCCGCGCGATGCCCACGGTCACGGCCTTGGCGGTCCTGGAGAGCGCGGTGCCTCGGTAGACGGCCTCGGGGTGGGAGACGGCCATGCGGGTAGGGACGTCCACGCGGGCGCGGGGGAACTCCGTCGCCAGCACGATGCGGGCGAGCCCTTCGTAGAGCATGCGGACCAGGCGTCCCATGTCCGGCTGGCCCGTGTCCGGCGAGCAAGCGCGGGTCAAAAGGGTCCAGGCGAACGGGTCGTCGATCAGATGGACCCCGGGCCCGTAGCGGTGGGGGATCTCGGGGGCCCGGTACCGGCTCTCGGCGTAGGCGGTGTCGACCATTATTTTTCTGTTACACTACCTGGCCCCCTGCGGGGTATTCCTACGCGCGCCGGTGATCCCGGCGGAAGGGTTCGGCACGGAGGACGTGGCTGGAAGTCTCTTTCCAGGCGTTCGGACGTGTGCGACACCCGCGAGACGGAGGATAGGTTCGGTGGACAGCGACCTGGCCGAATCGGTTGCGGCGCTCAAAGACATCTTCGCCAAGCGGGGGATCCCGGTGAGCTTCGGCAAGGCGGATCCAGCGGCGATCGATGAGCTACGCAAGACGTTCCGGATCCCTGCGCGGTATCGCGCCTTCGTCACGGCCGCCGATCCGACGGACGTCGAGACCGTGACTCCTGTCGAGCGCGTGCGGCTCTTCCCGTCGCACAAGCTCGCGGATGAGCAGACGCTCGGGGGCAAGCCCGCGGCCGAGATCCCGAACTGGCGCAAGAACTGGGTCGTCATCGGCCGCAGCGCGCTGCTCGGTGATCCCTACTTCCTCGACACGAGCAAGCTCGACGCCGAGGGCGACTGCCCCATCTTCACGTGCATGCTCGGCACCGACACGATCAAGCCCGTGCTCTGCGCGTCGAGCTTCCAGCAGTTCTTGCGGATCCTCGCGACGAGCATGGAGGTCGCGACCGGCTTCGGGAGCGGCGTGCTCGACGACGAGGACGAGGCGATCTTCCGCGAGGCGCTCGCGCCGAAGATCAAGACGATCGATTCGGCGGCGCTGCGCGCGGGTCACTGGACGTAGAACATCACGCAGGACGTTGTCCTGGGTGCCCACGAGGGGTCGTTCTTCCGGGAACGTCCCCTCCGTCCGGTGAAAAAGCCGCGGGCGTAGGCCCCGATCGGGCCTATGTGCCGAAAAAGGAACGTGGTACGGCACGAGCTTCCGCTGCGATGCCTTTGCGTCGCAGCGCGCCCGCTGTCGCATGATTCCGATTCACATCGACGGAACCGAGACGTTCGCTGCGAGCCTCGGCCGCCTCGTGGCGCGGGGCGCCGACGATCTCGGCGCCGTCGAGCAAGACGTCCGCGCGATCGTGTCGGCTGTCCGCGCGGAGGGCGACGAAGCGGTCTTCCGCTACGTCGAGCGCTTCGAACGTCGCCGCCCCGATCCCCTCGTGATCCGTGCGTTCGACGGCGCCGCCGCGCTCGCGCGCCTCGATCCGGATCTCCGCGCCGCGCTCGAGTTCGCGGCCGATCGGATCCGCCGCTACCACGAGCACCAGCGCGAGACCGGCTTCCGGTACGAGGAGGATGGCGTCGTGCTCGGCATGCGCGTGCGTCCGCTCGCGCGCGTCGGCGTGTATGCGCCCGGCGGCAAGGCTCGGTATCCGTCGAGCGTGCTCATGTCGGCGATCCCCGCGCGTGTGGCTGGCGTGCGTGACATCGTCCTCGCCACGCCCGCGCCTGACGATCGCCTCCTCGCGGCGGCGCATCTCGCGGGCGTCACGAGCATCCTCGACGCGGGCGGCGCGCAGGCCATCGCTGCGCTCGCGTACGGCACGGCGAGCTTGCCGCGCGTCGACAAGATCGTTGGACCTGGAAACATCTACGTCGCTTGCGCGAAGAAGCTCGTCTACGGCGACGTCGACATCGACGGCATCGCGGGGCCGAGCGAGATCGTCGCGCTCGCCGACGACACGGCCGATCCTTCCATCGTCGCCGCCGATCTCCTCTCGCAGGCCGAGCACGACGAGGCTGCGTGGTGTGTCCTCGTCACGACGTCCCGCGCGCTCGCGGAGGCCGTCGTCGCCGAGCTCGGGCCTCAGCTCGCGGCCCTCTCGCGCGACTCCATCGCGGGCGAAGCGATGCGCACGCGTGGCGTCGCGCTCGTCGTCCCGACCCTCGCGCGCCTCGCGGAGATCGCCTCGCTCGTCGCGGGCGAGCACGTCGCGTATCACGTCGCCGATCCCGAGGCGCTCTTCGACGCCGTCGAGGGCGGAGGCGCGGCGCTGCTCGGCGGCATGACGCCCGTCGCGGCGGGCGACTACCTCGCGGGCCCCTCGCACGTCCTTCCGACGGGCGGGGCTGCGCGTTTCGGCTCTCCGCTCGGCGTCTACGACTTCGTCGTGCGGGCGAGCATCATTCAGTACGCGACGCCCGCGCTGCTCCGTCATGGGCCCCACATCGCGAACTTCGCGCGTGCCGAGGGCCTCGACGCGCATGCGCGTGCGGTCGAGTTGCGGATGTCGCGTCACACGCGCCTCGGGGGGCGGGGGGAGGGCGAGAGTTAGCGATCGTCGTGTCAGAGCTTTAACGGGGATCCGGGCGAGGCCCCGTGCTTCAACAAGCAAGTGCTTGAAAACGTCCGGAAATTCGTTGTGGCATCAAACGTGCTTTCAGTCCCGCAGACCGGGTACGTACCCGCTCGCGTGGGCTTCTGCGGGCTTCGGATCGGCAGTGCAAGGAGGACCTTCGATGAGATGGATGAGGTTACGGGTCGCCTTCGTGGCCACCCTCGGGCTCCTCGCTGGTGGGGCGCTCGGGTGCGCCGAGGAGCGAGACCCCATCAACCGCGTGCAGGCGAACGCGCTGGCGAAGTCGTTCTTCGTCGGTGACGACTTGCACAGCGACGCGGACAACCCCGAGTTCTGGACCCAGGGCACGGTGGTCGACGTCGGCTACGGCGCGGCGCAGGACGGCTTGTTCACGTCCACGTACGCGCAGCCCGTCGCGCGCTTGAAGTGGCAGATCACGGAGGACCTCCTGATCGGGCGCTTGAGCTACGAGCGCATCCAGGATTCCGACGGCAAGAAGGGCGTCGGTCCCTCGACGGATCAGGGCGTGATCGTGGTCGCGTACCCCATCCAGTCGCACTTCGACATTCGTTACGAGTACAACCCGACGACGGGCGAAGAGCTCAACGTCCTCGTCGAGAACGGCTCGGACAGGCCCTGGTACGACCGCGAGTACTTCCGCGTCGACTGGAGCCGGAACCTGAACACCGACTCGTACGACTTCGACACGCTGTCGATGCTCGGCGTCTACGGCGGCGTCGATTACGAGCCGATGGACTACTACGTCAGCGATCCGAACGATGCTGACGCGCCGCACTTCGATCCCGAGACGGGCTACTTCGACGTCACGAACAAGGCGTTCGCGAAGCCCAAGATGATCGACCTCAGCCACCTCGGCTGGGGCATCGACAAGTTCCCGGCCTGCTACCTCGACAACGACTTCTTCGGCGGTTCGGCGCCCTCCGGCACCTGCAACCCCGTCGAGCTCACGGTTCGCCAGTCCTTCCGCCGCGTGGTCGATCGCGACTACGAGCCGGTCAACTGGGACGGCAAGCGCTTCACCGCGTACGGCGCGTTCACCGTCGATCGTTCGGGCTACGCCCGCAACTACGGCATGAGCGACGACAAGTGGTACCGCTTCGCCGCGCGCTACAACATCTGGGAGCGCAGCCACTACTACGCCGATCCCGAGAAGATGACGGGCGAGGTGAAGTGCTTCGTCCCCGAAAAGACGCTCTCGGGCGACGACCCGCACCGCGACGCGGACGCCAATGGCACCGAGGACGAGTGCGAAGAGGTCACGCAGCGGACGGGCGTGGCGGGCTCGCGTTGCGACGAGTTCAAGCAGCGCTGCACCCTGCCGTACCGCCTGCGCAAGGAGGTCCCGCAGCCCTGGTACTACACGAAGGAGTCCGACGCGGATTACTTCGAGCCCACGGACTGGGCGACGCACGAGTGGGACGTCGCGATGCGCGCGGCGGTCATGTCCTCGCGCAACGCCGAGTGCAAGGCGACGGGCGGTGATCCCGGGGCGTGCGACGGCCAGTTCCCGATGTACCGCGGCCAGATGGACGACAACTGGGATCTGATCCAGCTCGCCCACGAAGTCGACGCCTGCCGCGCCGGCAAGACGAACGACGGCCGCAACTGCGAGGCGATCGCGGATCAGCTCGGCAACGAGCGCGGCATCGATCCGGGCGTGATCGCGGTCGCGAAGATGCCGCAGATGATCATGCTCTGCCACAGCCCGGTCCTCGAGACCGACGATGCGGCCTGCGGCCCGGCGGGGCGCACGGTGCGCATGGGCGACCTGCGCTACCACCAGATCAACGTCATCCCGACGCCGCAGACGCCCTCGCCGTGGGGCATCATGGTCGACTCCGACGACCCGCTCACGGGCGAAAAGATCGCTGCGAGCGCGAACGTCTGGTCGCACGTCACCGACCTCTTCAGCCAGGGCCTCGTCGATCAGATGCGGTACCTGAACGGCGAGCTCTCGACCGACCAGGTCACCGAGGGCACGTACGTCAAGGACTGGGCGGTCGCCAGCGAGGCGGCGGGCGGCACGGGCGTGCTCCCGCAGATGACGCAGGCGGACCTCTCGCGTCGCGTGCTCGGCGCGGCGGGCGTCATGCCCGACAAGATGAAGGCCGTCGAGAGCGGCGAGGGCGCGATCGTCACGAAGCCCGAGTTCGCCGAGGCGCTCGATAAGGTCAAGCAGATGGTCCGGGACGTGCGCGCCGACGCGCTCGCGCCCTCGGCCAACCGCCCGGTGTACGAGGCGCGTCGCAGGCGCGCGGCGGGCTCGCCGATGGAGGCGGAGCTCACGACGAAGGCGATGCAGCAGCTCGCCGGCACGGACAAGCTGCCGCTGAACGATGCCGTGATGAACTTCGCCTCGCCTCTGCGCGGCAATCATCCGCAGGTGCAGCGTGACATCGCGCGCATGAAGGAGATCGCCCTCGCTGAGCGCGGCATGTGCATCATGCAGGCGACCTTCCCCTCGCCGGTCGGCCTCACCTCGCTCGACAAGGCGATCCAGGCGAAGTTCAAGGACGCCGTCAACCCCCGCACGGGCGCGCCGTACGGCACGTTCGCGGACCCGATGGCGAACACGAAGCAGGACCAGCTCGATCGCGCCGAGGCGATCCGCCACTGGATCGCGCAGAAGGCGCACTACTCGGTCATGGCGCACGAGATGGGTCACTCCATCGGCCTCCGCCACAACTTCGTGAGCTCGTCGGACGCCTGGGGCTTCCGCCCGCAGTACTGGCAGCTCCGCACGAAGAACGGCAAGGTCACGGCGGCGTGCAACGACCTCAAGAGCGAGGCCGACAGCGAGAACTGCGTCGGGGCGCGTTACTTCGACCAGGTCACGGCGAACGAGCGTGATCAGCTCCTCACCATGTTCATGCACCAGTCGATCATGGAGTACGGCGGTGAGGTCACGCAGGACTTCATCGGCCTCTCCGCGTACGACTTCGCCGCGGCGCGAATGTTCTACGGCCAGACGGTCGCGGTGCATGCCGACACGGACATGAACGCCGACAAACCGCTCGGCCGCGCCACCCTCGACAAGATGGACGGCTTCGGCGGCATCATCGGCTACCAGTACACGTCGAACGGCAGCGCGAACATCCACTACTCCCAGCTCCAGCGGACGTGGAAGATGCTCGACGCGAATAGCTGCACCTCGCTCACCGAGGAGCAGGTTCAGCGCTTGAAGCCGGCCGACTGGGACGAGGCGCGCCTCGGCAAGTGGGACCCGCTGCTCGACGGCCTGATCGTCAAGGTCAACGGCGAGTACTCCAAGTGCAAGACGCGCAAGGTCGACTACATGCCGTGGCAGTCGATGCGCGACAACGGCGTGGACTTCAGCCGTCGCTTCAGCTCCGTCGATCCGGCGAAGCGCACGCGTGTTCCGTACGGCTTCGCCACGGACCGCTGGGCCGACCTCGGCAACGTCGCCGTCTACCGTCACGACAACGGCGCCGACGTCTACGAGCTCTTCAACTTCTTCATCACGCAGCAGGAAGTTGGGCACATCTTCGACAACTACCGCCGCAACCGGCAGAGCTTCAGCGTCCGCGGCGCGGCGAACCGTACGCTCGAGCGGTACAACACGAAGATGCGCGACGCGGCCAAGGGCCTCGGCCTGCTCGTGAACATCTACCGTGACTTCGCGCTCGAGTCCGGCTTCGACTTCAACTCGGAGTGGCCCTCGATCGCGAAGCAGTTCTACCAGGACAACATCCTGGCCTCGGGCCTCGCGTTCGATCACTTCGCGCGCCAGGTCGCTCGCCCGCAGTACGGCAACCACCACAAGGTCGCGAACGACCTCGTCCTCCGCTCGACGGACGACATCTACTCGCAGCCGGGTCCCACGGTCCTCGCCGTGCCGAACGGCGCGACGGGTTATCGCTCGGACAACAGCCCCGCGGGTCCCGCGGCGATCGGCATCGGCGGCAGGCCGCTCGAGAACGCCCTCGCGGACGACAAGGGCAATGACTACGACTCCGAGTACACGCAGAACGCCGGGTCGTATTACGACAAGGCGTACGCTGCGATGCTGATGACCGAGTCGGTCGACAACTTCATCAGCGCCTCGCGCCAGGACTTCCTCGACGCTCGTTACCGCGCGGTCTCGCTCGCGGACGTGTTCCCCGAGGGCTATCGCCGGTGGCTGGGCAACAACCTGACCGGCGACGACATGCTCAAGGGCGCGTGGGTCAAGGCGAACAACAACACGCCCATCACCGACGCGCAGAAGTTCCCGACGACGCCGCTCGGCTGGACGAGCTGGTGGCCGGCGGAGGGCCCGCAGGTCTGCTTCCCCGGCGAGGGGTCGACGGTCTGCTCTGCGGTCGGCTGGGATCCGCAGGTCTTCGAGGGCGAGGCGGTCAATGTCGACACGCTCATGCCCATCGACGGCCAGATCGGCTGGGAGCAGCAGAAGTTCCTCATCGCCTGGACGATGAACTACCTGCCCGAGAACCAGCAGCAGTGGTGGATCAACATGCTCCGCCTGTGGGAGCAGGGCGTGGACGGCGATCCCGAGTTCGGCAACCGCATCGAGTTCCACGATCCGATGGGCAAGGTGTACGTCGCCAAGACCTTCGGCACCGAGGTTCTCTACGCGGGCACGAAGTACGAGAAGACCGTCCAGAAGGGCATCTCGGCGCGCGTCCTCCAGTACGCGAACGATCTGCTCCAGCAGGGGTACGTGGTCGACGAGGTCGACGCCAACAACGACGGCACGGTCGACTGGTACAAGGCGCGCATCAACAGTGACACGACGTCGCCGAACTACGGCGCGCCGCTCGTCAAGTTCGACTCGACGATCCAGTCGTCGGCCGACCGTTGCACGTCCAACGACAACACCGGCTGCACCTGCACGGCGAACCGCGCTTGCGTCAAGCTCTCGCGGTACGTCTCGGTGCCGTACTTCATTCGTCAGGCCCTCGCGGCGTACGGCCTCGCGGACCCGACGATGAAGGGCATCTACGACTGATCCGAGCGACCTCCCCCCACCCCTCTCCCCGCGGGAGAGGGGCCGGGGGTGAGCGGGCTTGATCAAAAAAGGCCACGGGATTCGCTCCCGTGGCCTTTTTCTTGGCCGCTCGGCAGGTTCGTCCGAGCGCGCGTTTGTCTGGGCGCTCAGCCCTTCCGCAGGTACCCAGCGTTGATCAGCTTGATGACGGCCTGCGTCGTGTCGAGATCCGTCGCCTGGCTCTTGTTCAGCACGAGGGCGAGGTGCCCGTGGTTGTACGCGAGCTGGAAGACCTCGATCTCCGTCGGCGAGAGGTCACGCAGCGCGGGCCCGAGCGGGTGCGGCACGAGGAGACGCGTGTCGAGATCCGGCAGCTTGTGCCGGAGCGCGTTGAGCTCGTCGATCTGCCGCAGGCCCTCCATCAGGAGCTCCTGCACGGACAGGTTGATCGTTACCGGGAGCGTGCGGTCCTCGGGCGGGTCGAAGTCGAACGTCCCGCGCGTCCACGCGAGGATGCGGATCGCGGACTTCAGCGGCGGCACGTCGTCCTCGTTGATCTCCGCGTACGTGACGATGCCTCGGTGCAGGAAGATCTTTCCGACGTCGTCGTCCGACGTGATCACGAGGACGCCGCTCTTCTTCGACGTGCCGAGGAGCTGCAGGAGGTCGGGCAGCGGGATCTCCTCGATCGCGCCGGACATCGAGCGCGCGGGGCCGCGGGGCGCCACGGAGGGGCGCGGCGGCTCCATCTTGCGACGCGAGGCGGCGGCGGTCTCGGCCGAGACCACCTTGAGGATGCTCGTGCCGATGAGCACGCGGTCGCCTTCCTTGAGCGCGCTTTTCTGGATCTTCTCGCCGTTCACGAACGTACCGTTCGTCGACCCGAGATCCTCGATGGTGAGATCCGTGTTGGAGAGCAGGAAGCGCGCGTGCCTGCGCGAGACCATCTCCTCGACGAGGACGATGCCCGCGTCGCTCGCGCGTCCGACGACGAGCTCCTGCGCGTCCTGCAGCGGGATCTCGCCACCCTGGTACTTCCCCGAGATGAAGCGCAGAACGAGCCGCGACGGAGACGTCATGTGTGGAGCTTGTTCCATGTGCGTGGAAATCGAGCACGAGCTACTGCCACGCTCGGTCCGACATTGTGCATCGTGAGACCCTTGGGGTCATCCATCAAAACGACGCGGGCGTAGGGCCAGGGCGCTGCGTTTCCGCTGCGATCGTGACGCCGCGGAAGCTCGCGTGTACGACGCGAAGCCCATTTCACGTGTGGTGGGATCGCCACGATCCGCCGAGACGGGACGTCGTGGAGCTTCCCCCCTCTCCATGGATGGCGAGGGGAGGGGGAGGCCGGTTTCAGCAGGTCAGCGGCTCCGACGCCTCCGCAGCGCGAGCGCCGCGCCGGCGAGGCCGAGGGCCCAGGCGAGGGGGTCCGTCGACGACGGCGCCTTGCTGGTCGCGCACGCGCCGCCCGTGATCACGAAGCCGCTCGGAGGCGCTTCTCCGCCGCTGCCAGCGGCTCCGCCTTGTCCGCCGCTTCCGCCGGAGCCACCTGCGCCACCTGCGCCGCCCATTCCGCCCGCGCCGCCGGCACCACCTGCGCCGCCGCTTCCGCCGGAGCCTCCTGCGCCGCCCATGCCGCCGGAGCCCGAGCTGACCGTATCGTCGCTCGGATCGTTCGGGTCACCTTCACCCGGATCCACGGCGCCGTCCTTGTCCTTGTCCTCCTCGCCGTCGCGGATACCGCCGTTGTCCGTGTCGGGGTTGAGCGGATCCGTCGTCGTCGCGCCCATGTCCGCGTCGGGCACGCAGTTGCCGGCGGCGGGGTCCGTCCCGGGGCTGCTGCAGTCGTAGCCCATCTCCGTGCCGTCGAAGATCCCGTCGCCGTCGCTGTCCGGATCGTTCGCGTTGTTGAGCCCGTCGCCGTCGGTATCGTCGCCCGGCAGCGGCTCTTGCCCATCGGGCACGCCGTCGTTGTCGGTGTCGGGGTCGTTCGGATCCGTACCGATGACCACCTCGACGTCGTCGGGCAGCCCGTCGCCATCGGTGTCGTTGCAACCTTCATCGACGCTCCCGTCGCAGTCGTTGTCCTTCCCGTCGCACGTCTCCATGCCCGAGCTCACGCAGACGCACTCTTTCTGCGTCGTGTCGCAGACGGGTTTGTCGCCGGGGCACTGGCTGTCCTCGATGCAGCCCACGCACGTGTTCGGATCACCTGTCGTGTCGCAGATCGGCGTCGCGCCGCCGCAATCGGCGTTCGTCGTGCACTCCTCGATCACGACGACCGTCGGCGGGTTGCCCGGCGACACGCCGTTCCCGTCGGTCGGGAAGGACGTGGACGGCGCGCCTTGCTTGCCCTCGCCGCTGATCGTCGCCTGGTTCGAGATGCTCGCGGGCGCGTTCGGCTCGATCTTCACGCGGAAGCGCACGAGCGCCGTCTCGCCGGGGGCCATCTCGCCGCCCATGCTCGCGTTCGCGCCCGCGCCGAGCCGCACCGTGACCGTGCGCGTCGCGGCCGTGTACTCGCCTTGATCATCGCCCGCTTGTTCCGTCTTCGGGCCGGCGTTCGCGCCTTGCACGATTTGAAGCGAGCCGGGGACGAACGAGACGCCGAGGGGCAACGTGTCGTCGAGGCGCGTGTGGATCGAGGTGTCGTCGCCGCTGTTCGTGACGGCGATCGAGTATTCGAGCTCGTCGCCGACGACGAGCTTGCCGGCGTTCGCGTCCGACGCGGTCTTCGTCGAGGTCGAGAAATCGGGCAAGAGCGTGGCGATCGACGAGACGAACCCGCCGATCCAGAAAACATCGTTTGCGCCCGAAGCATTGCCGACCTGCACGTTCGCGGTCTTCTGGCCGGGCGTGATCTTCGTGGAGATGTCGACCACGTCGAGATCGATCCCGCTCATGCTGCCGGGGCCGCCCGTCAGCTTCGGCAGATCGCCGTCCGTCGAGACGGCCGCGCCGAGCCACGATCGCGAGGCGTTGAAGAAGTTCCCCGCGGGGTTCTGCGCGTCGATGATGTCGTTCGCGGCGGTGAGCGCGCCCTCGCCGAAGCGCAGGTAGTCGTTCTGGCCAGCGGAGCTCGCCACGTCGCCCTCGTAGGCGATGACCGCGAGCTTGCCGTCGATCGCTGCGCCCGGCACGGTGAAGCCCGAGAGCGCGAGCGTCTGCGGCGTGACGCCGATCCGATCGAAGCCGTCGTGCAGCGCGAGGTGGCGCCCTTTCTCTGAGGGCAGCTCGTAAAACACGACGAGCCACCACCCGGCGAAGAGCCGGTCTTGCACGAGGTCGACGAAGCTGATCGAGTCGACGCCGGAGAGCCGGTACGCGCCTGGGCCTTGGGCCGCCACGAGCGCGGTTACGTCCACGGTCGACTGGTAAAAATACTCGGTCACGCCGCCCGAGACGTTCGTGCTCACGAAGCTCTCGTCCGCGGTGAGCGGCTGCGAGAACACGCCGGGGCGCTCGAGCGTCACGCTCGTGTCGGCCATGCCATTGTTGTCCCAGCGCGCGCCCCAGTAGAGGCGTGCGTAGGTCACCGTCGCGCCGGCCGGCAGGGTGAGCGCGGCGGTCGAGCGCTGGTCGGCGACGGTGATGCTCTCGGAGGCGGAGGCCGTGCCGGGGGCGCGCGCGTCCGCGCGCCAGTGGATATCGGGAGCGCCGTCGCCGCTTCCGTCGCAGACCACGTCGCCGACGAGGGGCGCGATCCCGACGTTGCCGCACTCGTGCCCGAGGGTATTGCCGATCAGCCGAAAATCGCCGTGGCCGTCGAACTGTTTTCGGAGTTTGGGGGCGGCGAGGGCCGTCCCGGCGGGGAAGGCGGCGAGGGCCGCGGCGCCGAGCAACGCGGCAAGACCGGCCCGGCCGGCGAAGCTACGCCGGGGCGGAAGAAGAGAGCGCATGGACATGGCAAGGACCTCGCATTCCATCATGCCAGAGGACGCCTGCCGAGCGCATTCTTTTTGGGCGAGATATCAGAATGCGTTATGGCCGGTCAGCGCGTTGCCCAGGATGAGCGTGTGCACCTCGTCCGTGCCCTCGTACGTGTAGACGCTCTCGAGGTTCAGCGCGTGCCGAATGACGGGGTAGTCGAGCAGGATGCCGTTGCCGCCGAGCAGGCCGCGCGCCTTGCGGGCGGCGCGCAGCGCGAGGCCCACGTTGTTCTTCTTGCAGAAGGACACCTGAACGGGCGTGATGCTGCCGGCGTCCTTGAGGCGCCCGAAATGCAGCGCGAGGATTTGGCCTTTCGCGATGTCCATGGCCATCTCCACGATTTGCTCCTGCACGAGCTGTTTCGCCGCGACGGGCTTTCCGAACTGCACGCGCTCGCGCGTGTACGAGACCGCGGCGTCGTAACAGGCGCGCGCGGCGCCGAGCGCGCCCCAGGAGATGCCAAACCGCGCTTGCGTGAGGCATGAGAGCGGTCCTTTGAGCCCCGCCACGCCGGGCAGCATGTTTTCCTTGGGCACGCGCGCCTCGTTCAGCACGATCTCCCCCGTCGGGCTCGCGCGCAGGCTCATCTTCCCGTGGATGGTGGGCGTCTCGAAGCCCTTCGTGCCGCGCTCGACGATGAACCCGCGGATGGACGCGGCGTCGCCGTCGTCGACCTTCGCCCATACCACGGCGAGATCGCAGATCGGCGCGCTCGTGATCCACATCTTCGTCCCCGTGAGCACGTAGGAATCGCCGTCGAGCCGCGCGCGTGTCTTCATCGAGCCGGGATCACTGCCGGCGTCCGGCTCGGTGAGGCCGAAGCAGCCGATGAGCTCGGCGGCGGCCATTTTCGGCAGGTATTTATTTTTCTGCTCTTCGGAGCCGAAGCGCCAGATCGGGTACATCGCGAGCGAGCCCTGCACGCTCACGAAGCTCCGGAGCCCGCTGTCGCCGTACTCGAGCTCGCCGAGCGCGAGCCCGTAGGAGACGGCATTCATGCCGGCGCACCCGTATCCCTTGAGGGAGGCGCCGAGCAGGCCCATCGAGGCGATCTCGGGGATGAGATCGGTCGCGAACTGCTCCTTCGCGAAGAGCTCGGCGGCGCGCGGCAGATACCGCTCGCGCACGAACCTGCGCACGGTGTCGCGGATCATGCGCTCCTCGTCCGTGAGGAGGCCGTCGATGGCGGTGAGGGCGTCGAGCGAGAGCGGCTCTTGGGCAGTCATGGTCGGAGGCGTGTGTAGCCCGGATGGCGAGCGCGGGGAAGGGGGCGTCGCGGCGCGTGGCTCCCGATCGCGACAATCCACGTGTTATGGAAACGGCATGCGCCCCCCCGATGGCACCTTTTTCCTTCCCGGCCCGGCCGGCCGCATCGAGGCCGTGCTCCGGCGCCACCCGAGCCCTCGGGCGGCGGCCGTGGTTTGCCATCCTCACCCGCACTCCGGCGGCACCCTCTACAACAAGGTCGTTTCCCGGGCCACGCGCGCCCTCCACGCCGCGGGGGCCACGGTCCTGCGCTTTCATTTTCGCGGCGTCGAGGCGAGCGAGGGCCATTACGACGGCGGCGCGGGCGAGGTGGACGATGCCCGCGCGGCGATCGATTTCCTCGCCCCCGAGCATCCCCACCTCCTCGTTGCCGGTTACTCCTTCGGCGCCTGGGTCGGCCTGCGCGCCGGCGCGGCGGACCCTCGCGTGAAGGCTTTGATCGGCGTCGGGATTCCCATCAACGTCTACGATTTCTCCTACCTCCGCGAGACGCAGAAGCCCCTGCTCCTGGTTCAGGGTGAACACGACGAATGGGGCAACCTCGACGTGGTCCGCGCATTCGCGCGCGAGCTGCCCGGCCCGGTCACGCTGGAGGTGATCCCCGGGGTAAACCATTCCCTCGCGGAGCACCCGGAGACGATGATGGCGAAGATTTCCGATTTCGTCGCGCGTCGCTCAGGCTGATTCGAGCGATCGCCCTTGCGCGAGCGCCTCGGCGACGGCGCGCCTCCGCAGCTTGCCGCTCGTCGTCTTCGGCAAGGTCCCGGGGGCCAGGAACATCACCCGATCGACCCCGATTCCGCGCACGAGGAGCGCGGCGCGCACCCGCTCGCCGAGCGCGTCGTGGGCGCCTCGATCGAGCTTCGTCTCCGCAATCACGTACACGAGCTCGGTCTCGTCCGCCTCCGCCCGCGCGCCGACCGCCACGACGCACCCGCTCCGCACGTCCTCCACCTCGGAGACGATCTCCTCGATCACCGAAGGAAGCAGGTTGTGCCCGCCCTTGATGATGAGGTCCTTTTTCCGCCCCGTGACGAAAAGCTCGCCTGCGTCGAGATATCCGAGGTCCCCGGTGCGCAGATACCCGTCCCGGAACACCCCCGCGGTCGCCGTCGGATCGTCGAGGTATTCGTGCATCAGGGTCGGCGCGCGGACCTCGATTTCACCTACCTGCCGCTCGGGCAGGACCTCACCCTCGTCGCCCGTGATACGCACGTCCGTTTGCGGAATCGATCGTCCCACGCAGGTGAGCTCGAGCGCGTGCGGGCCCGGCTCGGTCGGGACGGCGCGCCCCGTCCGCTCCAGCGTTTCGCGATCCACCACGGCGAAACGCGACGGCGCGAGCAGCTTCGGGAAGGTCACGGCGACGGTGGCCTCGGCGAGCCCGTACACCGGGAAAAACGCCTCGGCGCGGAAACCCACGGGCCGGAACGCCTGGGCGAAACGTTGCAAGAGCCCGGGGGAAATGGGCTCCGCGCCGATCATCGCGCATTCCCAGGCCCGAAGGTCGAGCCCCGCCTCCGCCGCGCGCCGCGCGAGCCGCAGGATGAGCGCATAGGCCGAGGGCGGCGCCGCGCAGATCGTCGCCCGCAGCGAGGACATCGCCTCCAGCCAGGCGAGGGGCCGCGCCCGGAAATCCTGCGGCGCCAGCATGTTCGCGACAAACCCATTGTAAAAAGGAAAAAGCAGCCCGCCGATGAGGCCCATGTCGTGGTGCAGCGGCAGCCACGAGACGGCCACCGATTCCGCGTGGCTCGGCAGCGCCTCGCTCATGCACGCCATGTGCAGCATCAGCCGCTCGTGCCCGAGGACGACGCCGCGCGGGTGCCCCGTGCTCCCGCTCGTGAGCTGGATCAAGGCAGGGCCGGGGGCCGCGTCGGGATCGGGCGAGAACCCGTGCGGCGCCATCGAAAGCTCCTCCGCGCAAAGGACCCGGACCGCCCCCGGCGCGCCTGCGAACGCCGCGAGCGCGCGCGACGTGACGAGCGCCCGCGCAGAGAGTTTGTCCGCTGTTTTGCGGAGCTGCTCCAGGAACCCCTCGATATCGGTCAACCGGAACGGGAGCCCGATGGGAATGGGCACCGCGCCGAGCGACCAGATGCCGAAAAGCGTCGTGACCGCGGCCTTGACCTCGGGCACGAGCACGAGCACGCGGTCGCCGGGGCGCAGGCCGGCTTCCCGGAGCCCGGCCGCGACGCGTACCGCTTCCTCCCAGAATCGGAGCCAGGTCCACGCCTCGAACCCTGGATCCTCCTTGAATCGAATCGCGACGTCTCCGCTCATCGATTCCGCGCGGCGGCGGAGCAGCCCGGCGATCGTCCTCGTGCTCATTGCTCCCCCTTTTCGCGCGCGGGCGGGGCGATGGGGAACGAGGCGACCTCGACCCGCGGCCGGCCCCGCGTCGCCAGGATCATGTATTCGAGCGCCGTGCGCCGCGCGAACGAGAGCTTGGCGACGGTCATGTATTGCTGCAAGAGCCGCGAAAACCCCGGGGAGATCGCCTCGATGCGGCGGCGGTTCTTGCGGACGTTGTCGATCCAGCGCTCCAGCGTGAGCGCGTAGGAACTCGTGAGGTCCTCGACGTGGCAGATGTCGAGCCCCGCGCGCTCGATGAAGCCAAGCTCCTCGCTGAGGTGGACGAGGCGGCAATACCCGAGCGCTTCGACGAAGATGTAATCCGTCGCCGTGCTCTCGCGATCACCGCGGTGCTCGGCTGGATAATAACAATCCGAGATGAGCAGGCGCCCCGTGGGGCGGAGGATCCGCGCCACCGCGTGGTGGATCTCCTCGCGGTTGTGCATGTGGACGATGCTGCCGCTGAAGAGCACCACGTCGAACGAGGCGGGCTCGAGGGCGAGATCCTCCACATGCCGGACGTCGATGTGCACGCGCTCCGCGACGCCGGCGAGGCGCGCGCGGCGCATCGCCTCCTCGCGTTGCCGCTCGCTGAGGGTAATCCCGAAGAACTCGCCTTTCGTATGCTCGGCGAGATACAAGAGATTGCTGCCCCAACCGCAGCCGACGTCGAGCACACGCTCGCCGGGCTGGATGTCGAGCTTGGCCTGGATGCGGGCGAATTTGCGCGCCTGGGCGGTCTCCAGATCCTCGTCGGGGCGCACAAAGACGCCGGTCGCGTAGGCGAGGCGGCTATCGAGGACCATCGAGAAGATCTCGACGTCGTGCTGGTAATGCTCGGCCACGACGCGGCGCTCGTGCTCGCGTTGCTCCGCGGGCGAACGTTCCATGGCCTCGCGCTCGGGGCGGGTGTGCGCGGCGGAGATCATCGTGCACCTCCGTTCGCCTGGGCGGAGACCTTGCCGGCGACGAGCGCGGCCACGTCGCCGACGGAGCGGATGTGCGGCTGCTCGGGCGTGGTGAAATCGGGCAGCGTGATGTCGAAGGCCTCTTCGAGCGCGACATTCAGCTTGATGAGCCCGAGGGAATCGATGCCGAGCCGCGCCTCGTCGAGCCGCGCGTCGAGCGAGACGTGCTCCACGGGCAGGCGCAGGGTCTCGGCGATGATCCGGCGCACGTCATTGGCGATCCCTTCGGGAATGGAAAGATGGGTGTCCACGAGAAGCTCCTTGGTGCTGAAAGCTACGGGGACAGCGCCCTGGCAAAACAGAGGCCACGCTCGCACCCTGGAGAGAAGCGCCGAATGCATCGGAGGCATGTGCAGGCAATGCCCGATTCGCGCCAATTTTGCTCGTGCAGCATGGGCACGATGATGTGGCGCAGGCGAAACATTGCCGGGATGGCGGATGGTGCGGAGACGGCGTCGACCCGAACACGGGCTTTCATGGTTCGACCGGCGAGGGTAGGGTGGGCGCCGCATGCGACCTCTCCTCTCCGTGGTGACCTTCGGCTTCTGCTTGACCCTCTTCGGCTGCGCCGCGCGCTGTCCCGCGCCGAGCCCCGCTGCCGCGCCGCCGGGGGCCATCGTCATCGGCCAGTCGTTCGACATGGACTCGGCCGTGCTCGGCGAGAAACGTCGAATCACGGTCTATCTGCCGCCGGGCTACACGGAGAGCAGCCAGCGATACCCTGTGGTTTATCTGCTCGACGGCGGCGCGTCCGAGGATTTTCACCATATCACCGGCATCGTCCAGGTCTCCGTGGCGAACGAGATCATGGAGCCGGTGATCGTGATCGGAATCGAGAACACCGAGCGTCGCCGCGACCTGACGGGCCCCACGGAGAACGAGAAGGACAAGGCGATCGCGCCGCGTGTCGGCGGTTCAGCCCGGTTTCGCGCCTTCCTGACGAGCGAGCTCGTCCCGCGGATCGAGCGTGACTATCGGAGCAGCGGGGAGCGGGGCCTCATGGGCGAATCGCTCGCGGGGCTTTTTGTCCTGGAGACGTTGTTCGAGGATCCGGGCGCGTTCGGAACGTACATCGCGGTGAGCCCGAGCCTGTGGTGGAATGATGGTTTCGTCCGGAGGCAGGCCGAGCCGCGCCTGAAGAGCCCGGCCGTGCAGGGAAAAACGCTGTACCTGACGGTCGGCGGCGTCGAGGACAACACAAAGGAAACCGAGCAACTCGCCGAAATTTTGCGCCAGCATGCGCCTTCGGGTTTGGTATGGCATTATGCGCCGCTTCCAGCGGAGGCGCACAATACCGTGTACCATCTTGGCGCAGTGAATGCTCTGCGTCTTCTCTATGCGCGGACGCGTGAGCCCGGGGGCGGAGGCTAGGCCGAACCCCGTCACCGGCCACGCCCTGCCCGCGGCACCAAGGAGCGCTGCCCCGGGCCCGAGCCCGCCCCCCTTCCGCTCCCGGGGCCCGCATGTCACCGAGATCGCGCGCTGACACGCGTGTGGTGTCCGCTGCGGCCGTGAGACGGCCCCCTCCGGGCGGCCCCCCATTCCTTATATGCGCCTGGCCTCCCCAGCACCCCGTCCTCGGAGGTGTCCACGGCAATGGCGCACTGCATCATGTCGGTTTCCTGCTGCCGGCGCACCCGGGTGAGGGGCCGCTTGAGCGTGTATCGATTTCCAGATTGCCGCTTGACCTTTCCCTTGACGCTGGGGTATACACGGAGCCGTCTATCGAGTGCACGTCTCCTGATTTGGGAGACGCCCACTCGTCGATTGTCCATAGTTCCACTGTCATAACGACCAAGCTGGTCGTTTCTTCCTGAGGTACGCACATGAATAAGCTCGGTCTCTTCGGTGCTGCTGCGGTCGCGACGGCTCTCTGCTTCTCTTCGGACGCGCGGGCCACCGGCGACGGCGATGTCTCGGGCGCGGCGCTGGACCTCGTGGTCGCGGGGACGAACACGGGCAATGGCGGCAGCTTTGTCACCAAGGCGGTCAAGGACGCTCTCGGCTGGTCGAGCAGCGAGTGGCTCTACTACTTCTCCTACTCGACCCTGAGCGCGGATCGCTGGTACGACGCCATCGTCGCGGGCACCAACCTCGTCGAGGTCGACAACATCAACGATGTCGACGCGGGCCAAATCCTCGCGATCGACGCCACGGGGTCGTACGGCGGCCATGCCGTCGTGATCATCGGCGAGCCGATCGACATCACACCGCCGTCCCACTTCTACACGCCGTATCGCACGGGGCAGAAGCAGTGGGCGCTTCCGATCGCCGACTCGACGGGCAGCGAGCACGGCCAGAATGCGTCGTTCCCCGACAGCCGCCGCGTCAACGGCGTCTTCACGGCGAACATCCCCGGCACGGCCTTCCTGCGGCTCTACTCGGACGAGGCGACGGGCGAGATCCTCTCGTACTCGTGGAGCGTGACGTCGACCAACGAGGCGAACGTCTTCGATCAGAGCGAGCGGCCGTTCGCCATCGGCGAGCTCACCGTCAGTCCCTGAATCAATCCCATCCACGCGCCGTAGCGCGTGGCTCGACGCTCCCAGGGCGCGCCTCAGACGCGCCCTCGTGGGAGCGTTTTTTATTTGTCCCCCTTCAGCCAAGCTCGACACGAACTCGGCAAGTGCGCCACGCGTACGGGCGGGACGTGAGCCGCACGACGTGCGCGAGGGGCGCGCGGACGCCGAGCATTGAGGCGAGCGCGTCCGGCGGGCGCTTTTGTTCCGACGGCGAATTAATTAACGCCCCCCCCACAACCACTATAGCCTTTGCGTTGACATAGGTGTATACACACGCTCCGCCTATCGAGTGCGCATCTCTCGACTTGCTGATGCCCACGCGCCGGTTGGCTATCGTTACTCTTTCCTGACGACCACCGCGGTCGTTCCTCCTGAGGTGTGAACATGAATAAGCTCGGTCTCTTCGGTGCTGCTGCGGTCGCGACGGCTCTCTGCTTCCCCTCGGACGCGAAGGCCGATCCTGCGCTCAACGCCGCCATCGCCTCCGAGGCGTTGGCCCTCCTGGGCACGAGCACGGGCAACGGCGGCAGCTTCGTCACCAAGGCGGTCAAGAACGCTCTCGCCTGGACGAACAGCCAGTGGCTGTACTGCTTCGAGGTCTCGACCCTGAGCGCTGCGCAGTGGTACGAGGACATCACCACGGGCCACAACTTCGTCGAGATCACGAACATCGCGGACATCGAGGCGGGCCACATCATCGCGATCGACGCCACCGGGTCGTACACCGGCCATGCCGCCGTGATCATCGGCGATCCGATCGACATCACGCCGCCGGCCGGGTACTACACACCGTACCGCACGGGGCAGAAGCAGTGGGCGCTGCCGATCGCCGACTCGACGGGCAGTGAGCACGGTCAGAATGCGTCGTATCCCGACAGCCGCCGCGTCAGCGGCGTCTTCACGGCGAACATCCCCGGCACGGCCTATCTGCGGCTCTACTCGGACGAGGCGACGGGCGAGGTCGTGTCCTACGGCTGGAGCGTGACGTCGACCAACGAAGCGAACGTCTACGACCAGAGCGAGCGGCCGTTCGCCATCGGCGAGCTCGACGTCAGCGCCTGCCCCTGATCAAGCACCGCTGTGGATCCTGGGGGGCCGTTCGCCCCTCGATCCGAACCAGGGCAAGCCCTGGACCTCGAGAACATCGAGCGGTTTGCGAGCCGCTCGATGTTTTCGTTTTTTTGTCCCGGTGCAAATTCACCGCATGATGCGCGGGCCCTCCCACAGCCTACACCGCTTGGGTTGGCATTGGCGTCGCCGGACTTGCATCGGCTCGTTCGATGAATTGCGCATCGCGCAGTTCATCGACCTCGAGTCCAGCGCTTGCGCTGGTCCTGGGTCCTGGGGCGGATAGCCCCGGGTGGGGTCTGGGGCAACGCCCCAGCGAGGCCCCTCGGCAAGCTCACGGATGGGTATAGACGACCGTCCCGCTCCGCAGCGAGAGCCCCGCGTGCCACGCCGCGGGCACCTCCGGGGTTGTCCAGCCGAACAGCCATGCGGCGTCCCTCGGCGCGAGGTTCACGCAGCCGTGGCTCCGGGGCGTCCCGAAATCGTCGTGCCAGTAGGCCGCGTGGAGCGCGTATCCCTCGTTGAAGTACTGCACGAACGGCACGTCGCGCAGGTCGAACTCGTCGCCCACCTCGTCGCCGTCCATCGTGACGCTCACGTGCTTCGTGTGGATGCGGAAGACGCCCTGGATGGTCGAATGCGTCTTTTTCGGGTCGCCGAGCCCGTCCGCGCCCGTGCTCACGAGCGTCGCGTAGACCGGCTTCGTCCCCTCGTAGGCCACGAGGCTCTGCTTCAGGATCGAAACGTCGATCCATTTCTGCCCCGCGAGCGCCCAGCCCGGCGGCCGCGTCATCGGGTCGATGCGCACCACCTGATCCTCGCGCACCCACGACCCGTCCCGCGCTTCGAGGTACACGGCGCCGCCCGAACGGATTGATTTCCCCGTGAGCGGAACCGCCTCACGGTGGCCGAGCTTCGTGGCGCCTCCGAGGCCGCCGTGCGCGGACGTATACCGCATGGCGTGCCGGCTCTTCACGAAGGCCACCGGCAAGGTCACCTCGTCGAGGGGCAAACCCTGGAACGGGGACGTCCGGACGACCCGCGTGCGATCGAGCGGAAGGACGGCGAGCTCCGTCGTCAGCCCATAACGACGGTCCTCGTGATCGAACGTCGATAGCAAGGCGAACCCCGACCGGGCCTTCGCGCGCCCGACGACGAGCGTGTTCGCGCCGCGCGACACGCCGGCGAGCGGCGGCGCCGCGAAGCCGTAGAGCAGGGCGCCCGGCGTGGGATCCGGCGGCGGGAGCGGGACGAACTGCGGATCGAGCGCCATCTGCGCGACCTTGCGCAGGTGGCTCCCGAGATCCGGCTCCACGACGCGCAGCTCGGCGTCCGTTGGCAGGCGCGCGTAGAGGTGCGGCGACGGATTGCGTGACATCACGTACGTGTAGGGCAAACCCTCGCGCGAGGGCCGCGTCGCGGCGGCTTCCACCACCGGGTGATGAATGTCGAGCGTCGCGTTCGTCCCGACACACACGTAGCCGCGGGGCTTGATGTGGTACCAGCCGCCTTCACAATTCGCGCGGCTCTTCGGTTTCTCGTCGCGCGTGACAATCGCGCCGGCCCGCAGGTACCCGATGCGGCGGCTCCGCCAGCGGGGCTCGGCGTAGATCCAGGTTTCTTTGGCGATGCTCGCGAGCTCGAAGACCTCGGCCTCGGGTTTTTTCGGCGGCTCTTTGGCCGGCTCGATCGGCTCTTCCGGCTCTTCGGGCACGGCGGGCGCCTCCGGCTCGGTGAGCGCGAGATTCGCGGGCGCGGCCGGATCCGGCGGTAAATCCGGCGTATCCACGGTCGCCTCGGCGGGCGGCGCGGGCGCAGGCGCTGCGGCCGGTTGCGGGGCAGGGGGCGGCGCGGGGGCCGGCGTCGGCATCGCAAGGGCGGGCAGCGGCGCCGGTTTGGGGAGAGAATCCGGCGCGGGGGAGGCCACTTCCTGGCTCATGCTCGGCTCGAGCAACGGACAACCCGTCGCGAGGCTCGCGATGGCCACGGTGGCGAAGAACGATGAGGCCCGCATGAACGGCCCGCTAACAGGCCTCGGACGCGCGGGCCAAGTTCCTGCCGGATGGACAGGCGCGCGGCCCGGGTGGTACCGTCCTGGCATGGCTTATCGAACGATCGGGACGTTGGGCCCTTCCTATGGCGTGTGCCTCGCGGCCGCTCTCGCGCTCGCGGTCGGATGCGGCGGAGGCGGAGGCGGCGACGGCGACGGCGGAAGCGGCGGAAGCGGCAACGGCGGCAGCGGCGCGGGCGCGGGCGGAAGTGGCAACGGCGGCGCGGGCGCGGGCAGCACCGGCTCCGGGTTCGGCGCTTGCGACAATGCGCCGACCTTCGAGGGCGAGGGCACCTATTACGCCGCGAACGGCTCCGGCGCTTGCAGCTTCGACGTCTCCGCGGATTCGCCGCTGCTCGTCGGCGCCATGAACGCCGAGGATTATGCGAATTCGGGCGTCTGCGGCGCCTGCGCGCACGTCAAAGGGCCGGACGGTGAGATCACCGTGCGTATCGTCGATCTCTGCCCCGAATGCGTGCATGGCGACATCGACCTCTCGCCCGACGCCTTTGCCTTGCTCGCGCCGCTCGAAAAGGGCCGCATCCCGATCTCGTGGCAGTTCGTCCCCTGCGACGGCGCCGGGACGATCCGTTACCATTTCAAGGAAGGCTCGAACCAGTGGTGGACCGCGGTGCAGATCCGCAACCACCGCAACGCCATCGCCAAATTCGAGTGGAAGAGCGACGACGGCGCATGGCACGAGGTCCAGAGGCTCGAGTACAACTATTTCGTCGAGGACAAGGGCATGGGCCCGGGGCCGTACACGATCCGCGTGACCGACGTGTACGGCAGCGTGCTCGAAGACAGCGGGATCCCCTTCATCGAGGCGGGTGATTCGCCCGGCCAGGGGCAGTTCCCCGCCTGCGGGATGTAAAACGACATGCAAGGGCCCGAGCTTCCGCCCTGGTGGGCACGGACGACCGTCTACCAGATTTACCCTCGCTCCTTTTTCGATACGAACGGCGACGGAATCGGGGATCTGCCGGGGATCGTGCGGAAGCTCGACTGGCTCCGGGATCTCGGCGTCGAGACGCTCTGGATCTGCCCCTTTTATGGCAGCCCCCAGCAGGACCTCGGCTACGACGTCT
This sequence comes from Polyangium fumosum, assembly GCF_005144585.1. GTDB lineage: Bacteria > Myxococcota_A > Polyangia > Polyangiales > Polyangiaceae > Polyangium > Polyangium fumosum. The sequence continues at coordinate 14,743 of NZ_SSMQ01000044.1, read as the reverse complement.
CCGATTACGACGCCGTCGCGCCCGAATACGGCACGCGGGACGACGTCCGGCGCTTGCTCGACGAGGCCCACGCGCGCGGAATGCGCGTCCTCGCGGACATGGTCCTGAACCATACGTCGATCGAGCACCCTTGGTTTCGCGCGTCCCGTTCCAGCCGGACGAACCCGAAACGAAATTGGTACATCTGGCGGCCCGGCAAGAAGCCCGGCGGGAAGGCGCCGCCGAACAACTGGCGCTCGCTCGTCGGGCCGCGCGGCTGGCACTGGGACGAACGCACGCAAGAATGGTACTGGGCGAGCTTCTTGCCGTTCCAGCCCGACCTCGATTATCGCAACCCCGAGGTCCAGGAGGCCATGCTCGGCGTCGTCCGGCGGTGGCTCGCGTTTGGCTTCGACGGCCTCCGGCTCGATATCTTTCACGCGATCTTCAAGGACGAACGATTCGAGGACAACCCCTTCTCGACCCGCCTCCTCCCGAGTGAGGACGACCCCGACGGGTTCTTGCAATCCTACCGGCGCACGCTCCACCACCCGGAGACGATCGCCTTCGCGCGCACGCTCCGGCGCGTGGCCAACGAGTTCCACGACTCCCCGCGTTTCCTGGTCGGCGAGGTCTTCGGGCAGCCGAGCGTGCTGCGCCGGTATTGCGGGGGAGGCGCTCCGCTCGCCGGAGCGGACCCCCCGAACGTCGACAGCGACGACGGCCTCCACAGCGTCTTTTTGTTCAAGGCCATGCGCGCCCCGTTCACGGCGGCCGGGTTTCGCGAGCTCGTGCTCGAATTCGAGCGCGAGATGCCGGCGCCGCTCGTGCCCACGTGGGTCTTCGGCAACCACGATCGCTCCCGGCGCGGCGAGCGGCTCGGCTACCACCCCGAGCGCGAAAAGCTCAGCGCCGCCGTGCAGCTCACGGCCCGCGGCATTCCGTTCGTCTATTACGGCGAGGAGATCGGCATGCGGGACCTCGCTTTGCCGCTCGCCACCGCGAAGGACCCGCTCGCGCGGATGTACCGGTTCCTCCCCGATGTCGTGGCGCGAAAGCTCCACGCGGCGGGCGTCCTCCTGAACCGCGACGCCTGCCGCACGCCGATGCAATGGTCCGCCGCGCCAAACGCGGGCTTCTCGGACCCAGGGGCCGCGCCCTGGCTGCCCGTGCACCCGGCGGCGGAGACCATCAATGTCGAGGCGGAGGAGCGTGATCCCGCCTCGATCCTGCATTGCTACAGGCGCTTGCTCCAGCTCCGCAAAGATCGCCCGGCGCTCCAGGCCGGCGCGCTCACGCTCTACCCCGAGCATGCGCTCCCGCCCGAGGTGCTCGCCTATCGTCGTTCGTTCGGCGATGACGTCGTCGACGTGCTCCTCCATTTCGACGACGCGACGAGGCGCGTAAGGCTCCCGGGAGATTGCCGCCTCGCGTTGGTCTCCACCTACCCCACGCCGCTCCCGATTCGCGAGGGCGAGGCCGTCTTGCGTCCTTATGAGGCGCTCGTGATCGGTCGATGAGATCCGCGCTGGGCGGAACGTCCGATTCATGCCCCGGACGCGAAACTCCTACCGCGGGGTCGTAGGCGCCGCTACTGTTCCCGGCTGCAAGGAGCACTTATGCGAACCTACAGCTTATTTTCTTTGGGCATTCTCCTGGCCGTGACAGCGACGGCTGCTTGCGGCAGTGGTGGGGGCGGCGGCGGCAGTGGCGGCAGCGGCGCCAGCGGCGGGAACGGCGGTAGCGGCGCCAGCGGCGGCGATGGCGGAGCCGGTGGCAATGGCGGAAATGGCGGTACCGGCGGCTCGGCCGACGGTGTGACGGGCACCTCGAAGGACCTCCACCGGCCGACCACCGGTGACGTCACCGTGCGCAGCAGATTTTGGACGAAGATCGAGGCCCTCGTCGACCAGGGCGGAACCCTGCAATCCTACCCGGGCACGATCGACGCAGACGGGAACATCTCGATCCCCGACGTCCCCATGGGGCCGTATCTCCTCGCCCTCGAGGGCCCGCCGTCCCAGTTCATGAACGCGCCGCCGGTCCGGACGTTCGTCGCGACCGACGCGCGTACGCTCGACATCGGATATCTTCACAGCGGCCGGCCCGATCCCGCGCCCATGTCGCAGCCGACGTACCTCACGTTCGACGCGACGCTCGGCGTGCCCATGCAGGTCGCCACCTACGACGACATGGGCAACATTCTGACCCAAGACGACGAGATCCAGATCTATTCGCAAAACGGCACGGTCCTCTCCTATATCTACCCCTCGTCGAGCCCCCCGGAGGACAACCCCCCCGCCAACGGAGCCACCCAGCTCTCCACCTGGAAAATCAATGCCGAGGACGTGTTCGTCCAGTTCAACGGCGACCGAACTCTCATCGACGCGAGCAAAGGGGACGAGGTCACGGTCGTCCACGGCGTGACGCAGCAGGTCGGCACCCCGACCGACGACGGCAACCCCTGGAACGGCTACACTTACACGGCCACGGCCGAATCCATGCAGGCCATGCCGTTCACCATGACGAACGGGGGCACGAGCGTGGTGAAGGGCACCTTCGCGCCGGCGCCGCAAAAGAGCTTCGACCTCGATTACAAGGGCTCGGCCTGGAACGCCCTCCTCCCGAACACCCCGCTCAGCACCCATTTCGTCGGCGTCAGCGTCGACCACGAGCCCGTCGGGACCGCGCCCGCGCTCGGCGCATTCGTCACGCTGCTCGGCATGAGCGTGGGCTACGGGACCGCGTATTCGAACCCGGATCCCGCTTGCCACGGAGTCGGATGCGATCCGGTCGCGTGCGCGAGCGCCTGTGACGCGGGGACGATGGTGCTCGCCGGCGACTATGCGCATACGTATTCCTACGGGGACCCCTTCACGGGCGGGCAGAATTTTGCCGCAGTGGTCATCACGTTCACGAAGAGCGTCCGATCGCTCCTGCCCGAAGCGACCTCGGAGTCGCTCCGCGGCAACTTCACCCTGTCCGCGCCCGTGGAGGAGCTCACGGGCAAGCCGCTCACGCCGCCCCTCGGCCTCCCGCAAGACATCAAGGTCGCCGGCAAGGATACGCCGTACGATCAGGTGACCACGGGCGTCGGGACGACGCCGGCCATCACGTGGACCGCGCCGTCCCTGGGCAGCCCCACGCGGTATCGCGTGAGCGTCGTCGATACGACCGACCTCACGGACGCAAACGGCACCCTCTCGACGCGGCGCACCGTCGCGAACGTGTACGTCAAAAGCCCGAACATGACCCTCCCCGAGGGGATCCTGCAGCCCGGGAAATTCTATTACATCCAGGTCTCGGCCACGGTAAGGGACAATGACGATTTCGCGGCCCCGTTCAAGTCCGAACCACGAAACACGAGCGCCATGATGTTCACGGGTCTCGTGACGCCCTGAGCCCACCCCATCCCGGCCCGCGGACGAACTTCGATCAGGATGGTTTGTCCGCGGGCTTTCCCCCGGAGAGCTCCTCCAGCAGCATGTTCACCAGCATGAAGCCGTCGAATCGGCGCTGGCCCTCCTCCTCGTGCGCCTCGGCCCAGCCGATGGCCAGCGTGAGCGGGAAGATCGTGGGCTCGCCGCCGAGCAGGCGGGCGGCCACGCGCGAGAGCGCGAGCGACATGCGAATCGAGAGCGGCATCCGCCGGATCACGGCCTCGCCGAGCTTCGTGCAGTTCTCCGCCGGCGACGTCACGAGATACTCGCGGCAGCCCGAGGGGCGCGAGGTATAGGCCGTACACGTGCCACGTTCGAGGAACGGACACGCGACGCCCTGGTGATGCCACGCGATGAGGAGCTTGCGCAGCTCGTCGTCGTTCGCCATCCCCGAGAACGAGGCCTCGTCGAGCCCGAACGATTCGAGCGCCGCCTCGGCGTCGACGACCCGCGTGAGCACCTCCTCCTGCCGCGTCTCGGGCATCGCCGACACGAGATCGTGGATCATGAACGCCTCGGGCGGCGAGACGGGCACGAGCTGGTAGCAGCAGGAATCGCAGCCCTTCTTGCACGAGATCGCCCCGAGCGTCGGCAGGTGTTTCTTGACGCCGAGCGCGACGATCTGGTCGTCGAGCGGCATCACCAGCCGCGAGAGATCCGCGAGCCGCATCGGCTCGGCCGGGATGGCGAGGTTCGCGCGCAGCGTGCCCTCGGGCGTGCCGAGCTCGAAGGTAAACCTGTTTTTCAAGGGTTCCGGCATGGCGAGGCCCCGAGCCTATCACGGACCGGCGCGGCCGCGCACGCGGCCTCGCGAGGGCGGCGCCCGGCCGCCCCCGCGCGATCCACGGCGTCCGTTCATTCCGCTTCGTCGCGCGCGCTCGTCTTCTGCGGCGCGGCGATATCGAGGTCCAGGACGGCGACCTGGCCCTCCTCGACCTGGACCCCCTCGGTCTTCGCGGACGTGACCACGTTCACGGCATAATGGCCTTCGGGGAGCCCCGAGAGTTTGTAGAGGCCGTCCTTGTCCGTCACGGGATACCGGATGTCGAGCCCCTCGGTACGGCCGCGGTTCGCCGCGACGAGGACCTGGACGCCCGCGAGGGGCGTGCCGTTCGCCGTGATGCGCCCACGAATTTCACCCTGACCCGCCGGGTGAACCGTGATGTCGCGCTCCGTGACGGCCCCTTCTTCCACGCGCACCGAGGTCGACGTGCGTTGATTGCCATAGAGGAGTTCGAGGCGCGTGTTGCCCGGCGGGATCGAATCGAACCGGAATTCGCCCTCCTCGTCGGCCATCACATTGACGAACCCGATCGCGCGTTGCATGAGCGTGAGCCGCGCGCCGGGCAGCGGGGTGCCGTCGCCCTTGCGCGCCACGCCGGCGATGCTGCCGCCGCCCGACATGACGAGGTCGAGGGGCTTCGACGGCTGGCAATTCGCGACCTCCACGACCAGCGTGCTCGGCGCGTGCTCGCCGTCGTAGCCGCGGAGGACGACCTTTCCCGAGGGGCCGTGCTCGATGCGGAAGCGGCCTTGCTCGTCGCTCTCGGCGCGCGCCGCGGCCTCCATCGAGACCTCGCTCACGCCGCCCGGGAATCGCGCCTCGGCGTCCACGAAGACGTCCACGAGCGGGCGACCGGCGCTGTCTTTCACCGTCCCTTCGAGGACGCAGCCGTCGCCGAGCTGGAGCTCGATATCGCGTGTGTCGCCGGGCTTTTCGATGTAGACAGGGGGCGAGAAGGCCGGGGCGTGGTCGACGGCGGTCGCGCGGATCACGACGGGCCAGGCTGGGAGCTGGTCGACCTCGAACGCGCCGTTGGTCCCTTCGAATCGTTTGGAAAAGAGCGGCATGGGCGCGGCGAAGCTATCGGGCGCGGCGGTGAGCACGTCGATCACGAAGCGCTGCATCGGCGCGCGATCGGCGTCGAGCACGCGGCCCTGGACGACGCCGCTCTTCGTCAGCACCATGCTGACGGTATCGCCGGTCTGCGCGGGTACGAACGAGGGCCCATATCCGCTCTTGTTCGCGACGAGCTGGTAGGAGCCGTCGGCGAGGTGCATCTCGAACCGGCCTTCGGCGTCGGTATCGAGCGACGCGACCGTGGTCGGGAGGTTGCCGGCGATGGCGAAGCTCGTGGCCGAGACCTGCACGCCGGCGAGGGGCTGCCCGTCGATCGAATAGACGCGGCCCGTGATCAGCTTCGCCTGCTCCTCGCCCGGCTCCTCGCTGCCGGAGGAGAAGAGACCACGATTGACGTATTTCGCGCGGGCGTCGGGCGCCGAGGCGTCTTGCGCGTCGGCGGCGTGGCTGGGCGTCGCGGAAGGCCAGAGAAGGAAGGCGCCGAGGGCGAGGACCGGCATGGTCCCGAGCGTGGCCCATCCGGCAGGGGAACGAAAGAAAGGCTTTTTCTGGTTCGTGGGCAGGTGCATCGTGAACCTCGACATCGCCTGTCGGGCAAAAGGATGATTTCAGGGTGATGGCCGGAGAGACACGGGCGCCGCCGTGGTGAGCGGCGGCGCCCGTGGTTCGCCGATTCAGGCCGGCGTGCCGGCCCTACCGCGATGCGATCTCAGTACTCCCAGGCTTCGATCGTGTTGACGTACGGGTAACCCGCGTACTTCACGACGCCGGCAAACCCGTCGTAATGCTCGCCCACGTGCATGTATTCGATCTGGAGCGAGAGGCCCCAGTCATTGAAGCCACGGCAATACACGTCGCTCGCGATCGTGGTCGGGAAGTTGATGTAGCTGTTGCCGAGGCAGCTCAGGTAGCCCTTCGTCTTGCGCTCGAGGAAGTCGCACTCCTCGCTGATGAGGTAGCCCTGGTTGTACCACTCGGACACGTAAAGGCACGCCTTCCCCGCGTCCTTGTAGAGGTAGGGATAGATCGTCCCCGCGAAGTCGTCGTTGACGTAGACCTCGAACGCGGCTCCCTCCGTGAGGGCCATGGCGGCGCTGGAGGGCACGATCATCGCGGCGGCGAACGCAAACGAAAGCAGCTTCTTCATGGTGTGTTTCTTTCCCCCGTATCGAAGCAGGTGTGTCGTTAGCTCGTACTACTTGGCTCGCCTTCGTGGAGCTGCGTGCTGCAGCTCCACGGGGCGCTCCGATCCGAAGCGAATTGCGTCAACGAGGAGCGCCTCATCGTCGGCAGCTCCTATGAATGAAATATTACCAAGCGACCTCGGACAAGCAAGCCGCGCTGGAGATTTTTATTACCACCTCTCCATTCGACGCGGCATTCGGAGTCGCGCACGTGGACGTACCCGCGAATGCGACGCCGCGCGACGCCGGACGGCCGTCGATCGTGTTCGCCGCTGGAGCGGAGCCTGCCACGATCGACAAGGAGACGGGTCCGAGCACGCAAAGGATGATGCGGCGGACGCGCCCCACGTTGCGCGAGAGGCTTGCCCTTTCGCGCGTGCCCGAACATCGCGCATTTGGTTTATTGGTTTTGCCCGGCCGAACGCCGTCCTCGGTGGAGGCCTTCGCATGCCGCGGGCGAATGGTATTGGGGTTTTCGGCGCGCGCGGAATCGCGCAGACAGGGGCGGGGACGACCGCCATCCCCAAGGGGAGAGGAAATGGGGGAGGGAATCGCGCTACGCGGCGGACTGGCCCGCGCTGCGCTCGGTGTGCGGCAGCGCGCTCTCGGGCCCCGACGTCGGCGCCGCGTGCACCTTTTCGGGGCCCTCGATCCCGAGCGTGGCGAGCGACGGAAGCACGAGGCCGCACAAGCGCATGGCCGAGGTGATGTCGTCGAGGAAGTCTTGCATCACGGCCGCCGGATCACGCTTTTTGAACCCCATCGCGACCGCGTATCGCGCCCCCTCGCTGTCCGGCCGGCCGAACGAGAGCAGCCCCTGCCGGAGCCATCGCTCGAAGAGCCGCTGTTTGTCCGCGTCGAATCGCCCCGTGAGCGACAGCTCCACGACGAGCCGCTCGCCGAGCGCCTGGTGTCCACGCTCCTCCTCGACGATCTTGCGGACCACCTTGCGGTACGGCTCGAAGCTGCATTCCTCGTACTCGCGGAGCTGCCAGAAGCCGCCGCGGTCGTAAAGGAACTGCGCCATCGCGAGCTCGTAAAAGCTCGCGGCGAGGGGCACGGGGCGCGCGGCGAGGCGCCCATTCACGACGGGCTCGATGCTCTCGCCCGTGAAATCATGGTACATGCGCGCCACGGCCTCGTAGTGCTCGAGCTCCTCGCGGATGTGCCAGGTGAAGAGCTTGAGCCAGCGCATCTCCGGGACGAATTGGAGGCCATGGCCGAAGAGGTGCACCGCTGCGAGCTCGCGGTAGGCCTGCCCCTGCATCATCTGGACGAGCGTCCGCCGCCAGCGGTCGTCGCCGCCGGTCTCCTGTGCTTTCGTCATTTCCCCCCCTTGTTATTTCATGCACTCCGCGAAGCTTCACCCCGGAGGGCCTTCGCAGCGAGGCCGTCTTCCACTTCGCCCACGACCATCGTCGCGAGGCGCTCGATCGAATCGCGCCCCTCTTCGGCCGTGGCCTCGGCCGGCGCGCCCGTATACGCGTCCGTGATACCCATGGCGAGAAAGCTCGTTTTGCCCTGACGGATGCCGTCCGAGAGGCTGATCGTGAGCGCCGGGAGCGCCGCCATGCGGGCTTCGTCGACGGTGTCCGGGGCAGCCGCGAGGAGGATGGACGTCTCGTACCGCCCCGCATGGCAGGCGCCGCTCTTGAACTCCGCGGAGAGCGTGCGCGCCCACCGGCGCGAGAGCGGCGAGGCGACGGAGGCGCTCCCCGCGGGCAAGCCCTCGAGGGAGGCCCTCACCGCGGCATCGTGCGCGGGCTCGAGGTGATTCGAAACCAGGCAAACATGGGAAAACCCCGCATGCAAGTAACCCTCGATCACGGCGCGCAGGAACGCAATGAGCGCGGCTTCCGTGACCGTGACGGCGCCGGCAAACCCCTCGGCGAAACGCGTGACTCCATAAGGCACGCTCGGCCCGACCAGCGCGACCGTCCCCTTCGCTTCGAGGAGCTGGGCCGCGCGCTCCGCCACGGCGTCGCCGATGATCGTGTCCGTCCCGAGAGGCAGGTGCGGGCCGTGTGGCTCGACGGAGCCGACCGGGACGAGCACGACAGGCGGCGTGGGCCCCGTGAGCAGGGATTGCAGCGTCTGGGTCGTGAGATCCGCGATGTGAGGGCGTCGGGCGCGCATGCGGTCGTGGTTCTCGATGGCCCTTACCGGATAGCACGAATGCTGGGACGTCGCGAGAGGACGAGGAATTTTACGGTCCTGGCCTCCTGCTTGCATTCTACGTTCGTCGCGGCGGAGGCCAGGAAGCCCTGGAAATCGGGAGGAGGCGAGGAGAAATTCACGTCACACCCGCCGTTCGCCCGAGCTCCGGGAAGACCTTCGCGACTTTTCCGAGCAGCCATTGCCCGTACGTTCCTCGAAATTCGTGCACGTCCTGGTGATCCCACCGCTCGCCCGCTCGGCCGTCCGCACGGCCCATGTCAATCGCCTGGATCTTCGCGTCCCAGCCAGGATCGAAGAAAAACGGCAAGCTGATCCGATTCCTCCCCGACCGATTGTGGACGCGGTGCGGCGTGGATCGATACTGGCCACCCGTCATTCGATCGAGCATGTCGCCGATGTTGCAAACGAACGATCCCGGGACGGGCGGCGCCTCGATCCAGAGGCCGCCCGATTTCACCTGCAATCCTCCAGCGTCGTCCTGCCGGAGGATCGTGAGCAACCCATAATCGGTATGCTCTCCGACGCCCCAGCCCTCGGACGCGTCATGTGGAGGCGGGTAATGGAAGGCCCGGAAGAGGATCGTGGGATCCGCGGTATAATGTTCGGCGAAATAGGACGCGGGGAGGCCGAGGCCGAGGGCCATTCCTTCGAGGATGACGTGCCCGAGGCGGGTCATTTCGGCCATCCACGCGAGCACGGCCTCGCGGAAGCCCGGGAGGTCCGGGAAGAGGTTGTTCCCATGCAGCGGGAGCCCGGCCCGGACGCGCGGGTGGTCGTCTCCGTGCTCGGCGCCGAAATAAATGCCCTCTTTGATGTCGGGCTTTCCGGAGGTGAGCTCCCCGCCGACGGGGAAATATCCCCGCCACGCGCGGCCCGCCTTCTCCATACGAATCTCCAGCTTTCGATCGAGATCCTGCGCGAAAAACGCCCGGCAGAGCGCGTCGATGCGCGCGGCGAGGGCCTCGTCGACGCCGTGGCCCACGACGTAAAAGAACCCCGAGCCGCGGCAAGCCTCGTCGATCGCGCGTGCCGCGGAGCGTTTGTCTGGGCCGCCGTGCACGAGCGGGGCGAGGTCCACGATCGGGACGGCGGAGAGGTCGGGGCGCATCAGGCCTCGGGGTGCTCGAGCCGGTGCCAGTCGAGGATCATCCGCGAGCCGAACTCGAGACGATCCACGTCCGCCAAGACCTCGGCCTCGATCGAGCGGCCGTTCCGGCGCACGCCGTTCGTGCTGCCCGTGTCGATGGCCCACACGTCCGCGCCGATGCGGACGAGGAGGAAATGCACGCGGGAGACGTTCCTGTCGATCTCGCCGATGGAGAGGCCACATCGCTCGTAGCGGCCGATGAGCAGGCCTTGTTCGAGGCGCTCCGCCGAGACGCGCCGCTTCGCCTTCGCCATGCCGGCCTGCAGGCGGATCGTGCCCCAGGCGATCTCGGGCTCTTCGTCGTCGCCGAGCAGGAGCGGTGAGGCTTGTGTGGTGACGCGCGAGGGCTCTTCGAGGCCTCGATACGGGCCGCCCCGCAAGCGCGGCGGGGGCAATGCGTCGACGCCCGCGCGTTTGTCGGCGGCGGCCGGGGCGCGGCGATCGACGAACGTGCGCGGCGGCATCGAGGTCCACGCGTCGCCCGCGCGCTCGGGCCACTTGACGGCCGGGGAGCACGGCAAAAACCAGAGCGCGTACGCGCCGATCGAGAGGTACGTGGGGCCGTCGGAGGCGAGCGCGCCGCTCTCCTGCCCGTCTTCGGCGCGGAAAGGCAGCTTCGTGTTGAGGTCCCAGACCTTGAGCTTCGGCGCGCCGCCCTCGGCGAGGACGAGGGCGGCCATGTGGCGCAGCGAGATGGCGGACGAAGGCACTTGCAAGCGGCACTTCGTGTGCCGGCCGATGGTGAGCGGCGATCCTGCCTCGCAGAGGACGGCGCCAGCGAGGCGGGCGCGCGCGTCGATGACCGCGACGGCGAACCCGGGCTTTCGCGCGGCGGCGGCGAGCTCGGCGAGCCGGTCGTAGGCGACGAGGAACGCGGCGCGGGGCGGGGGTGCAGGGAGGTTTTCGTTGGTCGTGGCGAGGGCGGCCATCGTGCCGCGGTTGTCGAAAAGGGGACCAAACGTGCCGGTCTCTTCCCCGGCCTCCTCGTCGTCGTTTGCGCGCATCGCTGGACGATCATTGGGGCATGGAAGCGGCGCGGAGGCAAGCCAGGGATCGAGTGGACGTTGAGTCGGAGAACTGCTTGCGGTAGCGTCGCGTCACCGTCGGGCCGGAGGGGGAAAGGTGCCCCGCGCCCGCGCGAACGTCTCTGCGGAGGAGCTAGCCATGAAGCGCCCGATAGCGCTCGTATATCCGTGGGTCGCCCTTTTATGGGCCATCGTTTTGCTCGCGTGTCCCCGCGCTGCCCAGGCCGCGACGACGGTCACGGGCGGCAACATCATCAACCAGACCTGGACCTTGGCCGGGAGCCCTTACATCGTGCAGGGCGACATCGTCGTCCCCGCGACCTCGACGCTTACGATCCAGGCCGGCGTCGAGGTGCAGTTCGCCACGTCGGACGGCCTGATGACGGGCAAGGATACCGGCGAGGTCGAGATGACGATCCGCGGCACGCTGGAGGTGCAGGGGACCGCGGCGAGCCCGGTGAACTTCCGCTCCACGTCGTCGGGCGCGAGTCAGTGGTACGGCGTCGTCGTCGACGCGGCGACGGCCGTCCTCACGACGACGGAGCTCGTCGTGCAGCACGCGCAGTACGGGTTTCACGTGGCCGACGTCGCGCCCATGCTCTCCGGGTTCACGGCGCACACGAACTCGTACGGCGTGTATTACACGGGGACGGGTGGCGGCTCGATCACGAACGCGGTGATCCGGAACAACTCGAATCGTGGCGTGTACGTGTATTCGTCGGGCGCGGGGAGCGTGTCGCTCGCGATCACGAATTCGACGCTGAACCAGAACGGGTCGTACGGCGTGTACACGTACACGTCGTCGCCGACGCTGACGGTGACGGTGACGAATTCGATCGTGACGAACACCCCGTACGGGATCTACCGGGAGGTGGGGGGCGGGACGTCATCGGTGACGGTGACGTACTCGGACGTGTGGGGGAACTCGACGAACTATTCGGGGACGAGCGCGGGTACGGGGTGCATTCTGGCGAATCCGCTGTACGTGTCGTCGTCGAACCTGCGGCTGACGTCGAATTCGCCAGCGCGGTTCGCGAGCGCGGCGGGGACCGACATCGGAGCATTGCCGTACACGAGTGATCCGACGAGCGGGTGGCACGGGGTGCTGTGGACGAACACGACGCTGAACCTCGCGGGCTCGCCGTACACGGTGGCGGGTGACCTGACGGTGGCGCCCGGGGTGACGTTGACGCTGGATCCTGGCGTGACGCTGCGTTTCTCGACGAGCGACGTGATGGGCTCGGGGCTCGACGTGAGCGAGACGGAGTTCGTCGTGCGGGGAACGCTGAACTCGAAGGGGACGGCGGCGCAGCCGGTGACGCTGTCGGGGACGACGACAGGCGCGTCGCAATGGTACGGGGTCGTGTTCCGGCAGGGAGCCGCGAACCCGGTGCTGTCGGGCGTGACGATCTCGGACGCGCAGTATGGCATTCACGTGTCGGAAGGGACGCCGACGCTCGAAGGGTTCACGGCGCACACGAACTCGTACGGCGTGTATTACACGGGGACGGGTGGCGGCTCGATCACGAACGCGGTGATCCGGAACAACTCGAATCGTGGCGTGTACGTGTATTCGTCGGGCGCGGGGAGCGTGTCGCTCGCGATCACGAATGCGACGCTGAACCAGAACGGGTCGTACGGCGTGTACACGTACACGTCGTCGCCGATGCTGACGGTGACGATCAAGAACGCGATCGTGACGAACACCCCGTACGGGATCTACCGGGAGGTGGGGGGCGGGACGTCGTCGGTGACGGTGACGTATTCGGACGTGTCGGGGAATTCGACGAACTATTCGGGGACGAGCGCGGGCGTCGGCTGCATCTCGTCGACCCCGCTCTATGTCGCGGCGCCCTCCAACCTGAAGCTCCAGGCGTCGAGCTTCTGCATCGATGCGGGCACGGCGACGGGCGCGCCGAACAAGGACATCGAGGGCACGATCCGGCCGCTGAACGGCGACGGGCTGAACGGCGCCGAGTACGACATGGGCGCCTACGAATACGCGCCGGTGTCGGTCTGCGGCGACGGGGCGCTCGGCGCGGGCGAGGCCTGTGACGACGGGGCGGTGAACGGGCAATACGGCAAATGCAAGGCCGACTGCTCGGGCCCCGGGCCTTATTGCGGTGACGGCATGACGAACGGTCCGGAGCAATGCGACGACGGGAACGCGTCGAACACCGACGCCTGCCTCGCGACGTGTATGGCGGCGGCCTGCGGCGACGGGTTCGTCCGGACGGGCGTCGAGCAGTGCGACGACGGGAACGCGTCGAACACCGACGGCTGCGTCATGGGTTGCAAGACCGCGGCCTGCGGCGACGGGTATGTGCAGGCCGGCGTCGAGCAATGCGATGACGGGAACATGGTGAACACCGACGTGTGCACGAACGCCTGCAAGCCCGCGGCCTGCGGCGACGGGTACGTGCAAGCCGGCGAGCAATGCGACGATGGGAACACGTCGAACAACGACGCCTGCTTGAACGCTTGCACGAACTCGAGCTGCGGCGACGGGTACGTGCAGACGGGCGTCGAGCAGTGCGACGACGGCAACATGGTGAACACCGATGCCTGCGTGATGGGCTGCAAGAACGCGGGCTGCGGCGACGGGTACGTGCAGGCCGGCGTCGAGGTGTGCGACGACGGCAACCAGAACGACAATGACACCTGCCTGAGCACGTGCAAGGCCCCGACGTGCGGCGACGGCGTCGTGCAAATGGGCGTCGAGCAGTGCGACGACGGCAACATGAACAACGAGGACGGCTGCCTGAACTCGTGCATGACCGCGAAATGCGGCGACGGGGTCGTGCAGGCCGGCGTCGAGCAATGCGACGACGGCAACGTGGTGAACACGGATGCTTGTCTGAACACCTGTGTGCAAGCCAAGTGCGGCGACGGCGTCGTCCGCGCGGGCTTCGAGCAATGCGACGACGGCAACCAGAGCAACAACGACACGTGCTTGAACACGTGCGTCAACGCGAAGTGCGGCGACGGTCAAACCCAGACCGGCGTCGAGCAATGCGACGACGGGAACGTTTCGAACACGGACGCATGCCTGAACACCTGCGTGCAGGCGAGCTGCGGCGACGGCTTCATGCAGGCCGGCGTCGAGCAATGCGACGACGGCAACGCGAGCAACACGGACGCGTGCCTCAATCAATGCGTGCAGGCGAGCTGCGGCGACGGGTTCGTCCAGGCAGGCGTCGAGCCTTGCGACGACGGCAACGGCAACAACACGGACGCGTGCCTCGTCGGCTGCAAGGCGTCGAGCTGCGGCGATGGGTTCGTGCAATCGGGCGTCGAGGCCTGCGACGATGGCAACACGGTCGATGACGACGGCTGCCGGAACAACTGCTCGCTGCCGGGCTGCGGCGACGGCGTCGTCGGGCCGGGCGAGGCCTGCGACGACGGCAACATGTCGAACACGGACGCGTGCCTCGGCACCTGCCTCGCGGCGAGCTGCGGCGACGGGTTCGTGCAATCGGGCGTCGAGGAGTGCGACGACGCAAACATGAACGACACGGACACCTGCGTTTCGGATTGCAAGAAGGCGATCTGTGGCGATGGGTTTGTCGAAGACGGCGTCGAGGCCTGCGACGACGGCAATGACGACGACACGGACGGCTGCAAGAACGACTGCTCGCTGGCGACGTGCGGCGACGGCGTGGTGCAGGCGGACGAGGCGTGCGACGACGGCAATGACGACGACACGGACGCATGCCTCTCGACGTGCGAGAATGCGAGCTGCGGGGACGGGGCCGTGCAATCGGGCGTCGAGGAATGCGACGACGGCAATCAAGCGGACGGCGACGGCTGCAGCGCGTCGTGCGCGGACGAGGGCCAGGGCGGCGCAGGCGGCGGCGGTGGTGCCGGCGGCGCCGGTGGCGCCGGTGGCGCGGGTGGTGCCGGCGGCGCGGGCGGCGACGCTGGCGCCG
>NZ_SSMQ01000043.1 GCF_005144585.1 Polyangium fumosum | reverse complement strand
TCGTCGTGGTTTTTCTCCGACGCACACGGCGCCTCCACCGCGGAGGCGGGCGGGACGTCGGCCGCGACCACGTTTGCTCCGTGGGCAAACTTTTCGACACGGTGATCCATCACGCGCCGCGCTTTTTGCCGGGCGCGGTAGGCCCGTTGCCGGTCCCGATGATCGAGCCGCCCCTCGGGGCTCTCGCGGTGCCGCTGGTTTGCCCTGCGAAGACTTGCCCTGCGCGCGGTCGCGCGGCAGACGGGACCGCAGTACAGTCGGCCGCGATCACACGGTCGGCAGAGCCGGAAGGTGCGTCGACAAAAACCGCATCGGACATCGGAGAGTTCGACCACGCGCCCATCGAGCAGGCGCCGTTTTCTTGGCCCTGTCGCCCGAGATGCGTGACGGTCCCCCCGTCACGCGCCCGCGCGACACGGAAGGCCGGGAGGTAGCGCTCCCGGCCTTCGTCTTTCTACAAGGCGCCCGCAAGCCCCCGTCCTACGCGCGGTTTGTCGTCGTGACGAACTTCTCGCCCCAGGGCTCGACACGCGCCGTGACGCCCACCAGGCCGAACTCGTGGTCACGTTTTCCGCGGATTTGGGTGAGCGTCTACATCCGCTTTCGCTTCCGCTTCCGCTTCCGCTTCCGCTTCCCGGTCGGTTTGCTTTGGGGCCTCCCCAAACCCCCTGCGGGCCGCCGACCGTTCCCTTTGGGGCCTCCCCATGACGCATCCCGGCCGCCCGGACCTCGTGATGGGGCCTCCCCATGACGCATCCCGGCGACCGGAACCTCGTGATGGGGCCTCCCCATGACGCATCCCGGCCGCCTGGACCTGGCTTTGGGGCCTCCCCAAAGACCCTCCCGGCCGCCCGGACCTGGCTTTGGGGCCTCCCCAAAGACCTTCCCGGCCGACCGGACCTCGTGATGGGGCCTCCCCAGGACCGATCCCGGCCGACCGGACCTGTCTTTGGGGCCTCCCCAGGACCGATCCCGGCCGACCGGACCTGTCTTTGGGGCGTTCCCGCTCCATTTTGGAGCAGCCAGCGCTCCATTCTGGAGCACCTCGCCGCTCCGTATCAGCGCACCGGGCTCATTTGGGGGCGCGGAGGAGCTGGTTCTTGTCGTTGTCGAACCAGACGACGTCCTTCTCTCCGACGGCGATGGCTGCCGCGTTGGCGCCGGCGACGGCCGTGGCCGGCGTGCCTCCGGAGGTCGCGACCTTGACGATCCCCGCGCCGGTCTTGGCATAGACTTCAAGGCGTCGCGAAAGAAGGCGCATGGCAAAGCTCCGTGGTTGGTGTCGAGCAAAGAAGGGAAGGGATGGGGGGGGCCCGACGAGGGCCGGATGCTCGTCGGGCCGCGTGTTCAGCGTCAATGGACGAGCAAGAGCCAACGGGCCAGGCGCATCGTGAGCCTTCTCGCTCGTTTTCACTTGCCGCTCAGCCGATCAACGTGGGATTCGATACTCCATGCGAGCATCGAGGAGACGCCGCTGGGCCATGCTGGGCCTGCTGGTCTTGGGCTTCGCTGGGGCATGGATGACGGGTGCGTGCGGATCGAATGAGCCGGGGCCTCTCCCATCGTGCCCGACGCAACCCGACACCCCGACGGACACGAAGGCCCAATGCTCGACGTCCATGGGAGATGCGTGCATGCGTTATCGCATCCCGCTCCTCGGCAATCCGAGCATGGACCTCCCGCTGCGCGCCAAGTACATCGCCGCGTTCGGGAGCGCTTGTTACATGTCCGAGGGCCCCACCCCCACGTTCAATTGCTTCTACAAGGAGGAGGAGATGACGCCGAAGGGGAAGGCGTGCACGGATGCCCAGAGGATCGCCGAGGTCTTTGGAGCGGCGCCGTACGACAAGGGCTACGAGTGCGAGGCCGTCGGCAACGGTGACTACACGCTGCAGGTGGGCTCGGATCCCGCGAACAAGATAGAGATCAAGTACGAGCCTGCGCCGAGGCAGACGCCGCTCGTCGAGGTCGACGGTGTGCCGACGGAGGTGAGCGGTCCGTACCGCAACTTGCCCGAGCCGAAAGACCTCTGGCCAGGGAATGACTTCTACTGCAACAACGGCATGGTCGACGAGAACGGCGATGCCCTCAGGCAGAAGGACTGGATCCTCCAGGTCAACCGCGACGCGCACAAGGGCGACGCGGGCGTGGGCGAGATCCACTCCGATCTCGCGGGCTTCAAGTGGCCATGCAAGGCGATGAACGAGAACTGCGAGGAAGTGGCCACAGAGTGCGAGGAGCCGCTCGTCCTCCACGATCCGAAGGATAAGAAGGCGCCCTTCCACCCCGACTTGGTCGCGCAGGTGCACCACGTCGTGCCCATGAAGGACAAGCGCAACTGCCCGTGGGGCACGAACTCGAACAAGAACGCGGCGGTGATTTCGCGGGGGCTCAACAGACACTTCACGAACGACAACCCCCCAGCAGAGGAGGTGAAACGGCTCAACGCGGCTCTGGCGTACACGCCCTGACGCGGCAGGCGGACGCATGCGGCGAGCACGTTGACGCTGAGACCCACGTGGCCTAGGCGAGGCCTCATGGTCGTGCGTAACCATCCCCGCGGACGCCTCGTCTTCGACCGAGATGCCGTCGTGCGCGCCGCGCTGCGCGCCTACGTGGAAGCCGTCCTCGCAAGGCTCCCGAATGGCCCGTCGTACCCGGTCTGTGATCTCTCGAGCTGGACCGGCGACGTCCAGCGGGGCACCTTCTTCGACGACGACGGGTGCGGAGCCTACGCCGTTCTAGCGTGGACCGAGGCGGGCGTCGTTGGTCTCGCGTACGAGCTCGGGTTTGGTCCGATCGCTCACTTCGGCCTGACGCCTGACACGGTGACGGGTGGCCCAGATGATGTGCGCGGGGCTGTGCCAGGGCTTCCCGCTGAGCTGGAGCCAGCATTTCAGATGGCCGCCAGCATGCTCGACACGCGCAGCGATTTGTACAAGGGGAATTTACCCAATAGGAAAATGTATTCGGAAAGGTTGGCCGGGGTTGGCTTCTGGCTGCACGGCGATCGCGTCGCCGGCACGCTCTTCGATAACCCAACCTTCGAGGGCGTCCGCCGGCTGGTCCCATGGGGCATGCTCCAAAATGGTCAACTGCCGCTCTGGTGGAGTCCGGATTTCGCCGCGTACCGGGAGGAGCGCGTCCGAACGAGGGACGCACCCATCCACGCGATCATCGACGCGGTGGTCGATCGGCGGATGCGGGGCCCCACGGAATTCACGACCGACGATCTCGCGACGCTTCTCGCCAAGCCGCCCGACCCGGAGCTCTTGCTTTACGTTCAACGCAGGCTTCAAAGGGCGGGCATCACCTGGCCCGGCTCGCCCGAGCTTCCCCCCGAGCCGTCGCCGCCGGAGCCACGTATCAACCCCTTCACGGGCAAACCCATGCCGAGACCGACCCGTCCCGACAAGTGACGGCGCAAGCGTCCGCGGCTCGACAAGCCTCGACGCGCGGGAGCGGGATGGAGGGCGGGGGGCGCCGTGCCATGCGAAACAGCAGCCCCCCATCGCTCATTGCATCGAGGTACGGCTGCAACGGCCTGGGACTGCCGCGAGCGCGGCTTTCAGCCGCCGCCGGTTCATGATAAAGCCGCCTCTCATGCACGCCGCCCCCGTACCGACCCTCCCTCGGGCAGCCTACGACGCTCGCGCGGAGAGCCCGGCGTGAACACACAAGCCCGGCACCCCACGGTCCGCGTGCTCGCGCGGGGCCCCTTCGACGTGGGCTCGCGTCTTTGGCGCGACGAGCGAGGTTCGCTCGTCGTCACCGTCATCGCGAAGGCCACCTACACGTTCGCGCCGGGAGATGCCGCGCCGCTCGATGTCCCCCTGCCGCTCCAGGCAGAAGACGGGCATTGGGACGATGATCCCGCCCGGAGCGTCCACGCGCCGAGCGACTTCGCCCCGTTCAAGCCGAGGGCCGAGGTCCTCCTCGTCGGCTCCGCCTACGCCCCCGAGGGGCGGCCCGCGCGCTCGATCGCGGCGCGTATCGTGGTCGGCTCGGTCGACAAGACCGTCGAAGCCTGGGGCCCGCGCCGCTTTCGCGCCGACGGCAGCGTGGAGGATGCGCCCCTCCAGACCCGCTTCTCCCTCCGCTACGAATACGCCGCCGGCGGCCCCGGCACGGACAACCCCGCCGGGATCGACCTCTCGCGCAGCGCGCTCCTCGGCCCCGTCCCGGTGCCCCAGCTCTTGCCTCACCTCCACGAGATCACCTCGCTGCACGAATACATCCCGCGCGCCGGCTTCGGCCCCATCGCGGCCGTGTGGCCCGTGCGCGCGGGGCTCCTCGGCGAGCGCGAGCGCACCTGGCTCGGCCGCTCGGACGCCTTCGCGTTGCCCAAGACCTTGCCGAGGCAGTATTTCCTGGTGGCGCCGGAGGATCAGCGGCTCGACCGCCCCCTCGAGCCAAACGAGACGATCCTCGCGGAGAACCTGCACGCGAAGCACCCGCGCCTGCGCATGACCCTGTCCGGCCTCACGCCCTACGCGGTCGTCGCGGGCAGCCGCGGCGAGCCCATCCGGCTCCAGGGAGACCTGCTCTGCATCGACACCGATCGCGGCCTCTGCACGCTCACCTTCCGCGCGCAGATCCCGCTCCCCGCGGGGGGCGACGTCCAGGTGACCGTCGTCGGCGCGCCGATGGGCGCGCGGGTCTCGCCGGACGAGGCGCCCGTCGCCCCGCAGGCGCGGCCGGAGCCGCCCGAGGACAGGCGCATCGACGAGGAGGAGCACACGATGCCGTTCACGGTGCCCGCCCGGCGGCACGACGGGCTGCCCTTCCGGGGCACGACCCCGGCGCAGCCGCCACGCCCGAGCCACCGCGACGGCGTCATGCCCTTTCGCGAGGCCGATGCGCCCTCGGGCGCGCCGAGCTCCCGCGGCTCGTACCCTCCGCAATCGCCGAGCTTGCCCCAGCCGCCGCCTCCGTCCCGACCCGAGGGGATGCCGCAGGCCTTGCCCTTCACCCCCGTCGCCCCGCCCGCGTCCGTTCCGCCCTCGCGTATCGCCGCGGTCCCCGCGCCGCCGCCGCTGCCGGGAATGCCGGCGCCGCCGCTGCCGGGGATGCCGGCGCCGCCCGCGCCGCTGCCGCTCTCGCCCGCGCCGATGCCGCTGTCTCCCGCGCCGTCGCCGTCGCCCGGCCGCTCCCCCCCGAAAGCCCCGACGACCTTCGAGAGCGCCTTCAGCGGGGCGAAGCCTGACGCGCGGAGCCTCGAAGCCCCGGAGGCCCCGAAAGCCGACGCGGCCCAGGCCGAGAGCACGAGCGCCGCTTCCCTCGGGTTCGTGAGCGTGAAGGCCGCCTCCGACGCGGCCGCGCGGGAAGAGCGTCGCGGGGACGCATCGAGATCAGGGGCGCGCGTGATCCGCCCGGCGAGCGCCCAGGTGCAGAGGCTCGCCGTCGTCGACGTCCTCGACTTCGATCCGAAGGTCTTGCCCCGGCTCCGCCTGCAGAAGCGCTTCGCGCCGATCTTCGCGGGCCCGCGCCCCGTGCAGCCCGCCGATGTGTCGCACGGCAAGCTCTCGCAGGAAGAGCAGGAGCGCGCCGACGTGGCCCGGGTCCTCTCGTGCGCACGCTCGGCGGACGCAGCCGAGATCCGGCGCGCGCTCGCCGAGAGCCTCGAGGACCAGAGCAACTGGCACCCGCCGCTCCTCGCCGTCGCGGGCGACCTCAAGCCTGTCTTCGACGAGCTCGAGGCGCTGCGCGCGGC
The DNA here is from genome assembly GCF_005144585.1 of Polyangium fumosum. Classification (GTDB taxonomy): domain Bacteria; phylum Myxococcota_A; class Polyangia; order Polyangiales; family Polyangiaceae; genus Polyangium; species Polyangium fumosum. Next base: position 104,052 of record NZ_SSMQ01000043.1, on the reverse strand, counting down.
GGTCAGCGTCGCGCAGACGGTCGCGGGGGGAGACAAGCGCCTGCTCGCGGCGATCGCCGTCGCGCAGGAGGCGATCGCCGCGCCCGTCCCGCCGCGGCCCGACACCGTGCTCGCCCTCGGCCGGCAGATCGAGGCCGCGTCCACGTCGCTCTCGCTCCCGTCGCGCTACGTGGCCTCCGAGGTGGAGCGGATCCTGCTCGAAGGACGCAAATACAAGCGCCGCATGCTCCTCGGCGCGACGCGGATCCGCGCCGATCTCACGCTCGCGCGCGGCGGCGACGTGATGCTCGTGTATCTCTCCGACGCGGTCGCGACGTCCTTGCCGCTCCTGCCTTCGTATCCGGTGGTGGTGCTCGCCGAGGCGAGGCTCCGCGAGGACGTCGCGGAGACGCAACCCGAGGCCCTCGTCACCATGGCGCTCGGTCGCGTGCTGCACGGTCGCGTGGAGGGGTAGGGCAGGGGCTTCCTCCCCCGGGGCCCTGGGGCTCGCGGGCGGGCAGCACAGATCCCTCCGCGGGTCAACGGAGTTCGTGTACGACCGCGGCTCGAGCCGCGCCCGCGACGGAATGGGGAGGACACCCGGCGGGGCCGCACGCAAAGGCTTCCTCCATCGACCGCAGTTCTCTACTCTGGCCGCGACGGATGGGGCCAGAGCCGTCTGCGGAGGTAGGAGTGCGATGAGAATCGCCAGCGTGGCGTGGAAGGGTTTCGCGGGGCTTGCCGACGGCTCGCTGGATTTCGCGCGCGACGGCGGCGTTCCGGCCGATCTGATCGTCGTGACGGGGCCGCCGGGCAGCGGCAAGACGCGTCTGCTCGAGATGATCATCGCAGGCAAGGAGCGCGTGGCGGCGTACGGGCCACGGCCGCGGCTCGACGATGTGCTCGGGCCGGCGGGCACGGCCGCGAAGATCTCGATGCAGTGGTGGATGTCGGAGGACGAGCAGAAGTTCGTCGGCGTCACGAAGCCGCTCCTTTCGACCGAGTCCATCTACGCGCGCTCGGGCACGGTCGAGCTCGCGCCCGATCCGGCGATCGGCGTGCTGCTCGAGCGATACGACCACGATCGGCAGCACGGCAAGATGGACTATATCCCCGCGGATCGCGGGCTTCCGTCGTATGCGACGACGGTGGGCGATCCGGTGGGCGACCAGCGCCGCAAGCGGCTCACGCGGGGGCCGGACAAATACGCGGGGCTCATGAAGCTCGCCGAGGGCATGATCCTCAGGCGCGCGGACGCCGCGCGGACCGATACGCTCGGGGCGCTGTTCGCAGCGCTCTGCCCGCACCTCCGGCTTTCAGGGGTGGGAAGCGCGGGAGACCTCGAGGTGGTGAGCGCGGGGGGCGGCTCGCCGAGGCCGCTGTCGCGGCTGTCGATGTCGGAGAAACAGGCGTTCGCGATCGCGGCGTCGATGGCGCTCGTGGGCGTGCACCACTCGGTGGTGCTCTTCGATACGCCGGAGCTCTACCTCAGCGGGGCGGAGGCGCGTCGGCAGCTCGAGATCCTCCAGTCGTTCGCGCCGACGAACCAGTGGATCGTTTCGACGTGCGCCGAGGAGATCGTGGCCATGGCAGCACACCGGAACCTCGTGCGGCTCGGAGCTCCGCAATGAACACGACGACCTATTACATGGATGACGTCGAGGTGGCCGTGCCCGCGGGCTACATCGACAGGACGATCCACACGCTCGAATGGCAGACCGAGGACGGCAGCCGCGTCGGGCTCGTCGTGCAGCGCGATCTCAGCCCAGATCGCCCGACGGTCGACAAGCTCTTCGAGATCGCGATGTCCGAGTATCAGAAGCGCTTGCCCATGCTCCACGTGGACGAGCCGCCCGTGCTCGAGCTGCCCGTGCGCCATCACGTGGCGGCCATCCGCTGGAAGAAGGACCAGGAGGTGATCTTCCAGGTGCAGCTCTTCATCGAGCTCGCCGATCGCACCCTGGTCGCGACGTTCTCGGGGCGACCCTCGTTCCGCGAGCACATCGAGGCGTTCGCCGGCGAGTTCTGCCGATCGCTGATGGTCCGGCGTTCGTCGTAGGAGGGTTTGTCATGTCTGTCGAGCAAGCCGCGCGCGTCACGTCCTCCGTCGACCACAAGAGCTTCAACATCCAGATCGCTTACACGGCCGGAGGGATCGCCCTCGGGGCGCTCATCGTGTTCACGGGAGGCGCGTCGCTCGCCGTCTTCGCGGTGGCCGCGACCGTCGCGGGCACCACGCAGTCTGTCGGCAACTTGATCGACAAGTACGTCAACCCGAGGGACGCGTCCGAGAAGATCGTCAAAGGCGTCGAGCACGTCTTCCTCGAAGAGGCGAAGAACCGCGCCGCCAACGCAAGCCCCCAGACGCGCACCGATGAGCACGACGAGTCGCCGGTGACGGGCAGCAACTGCGTCTTCATCGAGAGCATGCCCGCGAGCCGCAGGACCGACTTCACGAAGTGCAACGGCCTCATCATCGACGGCGCGCCGCACATCTTCTACGGCGGCGAGCCCACCAATCAGAGCAAGCGCCCCGAGGAGAAAGCGCCCATCGCGCTTCAGGTCGTGCAGAAGACGGTCGACGCCGCGGGCCTGGTCGCAGGCGCGCCGACGAACCGGGTCGAGGCCCTCCTCTGGGGGATCGACGCGGCCGACTTCGTGGGCGCGATCCCCGAAGGCCACTTCCAGGACTGGCACTTCGTCAAAGACCTGCCAAGCCTCGCGCCGTAGCGCCGGGGGGGAACCCCCAGCGCCACGCGCCGCTTCTCTCAATCGAGCTTGTAATCGCCCGACTGGATGCCGTTGTAGATCCGGTCGCCGTTGCCATTCCCGAGGTAGCCGCCCTGCGACTGGTAGTGCGTCTGCCAGCGCCGCTTCATGTACTCGGCCGTTCGTTCTTCGCTCATGCGCTCGCGGTGGGACTCAGGCATTTTCTTGTAGTCGTTGTTCATCCTTTCCCACGCGGTGCGCGCCCGCTCTTTTTCGAGGGCGGCGTCCTTCGCTTTCTGCTCGCGCGCCGCTTTCTCCTCGGGTTTCTCCGGGCGCTCGCCGTTCGCGGCCTTCTGCGTCGCTTCCGCGCCGGGGTTGATGAACACGTCGTCCGCCTGGATCACGATGAAATTCGGCTGCATCACGATCGTCGAGCTGCCGACCTGGAGGATGATTTTTTCCTCGCTGATGAGGTGGTGGACTTTGGCGGCGGACGCGAAGGTGTTGGTGGTGTCGTAGACCCGATCCTTCTGCCCGCAGTCGATGATGTCGCCCGTGACGTCGTGGGTCTGGGTCCCCACCACGCTCATATAACGATCGCCGCCGACGCTCGTCGTCTGGTTGTTGCCGATGACATTGAGCTGCTTGTGATTCACCCCGAGCACGTCGTCGGTGCCGACCCGGGTGCTCCGCGCATTGCTGACCACGGCCGTCTGGGTGTTCTTGACGACGACGTTCATGTCGCGCTCGGCCTGGAGGTACATCTGCTGCTTGCCGGGCTGGTCGAAGAGGCTGACCTCGTTCCCGGCGAAGGAGTGCGTCTGCTGGTCGGGTGATTTCGCCTGGAAGAAGGGGTGGTTGAGGGTCTCGGCGATGCCCCCGCTGCCGAGCGTCGAAGCCTGCCCGCCGAGGAGACCTCCCATCGACGACAGGCCGGTGCTGCTGCCGTCGGCCGCGCCGGTGACCAGGCGCGGGCTCGACTCCGAGCGCAGGCCGCTCACCTTTTTGAAGTCGGGCAGCTTGTACGGCGGCGGCTGCGTCTCGGTGAAGACGCGGCCCACGACGACGGGGCGATCCGGATCGCCGCCCAAAAACTCCACGAGCACCTCCTGGCCAATCCGCGGGAGGTTCACGCCGCCGAACCCGGCGCCGGCCCAGGGCTGGCTCGTGGGGACCCAGCACGAGCTCGTCTCGTCGCGCTTGCCCTCGCGATCCCAGTGGAACTGCAGGCGGACGCGGCCGTACTCGTCCGTGTGGATCTCCTCGCCGGAGGGGCCCACGACGGACGCGCTCTCGAGGCCGGTGACCTTCGGCCGCGCGGTCTTGGTGTCCGGCTTGTAGGGGATGTCGGTCGGGACGACCTCGGCGTGCACGCGCCAATCGCCGTCGTGATCGCCCTCGATCAGGGCCTCGGTGACGAGGAGTGAACGGTCCGCGCCGAGCGTGCGGTGGGGGTGGTTGCTGACGCTGGCGATGACGCCGGGGACGAGGTCGAGGGCGTTCGATTCGAAGCTGATGCGCTTGGCCGAGCCCCGCTTGCCGTGCAGGCGATTCTGCGTCTTGACGTTGCCGAGCTGCTCGTCGGTGCGCGAGCTGCCGCGATCATCGGCCGTCGGCGTGCTGCCGCCGCCGCCGCTCTGCTTGAAGAGAAAGGCGCCCGGCTCGTAGTGGAACTGCTCGAGCGCCTGCTCCTGGGGGAGGCCGCCGGTGGCGGCGAGGCTGGGCTGGTTGGTGCTCGGCTTGCGATAGTCGAGGTCGCCGATGGTCACCTTGCCCGGCCGCACGCGCTGGCGGATGGCGACGCGCGTGACGAACGCCTCGTCGAGCGTGGTGTTGGGCTCGTCATGGAAGCGCAGCCCGGGCTTTTGGAGCTCGCGCGCGTGCGGGGCGTCATCGAGGATGAGGACGGTCTTGTCGTCTCTCTGCTCGAAGTAGTAGGAGGCGCCGGCGTCCTCGAGCATGCGGCTGAGGAAGGCGAAGTCGGTCTCGGCGTACTGGCAGCGGTACTTGCGCGGCTTGTAGTTGGCCGGGTCGAGGCGCTCCTCGAACTCGATGCCCCATTCGCCGAGCATCTTCTTCACGATGTCGAGCTCGGTCTCGAACTGGAAGATGCGGTAGTTCTTGCGCTGGGTCATGAGCCAGGCGCGCGGCTGGAGCGTGAGCGTGTAGGTGGCGAGCCCCTGGGCATCCGCGCGCACCTGCTCGATCTGCGAGCAGATGCTCTGCCAGGTGGGCGAGGCCTGGGAGGTGCGCAGGCGGAAGCTCGCGGGCTTGCCGATGACCTCGTCGAAGTCGATGTCGAGGCTCCTCGAGACGGCGCGGACGTCGATGTGGAAGAGCTGGTTGATGCCCTGCTTGATGGCGAAGGTGCGGACGTCGAGGAAGTCGCCGCTCGCGATCTCGATGGTGGCGTGATTGGTCGTGCTCATCGGTGTCTCCAGCTCAAGCTACGGACAGGTTGGGTTTTACAACCTCGCCCGCCTCGAGGATCCACGTCCTCATGACGAGCGCGGCCTCGGCGTCACGGCGCCGGTGGAGCCCGCGGGCGATTTCCGGCGTCGCCGCGGTGTGGAAAGCCTTCATCTCGCGAATGCCATCGGCGACGCCGCGGATGCTCCTTGCGGCGATGGCCGCGCGGATGGAGTCGTAGGCCTTTTTCTTGAGGGGTTTGTCTTTCGTCTTCGTGCCGCAGTTGTAGACGAGGGACGTGAGCGCGCCCCAGGCGTGGGGCCCCAGGGTATCGACGCCCGGGAAGGCGCTCTTGGCGAGGTCGATGTACGAGGGCAGGCGCCGGATGCGGAAAACGATCATGGCATCGTCCCAGGGGATCGAGATGTCGCGCGTGGCCCTCTCCGCGGCCCTGGACCCGCCCACGCCGAGATAGGCGCGGAGGCGATCGTACGCATCGGGCACCGGCAGGGCGGAGAGCCGCATCTTCCAGTCGCCTTCGAAGTTGTTCGTCTGGTGGCGGAGGTCGTAGCCGATGCCGATCGTGAGGCCCGAGGCTTCGTTTCCCGGCCAGTGCGGGTGCGTGTATCTGCGGTCGTACAGGGACCGCGCGAGCTCGCGCTCGCCTCCGGCCACTTCCCAGGCGATAATGAGGTCGATCGCCTCCTGGCTGATGTCCATGGGCGCAGCCTACATCAGCCGGGCGCCGCATTCAGCAGGGTCGGCGAGGTAGGTGACGGAGAGACGAGGTAAGAGCGATGGGGACGAGCTTCGATGCGCCGTGGATGCACGGCGGTCTGCGTTTGACGCGCGCGGTCATGCGGGCCCTCGAAGCGGACGCGCGCGCTCGATATGGCAAGGACGAGGAGGCCTGTGGATATCTGGTGGGGCCGGCGAGTGACGCGCTGCTTTGTGACGAAATCGTGGCCCTGCCGAATTTGGCAGCGAGGCTGCATCAGATCGACCCGGAGACGTTCTTCCGGACGGCGCGCACGTTTTTCGCCTTCGAGGAGAAGAAGCTCAACGATGCGGTGCATCGCGGGCGCGGGGCCGGGCGCCCGGTGAAGGTGATTTACCACTCGCACCTCGATGCCGGTGCGTACTTCAGCGCGACCGACGCCGCGGTCATGTCGGGGGGAGATCCGCCGGCGCGTGAAGGGGGACCGGCGCGGCTCGGTCCGGGGCCGCTGTGGCCGCTCGCGTTCCTGGTGACGAGCGTGCGCGCGGGCGCCGAGGGGCCCGTGGTCGACGAGCACAAGCTGTTCGTCTGGAGGGACCGGAGCTTCGTGGAGGCGCCGTTCGAGATCGTGGACTGACACGGACGTCACGGATCGGTCCGAGCGCCCCCGCCTCCGCCCCCGCTCCCGCTTCCGCCCCCGCCCGCTTGGGTGTAGCGTCGCCCCCGCGATGAACGACGACCCGACTGCGGCCCCGAAAGCAGCCTCGCCCGCCGCTTCCGAGCCGCCCCTTGCCATGGCCGACGAACCCAGCATCGTCGGCGCCTTCCAGGTCCACGCCGAGGCTGCTGCCATGGCCGCCGCCGACGCCGCCGCCGACGCCGCCGCCGCAACCGCGGCCCCCGGCGCAGCCGCCCCCGGCGCCCACCCCGACGGACACGCCCCCGGCGGCCACGGCCACGGCCATGCCCACGCCCCCGGCGCGCTCCCGGGCCTCGTCCTCGCGGCCCTTGGCGTCGTCTTTGGCGACATCGGCACGAGCCCCCTCTACGCCGTCAAGGAGTGCGTCACCGCGCCCCATGGGGTCCAGGCCAGCCCGGAGAACGTCCTCGGCCTCCTCTCCCTCATGTTCTGGTCCCTCTCCATGGTCGTCGCCGTGAAATACCTCACCTTCGTCCTCCGAGCGGACAACGAAGGCGAAGGCGGCACCATGGCGCTCCTCGCGCTCGTGCCCGAGAACCTCCGGCCGAAGAACAAGACGCGCATCGGCTGGATCGCCGCCCTCGTCCTCTTCGGCGCCTCGCTCCTCTACGGCGACGGCGTCATCACCCCGGCCATCAGCGTCCTCAGCGCCGTCGAGGGCCTCGCCGTCGGGGCGAGCTCCCTCAAGCCGGCGGTCTTGCCGATCTCCGTCGTCATCTTGCTCGGCCTCTTCTGGGTCCAGAAGCGCGGGACCGCCGGGATCGGCAGGGTCTTCGGGCCGATCATGATCCTCTGGTTCCTCACGCTCGGGGGCCTCGGGGCGTATTACGTCGTCAAGAACCCCGCCGTCCTCGCGGCCATGAACCCGGCGTACGCGGTCACGTTTTTCCTCACCAACAAGTGGCACGCGTTCGTCATCCTCGGCTCCGTCGTCCTCTGCGTGACCGGCGGCGAGGCGCTCTACGCGGACATGGGGCATTTCGGCCGCAAGCCGATCACGTATGCCTGGTACGGCATGGTCATGCCGTCGCTGGCCTTGAACTACTTCGGCCAGGGCGCGCTCCTCCTCCAGCACCCCGAGGCCGCCGCGAACCCGTTTTTCTCCCTCGTCCCCAAGGGCCCGGCCACGTACGCGCTCGTCGCCCTCGCCACGGCGGCCGCCGTCATCGCCTCGCAGGCCATGATCTCCGGCGCTTACTCCCTCACGCGGCAGGGCGTGCAGCTCGGCTTCCTCCCGCGCGTCCAGGTCAAGCACACCTCCTCGGAGACCGAGGGCCAGATCTACATCCCCGAGGTGAACTGGGCCCTGTTCGCCGCGTGTATGGTGCTCGTCCTCTCCTTCCGGGAGTCGTCGAAGCTCGCCTCCGCCTACGGCCTCGCCGTCACCGGCTCCATGACCATCACGTCGATCATCTTCTTCGTCGTCGTGCGGGAGCGCTGGCACTGGTCGCTCGCGAAGGCGCTCCCCCTGCTCCTGCTCTTCCTCACGTTCGACCTCGCGTTCCTGGGGGCGAACCTGCTCAAGTTCTTCGATGGCGGCTACGTGCCGTTCCTCATCGCCTCGATGATCTTCGTCTGCATGGCGATCTGGCGGAAGGGCCGCACGCTGCTCGGCCAGGAGTTCAAGAAGCGCACCCGGCCGCTCGTCGAGGTGCTGGAGGAGCTGCGCACCGGCAAGACCGCCGCCCGCGTGGACGGCGCCGCGGTCTTCCTCACGTCGAGCGCCGAGGAGGCGCCGCCCGTCCTGCTCCACCACGTCAGCCGCAGCAAGGCGCTCCAGAAGGTCGTCCTGCTCGTGACCGTGATTCCCGAGCGCATCCCGCGCGTGCCGCCGGAGCAGCGGGTCGAGGCCTCGCTCATCGCCGACGACTTCTACCGGATCATCTTCCGCTCCGGCTTCATGGAGGACACGAACGTCCCCGTGCTGCTCGCCGTGGCCAAGGCCAAGCTCGGCCTGCGGATCGAGCCCGACGAGACGACGTACTACCTCGGCCGCGAGACCCTGCTCGCCACGGGCAACGGGAAGATGGACAAGGTGTCGGAGACGGTGTTTGGTTTCCTGTCGCGCAACGCGACCGGGGCGACGAACTTCTTCAACCTGCCGCCCGAGCGCGTCGTCGAGCTCGGCATGCAGCTCGATCTTTGATGCGCGCGCTTCCCCTGGGCTAACCTCGGGGGGCATGACCAGCCGCGAATCCCTCGCCGAACGGATCCTGTCGCGCCCGCTGCGCTCCATCCACGACGTGCTCGCCGTGATGGAGATGATCCACGGCGCCCTGCCGAGCGCCGACGGCGTCCACGCCTTCAACGAGCTCTACGCCTTCGTGACGGACCGCATCCGCCAGGAGCTCGATCGGGGGCGGTTCTCGACGCCCGTGCTGATCGAAGAGCTCGACGTGGTGTTCGCGGCCCTCTACTTCGACGCGTTCGTCGCCGAGCTCGGCGCCCCGGGCTCCTCGCCGCGCGCCTGGCAGCCGCTCTTCGAGGCCCGGCACGATCGCTCGATCGCCCGGCTCCAGCACGCCCTCTGCGGCATGAACGCGCACATCAACCACGACCTCGCGATCGCGGTCGTGGAGACGTGCACCCGCAAGAGCATCGAGCCGCGGCGCGGGACGGGGTTTTTTGATGATTACCTCCTCATCAACGAGATCCTCGAGGACGCGGAGAAGGTCGCCACGAAGAAGCTCGCGACGGGGTTTTTGCGGGACGTCGAGGAGGCCCTCGGCCGCGTGGACAACATGATGGCGGTCTGGAGCGTGCGGAAGGCGCGGGACGCCGCCTGGGCGAACGCCGAGGTGCTCTGGACCCTCCGCGGCAACGATCTGCTCTACGACGCCTTCCTCCAGACGATCGACCGCATGACGGGGTTCGCCGGTCGGGGGCTCTTGCTTCCGCGGGGCCTCGGGGGAGAACCGGGGACGTGAACACCGAAGGCATGGGGACACGCGGGGGCATGGCGCGCGGCGGCCGGCGGGAGACGGCCGAGACCACCTGGTCGCATCCGCTGAACGCCGAGGCCGGGATGATGCCGATGCCGACGGACCCGCGCGAGATCGACGCGGCGCTCCGGGCCGGCAAGATTTCCCTGCGGCTCACGCCCTATTACGGGCTCCGGTACGGCGAGCGGGGCGTCCGGTTCACGCGCAGCGACAGCGCGTTCCTCGCGACCTTGCCCGAGCACGCCGAGGCCACGATCAAGCGGCAGGTCGAGTGGCTCGCCGGGGTGCTCTCGAACCGCGGGATGCCGAGCCTCCTGCTCGAACAGCACCTCCGGGTGCTCGGCCGCGAGCTCACGCGGGCCGTGCCGGAGAAGCGTGATTTTTATCGCGCGCTCTTCGTCGCGGCGGACGGGCTGCGCGCGCGGCGAATATACCGCTTGCCGGAGCACGCGGGCAGGCCCATCGCCGAGGCGTTCCCGGCGGCCGCGGGGCTGCCGAACACGCGGCTCGCGCGGGGGACGGGGCACCTGCTCGTCGCGGCGGTGGCCGACGAGCGGGCGGGCATGCCGAACGCGGTGCCGAGCGTCGAGGCGTTTTTCCTCGACCCGGCGACGTTCCCGCCGCGCTTCGTCGCGGCCGCTCGGGAGACGATCACGCGGGCGCGGGGCGCTTGACGAGCGAGCGCGTCCTCGAATGGGCCGTATGTCCCCTTTCGATCGCCGGCGCGGCGCGCCACGTTTCGGGGCGAGGGGGAGCCCATGCCGAGGACGAATCTCCGCGCTTCACTCGACCTCCCGTACGACGAGGCACTGGCGAAAATCCCCCAGTTCCTGAAGGACGTCGGATTCGGCGTCCTCACGCGGATCGACGTCGACGAGACGCTGCGCGCCCGGCTCGGCGTGCCTTTCCGGCGGTACACGATCTTCGGCGCGTGTAACCCTGTCCTCGCGCACCGGGCGTTGATCGCCGATCCGGACGTGGGCATTCTCCTGCCTTGCAATCTCGCCGTGTACGAGGACGACGACGGCCGGACGATCGTGGTCATCATGGATCCGCTCGAAGCGCTCGCCGACGACGAGGAGGCGGCGCTGCGCGAGGTCGCGGCCGAGGCGCGTACCAAGCTCAACCACTTCCTCTATTGCCTCGCGAAGGTGAGCCGCCGCGCGGCTTGACCGGAGCTCTTTTCGGCCGGTACCTTCGGCGCCGAAAGGAGCTTTCTTTCATGACGAGCAGGACCTGGACCGCGGACGCCCTCCGAGATCACCTCCAGAAGGCCGTGTACCTGGAGCTCTGGACCATCCCGATCTACCTCACGGCCGCGTACTCCTTGCAGGTGCCGGGGACGAGCGCGTCGAACCCGCCGACGCTCACGCCCGTGCGCAGCCCCAAGAACCCGAACCGGAGCCGCGAGCAGCTCGCGTTCAACGACATCTATTCGGTCGTGGTGCAGGAGATGTTGCACCTCGAGATCGCCGCGAACCTCTACAATGCGCTCTTCGCCGGGAAGGGGGATTCGCCGAAGCTCACGGGCGCGTGGGCGCCGCGGTACGACCAGGGGTTCCCGCCCTGGATCGGGGGGAAGGTGCCGGTGCAGCTCGGGCCGGTGAACGAGGCGCAGCTCCGCTTGATGACGGCGATCGAGACCCCGGAGCCAAAAGCGGACGGGCCCGCGAAGGGGCCACAAGACGTCTACGACTCCATCGGCCAGTTCTACAAGGCCATCGAGCAGGGCGTGGATCAGCTCTGGAGCAGCCTCTACGATCCGAACGCCGATCACCGGCAAAAGAGCGAGTTCGCCGATCCGAAATACCCGGGCGACGATTACACGGGCTTCTCCGCGACGATCGGCGGCGACAGCCAGACGGCGCGGGCCCAGGCGGACAAGGCCATCAAGGCGATCGTCGACCAGGGGGAGGGGAGCGTCGGCCCCTTCATCGAGCCGGACCTTCGGCCCGAGGACGGCTCCGACGTCCAGGACCGCTTCAGCCATTTCGGCCGCTTTCGCATGACGCAGGTCATGCTGAACCGCGGCGGCGCGTTCAAGACGTACCCGACCGGCGGCAGCGCGGACCTCGACGCCGCGCAGAAGGCGCTGAACGCGACCTACACGGCCCTCTTGGATGCGCTGGAGAAGGGCTTCGCGGGAAGCGCCGACCTCGACCTCGGCCCGATGTGGGACCTGCCCGGCAAGATCGTCGCCGTCTGGGCCGCCGGGGGCGTGCCCGCGTTCCAGCCCCTCGATAGCTCCGACGCCACGCGCTGACCGATCGCTCCGGCCCTGGCAAACGGGCTCCGCACGTTCTCGTCCACACGAACCATTGACGTCGCTCACAAATTCGGATACTTCGTACGCGAAACTTTCTCGCGCGAGGGATCCAGCTCATGGCGAACGAGCTTCGTTTCGATGGAAAAGTTGCGATCGTCACCGGTGCGGGCAACGGGCTCGGGCGTGCGCATGCGCTCCTGCTCGCGAGCCGCGGGGCCAAGGTCGTGGTCAACGATCTCGGCGGTGGCCGACATGGCGGGGGCACGAGCTCCGAGGCGGCGGACAAGGTCGTCGCCGAGATCAAGGCGGCCGGCGGCGAGGCCGTCGCGAACTACGATTCGGTGGAGAACGGCGGCAAGATCGTGCAGAGCGCGATCGACGCGTTCGGCCGCATCGACATCGTGATCAACAACGCCGGCATCCTGCGGGACGTCACGTTCCACAAGATGACCGAGGAGGACTGGGAGCTCATCTACCGGGTGCACGTGCTCGGCAGCTTCCGCGTCGCGCACGCGGCGTGGCCGCACATGCGCGACCAGGGCTACGGCCGCATCATCTTCACGTCGTCGGCGGCCGGCATCTACGGCAACTTCGGGCAGGCGAACTATTCGATGGCCAAGCTCGGCCTCGTGGGCCTCTCGAACACGCTGGCGCTCGAAGGCAAAAAGAAGAACGTCCTCGTCAACACGATCGCGCCGCTCGCGGGCTCGCGCCTGACGGAGACCGTGCTGCCGAAGGAGCTCATCGACGCGCTCAAGCCCGAGTACGTGAGCCCGCTCGTGGCCTACCTGTGTCATGAGAGCTCGACGGAGACGGGCGGGCTCTTCGAGGTCGGCGGCGGCTTCTTCGCGAAGCTCCGGTGGGAGCGCGCCGAGGGCAAGACGGTGCGGCTCGGGCGCGAGATCAAGATCGAGGACATCCAGAAGGGCTGGGGCGCGATCGCCGGCTTCGACAAGACCACGCACCCGGCCGAGATCAACCAGTCGATGGGCCCGGTCATGGCGAACGTGCAGGCCGGCCCGGCCAAGGGCGGCAATGACCTCATCGACGTCGATCAGGCGCTCGGCTACGAGTATCCGGCGGTTTCTTCGAGCTACGACGAGCGGGATCTCTCGATTTACGCGCTCGGCGTCGGCGCGGCGGAGAACCCGCTCGACGACAAGGAGCTACGTTACGTCTACGAGCTGCACGGGCAGGGCTTCGCCCCGCTGCCGACGTTCGGCGTCGTGCCGGCGCTCTCGGCCCTGATGGATCTCGCCAAGCAGGGCAAGACCGCGCCCGGCATGAACTACGGGCTCGATCGGCTCCTGCACGGCGAGCAATACCTCGAGCTCATGCGGCCGCTGCCGCCGCACGGAAAACTCACGCACAAGGCCAAGGTCAAGGAGATCTGGGACAAGGGCAAGAACGCGCTGGTCGTCACGGAGATCCGCAGCACGGACGAGTCGGGCGAGGAGCTCCTGCGCAACGAGAGCACGGCCGTCATCCGCGGCGCGGGCGGCTGGGGCGGCGAGCGTGGGCCTTCGTCGGACATCAACGTCCCGCCGGAGCGCGCGGCGGACGCCACGATCGAGCAGAAGATCCCCGAGAACCAGGCGCTTTTGTATCGCCTCTCCGGCGACTGGAACCCGCTGCACGCCGACCCGAGCTTCGCCACGGCGTTCGGCTTCTCGAAGCCGATCCTGCACGGGCTCTGCACGTTCGGTTATGCCGCGCGGCACGTGATCCACGCGTTCGCGGGCGGCGACGCGCGCAAGTTCAAGAGCATCAAGGTGCGCTTCGCGGACAGCGTGTTCCCGGGCGAGACCGTGGTGACCGAGATGTGGAAGGAGAACGACGAGCGCATCGTGTTCCGCTGCAAGGTCAAGGAGCGCGACAAGGTCGTCATCTCGAACGCGGCGATCACGTTGTGGAAGGAAATCCCCCAGCCGAAGGCAAAGCCCGCGGCGGCGGCGGCGGCGGCGGCGCCCGCGAAGGCGGCCGAGGATCCGGCCGGCGACGTGTTCATCGGGATCCGCGATTACGTCGAGAAAAACCCGGCCGTCGTCGAGAAGGTGAAGACCATCTTCCAGTTCGAGCTGAAGGGCCCGGACGCGACGTGGACGATCGATCTGAAGAATGGCAAGGGCGCGGTCTTCCCGGGCGCGGGCGCGGACAAGGCCGATACGGTCCTGGAGATCGCGTCGTCCGATTGGCTCGCGATGGCCACGGGCCAGGCCGATCCGCAGAAGCTCTACTTCGAGGGCAAGCTCAAGATCTCGGGCAACGTCATGGCCTCGCAGAAGCTCGGCTTCATGAAGAAGATCGATCCCGAGCAGGCCAAGGCCGCCATCGCCGCGCACAAGGCGAAGTCGGCCGGCGGCGCGGTGGCGGCTCCGGCGGCGGCGGCGCCCGCGAAGGGGGCCGAGGATCCGGCCGGCGACGTGTTCATCGGGATCCGCGATTACGTCGAGAAAAACCCGGCCGTCGTCGAGAAGGTGAAGACCATCTTCCAGTTCGAGCTGAAGGGCCCGGACGCGACGTGGACGATCGATCTGAAGAATGGCAAGGGCGCGGTCTTCCCGGGCGCGGGCGCGGACAAGGCCGATACGGTCCTGGAGATCGCGTCGTCCGATTGGCTCGCGATGGCCACGGGCCAGGCCGATCCGCAGAAGCTCTACTTCGAGGGCAAGCTCAAGATCTCGGGCAACGTCATGGCCTCGCAGAAGCTCGGCTTCATGAAGAAGATCGATCCCGAGCAGGCCAAGGCCGCCATCGCCGCGCACAAGGCGAAGGCCGCGAGCGGCGGGGGTTCAGGGAAGGCCGAGGCGGCTCCGCAGGCCGCGGCCGCGCCGAAGGGGCCGGGCGCAGCGGCGGTCTTTGATGCGCTCAAGGAGCGGCTGGTGAAGTCGCCCGAGCTCGCGAAGGAGGTCGACGCCGTGATCGAATTCCGCCTGACGGAGGGCGACTGGCACGTCGACTTCACGGGCGGCAAGACGACGGTGGCGGTCGGTCGGGCGACGAAGCCGGCCGCGGTGCTCACGCTCTCGACGGAGGACTTCGTCGCGTTCGTGGCAGGCAAGGAGCAGGACGCGCGGCTCTTCCAGACGGGCCGCCTGCGGGTCGACGGCGACGTGCGGATCGCCTCGAACCGGCTGCATTTCTTGAAGGGGCTCTTGGGTTAATCGCGACGCGTTCGCAGAAGGAGGCTCAAATGGGCAGGCGAGTCAACGTCATCGGCGTCGGAATGGTGAAGTTCCAGAAGCCCGGCGCCAGCGAAGAATACAACGTGATGGCCGCGAAGGCGGCGCGCACGGCCCTCGCGGACGCGGGCGTCGATTACAAGGACGTCGAGCAAGCGTACGCGGGGTACGTCTTCGGCGACAGCACGTGCGGGCAGCGGGCGGTCTACGAGGTCGGCCTGACGGGCATCCCCGTCATCAACGTGAACAACAACTGCTCGACGGGCTCGACGGCGCTCTACCTCGGCCGCCAGGCCATCGAGGGTGGCCTCGCCGAGTGTGTGCTCGTCGTCGGCTTCGAGCAGATGGAGAAGGGCGCGCTCGGCTCGAAGTGGGGCGATCGGACGAGCCCGATGGACAAGCACGCGGACGTGATGAACCGCGTGCAGGGCTTCAACCAGTCGCCGCCGACGGCGCAGATGTTCGGCGGCGCGGGGCGCGAATACCGCTGGAAGTACGGCGCGAAGCGCGAGACGTTCGGCAAGGTGGCGGAGAAGGCCCGCAAGCACGCGAGCAAGAACCCGTTTGCCCTGTTCAACGAGGTGCTCTCGCTCGAGCAGATCATGGCCTCGCCCGAGGTCTTCGACCCGCTCACGCGCTTCCAGTGCTGCCCGCCCACGTGCGGCGCGGCCGCGGCGATCCTCTGCTCGGAGGACTTTGCCCGGAAGAAGGGCATCTCCGGCTCCATCTACATCGCCGCGCAGTCGATGACGACGGATTACGCGTCGAGCTTCGGCGACAGCATGATCAAGATGATCGGCTACGACATGGCGAAGGCCGCCGCCGACCAGGTCTACGCGAAATCGGGGCTCGGGCCCGAGGACGTGCAGGTGGTGGAGCTGCACGACTGCTTCACGGCGAACGAGGTCGTGACGTACGAGGCGCTCGGCCTCTGCAAAGAGGGTGAGGCGGAGAAGTTCATCGAGGAAGGGAACAACACGTACGGCGGCAAGTACGTGACGAACCCGTCGGGCGGGCTGCTCTCGAAGGGCCATCCGCTCGGGGCAACCGGCCTTGCGCAATGCACCGAGCTCGTCTGGCAGCTCCGCGGCACGGCCGAGGCGCGCCAGGTCGAGGGGGCGAAGGTCGCGCTCCAGCACAACCTGGGCCTCGGCGGGGCCTGCGTCGTGACGATGTACCGCAAGGACTGACCGCCCCGAAACCATCCGGGACGAAGGAGGCCGCGCTCGAAAGGGCGCGGCCTTCGTCGTTTCGAAAGCCCGGCGCGCCCCCTGTGGCGGGGCGACGACACCGGATACGAGCGCCCCTGTCGAGAAACGGCGACACCACGACAGACGCGCCGTGGCATGCGCGCGACACCCCCATCGGGACCCACCCCCGCGCGCGGACGCCGAGGCGCACGATTCCAGGGGAATTGCGCAGTTTCAGCCCTCCGGCATCCGTCTTGCTCTGCATGAAGGTCGACATGAACGGAACGACAACCCCCATGGTATCGATGATGGAAACGCTCTCCCACTGGCATTTCCGCCGCATCGAGGAGTGCTCGACGCTGCTCCAATGGCTGGACCCGCGGCCCGGGGAGCGGGTCCTCGACATCGGCTGCGGCGACGGGTATTACGACGCCCGCATCGCGGCGCGGGGCGCGCACGTGGTGGGCGTGGACATCCACGAACAACGTCTCGCCAAGGCGCAACGCAAGCACCAGAGCGAGCGGACGGACTACCATTTCATGGACGCCGAGGAGCTCGGCTTCGAGCGCGACTCCTTCGACAAGGTCATCTCGTTCTGCGTCATCGAGCATTTCCGGAACGAGGACCGCGTGCTCGAACACGTGAGCCGCGTGCTCCGGCCTGGCGGCAAGCTCTTTCTCTCGGCCGACAGCCTATCGAACCCCGAGGTCACGGACGCGGAGCGCGAGGCACATCGGCGAAGGTACGCGGTAAACAATTTTTATACCGTGGACCACCTGCGCGAAAAACTCGGGCGGGCCGGGCTCGAGCTCGAGCGGTACCATTACATCCTCACGACGCCGATCACGCTCGCGCTGGCGCGGCTCTCGTGGAAGCTCGACGATCTGCCGCCCTTCCTCATGCCTCTGCACGGGATCGGGTATGCGGCGCTGGGGACCGTGGGCAAGATCATCTCGGATTTCGCCGAGGATCATGCGCGGCGACCGGACAGCGGGTTGACGCTCCTGGCCGAGGCGCGGAGGATCTGACAATGTGAAGACCTCCACGGGGGCATGCCATGCGAAGCGTCGTCTTTCTTTTTGGGTTCCTCGCCGCCGGGGTGATCACCTCGGCGGCGGCCGCCGAACCGCCGCGGGCCGCCGGAAAGACGCACGTTCCCCGCTTTCGGGTCGCCCATTTTGGGACCTACTCGGTCGCCGTCGAGAGCAGCGGCGGCACCCTGGTGCACGGCGTCGAGTTCTCGTACGCGGCGAAGAGATACCTCCGGATCGGCGGCGCCTTGGTGCTCCCGGTCGGGGCGTCCTCGCGTGATTCTTGCGACGTCCCCTCGTACGGGTTCGGCGAATGCAGCTACAACTCGTACGGGCTCCGCGGCTTCGCGGAGCTGCACGCCATTCCCGGGTTCAACATCGATCCGTGGATCCGCGCCGGCATCGGGCATCTCCTCCACACCTCGCGGTACGACGCGCTGGAGATTCAATTCACCCGACCCGACATCGCGGCCTTCGCCTCCGCCGGCCTCGACATCAACTTGGGCCCGGTGTTCCTGAGCGGCTACGTCGAGGCGTCCGCGTTCGCCGGCGAGCAGGCCCAGCTCGTGGGCGGCGGCGCGCGCATCGGCGCTCCGTTCGACGGCCCCAAACGCTCGCCCGCGAAGACCCCGGAGACCGAGGACGAACGTTACCCGCTCGCGCGCCGCCCCCGCCCCGAGCGGTGGAAGGTGGGCCCCTTCGTTGAATACCGAAGGACGCTCGCGGGTGACGGGGCCACGTTCACCTACGGCGTCGATGTTTCGTACGAAGTGGTCCCGCATGTCCGACTGGGCGGGTCTGTGGTGTTGCCGTTCGTCGCCCGGCCGGGCCACACGTGTTACACGACGGGCGACGACAGCTCGGACGATTGCACGTACAACTCCTTCGGCCTGATCCAGTTCGCCGAGGTCCACGGGTCGACGGACGCCCTCCTCGATCCCTGGCTCCGCGCGGGCATGGGGACGATGCTTCACACCTCGTACAACGGCTTCGTCAAGCTCCACGCGGCCGAGCCGGATTTGCAATTCTTCGCCTCGTCGGGCCTCGACCTGAACCTCGGAACGGCCTACGTCGGGGCCCATGCGACGATCGCGGCCTTCGTGGGGCACCACGGGCACGTCGCGGGCGGCGGCGCGCACCTCGGCGGCCGATTCTGAGGAAACGGGCCGCGCGGCCTACCGCAGGAGGCCATCGAGCACCGCGGCGAACCTGTCGGCCGCCGTCTCCGAGGAAAACTCGCTCGGCGCCGGGACAGGCGAGGGCAGGGCGCGCGTCGCGCGAAATCGCTCCAAGTGCGCCCCAAGCGACGCCACGAGCGTGTCGACGTCGCCGGGGCGGATGCGCGCGTTGTCTGGCCGGTGCGCGAGCAACTCGTCGACCTCGGGGTTTTCCGTGATGGAGACGATCGGCATGCCCGAGGCGATGTAATCGTACGTCTTCGCCGCGATCCGCAACACGACGCGCGGATCCACCATGGAAAGCAGCACGTGCGCGCGGCGGAGCTCGCCGA
Organism: Polyangium fumosum; assembly: GCF_005144585.1. Lineage (GTDB taxonomy): Bacteria > Myxococcota_A > Polyangia > Polyangiales > Polyangiaceae > Polyangium > Polyangium fumosum. The sequence continues at coordinate 85,416 of NZ_SSMQ01000043.1, read as the reverse complement.
GCAGGGCGCGCTGCGGGATGGGCGGGGTGAAGTCGACGAAGTCCGAGAGCCCCATGCGCTCCACCTCGGCGCGCTCGAATGCTGTGGCGCGGCCGATCTGCCGGAGCACGAGATCCGCGGGCGTGAGCTTGTCTCGGTCGATGATGCGGCGGAGCGCCTGGCCGATGTCGTCGACGCGCGTCTCGGCGCGCAGGGTGCCGGTGTGCAGGATCGTGAATCGCGCGGGCGGCTCGGGCGACGCGGGGGCGGGGTCGTAGAGGGACGCGTCGAAATGGTTGCGGACGAAGGACGATTTCCCCGCGAGGAAGGGGTAACGCTCCTGGTACGCGGCGAGGGCGCGGCGCGTGTTCAGGACGACGTGGTCGGCGCGTGTGAGGATGTGGTGTTCGAGGGCGGCGACGACGTGATGGCGGCCCCGCTCGGCGGCGCCTTGGGGCGGCGCGGCGCCGGACTCGTGCAGGCCCCAGGGGTCGCGAAAATCCAGGACGAGCGGCAGGCCGAGGCGGCGGGCGGCGTGTACGGCCACGGGCAGGCAGGAGAAGGGGCCGGCGCTGACCACGACGGCGCGCGCGCCCTCGCGGCGGCCGAGCGCGACGGCCTCGCGGGCGGCGTGCGGGCCGTGGAGCAAGCAGCGGTCGCCGAGGTCGCGGAAGGGGTTCAGGCCCTCGATGGGGCGCGCCGGGCCCTTCTTGTCGGGCGCGGGGCCTCGCAGGCGTTTTTCGAGGGCGGTGAGGCCGTCACGTGCGGCGAGGATCCGGCGATCGAGGTAGGCGTCGTGCGTCACGACCTCGGACGGCAGGGCGTGGAGCAGCTCTGGATCTTGCGTGTCTTCGGGGAACGTCGCGCAGAGGACGGCGGGCCGGTAGCCCCGCGGGACGAGCTTGCGCGCGAGCTTGACCCAGCGGTAGGCGCCGACGGCGGCCTGGGGCGCGAAGTAGGGGGCGAGGAGGAGGAAGGTGCGCACGGAGCGAGGAAGGAGGCAGGGGCGACGTCAAGGAGGGGGAGGTGGTGGCCTTGATGCCGACTTGCGCGACGTATTTCAAGCGTTTTTCGAGGTCCGTGAAGCGTCCCCGGACGTCTGCGACGTCTTCCCGGCGTTCGAGCACGGCTTCCCGGTGGTGAGGGGCTCCTCGTCGGAGGTCGCGCGCTTCTTCCCAGAGGTGAGGAACCTCTCGTCGGAGGTCGTGGACTTCTTCCCGGAGGTGAAGGACCTCTCGTCGGAGGTCGGGTGATGTCTGCCCGGAGGTGAGAGACCTCCCCAAGGCCTACGAGGGCCTCTGGAAGGAGAGGAAACACCTCCTGTCGGAGGTTGATCGACCTCCGACAGGAGGTGGGGTCACCTCCTGGGGGACGTTCGTGTCCACGTCCCAGGGGACAGACGCTTCCGATGGACGCTTGTTTTTCCCCCGGGCGCGCTGCTACGCCAGGGTTCGTATGAAGCGCTCGAAGCCCGCCAAGCTCCCTCCTTCGGAAGGCTTCGTTCGAGCGATCACGTTGCTCCGTGACCGCGTCGAGGACCCGAACGTTTATCCGTACACCATCCCGGCCGTTCGTTCGCTCGAGACCCTCGACTTTCATCCCCGGGTGACGTTCCTCGTCGGGGAGAATGGCTCGGGCAAGTCCACGATCCTCGAAGCTGTCGCGCTCCTGCTCGGGTTCAATGCGGAGGGGGGCTCGAAGAACTTTCGATTTGCCACGCAGAGCTCGGAGTCCGAGCTTCACCGGGCGTTGCGTCCGGTCCGGAGCGCGCGCCGCGAGCGGCATGGGTTCTTTCTCCGGGCCGAGAGCACGTTTAATGTGGCCACCCACATCGAGCACCTGGGCATCGAGGCGTGGTATGGCGGCCGCTCGCTGCACGAGCGCTCGCATGGCGAGGCGTTCTTGACGCTCGTCGAAGAGAAGTTTCGCCCCGACGGCTTGTACCTGCTCGACGAACCGGAGGCCGCGCTCTCGCCGGGGAGGCAGCTCCGTTTCCTCGGGCATCTCCATGTCCTGGCCAAGGCAGGGGCGCAGTTCATCATCGCGACGCATTCGCCGATCCTGCTCGCGTATCCTCAGGCGCTGCTCTACGAGCTTTCGGAGAACGGCATCACGACGGTCGCGTACGAGGAGACGGAGCATTATCGGCTCACGAAGGAGTTTTTGCTCCATCGGGAGCGGTTCTTCCGGGCGTTGTTCGAGGAAGACAAGGAAGAGGGGTGAGGCGGGCGGCGGGGTCAAGGGCTTCTTAGGGCAGGCACACCTCGCTGCGCCGCGGGTTGAGGAGGTTTCCGCGCGCTTCGATGGTCCCGGCTTCCGCGAGGGCGATGAGCCGGCGGGCAAAGAGACGGACGTGGGTGTCGTCGAGCGGATAACGACCGAAGTCGAGCGCGTCGACGATTACGCGTGCCGCCTTCTGGTACCGATGGATGACCTGTTTGAGCAGCGCCGCGTCGACGGCCGCGAGGCCGGCCTCCCCGAGTTCCTTCGCGAGCGCGATCTCCTCTTCGTCGGGAGACTCGGGCATGGGCGACGATAGAGGCGCCTGCTCCTCCTCCTGCTCCTTGGGCGGCGGAACGCTCGCCCCGCACAGGACCAAGAGGTCCGCTTTCGACCGGGGCTCGGCCCTCCAGGAGACGTAGTCATCCCGCACGTGCGAGAGGTCGGCCAGCGCTTCGGCCTTTTTGCCCAACTGGACGAAGGTCTCGGCGCGCAGGAAGTGGAGCTCCTCGCGGCAGGCGTTCCAATTGAGCTCGTCCGAGAGAACGAGACTTTGGCTCAAGTCCGCCACCGCCCGCTCGTGGTCGCCTGTGTGGAGCGCATATTCGCCTCGTTTGAGGAACAGCACAGGCCGCTTGGGGTTGAGCTCTATCGCCCGCGAGAGGGCCGCGATGGCGGCCGGATAATCGTTCTTCGCCTGATGGGCGCACGCGAGCGTGTCCCAAGCGCGCGAGTTCTCGGGATACTGCTCGACAAGCTTGACTGCATCTTCGAATCCGGTCAGATCCTCCTCTCGGATACGATATTTGATATTCCTGATTTCAATTTCCAAATCTTCACTCATCAGAACCTCCTGCCAGGCCGAGATTGGTCATACTGTGGGCTCTTGTCCCGATCGACTTTCTTGCCACCGCAAGCCTCGTGAAGATTGCTCGCAATGCAATCATCCATCGTCATGGAGGGGCCGATCACTTCGCGCGGGGGGTCCTGCTTCTCCAGCTGCTCGTAGCAGAAATCTCTTGCCTCCCTCCGTAGTTTCTTGCACTCCTCCGCGGTCGGCCAGTGATCCGTCAAGGACACCGCCGCAGCCACGACAAGCACCGCGACGCCCACGACGATCGTCACGCCGGACGCCGAGACGACCACCGGGACGAGCCGGATCAACTCGGAGATGACCGAGACGTTCGCCAAGAGGCCACGTGCAGGCAAGAGGCCGCCGCGTGAGATGAGGTCGTCCGGGTTTGGCGAGTACCCCGCGTCCGCCATCGTCCGCAGCGCAGCCATCATGCACCCTTCGAGGCCGGCGTCGTCGAGGCGCGGCCCCTTGGGCGTCACCTTGGAGACCTGGTTGTTGGTCAGCTCGACCTGGAACTCGATCTCGTACGCATGGCGTGGGAGCCGCCCCGCTCGCTCCTCCGCGCACGCTTGAAGCGCGCGGACCGTGGCCGCAGGGAGCGACCCCTCCGTCAGGGGCTCGGGCACGGCAACAAACTCGTCGCTCGCTCCGCATCCCATCGGCACCAAACTCACCGCCAAACACGTAGCGAACAACGCCGCCCCCGCAAGCCGCCGCCTCCGCATGCTCATGAGCTCCCCCTCTCGCTTGCGGAGCGATGGTACCTGGCCGTCGGGGTGGAGCGGAAGAGGGGCCGGGCCCCGCTCCATCAAAACCGGAACGCAATCCCCGCGCGGAGCTTCGTGCTCGCATGCGACGCGCGAAACGGGCCCATACGGCCCCACCGATCGAGGTGCTCGACCTCGACCCACGCGAGCGGCGACTTGTCGCCCGACAGCGTGTACGAGAGCCAAACGCGCTCCCCGGCGCGCCGATCCCTCAGGCGGACGTCATTCGTGACCCGCTCCTGGTACCGATCGAGCCCCTCGATCGATTCAAAAAAATCGTACGTGAGCTGCGCGCCGAGTTCAAAGCGCCGATACGCAAGCGAGAGCGTGGGGCGCACGGTGCCGCCAAGCGCGAAGTAGTAACGTTTGTCCGCGACCACGGTCTTCAAGCCCGCGTCGCCGCGCCCTTTGATGTACGCGGACGCGGCCATCGAATGCACGGCGCCGAAGTCGCCATACACGTCCACGCTGGCGCGGGCGCGGGCGTCTCCGTGGCGGAGCGTGAGATCAACCGTCGCTCCGAGGGCATTCGCGACGCCGATTTTGTCCTCCTCCAGGCCCTCTTGCCGGTGTTTTGCGTAATTGAAGCCGGTGGAGGGGCCCGCGAAGATCGTGTATCCACGGCGTCCGCCACGCCCGTCGGGCACGATCTTCTGATCGTAAACACCCCCGAGCAGGACACGCGTGACGAAATCGAGTTGCTCCACCCCCCGATCGTCGACGGAACCAACGAGCCGAAAGCTCGTGACGTCGCCGGCATCGAGGCGCTTCGTGAGCACGCCGGGGTGGTCGTACCCGGGGACGTCGAGGATCTCCGTGCTCACGCCCATACGGCGCTGCGCGCGGCGCAGGCCGTCCCGCTCGGCCTCCGCGCTCACGCCGAGGAGCACGTCGAAGCGATGCCAGACGTCGGCGGGCAAGCCAAAGTCATCGAGCGCCTGGGCGCGCGCGACGTGCCCCGGTTCGAGGCGCCGGCGGAGGTATCGGAACGGCGAAAAGACGAACGCGAGGACGTTGTTCACGAGGTTGTCCTCGCCGCGCTCGAAAAAGAGGCCGAGCTGGTGGACCGGCTCGCCGACGGCAAAGCCGCCCTGGGGCGTGAGGACGAGGTCGTTCAAGCTGACCTTCTCGCGGTATTCGCCGAGGTACTCCCACAAGACCGAGCCCGCGCACGAGAACAAGAACGACTCGCCCGCGCCGAGCCCGGCCCCACGCGCGGCGAGGTACGTCATCGTGCCGGCCGCGGGGTGCGAATAGGTGTTCGTCTCGAACTTGTTCGTGTCGAACCGGACGGCTTCGAGGGTCCAGGCTTTTTTGTAAAAACTCGGCGCCGACCACGAGAGCTCCCAGTCGACGCTGTTGGCGCTCATGTGAACCCAGTAATCGGCGAGCCCATAACTCATCAGCGCGAGGATCGTGGCGCCGGCCGCCAGGCGATAGCGGACGCGCGGCGCGCGGATCACGCGCCACGGGTGGGGATCGATCTCCCAGGAAAAACCCGCGCCCGCGAGCACGAGCGGCGGCGTATTCCCCGGGCCCGGGAAGACACGCGCGCCGAACGCGACGTCCGGCGAGAGCCAAAGGCGGTACGGCGGAAGGCCGAGCCGAGGCGCGTGGTCGACCGGCACGGCATTCGCGAAGGGATCGAGCACGGGGTCCGGGATCGGATCGAGCAGGATGGGCGGCGGAGGCTCGGGGTCGGCCGCCTGCGTGCTCGGCGCGAAAAGCGTCGCGAACGCGGACACGAGCACGGGCGCGCAAGCGCGGCGAAACCGGCACGCGGCCGCCTGCCTGCTCCCGCGCCTCGCTCGTGCGTCGGTCTCCAAGACGCCTCGCACGGGAGGAGTGCAAGACGCGGGCCGGTCAGCGGAGCTCGCTCGTCAGGGGATCCAGGGAGCGATCTCGCGGTACGCGTCGAGCGTCTGCTTGGCCGTGTCCTCCCAGCGGAACCGCGCGGCGCGCGCGAGGCCGCGGGCCTTCAAATCCAGCCGGAGGGCCTCGTCCTTGGCGACAGCGCGGAGCGCGCCGGCGAGCGCGTCGAGATCCCGCGGATCCCGGACGAGCGCAGCATCCCCCGCGACCTCGGGCACCGACGTGAGGCTCGAACAAACGACCGGGCAGCCGCACGCCATGGCTTCGAGCACGGGCAAACCAAAGCCCTCGTAGAGCGAGGGGAAGATCAGCGCCTCGGCGCGGGCGTAGAGGCCGACGAGCGCCGAGAGGCCCACGCGGCTCTGGACGTGGACCCGCGAGAGCAGCCCCGTCGCGCGCAACGCCGCTTCGAGCTCCGCCGGGAAGGTGCGCTCGCGCTGGATGATGACGAGGTGCAGGTCGTCCGCGGTCGTGAACGCGCGGGCGAACGCGAGGACCGCGGCCGCGTGGTTCTTGTTGGGGTAGCCGCCGCCGAGGACCAGGAAAAACCGGCGCCCCGCGGGGACGAGGTGTTCCGTACGCGCGAGGGCCTCGGAGGCGTCGAGCGGCGCGAAGACGGGATCGACGCCGAGGGGCGTGACGCGGACGCGCGGCGCGGAGGCGGGATCGACGCGGATCGTGTCGCCTTTGCTGTGCTCGCTGACGGCGAGGATGCGGCCGGCGCGGCGGATCGAGGAGCGAATCGCGGCGGACCAGTACGGCGCGAGGAGCACGCGGAGCAGGGGGTTCGGGAAGACGAGCTCGGGACACGCGATTTGCATGACGTCGTGCATCGTGAGCACGCTCTTCGCGGGCGCCCCGAGCGGCAGGACGCGGTACGGCGCGTGGAAGAGATCGTCCGGGCCGAGGCGCTTGTGCAGCCACGCGCCGAGGCGGAGCAGGGAGTCCGGGTGGTTCGGGTCGCCGGAGACGAGCCACTCCGTGACGTTGGGGGCGCGCGAGAGCGGGCCGCGCGCGCCCGGGTGGCGGAGCAGGACGAAGGGGACGTCGGGCGCGAGCGCGGGGAGATGATCCACGAGCGCAGCGACGACGGTGGCGACGCCGCCGGGTGCGCCGCGGAGGACACGGGCGTCGAGGACGATGCGGGGAGGCGCCGTTCTTCGGGTCATGGGGGTCTCAGGCGGAGAGCAGCTCGCCGACGGTGACGGCGCGCAGGCCGCGGGCGTCGAGGGCGTCGAGGATACGCGGCAACGCGCGGACGGTGGGCTCGCGGGAGCCCGCGTACACGGAGCCGGGCGCGCAGCCGTCGTGGAGGAGGAGGATGGCGCCGGGCTCGAGCGCGTCCTCGATGTGGCGGACGATGGCCGGCGTATCGGATCGCTCGTCGAAGCCGCCGCCGGACCAGTGGACGCAGACCATACCGAAGCGGCGCTCGACGTCGCGGGGGGCGATGCGGCCCGGGTTCCCCCAGGGAAACCGGTAGTGGCGGGGGCGCGCGTGGACCACGCGATCGAAGAGGTCGAGGGCTTTCTCCGTGTCGACCCGGAACGCCTCGGGGTCGTTCACGGCCGCACGATCGTGGGCGTAGGAGTGGCAGCCGATCTCCTGCTCGGCGTGGACACGCCGCGTGAGGTCGGGGGCGTTCTCGATGGCAGAGCCGAGGAGGAAAAACGTGGCGCGGGCGCGGCGCGCGGCGAGGATGTCGAGGATCGCCGGGGTGTGCGCGGGGCTCGGGCCGTCGTCGAAGGTGAGGGCGACCTCGGGGCGCGCCGGGCCGTGCAGGATGAGGCCGCCGCGGAGGAAGCCTCGGGCGGCGCGGACGGCGCGCCGGAGGGCGAAGAAGGGGCCGGGCGAGGGCGAGGCGGGGCGCACGTCAGCGGGCCCGGGCGACGACGACGAGCGTGGCGCGGCGGCCCTCCTTGGAGGCCACGGCGCCGAGGTCGTAGGTGATGTACCCGTCCACGAGGACCTCCAGGGTCTGGAGCAGCCGCGCCGGCGGGACCTCGGTCGGCACGACGAAGGGCGCGGCCTTGTCCTTCTGGGGCTTGGGCGCCGCGGGCTTGCCCTTCGTCCGGAAGAGCGACTGGAGGCGGAGCAGGGCCGCGCGCGGGGCGGGCTCGTGCAGGAGGAGGGCGTAACGCTGCACGTCGAGGATCTCGAAGCCGGTGCGCTCGGCGAGCAAGCGGAGCTGCTTCTCGCCGAAGTGGTAGAGGTGATCGGGCAGATCGAGCTCGTTCGTGCCGGCCCAGCGCTCGCCTGGCAGCTCGGCGACGTTGCCGGTCTGGAAGACGAGCAAGCCGCCGGGGCGGAGGAGCGCGTGCATCTGCCGGAACGCGTCGAGCGGGTAGGCGAGGTGCGAGAGGACGTTCCGGTGGTAGACGACGTCGAAGCTGCCCGGCGGGAGCTCGACCGACGCGAGCGTGCCCTCGTGGACATCCACGCCGAGGACCTCGGTCGCGTAGCGGACGAAGGGCCCGGTGATGTCGATCCCGGTGGGCGAGAAGCCGCGGGCGCGGGCCTCGCGGAGGAAATACCCGGCGGCGCTGCCGATCTCGAGGAGGCGGCCGGAAGCGGCGTGGCGGCCGATGAGGTCGAGGGCGCGGCGCGCCTCGTAGACGGCGCGCTCGACGTTGCGGATCTGGAGGCCGAGGTCGACCTTGGTCTCCTGGCCCTCGTAGAGGCGCTTCATCTCGCCCTCGGTGGGCCGCGGCGTGACGAAGACGAGGCCACAGCCCTCACAGGCGACAGCCTCGTAGCCGTTCTCGGCGTGGTACGGGCGCGTCCCTCGGTCACCGCAGAAGATGCAGGAAACGGCCTCCATGCGGGCGGCGACGTATCAGCAACGGACAAGCGCGTCAAACGTACGCATGGGTCACGCCCTGGACCCCGGGGCGCTGCCCCGGACCCCGCGGGGGGCTGTCCGCCCCCTCGACCCCGGACCAGCGAGGCGCTGGACCCAGGGTTGAAAAACTGCGCTCCGCGCAGTTTTTCAAACAGGCCGACGAACAAGCCGGGGTGCCAGCCGAACCAGTAGCGCGGCTGTCTTGGTGGGCAGGGTCGCGGCTGGTCTTCACCGGGCCTGTTCGATGAACTGCGCATCGCGCAGTTCATCGAGCTTGGGTCCAGCCCCTGGCTGGTCCGGGTCCAGGGGCGGACAGCCCCTGGTGGGGCCTGGGGCAACGCCCCAGCTCTGCGCTTCCCCGTGCTCAGGGCCGTGGGAGGCCAAACGAACGCATCCCAGGCGAGCCCTACGATCGATCCAGTGATATATCGTGCGCCGAAAGAGCAACTGAGGAAGGTCCCATCTCGTGCAAGCTCGCGCCGCCGTCGTCCCTTACAAGCCCCGCCACCACGTCCGCCTCGTGACCGCAGCTTCGCTCTTCGACGGCCATGACGCTGCCATCAACGTCATGCGCCGCCTGATGCAGGCCTCCGGCGCCGAGGTCGTGCACCTCGGGCACAACCGCTCGGTCGCCGAGATCGTCACCTGCGCCATTCAGGAGGACGTCCAGGGGATCGCGATCACGTCGTACCAGGGCGGCCACGTCGAATACTTCAAGTACATGATCGAGCTCCTGCGGCGCGCGGGGGCTCCCATCAAGGTCTTCGGCGGCGGGGGAGGGACAATCCTCCCCTCGGAGATCGAGGAGCTGCACGCCTACGGCGTCGCCCGCATCTACTCGCCCGACGACGGACGCGCGATGGGCCTGCAGGGGATGATCAACGATCTGCTCGAGCGATGTGACTTCGAGAAGCGCCCCCCGGAGTTCGAGCCCCACCTCGCGCGCATCGCCGAGCGAGCGCCGGAGACGATCGCCGCGCTCATCACCATCGCGGAGAACTTCCCGGAAGCCGGCGACAGGCTGCGCGAAGCGCTCGCCGCGCTCCCGGCGAGGCCGAGGCGGACGCCCGTGCTCGGCATCACTGGCACGGGCGGCGCGGGCAAGTCGAGCCTCGTCGACGAGCTCGTGCGCCGCTTCCTCGCCGACAGCAAGGACAAGACGATCGCCGTGCTCTCGGTCGATCCCTCGAAGCGCAAGTCGGGCGGCGCGCTGCTCGGCGACCGCATCCGCATGAACGCGATCGACGATCCACGCGTGTACATGCGCTCGCTCGCGACGCGCCAATCGAACCTCGCGCTCTCGAAACACGTGGGCGAGTCGATCGACGTGTGCCGCGCGGCCGGCTTTGATCTCATCGTCGTCGAGACGTCGGGCATCGGGCAGTCCGACACCGAGATCACCGAGTATGCCGACGTCTCGTTGTACCTCATGACGGCCGAGTATGGCGCGGCGACGCAGCTCGAGAAAATCGACATGCTCGATTTCGCCGACATCATCGCCATCAACAAGTTCGACAAACGCGGCTCGCTCGACGCGCTCCGCGACGTCAAGAAGCAGTGGAGGCGCAACCACAACGCCTTCGACGTCGCCGACGACGACGTCCCCGTGTATGGGACGATCGCCTCGCAGTTCAACGATCCGGGGATGAACAGGCTCTACCGGACGATCATGCAGACCCTCGCGACGAAGGCGCGCGCCCCCTTCCAATCTCGCATCGAGCTCACCCCTGGAATGAGCGAAAAGCGCTGGATCATCCCTCCGGAGCGCACGCGGTACCTCGCCGAGATCGTCGAGACCTGCGAGTCCTACGACGCCTTCGTGCGCGCCCAGGCGGCGATCGCCCGGAGGATGTACCAGCTTCACGGCAGCATCGAGGCCCTGCGCGCCAACGTCGGCAAGAAGCACCTCGAAATCGTGGAGCCGACCGGCCCGGCCGATACCGTGCTGGTCACGCAGCGCATCGAGGGGGAGCCGCCCTTCCTCGGCGAGCTCGTGGAGCTTTATCGGGACCTCGAATCACGCCTCGCCCCCGAATGCAAGAAGCTCCTCGACGAGTGGCCCGCCACCAAGCGGCGGTATGCCGCGGCCAAGTACCAATTCCAGGTCCGAGACAAGGTCATCGAGCTCGACCTCGTGTCCGAGTCGCTCTCGCACCTCCGGATCCCGAAGGTCTCCCTGCCGAAATACGAGGACTGGGGCGATCTCTTGACGTGGCTCCTCCGCGAGGCGCCGCCGGGGCAGTTCCCGTTCACGGCAGGGGTCTTCCCGCTCAAGCGGGAGAACGAGGACCCGGCGCGCATGTTCGCGGGCGAGGGCGGCCCGGAGCGCACGAACAGGCGTTTCCACTATGTCTCGCGCGGCCTGCCCGCCAAGCGGCTCTCGACGGCGTTCGACTCCGTCACGCTCTACGGCGAGGATCCGGATCCTCGGCCCGACATCTACGGGAAGGTCGGCAACTCCGGCGTCTCGATCGCCAACGTCGACGACGCGAAGAAGCTCTACTCGGGCTTTGATCTTTCGGATCCGACGACCTCGGTGTCGATGACCATCAATGGGCCGGCGCCCATGCTGCTCGGCTTCTTCCTCAATGCCGCGATCGACCAGGGCTGCGAGAAATGGATCCGGAGCCAGGGGAAGGTGGCGGAGGTCGAGCAGAAGATCACCGACATGTTCGCGAAGCGCGGCGTGCCACGCCCGAGCTACCAGGGGACCTTGCCGGCCGGCAATGATGGCCTCGGGCTGATGCTCCTCGGCGTCTCCGGCGACGAGGTCTTGCCCCGCGAGGTCTACGAGAAGATCCGCGCGGCGACGCTCTCGACGGTCCGCGGCACGGTGCAGGCCGACATCCTCAAGGAAGATCAGGCGCAAAACACGTGCATCTTCTCGACCGAGTTCGCGCTGCGGCTGATGGGGGACATCCAGCAGTACTTCATCGACCGGAAGGTCCGGAACTTCTATTCGGTCTCGATCTCCGGCTACCACATCGCGGAGGCCGGGGCGAACCCGATATCGCAGCTCGCGTTCACGCTGGCGAACGGCTTCACGTTCGTCGAATACTACCTCTCGCGCGGGATGCACATCGACGACTTCGCCCCGAACCTGTCGTTTTTCTTCTCGAACGGCATGGATCCCGAATACACCGTCATCGGGCGCGTGGCGCGGCGCATCTGGGCGAAGACGATGCGCGACAAGTACGGCGGCAACGATCGCTCGCAGAAGCTCAAGTATCACATCCAGACCTCGGGCCGCTCGCTCCACGCCCAGGAGATCGCGTTCAACGACATCCGGACGACCCTGCAAGCCCTCCTCGCGCTCCAGGACAACTGCAACTCGCTCCACACGAACGCGTATGACGAGGCGATCACGACGCCGACCGAGGAGAGCGTCCGGCGCGCGCTCGCGATCCAGCTCATCATTGCCCGCGAGTTCGGCCTGTCCAAGAACGAGAACCCGACCCAAGGCTCGTTCATCGTCGAGGAGCTGACCGATCTCGTCGAGGCGGCCGTGCTGAACGAGTTCCGCTCGATCTCGGAGCGCGGCGGCGTGCTCGGCGCGATGGAGCGCATGTACCAGCGCTCGAAGATCCAGGAAGAGTCGCTCTACTACGAGACGCTCAAGCACAATGGGACGCTGCCCATCATCGGGGTCAATACGTTCCTCGATCCGAAGGGCTCGCCGACGGTCTCGCCGCCCGAGGTCATCCGCGCGACCCAGGAGGAGAAGGACGGCGCGATCGACGTGCGCGACGCATTCTGGAAGCGAAACGCGGGCGCGGCGCCGGCCGCCCTGGAAGCCGTGAAGCATGCGGCGGTCGAGGGCGGCAACATCTTCGACGCGCTCATGGAGGCATGCAAGGTCTGCACGCTCGGGCAGCTCTCGCATGCGCTGTATCAGGTCGGCGGCCAGTACCGGCGCAACATGTGAAAGAGGAGCCTGCCATGGAGTTCCCGCCCGTCACGGTCGCCGCGTGGCGCGCCCAGGTCGAAAAAGAGCTGGGAGGTCGCTCGTTCGAATCCGCCCTCGTCCACGAGGCGATGGAGCGGATCCTGATCGCGCCTCTCTACACCGAGGCTCCGGCCGCCGCGCGCGCCTCGGGGGATCCCTCCGCGCCGCCGTTCCGGATCTGCATGCGGCAGGCGCGCGGCGCGACCGCCGCCGATCTCGTGGCCGACGTCGAAGGGTGCGCCGACGCGCTCTGGCTCGGGCTCGGCGATGCGTGCGGCGCGGCGCTCGCGCCCGCGGATTTCGCGCAGACGTTTTTCGTCTTCGATACGGAGGACGTCGCCTCGATGGAGGCCGTGGAGCGCCACGTCTCTGCCCTCACGCCCGTGGCCGCGTCGCGCTTCGCTCTTTGCATGGACCCGCTCGCCTCCCGCGCGCGGGGCGCCGCGCCGTTCGCGACCCTCGCCGAGGAGCTTGCGGCGCTCGGTCGCGTCGCCCATTTCGTCGAAGCACGCGCGCCGGGGGCGTCGGCCGTGCTCGTCTCGACGCTGCCGTACCACGACGCCGGGGCGGACGCCGCGGACGAGATCGCCTTCGCGCTCTCGACGGGCGCGCGTTACCTCGATGTGCTGCTCGAATCGGGGCTCTCGCCGGAGCAGGCGGCGCGCCAGATCGCCGTGCAAATCGCGGTCGGTCGGGACACGTTCGTCGAATTGTGCAAGCTCCGCGCGCTCCGGACGTGCTTTCGGAAGCTCCTCGCGGCCGTCGGCGCGCCCAGCGGTCCGCGCACGAAGGTCCACGCCGTGTGCTCCTCCCGGACGCTCACGACGCGGGATCCCTGGGTGAACATGCTCCGCGTCACGACCCAGATGTTTTCCGCGATCCTCGGCGGCGCCGATCTCGTCACGCCCAACGCATTTGATCAGGCCTTCGGCGTCCCGTCCGCGCTCGCCCGTCGTGTCGCGCGCAATACGGGGCTCGTCCTGCGCGAGGAGAGCTTCCTCGGCAAGGTCGCCGATCCTGCCGGCGGCTCGTACTACTTCGAGACCCTCACGGACGCGCTCGCCCGCGAGGCGTGGCAGCGCTTCCGGGCCCTCGAACGGGAAGGGGGCATGACCGACGCGCTGGAGAGCGGCCGCCTCGCCGCGAGGATCGAGGCCGTCGCGCGCAATTGGCGCGAGCGGATCGCGAAACGCAAGGTCCCCATCCTCGGCGTGTCCGAGTTCGCCCACCTCGACGAGACGCAGACGCGCCCCGTGCCGAGCGAGGAGGCGCCTCCCCGGGCCGCGCACGCCCTCGCGGCCGAACGCGACGCCGCGGCGTTCGAGGCGCTCCGCGCGCGCGCGGAGGCCGCGGAGACCCCACCGGAAGCGGTGCTGGTGACGCTCGGCTCCTTCGCCGAGTCACGCCCACGCGCAGGCTTCGCCGCGGGCTTCTTCGCCGCGGGCGGCATTCGCACGCGGGAGAGCACGACGGACGAGCCCGCCCCCCTCGTGTGCCTCTGCGGCACCGACGAGCGGTACACGACCGAGGCCGCCGAGCGCGCGCGCGCGCTCAAGGCCGCCGGCTGCAAGCGTGTCCTCGTCGCGGGCCGGCCTTCCCGGCTCGATACGTCGCTGCGCGAGGCCGGCGTCGACGGCTTCATCTTCCTCGGTTGCGACGCAGTGACCGTTCTCTCCGAGCTGCTCGGGGTCCTCTCATGAGCCGTTTGCCCGATTTCGCTGGACTCGACTTCGACGCGGTGCAGGCGGACGTCGCCCCGCCGATCACGCCGCCCGCGGAGCCGTGGGACACCCCCGAGGGGATTCCCCACCGGCGGCTCTACACGGCCGACGACCTCGTTGGCCTCGGGCACCTCGGCACGCTCCCCGGCTTTCCGCCCTTCGTGCGCGGCCCGTATCCGACGATGTACGTCCAGAAGCCCTGGACCGTGCGGCAATACGCGGGGTTCTCGACGGCCGAGGAGTCCAACGCGTTTTACCGCAAAAACCTCGCCGCGGGGCAGATAGGCCTCTCGATCGCCTTCGACCTCGCCACCCATCGCGGATACGACAGCGACCATCCGCGGGTCACGGGGGACGTGGGCATGGCGGGCGTGGCCATCGACTCCATCCTCGACATGCGCCTGCTCTTCGACGGCATCCCGCTCGACAAGATGAGCGTCTCGATGACGATGAACGGCGCGGTCTTGCCGATCCTCGCGCTTTACATCGTCGCCGCCGAGGAGCAGGGCGTCCCGCCTTCGAGCCTCACCGGCACGATTCAGAACGACATCCTCAAAGAGTTCATGGTGCGGAACACGTACATCTATCCGCCCGCGCCCTCGATGCGGATCATCGCCGACATCTTCGCGTACACCTCGCAGAAGATGCCGAAGTTCAATTCGATCTCCATCTCCGGTTATCACATGCAGGAGGCCGGCGCGACCGCGGATCTCGAGCTCGGATACACGCTCGCCGACGGCCTCGAATACGTGCGCACCGGCATCGCCGCGGGGATGAGCGTGGACGCGTTCGCGCCGCGCCTCTCGTTTTTCTTCGCGATCGGGATGAACTTCTTCATGGAGGTCGCGAAGCTCCGCGCCGCCCGGCTCCTCTGGGCCGAGCTCATGGCGCGTTTCTCGCCGAAGAGCGACAAGTGCCTCGCGCTCCGCACGCATTGCCAGACCTCGGGTTGGTCGCTCACGGCGCAGGACGTCTACAACAACGTGATCCGCACGTGTATCGAGGCGATGGCGGCGACCCAGGGCCACACGCAGAGCCTGCACACGAATTCGCTCGACGAGGCGCTCGCGCTGCCGACGAACTTCTCGGCGCGCATCGCGCGCAACACCCAGCTCCAGCTCCAGCTCGAATCGGGCACGTGCAGGCCCGTGGATCCCTGGGGCGGCAGCTACTACGTCGAGCGGCTCACGCACGAGCTCGCCGCGCGCGCGCGGCAGCACATCGACGAGGTCGAAGCGCTGGGCGGCATGGTCAAGGCCATCGAGGCCGGCGTGCCGAAGCTCCGCATCGAAGAAGCCGCCGCGCGTACCCAGGCGCGCATCGACGCGGGCAGGCAGGCCATCATCGGCGTGAACCGTGTCCGTCCGACGAGCGACGAGGCCGTCCCCGTGCTGAAGGTCGACAACGCGGCCGTCCGGCGCACGCAGATCGAGCGGCTCGAGCGCCTGCGCCGCGAGCGCGACCCCGCGGCGTGCGAGCGCGCGCTCGAAGCGCTGACGGCTTGCGCCGCCGGCCGGGGAGGGAACCTGCTCGATCTGGCGACGGCCGCCGCGCGGGCGCGCGCCACGGTCGGAGAGATGTCGATGGCGCTCGAAAAGGTGTTCGGGCGTCATCAGGCCGAGATCCGCGCCATCTCCGGCGTGTATGCTGGCGAGGTGGGAGAGAGCTCCGCCGCCGTGGCGACGACACGGATGCGCACGAAGGCCTTCCTCGAACGGGAGGGACGGCGGCCGCGCATCCTCGTCGCCAAGATGGGGCAAGACGGGCACGACCGCGGCCAGAAGGTGATCGCCACGGCGTTCGCCGATCTCGGGTTCGACGTCGACATCGGTCCGCTCTTCCAGACGCCCGAGGAGACGGCGCGCGCCGCCGTCGAGAACGACGTGCACGTCATCGGCGCGAGCTCGCTCGCCGCGGGCCACCTGACGCTCGTCCCGGCGCTGCGCGCGGCGCTTTCGGCGCTCGGCCGTCCCGACATCCTGGTCGTCGTCGGGGGCGTGATTCCCCCGGACGACTATCCGGCGTTGCGGGCGGCGGGCGCCGCGGAGATCTTCGGGCCGGGCACCGTGATCGCGGAAGCAGCCGGCGCTCTGCTCGATCGCCTGGAAACGGACGAGCCATGACGCGCAGGCGTCCGCGCCTCTCGCTGGATGCCTACGAGCGTGGCGTTCGGGAGCGCGATCGGGCCGTGCTCGCCCAGGCGATCACGCTCGTCGAGAGCCGCGACGAGACCGACGCCGCGCTCGCGCAAGCGCTCCTCACCCGCCTCTTGCCCGCGACGGGCGGCGCGCGGCGGGTCGGCGTGACGGGCGTGCCCGGCGTCGGAAAGAGCACGTTCCTCGACGAGTTCGGGATGCGCCTCCTGTCGCGCGGCAAGAGGGTCGCGGTGCTCGCCATCGATCCGTCGAGCTCGATCTCGGGGGGGTCGATCCTCGGCGACAAGACACGCATGGCGAGGCTCTCGCTCGAAAAAGAGGCGTTCATCCGGCCGTCGCCGAGCGGGCTCACGCCCGGAGGCATCGCGCGACGCACGCGCGAGACGATGCTGCTCTGCGAGGCCGCCGGCTTCGACGTGATCCTCGTCGAGACCGTGGGCGTGGGGCAGGGCGAGACCGCGGTCAGCGACATGGTCGATTTCCTCCTGGTGCTGGCCTTGCCGGGGGCGGGGGATGAGCTCCAGGGCATCAAGAAGGGCGTCCTCGAGCTCGCGGACGCCATCGGCGTCAACAAGTGCGACGGCGAAGGCGCTCTGCGCGCTCGGACGGCGCTTCACGATCTGCGGGCCGCGCTGCGTTACCTGCCGCGCAGGCGCCCGAGCTGGAAGGCCCGCGCGCTCGCGGTGTCGGGCCTGACGGGCGAGGGGCTCGATGCGCTCTGGGATGTGGTCGAGGAGCATCGCCAGGCGCTCGAGGCCTCGGGGGAGCTCGCGGCGATGCGCGCGGAGCAGCAACGCTCCTGGATGTGGTCGCTGATCACCGAGCGGCTCGAACGGTGGTTCCGTGCCCACCCCGAGGTCGAACGGCGGCTCGCGGGCATCGAGGCCGATGTCGTCGCAGGGCGCATGACGCCGCCGGTCGCGGCGGATGAGCTCTTCGCGGCTTTCACCGCCGCGACCCGGCCTCCCTGACGCAGGCCTTCTCCGCGCGGCGGCTGAGCATGGGTCTCATCGCAAGCCGCCGCGCCGGGGCGCTGCCCCGGGCCCCGCGGGGGCTGTTCGCCCCTCGACCCGAACCAGGGCCAGCCCTGGACCATTTAGGGAAGAACTGCGCGATGCGCAGTTCTTCCCACAGGCCGTTGGGACCGCGTTACCGGCGGAACCGTCAGCGCTGCCGTCTTGGCTGGCGGGGTCGCTCGTGGTCTTGACTCGGCCCGTTCGATGAACTGCGCATCGCGCAGTTCATCGACCCTGGGTCCAGCGCCTCGCTGGTCCGGGTCCCGGGGCGGATAGCCCCGGGTGGGGCCTGGGGCAACGCCCCAGCGAAGCGCTTCCCAGAGGAGAGCGTTGGGGTGGGTAAACACCGTCTCAGAACAACTGCGGGAGGCCGGACGCCTGGCAAGCTGGGACGCGCTCGGAGAGCCAGTCGACGATGGCCGCGTTCGTCTCCGGCGCGTTTGTGTGGAGCATGAAGGAATGCCCGGCGTCGGGGACGACGTGGAGCGCCTTGTCCGCGGACAACGCGAAGAGGGCCAATTCCAGCTCGCCCACGGGCACCCCCAAGAGCGCCGGGGGGAAAAGAAGGTCATGCTCCGCGAGCACCAGCAGTACGGGCGCGGTGATGAGGCCCATGACCAGGCGCGAGGGCTGGGAGCTGATGGTGAGGATCTCGCCCGAAGGCGTGAGCTCGGCCATCGCCGTGTCGACGGCGACCACGGACGGATCTGCGTGGGAGAGATTGTACATGTACTCGGTCCGCTGTTCGACCGTCCCGCCGAAGTACACATGGTCGGACAGCGCGGCGCGCACGCTGTCGCCGGTGGTGAAGTCCGTCAAGATGCGCGGCGTGGGGACGTGCGTGTACCCGGTGGCGATGAGCACGTCGACACCCCCGAAGAGGGCTGCTGTCAGCTCGGCGATCTCGGTGCCTGCCGAATGGCCCATGAGCCCCACCCGCGAGAACGCCATGGGCAAGGACGGCAAGGGCGTCTGGTACAGGCCGGTCCGGAGCTGCGTCACGATCTGCGACGTCATCGCCGCGTAGGATTCCACCGTGAGGGTGTAGCCGTTCGGGTGATCCGAAGCACCATAACCCAGCTTATCGATGGCGATCGCCGGGAAGCCTTGGGACGCCAGGGCACGCGCGACCGAATAGGTGTCGGGTTCGAACGGGAAGTCCCACGCCCAGGCGCCGTACGAGAGCCCCGGGATGAGGAGCATCACCGACTTCCGACACTGGGTGTTCTTGGCGGGGAGATACAACGAGCCCCGCACCGTCCGGAGTGCACCGAGCTCCAGTGGATTCGTGACGGTGAAGGAGACGGGCCGTACGGCCACCGAGGGGGCGGCGAGCGCTGAGGCAGGCGTGGCAATCAGCAGGACCAGGGAGAAGAGGAGGACGAGAATGCGCATGACGAGCTCCTGAGGGTCAGAAAGACGGCTCCCCGCTACGGACGAGCACCGTGAACGGATCAAACGGCGACGCGGCGGGCTGGATCGGGGCCTCCGCGCGCGTGCGCGTGCGATCCGGGCTCGCACCATGAGACCAAGAGAATAGTCGATTTGTCGAAGGTCGAGTAGGCATGAAGCAAATTGTGGTCGACGCGGACGTCACGGCCCCGCCGAATCGTGTAGAGTCGGCGCGCCACGTGAGGAGGATACGGGTGACGAGCATTCATCTTGCACGAAGGGTCGGAGCGTCGTTCGTCGCGGCGAAGTCTATGGCGTTGTTCACGCTGACGGCCGCGGTCGCATGCGGCGGCACCGACGACACGACGCACACGACGGGAAGCGCGGCCGGCGGCATGGGCGGGGCCGGCGGTATGGGCGGGGCCGGCGGTATGGGTGGGGCCGGCGGTATGGGAGGCACGGGCGGCGCCGGCGGTATGGGAGGCACGGGCGGCGCCGGAGGTATGGGCGGCGCTGGAGGTATGGGCGGCGCTGGAGGTATGGGCGGCGCCGGTGGCATGGGCGGCATGGGTGGTGCCGGCGGCGCGATGGCCGATTTCTGCAGCGACCCTCCGCCCGCGGAGAGCGTCACGTCGGACGCGGCGTGTCAGTTCACGGCTCCGCCAGGCGAGCTCAATCCCGTCGTGAAATGGCGCAAGGATACATTCGCCATCGCCCCCGCGTACAACCAGGTCATCGTGACGCCGGTCGTCGGAAACCTCGACGACGACAACGGCGATGGCCAGATCGACGCGAAGGACATCCCCGACATCGTGTTCACCACGTATACGGGCTCCACGGGATGGTTCGGCGATGGATACCTTCGCGCAATCTCGGGCAAGGACGGCGCGGAGCTCTGGAGCGCGCCCGGCCCGCGGGGCGCCGCGGGTGTGGCCATCGGCGACGCGGATCGAAACGGCTCGCCCGAGGTGTACACGATCGACAAGGGGGGCCATCTGCTCGCATTCGACCACCAAGGGACGCCCCTCTGGAGTTGCCCCGCGGGCGTCGGCGCGTATGCGTATCCCGCCATCGCCGACGCCGACGGGACGGGGAACGCCGAGATCCTGGCGGGGAGCACCGTCTGCACCAGCGACGGGCAGGTGAGGGTGACGACGGCCCTCGCGCACGACTGGTATTTCGGGGCCCTCGACTTCCACAGCCCCACGTCGTTTTTCGTCGATCTGGATCAGGACGGGACGATGGAAATCGTGAGCGGCGCGGGTGTGAGCCGGCTCGACGGGTCGACGTTGTGGACAGGGCCGGGCGGACATGCCGCCGTGGCCAACTTCGACATCCCGGGCGCGGATCCAACCATGCCCGAGATCGTCGTCATTCATGCCGGCACGGTGTCCATCCTGCATCCGGGCGACGGTTCCACGTTATGGAGCCGCGCCGGGGTGCTCGGCGCCTACGGCGGCCCGCCGACCGTCGCCGATTTCGACGGAGATGGGAAGCCCGAGATCGGCGTCGCCGCGAGCGCGGTCTACGCGGTGCTGGATCCGGAGGAGGCGGACGGGGTCCTCTGGACGGCGCCGATCCAGGACAATACCTCGTTCGTCACGGGCTCGTCCGTCTTCGATTTCAATGGCGACAAGAAGGCGGAGGTGGTGTACGCGGACGAGCAGACCTTGTGGATCTTCGATGGATCCACGGGCGCCGTCGTCGCGCAGATGCCCGAGCACGTGAGCGCGACGTATCACGAATATCCCGTGATGGCCGACGTCGACGCCGACGGGCACGCGGACATCGTCCTCGCGTCCAACAACGGGTATTTCGCCGGGCCGTGGACGGGCATCACCGTGCTGTCGGGCGCCGGCAACGACTGGGCCACGGGCCGGCCCGTCTGGAACCAGCACGCCTACCACATCACGAACGTGGAGGACGATCTGCGTATCCCCGCGAAGGAGATGCCTCACTGGCTCGGGCGCAACTCGTTCCGCGAGGGCGGCTTCAGCGCGCTCGGCGCGCTCGTCGCGCCGGACCTCGTGCCCGTCGTCTTCGCGAGCTGCAGCGAGGGGTGCCCCGCGTCGGGGCGGCTCGTGTTCCGCGTGGAAAACCGAGGCGCCGGCGCCGCGCCGGTGGGGCTCTCCTGGGCCCTTCAAGGCGTGGCGCAAGACGGGACGAGGACCTTGCTCGCATCCGGCAAGCTCGACGAGCCGCTCGCGCCGGGTTGGTCCTCAAAACCCTTGGAATCGACCCTCGACGCCGCCGCGGCCGCCGGGTTCGTGAGCCTCGTGCTCTCGGTCGACGAGGACGGCGCCGGCAACGCCCTCGCGAGTGAATGCGTGGAGAACAACAACACGCTGACGCTCCCGGCGCTCTGCCCATGAACCGGCGCGGCGGCGCTCGCGTCGCGCTTTCGCCTGCGTCATGAAGTGACCGTCCGTACGCCGTTCCGAACGCCCAGGCCCCCGCGGGCGAGGCCGAGCTTGCCGTGGCTCCGCTCGTTCGAGCGCTTCGACTTGGAAGGGAGTGCGGGGATGGTAGGATGCTCGGCCATGGATCCCGCCGCCCTGCTCGCCGAGCTCATCCGACACCGCACCGACAACCCCGGGGGCGACGAGCCGTCGATCTGCCGCATGCTCTCCCGCGCGCTCGCCGAGCTCGGCGCGGACGAGGTCAGCGTCGTCGAGGTGCCGCGCGCCGAAGGCACGGGCGCGTACGTGGCCGCACGCTGGGGCGAGCCGCACACGATCATCAACGCGCACGTCGACACGGTGCCCGCGAACAGCGGATGGACCGTGGATCCGTGGGAAGGCGTGGTCACGGCCGATCGCGTGATCGGGCTCGGCGCGGCGGACACGAAGGGCGCGATCGCCGCGACGCTCGTCGCGCTCGAAGGCAAGAAGCCGCGCAACGTGGGCGTGGTCTTCTCCGGCGACGAGGAGCGGACGGGCACGTGCATCCGGCATTTCCTGGCGAGCCCGTGGGCCCAGGTCGTGAAGCGCGCCGTGGTCTGCGAGCCGACGGGACGCACGGTGGGCGTGCGGCACCGCGGCTGCGTGGCGCTCGCGGCCGAGGTGCTCGGGCGCGGGGGCCACTCGTCGGGCGCCGATCACATGCCGAAGCCGGTCGTCACGATGGCCCGGCTCGCGGTCGGGCTCGACGAGCTCGGGCGGCGCTGGCTCGATCGCGGGCCCGCCGACATGAAGGGGCTCTGCATGAACGTGGCCTCCATCGAGGGGGGCGTCGCGTTCAACGTGGTGCCGCACCGGGCCTCGCTCACGTTCTCGGTGCGGCCGCCGCCCGGGTTCGACGTGGCGGCCTTCGAGGCCGAGCTCGCGGCGCGCGCGCGCGCGGCGGGCGAGGGAATCGAGACGCGGACGGTGATCTCGATGTCGCCCTTCGAGACCCGCGACGTGGCGCCGTTCCGCGCGCTCCTCGGCTCGCTCCCCCGCGCCGAGTCGACGCTCCCGTTCTGGACCGAGGCCGCGCTCTTCTCCAGCGCGGGCATCGATTCCGTGGTGATCGGCCCCGGCGACATCGCGCAGGCGCATGCCCCGGACGAATTCGTGATGAAGAGTGATCTCGAATGGGCCGTGGAAGTCTTCAGCCAGGTGATCGCGCGCGCGTCCGGGGGTGTGGGGGGCGGCGCCCCCCGCGTTGATTGACGTGACGCTTGACGTGGCGCGGCATTCTCGGCTCAGCCGCCTTTCCGAAAATCGACGCGACGCACACGGGCGCCCTGCTTGAGGCGGATCCCGCTCTCGGGGACGGGCTCCTCGACAAATTCGTCCTGCCCGCGCGCCTCCGCCGCGGGAGAACCCCCCGGCCGGGCCGAGCGCCGCAGGCTCGTCGCTTCCTCGGGCGTCTCCGCGCCCATGCGGCCCGAGAGCCACAACTTCCCCGCGATTCCTGCGAGGACCACGGTGCCGAGGACAACGAGTTCGCCGTGCGGAAAGCCCATGGAAACACTCCTCCCGTCGCGCGGGGAGAGCACACGCGCGCCACGAATAGGACGCCGCCCAACCCCGATCAGGCGTGATCGGGGGCATTGTGCGGGGAACGTCCACTCTACGTCGTTCCACCGGCCTTTGCTACACATTTCTTGACAAGTTGGGTCGTGGCTCAATGCGTCACGAAAGGAGCATCATCGGCGCGCGGATCGCGTCGCGGGTGGTCACGCCGCAGAGCATCTCGACGAGGGTGAGGGCAAACCCAAAGGTCGTCCCCGGGCCTTGGCTCGTCACGAGAGACCCGTCGACGACGACGGCGTCCCCCTCGTGTTTGCCGTGCCGCGCGACGATCTCGCGCACGGAGGGATGGCACGTCATGCGGCGCCCCGCGAACACGCCATGCGCTGCGAGCGCGATCGGCGCCGCGCAAATGGCCGCGACGAGGCGGTCCGTTTCCGCCTGCGCGCGGAGGAGCGCGCCCACCTCGGGCGAGGCGGCGAGCCGATCGGCGCCGCCCTTGCCGCCGGGCAAAACGACGACGTCGAACGAGCCCGTCACGTCGGCGAGGGCCACGTCGGGCACGATACGGACGCCACGGCTGCAACGGACCGGCGATACGCCGTCGATCCCGGCCAGGACGACCTCGACCGAGGCGCGGCGGAGGACGTCGACGCTGATGGTGGCTTCCATTTCTTCGGCTCCTTCGGCGAGGAGGACGAGGGCGCGGGGCTCTTTCGGGTGCATGGTTCGAGAATGGGTCGCGGGGGGCCGCGTGTCAGCGGATCCGGCTGATTTGCACGGTGGGCTTCAAATCCGTGTAATGGGGCAAGTCCGCGTTGATCTCGCGGCCGTGCTGGGCCATGCCGCGCTGAAAATCCTCGATCGCGTCGAACGTCATGGACGCCATGACGACGAAGGGAGGGGGCGCGCCATTGCGGGGGAGGCCCTCGGCGACTTCGGCGCTCTTCAAGCCGAACGGCCCGAGCAACGACGTCACCATCGGCATGTGCTTGTGCACGTAGTAGTCGAGGTCGAAGCGCTTGCCCTCTTCGTGCGGGTACAGGATGGTGACGCGGTACATACGACGGCCTCCTCGGGTGGTCAGAATTCATACCACGGACGAGGGCGGCGCACGGCTGTTACGATGCGTTGACATGAGTCCGTCCGCCCGGATACGTTCGGGACTTCCCTGTGAGGGCACTCTCAGTGGAAGGAGAAAATAGAATGAATTTTCATCTGCGACGAATCTCGATCGTGGCCCCGATGCTCGTGATGCTTGCTTGCTTCGCCGGATGCGGAGAGGACAAGCCCGACGACACCAGCGGCAGCGGCGGCACCGCGGGCAGCGGCGCGTCCGGCGGCATGGGCGGCATGGGCGGCATGGGCGGCACGACCAGCAGCAGCGGCACCGGCGGCATGACCAGCAGCAGCAGCAGCGGCACCGGCGGCAGCGGCGGCGACGCTGGCCCCATGCAGCTCTGCAACGACGGCGAGGTCGTCGACGAGGTCGACGACACGAAGCGTTGCATCAACGTCACCAATCTGGTGAACGTCATCGAGGCGCCGGCCGGCGTGGTGTGGGCCGACCAGGAGGTCGACGTTTCGTCCGAATACTCGCCCGCGGGGGGGTATTCCGCGTCCCAGGCCCTCGGCGCGCCGAATGTCTATCCTGATGCCGGCGACGAGTCCAAGGCTTGGGCCACGCAGACCGAAGACAAAGACGGCGAGTTCTTGACCGTTGGGTTCTCGACTGCGGTGACGGGCGAAGCCGTCTGGATCTACGAGACGTTCAACCCGGGCGCCGTGAAGAAAGTCACGATCACCACCAGCGAAGGCGCCAAGGTGATTTACGACAATCCGGCGCCCAAGTCGATCGGGGCCTGCGCGCACATCCTCTCGGTGCCGACCCTGACCTGCGCAAAGATCTCCGCCGTGCGCATCGACCTCGACTCCAAGGCCGTGCTCGGCTTCAACGAGATCGACGCAGTCGGCATCCTACCGCCTCCCACGCCCTGACCGAGGCCGTTACGGCTTCCCCCCGAGCGCCTTCTCCGCCGCGCGGAGCAAGGGCCCTGCGCTGATCGCCTCCCCCGCCGCGTGTTTCATCCACAGGTCCGGCAGGACCGATCCATATTTCGCCATCCGCTCGAACTCCGGACCGAGCTTGCCTTGTTTCCGCACGTGCTCCTCGATCTGGAACGCAATGAGGTGCCCGAGCGGATAATCCGGCAAGTAGAGCGGCGTCGAGATCGCGTGTGAATAAATCGCCAACAACGCCGAATCCGGCGACCCGAGGTGCGGCGCGTAATACTGGTTCCAGTATTTCTTCGCGATCGTGACCGTGGCCTTGCCGAGCTCCTCGGCCGTCGCGTCCGGGTGCTCGTAGAGCCAGTGCCAGACGTCCGTCTCGACGAGCGCGACGCCCGCGATCTCCCACGCCGCCCACAGCTCGCCGAGCACCCGATCCCGCTCGGACTCGGCCGTCGTCTTCTGGAGGCCCAAGAGCTCCAGATCCCGCGCCTGGAACGTGAAGGCGAGCGCCTCGGTGAAGGCGTTGTTCGGCACGCCCGCGAGCAGCGTGTGGTCGACGTCGTAGAGCGACAAGACCTGCTCGACGTTGTGCCCGAGCTCGTGGACGGCGATGTTGTATCCCTTGTAGTTCATCCCGTCCTTCTCGATACGCGTCCGGAGGCGCGCCTTGTCCCCGCGGCGCCGCGGCTCCATCGCGTGTCCGGCGCCGCGCGAGGGATCCACCACGATCCGCTCGGCGATCGTCTTCGCTTGATCCTTCGGAAAACCAAGCGCCACGAGGATCCGCGGGATGTCGGCGGCAAACGCCTTCGCGTCGGGATATTTTTTGCGCGTGATCGCGTCGAGCTCGGCCTCCGTCTTGCCGCCACGCGCCTTGAAGCCCGCATACCAGAGATCCTGCGGCCCGAGCTTGCGGCCGAGCCGGCGCTCGATCTCGGCGGCGACCTTCGGGATCGTGCCCGAGCCGAGGATTTCGAGGAAGAGCGCGCGCACGCGGTCCTCGCCGATCTCGCGGCCGAGCTCGAAGCGACGCTTGATCGCGGTGTTCGCGATCGGCGAATACGGATCGGCCCGCCGGGAGGCGCGGAACGAGGTGAGGAGCTTTTGATACCGCACGAAGGGCTCGGGGCTCGCCGACACCGTCGTGATCGGCGCCCGTTTCGGCGCGGAGGGCTCGACGTCCGCGGCGGGCGCGAGGCGGACCTCGTTCGTGAACGGGTTCCAGTCGACCCGCGGGTCGTCGATGACCGCGGCCGGGATCGTCTGCGTGACGATCCGCTCCATCACCTGCACGATCGTCCGCTGCTTTTCGAGGCCCCGCGGATCGCCGTAATCCGCCTTGAGCTCGTCGCGCAGGTTCCAGTGGCTGATGAGCCGGAGCCCCGCCGGGAAGAGCCGCTCGCTCGGTTCGCCGCTTGGGGCTCCGGGTCGCCGTTCGGCGCCCTGCGCCCCAAACCCCTTCTCGTTCACAAGGTGGTGCATCCAGATGTTGTAATCGGAGATGTAAAGATCCCCCTCCGTGTTCGCGCGCGCGATGTCCTGGGCAATCTCGCCGGGAATGCGGACCGCGAAGCGCCCCGTGAGCCGCTCCTCGGCCCAGCGGCGCCGGCTCCAGCCTTCGCCCTCGGCGTTTTTCGTGGCGAGGTCCGAGAGCGGGAAATTGAGCAATGCGACGAACGCGATCCGGGACTTGAACAGATCCTCGTAGAGGTGCGCCGCGGGCTCGTAGCCCGCGAGCAGCGGATCGACCGGAAAGAGCGGCCCGGTATCCGTGTCCGTGGGGAAACGCAGCGCGCGCCCCATCTCGTGCAGGTGCCCTTCGAGCTGCTCCATCAAGCCTTCGAGTCGGGCGAACGTGGCGTCGACCGCGGCCGGATCCGAGAGGAACTGCTCGCGCACGAACGTGGCGAACTCCCCGTCCTCCGCGCGCCAGAGGGACGCGACCTGCGCGAGGCCCCGCTTGATCCGGGGCCTCTGCGCCTCGCCATGCTTGCCGACGAGCTCCGTTTCGAGGGCGGTGAGGCCCGCGACGACCGTCGGCGCCGCGGCCGAGGCGGCGACGGCCGCGGGCTCGGACGAAGGTTTTGCGACGGCGGCCGGCGGCTCGGGGGCGCACGGCGGGGGCGCCGCGGGCCTCGGGGGTTCACCTCCGCAACCGGCGAGGAGGACGAGCGGGGCGAGGTGAGCGAGGGCGGAGCGCATGCGTACGCTCCAGACCAGAGGTCGACGGCGGCGTCAACCGGCGTTCGTCGCCGGTCGGGTCAGGTCAGGGAATACAAGCCGAGCTGCCGCCCGGCTCGAAGACAGGGCAGTAGGTGTCCGCCGTTTCGCAGAGGCCCGTACAGGTCTTGCAATGGATGCATTGATCGAGCGCCCGGAAGCGCGTGATCCCCTCCATGTCGAGGCCCGCCTCCTGGCAAAACCATGTGCAGCAGGCCCCGGCCTGGGTGGTGTCGCAAGGGCCCGGGCCGTTCGGGGTGCTGGAATGCTGGCAGTGGTAGATGCTGACGCAGGTCTTCCAGGCCATGCAGGCGTCGAACTCGGCCTGGCACTCGTTCGCGGGCGCGCCCGTCTCGGCCGTGCATTCCTCGCAGCTCGCATAAGTGCCGCCGCCCGCGCCGCCCGTGCCTCCGCCCGCGCCGCCCGAGCCGGCCATCACGCCGCCGCCAGAGCCGGCCATCATGCCGCCGCCCGCACCCCCGGCGCCGCCCGTGCCCATGCCTCCGCCCGTGCCCCCCGTGCCCCCGGAGCCGCCGCTCGACGTGGTGCTGCCCGCGCCGGAGCCCCCGGAGCCGCCCGCGCCGCCGCCGTTCACCTCACTGCCGCAGCCGACGACGCCGAGCGACACGCTCGCCAGCACGAACCCCCAAAAAGACCACGATGATTTCATCCGCATGCCTCCCTTCACCTTCCGATGGTTGGTGCGCAAACGAAGCGCAGGGCGGAGCGTACACGGTTTTGCGCGCGGAGAGCCCGCGCAGGCCCGGCGGGAAGGGCGGCCGTCAGCCGCCGAGCGAGGCGCCCGCGCGCTCGGGGTCCTCGGCGGCGCGGAGGAAGGGCAGGATGGTCTCGACCATCCGATCGGGCGAGTCGACGTGGGAGAAATGCGACGTGCCTTCGAGGTATCGAAGCTCGGAGCCCCGCGCGAGGCGGTGGAGGGCTTCCCCCACGCGGGGCGAGACCACCGGATCCTTCCGGGCGTACACGAAGAGCAGCGGCACGGGGAAGGGCGCGCGGCCGAGCTCGTCGACGAAGGCATGGAAGCCCGCGGGCGCGAGCGTCTCGTGCAGCGATTTCGTGAAGCACGCGAGCCCCGCGTCCGTGGCGAGCGGCGCGCCGTACTCGTCGAGCTCCTCGCGCGATTTGAGCCGTTCGTCGTGGTAATGGACGTTCCGGTACACCCAGCGGCGCGGGTCGCGCTGCACGAGGTAACGAAGAAGCGCGCGGCCCGCGCCCGTCGAGAGCATGGCCCGCAGCGCCACGTACCGCGGCTCCGGCGTGCCCGGCGCGTGGTTCACGACGAGGCGCGAGACGGCCGCTGGATCCTCCAAGGCGAGGTGCATCGCCACGTACCCGCCGAGCGAGTTGCCCATGACGGCGCACCCGCGGATGCCGAGCGCCTGCTGGAGCTCGGCGAGGAACGTGCCAAAGCTCCGCGGCGAAAAGTCCGCCCGTGTCGGTTTGTCGGAACGGCCGGCGCCGGGCAGGTCGGGCGCGAAGACACGGAAGAACCGGCCGAGGGGCTCGAGCACGTACCGGAACGAGTAACTCGACGTCATGAGCCCGTGCACGAGCAGGAGCGGCGGGCCCGAGCCCACGACACGGACGTGCACGCCGACGTCGCCGAAGATGCGGGAAGACACCTGCACGCGGCGCGCCTCGGCGCGGTGGTAGCCGTGCGGGATGCGCGGCAGCGCGGGGAGCGCCTCGTAGGGGAGCCGTTCGAAGGGTCGGAGCGCCATCAGCCTTTCAGCGCTTCCTCGACGAAGTGGAGCCGATCGTTGCCCCAGAAGAGCTCGTCCCCGACGAACATCGCAGGCGCGCCGAACGCGCCGCGCGTGATGGCCTCGTCGGTGTCCGCGCGGAGCCGATCCTTGATCGCGGGCGTCTCGATCGCGGCGAGCGCGGCCTCGGCGTCGAGGCCCACGCCGCGCGCGAGCTCGGCGAGCGTCTCGGGGCTCGCGATGTCCCGATCCTCCGCCCACATGGCGCGGAAGGTGGCCTGCGAGAACGCCTCGGCTTTGCCTTGCTCCGCGGCGACGTGGACCATGCGCATGGCCTTGATCGTGTTCGAGGGGAAGTGGCTGGAGAAGCGGAAGGGCACACCGTAGTGCCGCGCCCAGCGATCGAGGTCCTTGAAGAGGTACGCGCCCTTCGTGGGGATCTTGGCCGGCATGTCGTTGCCCGCGGCCTTGAAGACGGCGAAGAGCACGAAGGGGCGGTACGCGATCGTCGCGCCGACACGCGCCGCGAGGGCCGGGAGCTGCGTGGCGGCGAGGTAGCTGTACGGGGACGAGAAGTCGAAAAAGAAGTCGACGGTCTTCAAGGGGCGGCCTCCGGGAAACGACGAGTGTAGGGGCGATGAATCGCGCAGAGAAGGGGCGTTCACGGGCCCGCGTCGCGTTCGATCCCCGCGTCGACGTCGAAGGATGGCTCCGCAGGGCCGTTGCCAGGGTCCACGTGGAGGGCCACGGCGCGCGCGCGGAGCCGCCCGGCCTCCTCGTGACGGCCGAGCTCTTCGTAGGTGCGGCTCAGGCTGTAGAGCGAGAACGCGTCGTCGCCGTCGAGCGCGAGCACCTCTTCGTAGAGGCGTATGGCTTCGTCGTGCTTGCCGTCCGCCTGCGCCGCGTCGGCGCGGGAGCGCTTCGTGTCGACGAGCGTGCGCTTCATGCCCGTGTTCTCGGGCGCGAGCGCGACGGCCTGCGTGTACGCGCGCGTCGCGTCGTCGAGCTTGCCCTTGCGCGCGTACGCGATGCCGAGGTTGTACCAGAAGGTCGCGCTCTTCGGGCTCACCTCGAGCGCCTTCTCGTACCGCGAGATGGCCTCGTCGAAGTTCCCCGCGTCGAACGCCTCGTAAGCGAGGCGCGCGCTGTCGCCGCCTCCGTCCTTCGAGACGTTGACGCGCGGGCGGAGCACGGTCGCGCCCGCGCCCGAGGCCGCGACGACGAGCAAGACCCCGAGCCCCGCTCCGGCGCGCACCGAAGCGCGTCGACGCGCGACCCGCAGGCCCCCCGTGATCACGAGCCCCATGAGCACGCCGAGCAGCGCGCCCACGCCGTGCGCCACGTTCGCGACGGGCAAGACGTCGAAGACGGTCGTCGCGATGCAGAAGAAGAACCAGACGATGAAGAGCTGCGTCGAGCGCGCGTCCACGGTGCCGCGCATGCGCGCGTCCGCGCGATCGAGCACCCACGCGAGGCCGAAGAGGCCGTAGACCACGCCGGACAGGCCGATCCCGCCGACGAAGGCCGCGTACTCGGCCGCCGCCGATCCCGCGGCGAAGAGGAGCACGAGGCCGAGCAAGCGGAACGATCCGAAGCGCTCCTCCAGCATCGTCCCTAGGACCCAGAGCCAGGCGATGTTGAAAACCAAGTGCAACGCATTGGCGTGCGGCAAGGCGCTCGTGACGAGGCGCCACGGCTCGCCCTCGAACGCGCGCACGTTCATCACGAGCGGCTGGATCGATCGACCCGACGCGTCGAGCACCGTGACGAAGAGGGCGAGCATCGCCACGCCGGCGGTGATCGGAAAACGCACGAACTCGGAGACGGGCGGCGGCTTCTTCAAGGCGCGTCGGAGGGCTCAGGGCTCGAGCTTCAGCTCGGCCGCGTGGATCAGGGCCTCGAGATCGTCGAGCGAGGGCAGCGGCGCATGATCGAGCGTGATGGTGAGCGAGCCGGGGCCACGCTCGATCTGGACGTCGCCCTCGCCCGCGCCCGGCGCGATCTCCGCAGCCCACTCGCGATCGGCCGCGGCGACGCGGCGCGCCTCCGCGCTCAGACGATCGCGGATCCAGCGCGAGAGGCGCACCAGGCTCGACGAGGGCGGCGGATCCTGCTCGGGCTCGTCCGCGGTGACGGTCACGAGGAGGCGGTACCGATCGGCGCTCGTCCGGATCTGCACGTACGCATAACCGCCGCGTAGCGGCAGACGCACGCCGAGGCCGTCGGCGTCACGCGCGAGCAGGTTCGCCGCGGTGCGGTAGCTCGACTCGGCCCAGCCCGTCGACAAGCGTGCGATCAGCGCCGCTGCTGCGCTCGACAGGGCGACATCCGCGCTGCCCTGCGCCTCGGGGACGACCCGCAGCGTCTGCGGGGGCGTCGGGATGCGCCCCTCGAACTCACGGCTCCGCAACGTCACCGTGCGGCTCGCCGGACCCACGCCGGAGGGCGTGTCGTCGCCCGCGTCGTCGGCCGGGGACACGCGCAGATCCCCGCTCTCGGCGTCCCGCAGCCACACCGCGCCGCACCACCACGCGGCCACGGTCTTGCCGTTCGGCAAGAACGCCATCGGGCCCGGGCTCGCCGTCCAGAGAGGGCGCGCGAGCGGCACGCTGAAGACCTGCGTCGCGCGGGTCCGGCCGAGCGCGGTGACGAGCGCGCCGTCCGGCGAGAACTCGAGCGCCGCGACGCCGCGCAGCAAGGTGAGGCCGTTCTTCACCGCGAGCACCGCGCGCGGCTCGCCCTCGTGGCCCGGCTCGAACAAGCGGATCCGGCTGTCCGGCCCCGCCGCCGCGACGAGCGTTCCATCGGGCGAGAACGCGACGGCCGCGTCGGTCTCGCGCACGCCCTCGGGCCGCACGTCCCGGAAATCGTCCGTCGACCAGTGCACGACCGGCGTCACGCCCGTGGCCGCCGTGAGCAGGCGACCGTCGGGGCTCCAGGCGAGGCTGCGAAGCCGCCGTCGATGCGGATACGAGAGCTCCTGCACGAGCGCTCCATCCGCGAGCCGGTAGACGAGCACCGCGCTCGTGAGGCGATCGGCCGTGACCGCGAGCAACGTGCCGTCGGGCGAGAGCGCGATCGGCGCCTCGCCGCGCCACGGCTCGGGCGTCAAGCATCGCCCCGTGACGAGGTCGAAGACCTGCACCGTGTGCACGGCCTCGTCGGCCTCCACGCGCGCGTCGAGGGCGGAACGGGCTGCGCTCGGCGGCACACGCGCGTCGTCGGACCACGCCGTGACGAGGCGCCCGCCGTCGGGCGAGAGCGCGAGCCCCGTCGCGCCCACGCCGAACCGGAAGAGCGCTCGGCCGACGCGCAGATCGTAGACGACCGTGCGCCCGTTGCCGATCGCCGACGCCGCGAGTCGCTTGCCGTCGGCGGAGACGGCGAGGGCCGTGGCCTCGTGCGAGAGGGGGAGTTGACTTGCGTGCACGCGGCACGAGTCTAGCGCCCCCGCGTCCGTGAGACGATGCCCGGACAGAGGGACCGTGGTCCTTTTTGGACGATCGTTTGCCCGAGGCCACCCCCCCTGCGCGCCGCGCCCCGTAGCCCACATCTGTAAACGATGTCACAGGCTCTCGCCGTGACGCGCCTCCCGCGACTTCGTCCGGGTACGGCGTGTCGGCAGGGCGCCCTCGGCGCGGACCCGATTGACCGGGACGCCGCGGGCCCAATCTTCACCCTGACGAACGTGGTGGAGGGTCCACCGGTCGTCCGCGCGACGGAAATTGCGGTCCGCCTTCGTTTGGATCGCGCCGCGGGCGCGCCGAACGAAGGCGGGATGGGGGGCGCCATGTCGAAACGAACACGTTCATCCCGATCGAACCTCTCTCCGAAGACGAGGCGCGCCGCGCTCTCGTTCGTGCCTCTCCTCCTCGGAGGCATGCTGCTCGCCGGCCAAGGCTGCTTCGCGGGCGCCGATGCCGCCGACAACGGGCTGACGTCGGCCCCGAGCTCCCTCGTCGCGCAGCCCGAGCCCTCGAGGGAGGAATGGCGCGACTTGGCGGATGCCGCGAAATCGATCTCCCTGCCTTCCGCGAGCGCCATCAGCGATATCCCGGATTCCGGGATCCAGAGCGCGGCCCAGGAGCTCTACGACGCGCTTTCGGACTTCCAGGGCGCCGCCTCCGCCGATTACGAGACGCTTCGCGGCGCCGCGGAGCGCGTGAACGCGGCGGGGTCAGGCCTTTTTCAGGCCATCCAGGACGTCGTGGGCGGCGGCGGCGAGGAGCCGGGGCGGGAGCGCATCACCCGCCCGCCGCCCGACGTCGACCCAACCGAGGCGATCGCGCTCGCGCTCTCCGCCTCCGAGCGGGAATACCGCCGGTGCCTGCGGCACACCCTCACGGGCTACACGCTCTGCCTCGCCACGGCCACGACGATCGGACTGAAGGCGCAGTGCAATGCGAACTTCCTCGCCCTCACGATCGCCTGCACCGCGGTCGCCTGAAGCTCAGCGCCCGCGTCGCTCGTCGCGGCTGCCCGCGAAGTAGGCTTCGAGCAGCTCGCGGCCGACGATGTTCGCCTTCGTCCGCCAGGTGATGTCGTTCGCCAGCATGACCGCCACGGCGATCTCCGGCTTGTCCGCAGGCGCGAAGGAGGCAAACCACGAGAACATGCGCGCCGGCTTCTTGCCGACGAGCGTGCCCGTCTTCGCGGCCACGGCCATGCCGGGCAGCGCGCGCGTCCCGTCCGCGTGGCGGAACGCTTTGACGCACGTGCCCCGCTTCGTGGTGACCTGGAGCATGCGGTTCAGCGTGCGCGCGACGCGCGGATCGAGGGCGCGGCGCTCGACCACGCGGGCGACGGGCACGCCGGGATCCTTGAGCACGAGCCGCACGCGCTCGCCGCCGTTGGCGATGGTCTGCATCGCGAAGAGCGCGCCGAGCGGCGAGAGCTTTCCGTTCCAGAACCCCGCGGCGGCGCGGGCCATGCCGAAAGGATCGGCCGGGATCTCGACGCGCCCCGCGTGGGCGGGGACGTCGATCGGCACGTCGCCGGCGAACCCGAGCGCGGAGGCCATGCGCCGCAGATCGTCCGGGTCGAGGTGCCGCTTCGCCATTCGCGCGAACACCATGTTGATGCTCTTGCCGAGGGCCTCGCCGAAGGGCGTGCAGGCGCTGCCGCCGCGCCGGTCGAGATCGGCCTCCGTGATGTCGTGCTCGCCGCCCGACCAGCACGCCTCCGTGCCTTCGTTCGCGTGGCCGCCGTCGAGCAGCGCCGCGGCCGTGACGATCTTGAAGAGGCTCGCGCTCGGGGCGTAGGGCTCGGCCACGAAGTCGCGGTTGCCGCGGCTCGCCCAGACGAGGATACGCCCGGTGCGCACGTCCGAGGCGACGATCGCGGCCTCGGGGGCGCCCGAGCGCGCGAGCAGCCGCTCGGCCTCGCGTTGCAGGCGAGGATCGAGCGTCAGGCGCACGGGCTTGGCCTGGCCCCCCACGGCGCCGTAGGCGGCCTCGGACGTGACACGGACGCGGTGGAGGCCGAGCGACGCGGCCTCTGCGTCGGGCGAGCCGACGAGGAGGACGGACGCGAGCGCGGCCGGGGCGAGGAGGGCGCGGATCGGGGACACCACGGGGGGCTATCGATCGAACGGCGCCCGTAGGCCAAGATTTTTGGCATCGGCACCCGGGCCTGCTAGTCGCAAGGCGGGTGGTGGGAGGAGAGAAAGGTCGATGACGAACGCCGGTCGTGGGGGCTTGCTCGATCTCGTGGAGCGGGACCGGGTCCACGAATGCGACGGCTACGGCCCGGCGGGGCTCTGCGTGCGGGTGGTCGGCGTCGCGGATCTGCCGACGCGGGTCGGCCGCTTCCAGATCGTCGCCTTCTGGAACAACCGCGACGCGAAGGAACACGTGGCCATGGTGCACGGCGACGTGATGGGCGCCGAGGAGGTGCCCACGCGCCTGCACTCGGAGTGCCTGACGGGCGACGTGATGGGCTCGCTCCGCTGCGATTGTCGGGATCAGCTCCTCGAAGGCCTGCGGCTCATCCAGTCGATGGAGCGCGGCATTTTGCTGTATCTGCGGCAGGAAGGCCGCGGGATCGGGCTCATCAACAAGATTCGGGCCTACGGCCTGCAGGATCAGGGCCTCGACACGGTGGAGGCGAACCTCGCGCTCGGCTTCCGCGACGACGAGCGGGACTACGCGGTGGCGGCGCACATGCTCCAGAGCCTCGTCGTGAAGTCGGTCCGGCTCATCACGAACAACCCGAACAAGATAAGCCAGCTCGAGCAGTACGGCGTGAAGGTGGCGGGCCGGATCCCGCACGTGATCCCGCCGAACGACTACAACAAGTTTTACCTCGAAACGAAGGCGAAGCGCAGCGGCCACTACATCGACATGGAGGGCAAGCCGCACCTCGCCGAGCAGAGTGATCCGGTGATGGTCGACGGGATGGACGGCCCGGCCGAGGAGAACCCGGCCGAGACGGACGCGCGCGGAAGACCTACAGGACCCGCATGAACGCGACGAGGTCGCTCTTCTCCTGATCGGAGAGCTTGAGCTCGAGCACGAGGTTGAAGAACTCGACCGTGTCTTCGAGCGTGAGCAGCCGTCCGTCGTGCAAATAAGGCGGCGAGTCCTTGATGCCGCGCAGCGGGAACGTCTTGATGGCCCCGTCGGCGATGGCGAGCCGCCCGTTGATCAGCGTGGGCGGGAAGAACCGCTCCGTCCGCAGATCGTGCATGAAGTTGTCCGAGTAAATGGGCGCCGGGTGGCAGTTCGCGCATTGCCCCTTGCCGAAGAAGACCTCCTGCCCGCGCATCTCCTCGGGCGTCGCGAGCTTCGGATCGAGCTTCCTGTCGAGGACCCGGAGCTTCGGCGCGGGCGGGAAGTCGAGCAGCTCCTGGAACTCGGCCATCGCGTGCACCTCGCTGCCGCGATCGAGGAAGTGCACGCCCTTCTTCTGGGCGATGACGGGATCCCCGTCGAAATACGCGGCGCGCTGCTCGAACTCCGTGAAATCCTCGATGCTGCGGAGGGCGCGTTGTGAGCCGAAGAGGCGCTGCTGATTCACGCCGCGCAGGGAGGGCGTGTCGATGCGCCGCCGGTGCGATTGCGGGCGGACGTCGCCGACGAGGTGGAACGCGGCGTTGGAATGGCCGTTCGTGTGGCATTCGAAGCACGAGACGCCGAGGGAGGGTTTGGCCGAGCGGCGATCGCTGGTCTGGTTGAATTGCTGCTGCGGGAACTGCGAGACGAGCAGCCGGAGGCCGTCGAGCTGCTTCGGGTTCAGGATGCCGTCGAAGAGCTCGAAGAAGTTCTGCGTGGTGACGAGCTGCCCGCGCGAGACGTCGCCGAGCTCCGGCCGGGTCGTGAGGAAGATGGGCGGCGGGAACTCGGGGATGAAATGCTCGGGCAGGTCGAACTCCACGTCGAACCGCTCGAGATCACGGCCCTCCTGCTTCTTGATCTCCGTGATGTGGACCTTCGGGAAGACCATCCCGCCCTCGCCCTGTTTGGCGTGGGGCAGGGGGAAGAAGCCTGCAGGCCAGAGTTTTTTGTCCTTGATCTCGGCGGGCGTCATGCCCGCGAGGGCGCTCCAGGTGACCCCGGCGGGGAGTTTGACGCGGATGCCGGTCTGGATCGGCTTTCCGCGGGACATGGTGACGCCTTTCGAGCTCCGGTTGGCGAGGTCGTACCGCTCGGCGAGCAGGTCCGCCTGGCGGCGCATGACGCCCGACTTCTCGGCCGAGAGCCGCTTCATGATCTGCGCGAAGGGCTCCTCGATGTCGACGGGGGCGTAGCTCGTCTTTCGATCGCCCGGGGCGAGCAAGCCGAGCCGCGGATCGAGCGTGAGGGCCGAATCGGTGGAAGCCGCGCCCGCTGCGGCCCCGGGCTTCGGGCCGGCCTGCGGCTCGGCGATGGCTTGTCCAGGCATCCCCGCCGAGCAAGCCGCGCCCGCGGCGAAAATGAGCCCCAAGAGAAGGGAAGGATGAGACAACCGCATCGAATCCTCCTGCTGACTTCGACTGTTCGGCTTGGATGCCGCACGCCGGACCCGCGTCGCGCCAGAAAAAACGGAAAGAAGGAGGAAGGGGGAGGATGCGCGGGATCTTCGAGAAAAACGAGGCAGAAGGGAACGACCGGGACGGGTCCGCGCGCGGGACCCCGGGCTTTACCGCGTCGACCGCTTCGTTCCGATCGTAGCGACCAGCGCCCCGACGACGATGAGCCCGCACGAGACGGCGAGCGTGACGCTCGGCTTTGCATGGCCTGCGAGCACCAAAATGGCGGTCGAGAGCACCGGAGCCGCATACGACGCGACGCCGAGGAGGCGGATGTCGCCGCGCTTGACGCCGATATCCCACACATAAAAAGCAATGCCGACCGGGCCGATGCCGAGCGCGAGGAGCGCGAGCCATTGCGTTGTGTTTTGAGGCCAAACCGTCGTTTCGAAGGCGAGGTGGCCGAGCAAGCTGAGGGCGGAGGTCGCGAGGCAAAAACCGGCCACGGCGTCGGTCGGCACCTCGCCAAAGCGCCGGGAGAGGACGGAGTACCCCGACCACACGAAGGCCGCCGCGAAGGCGCACGCATACCCCGGTAGGTACTCCGTCCGGGCGTCGAGGGCGCCGCGGCCGAGGAAAAGGACGAGAATGCCGGCGAAGCCGAGGAGCGCGCCCAGGAGATGGGACGCGCGGAGCCGCTCGCCGGGCAGGAACGACGAAAACAGCACGATGAGCAGGGGCCAGAAGTAGTTGATGAGGCCGGATTCGGCGGGCGGCGCCCATCGCAAAGCCGCAAAGTAGAGGGCGTGATAGCCGAAGAGGCCGCCCGTGCCGAGGGCCCAGACAAGCGGGGGCTGGCGGAGGGATCGGATGGCGTGGGGCCGACGGAGCCACGTCACGACGCCGACGAGGCCGCCGACGAGGAAGGTCATGGCGGCGAGCTGGAAGGGCGGGACGGTGCCCGAGGCAGCGGTGAAGACGGCGAGGAGCGACCAGAGGAGGACGGCCGAAAAGCCGGCGGCGGTGGCGGTGCGGGGGGTCATGCAATCGCGGGCGGAAGCTAGCACGAGGCAAGCAGCAGGCTCGCGGCTCGGCCAAGGCGGCGCGAGGGGTCGAGCTGCGCGCGAGATACCCGCGTTCGGCGCGTCCGGCGCACCGTACGAGCGCCGCGAGGAACATCACGAACGCGTGCGGGCGAAGGGCCTTCGATGACGGAAATTGGGCGGGAGGGGCGCAAACGGGGATGATGCCGGGGGGCGGCCAGGGAGGCAGCGATGACCGGCAAGACAGGGGGCGACCGAGGCGGGTTCCGGCAGGGCGCGCGTCCGCAACATCCGGCGAAGGCAGCGCAGCCGAAGCCTGCGCCCGCGACGGCTGGACCGCGCGCCCCACATCCGGCGAAGGTGGCGCAGCCGAAGCCTACGCCCGCGGCAGCGACGTCGCGCGCCCCACATCCGGCGAAGGTGGCGCAGCCGAAGCCTACGCCCGCGGCAGCGACGTCGCGCCCGCCGCATCCGGCCGCGGTCGTGCAGCGGCGAGCGGCGCACCCGCCCCACGCTGCGGCCGCCCCTCCACCACGCGCGGAGGGGCAGCCGGTGGCCCAGCCGTTCGGAGCGATGGCGGTCGCCGCGGCGCCCTACGTTGGAGGCGCGATGGTCCTCGGGGGGCTCGCGTATGGGGCCTATCGCCTCCTGTACGGCGGGGGCGGCGGGGGGCTCGATTTTCCCCGGGGGAACCTCCGGGACGACGCCCCGGAGGTCCGGCTCCGCTGGGCGGACCTCTTCGCCAACCCCCCGCAGTTCCTGGGCGCTCGGGAGATGACGCCCGAGGCGCGTTTCATGCCCGCCGGCCCGGTCGAGTCCGTCGGGACCCAATCGATTCCCCGGGTCTTCACGTACAACTGCGAAGGCCGACACACCGACCTCGTCGAGGCGCTGGGGGGTCGGGCCGTGGGTGTGAAGGTCCTCCAGGCGGGCACGAACACGTCACGCGAGGCCGTCTTCGTGCCGTGGGCGCAGAACCAGGCCCATCGCGTCACGCTGAACAACCAGATGGACGTGTTCATGACCGACCCCTTGAACGGATGCGGCATCTTGATCGCCGGCAACCGCAACGGGCCCACCGTGATCCACGCGAATTACTACATCGGGCCGGAGGACCCAGGGATCGCCGAGGCCGCGCAGCTCGCCAACCGGCCCCCCCGGGAGCATTGCAACCACCTGCGCGAAGCAGCCTACGACGAGCTCGCGCAACACCTCAATATGAACAACCACTACCTCTTCTCCCCCAGGGCGTATTACGCGAACGGGCTTGGCGCGCGTGTGTTCGGGATACGCACGAACGATGGGTGGACGTTTTATGCCACGACGCGCGCAGGTCAGAACACGGTGACGGCGCGCATCTGGCCGGCGTGAGCGGGGGGACGGGGTACCCGCCCTGGCTTTGCAACGATGGCTCGGCCCGTGATACCCTCCGAGGCCTATGAAAAGGCGTGGCCTCGGCTGGAGCGCGCTCGTTTTGTTCACTTGGTTCTCCTGGGTGGATGCCGCGCGGGCCGACATCCTGCCGGAACCCTCGCGGCCGAAGGACTGGGACGAGCATCCCGCCCCCACGCCCGATGTACCCCTCGAGGACGCGCTGGCGCGCCGGCTCTTGCCGCTGCTCGCCATCGGCATGGCGGGAGGATCGGCGCTCGTCGCATTGAAGCGTGCGCGCATCCACGTCAGCGCGAGGCGCGGGTCATGAGGCGATTCCCGGAGGAGGGTCGCTTCGACGTGCGTGGCAATCCGGACGATGTCGCCAGCGCCCGTCACGTGCTCTGGAAGTATACACGGCTCTGGTACCGGAACATCGAGCCCGGTCTCTCGAAAAAAAGAGCCTACTGGCTCCTCGGCAGCGACCGGCAAGCGGGTGGACAGGTGTACATTCATCCGCGCGGCGAGGCATACGCCTGGGCGGAGGACCTCGCGATCGAGGCCGTCGCGCGGCGCGTGCAGGCGCTCGCGTCGCCGTACACCGTGCCGGTGTTGCAGGTGGGCCCGGGCATCGTCTTTGCGGCGCCTCCGCCCGCCTGCCCCCGGCCATCTCTGCCGATCGAAGCAGCGGCGGCGTGCGCATTGCAGGCGTGCGACGTCGTGGCGCGCCTGCACGAGCAAGGCTGTGGTCGGCTCGGGTTTGGTCCGTCGCACCTGCGCCTCGTCGAGCAGAGCGGGGACCTTCAGGTTCGGTGGCTCGTTCCAGGCGTGGCCGACCTCGATTTGCTCGAGGCGCTCGAGACCACGGACGACTGCGAGGCGGAAGCCATGCATCCGCGCTGGGGCTTGAACGTCGATCCCATCCAGCACGACCTTTGGCAGCTCGCATTCTTCTTTTTCTCGTTGCTCGCGATGGACACGCGTGCCCAGGCCGCCCTCGAACCGGACCGGCGAGAGGCGCTCCGGACCCTGACGCAGATCCGCGACGGAGGACCCGAAGCGGGAGGCATCCAGGACGCTGCCGCCATGGCCGGTCTCTTCACCGTCCTCGCACGTTTGCCGCGCGCGGGCGTCGAGCCCTTGCCGGTCGTGCGCGTCTTGCCTCGGCTTTATCCCGACTGGGACGAGGTCATCGTCGAAGGCGAGGCCATGCTCGAGGAGGCACGGCTGCAACGCGAGCGCGATTCACATCGAGACTGGGTCGTTTACGTGAAGCTTCCGCTCGCGGCCGCTTACCACCAGCGCGCGAGCCGAGCCTGGGCGCGAGGTGATGTCGGAGCGGCCCTCGGCGACGTCGATCGGGCCCTCGCCCTCGACGATCATGCCCCCTACCACACGACCCGCGCGGTCCTGCTCGATATGCTGGATCGCCGCACGGAGGCCCGTGCAGCCATCGCCACCGCCTTCAAGGTCGATGCACGCCAAGAGAACACGCAACCCCCCTGGGGCGAGCAAGACACCGACAACAACGCGAAGAACGTGGAGCGGGCGCGCGCGCACCTGACGCGCGGCATCCTCGCGTTGCGCGAGAGATCACTCGATGCGGCGGAGGAGGATCTTCGTCGGGCCGAAGAGCTCGACCCCACCCCTGCGTCCGCCCGTGCACGGGCCGCGGTGCGGCGAGCGCGCGAAAGGACGCAACCAGGTTGAGCGGGACTGGCTGCTCGCCTGCTGGCCGGCAAGCCCGTGGGGTCGTTTTATCGGTGGGGTTGATCGCGTCGATCGATCGGCCACGAGGTGGTCGATGAAGAGAAAAGGGGGGTTCACCTCCGCGTCGAAAATCCCCCTGCACCCTCCGACCGCATATACGCGCGCAGCGCGTCCCGCAGCGTCGCCCGCGTCGTCAGCTCCTTCAGGCCCGCGTCGAACGCCACCATCGTCTGCGCAACGGCCGCGCGAATCCCCGTGATCACCACGCTCGCCCCGAGCAGCCGCGTCGCGCCGACAATCCGCATGATGCGCTCGCCCGTCTCGGAATCGACGCTCTCCACCCCCGTCAAATCAAGGATCACCTGGCGGCACGAAGCGGAGCCAATCCGATGCAGCACCCGCTCCATGATCTCCTCGCCCCGCCGCGCGTCGAGCACCCCCACCAGCGGGACCGCGATCACCCCGTACCAGACCTCGATGAGCGGCGCCGACAGCGCGTGGATCACCTCCTCCTGCTGGCTGATGACCGCGCGCTGGTCGAGAGCCTCCTGCTCCCTGCGCTCCTGCTCGGCGCGACTCAAACGAACGAGCGCCTCATTCGCGTGCCGTAGCTCCGCCGTCCGCTCCTCCACCTGCCGCTCCAGCTCCCCATACAACCGCGCATTCTCGATCGCGATCGCAGCCTGCGTGCAGATGAGCCCCACCACCTCGACCCGCGCAGGCGTGAAGGCTCCCCGCGCGAGGTCATTCTCCAGATAAATCACGCCCGAAAGCTGACCTTTGCCGATGATGGGCGCAGCCAGCGCCGAGCGCGGAGGCGCGTCCACGAGGTAAGGGTCGAGCGCAAAGGGGCCATCCTGCGCGCGATCCTCCAGGAGCACGCTCTCACGCGTGCGCGCCACGTACGCGAGCACGGTCGCAGGCAGATCCGAGCGTTGCCCGAGATCTCGCTCGATCGCCGTCGAGGCAGGCGCGTCTTCCTCGCCAAACGCGCGCTGCTCCGCTTCGACGACGAGGTTGCCATCCCGCAAAAGGAGCAAGACCCCGCGCCGCGCGCCGGCGTTCTCCAGCGCCACGCGCAAGAGGGCGTCGATCAGTCGGGGCAGCACAATCTCGCCCGAGATCGCTTGCGCCGCCTTGAGCACCGACCCGATGTCGAGGGCGTCCGCCGAAGGCGCAGGCGTGCTCGGCAAGGGCGCGTCGAACGTCTCGTCGCGCGCGACAAGCTCGGGATAGGCGCGGGCGAGGCGGCGCGAGGCAATGGTTGCGCCCCAGCGGGCATAGAGCCGGCGCGCCTCGCTGAAGTGAGCGCGCGCGAGCGTCCTTTTCCCGGCGTCCATCCAGTGCCTCGCGCACAGCTCGTTCGCGAGCGCCTCGTCATGGATGTAGCCGCCGCGATGCGCGAGCGAGATCGCAGTGTCGTAGAGCTCCGCCGTCACGAACCTGTCTTCGCCGCGGGCGCGGGCGAGCTCGGCGCGAACCAAGGCCGCGCGGGGGGCGAAGTTTTCCGGACAGATCTCCGCCCAAGCATCGAGCTTCTCCGCGTAGGCCGCGGCGCGCGAGAGCATGACCGCGCGCTCTTCAGGCGCGGCGCTCGTCGAGGCGCGCGCGAGCGCGAGGGCCGCGTAGGCGCGGAACACAGGCGTGCCGTGCCAGACCGCGATGCTGACGAGCTCGGGGTTCGACGCGAGCACGACGCGCGCCGCCTCCTCGAAGGCGCCCTGGAAGACCCGCAAAAAGACGATGTAGAGCTGCGCGAAGAAGAACGCGCTTTCGTTCTTGATCCGGCGACACGCGGCCATGACCTCCTCGATGTCCACGAGGGGCCCGACGAGGCGGCAGGGGTCGTCTGTCTCGACCGAGAGGTTGTAGGCGATCTGTCCGGCCGCGCCGGCCATCCAGGTGATCGCGTCGAAGCGGTCGAGCTTGCGGATCGGCTGGTAGCTCTTCGCCTCGGCGAGGATGTCCTCGATGGGCAAACCGCGCATGAAGCTGTTCGTGACGGCGTTGACCGTGTTGTAGAACGCCCAGATGTACTGGCCTGTCTCCAGGCCTGCGTCCTTGCCCCTGATCAACGTGTCCCAGCAAGCGCTGTAGCCGTCTCCCCAGTACTGGACGAAGCCGCCCCACATGTTGCGGATCATCGCTTCGTTTTTCTTGTCGCCGAGCTTCTCGCCGAGCCGGACAGCGATGCGGCCAAGCTCGTAGCCAAGCTTGATATGGCCGCGGACGCACAAGAGCATGCCGAAATTGATACAGCCGTAGGTCGTGCTTCGCGACAACCCGTGGCGGTAGGACAGCTCGAGGATCTTGGCGATGCTGATGCTGAAGTTGTTCGTCGCGAGGAAGTACGTCGGCGCGAACAGCTCCTCCAGGACCTCGAGCAGCGCGGCGATCTCGGGGTCCTCGAGCGGCGGCAGGTCGAGGAGCGCTTCGGGCGAGCGCTCGACGACGAGGTCGAGTGTCACGCGCATCTGCTCCTCGAGCGTCGCTTCGTCCGGGAACGCGGGCAGGTCGAGGCCAAAGGAGTGCATCACCACGAGCCCCTCGGCGAGCGCCGCGGGCAGGTCGTTCTTGAGCACCTGCGCTTTCATCTTGAGCCGCAGGATCTCGGTTCGAGCGAGCCTCGTCGTGGCGCGCTCGAGGGCCTCTCCGAGCGCGGCGAGCGCGTCATCGTGATGGCCGAGCAAGGACAACGTGACGCCGAGCTTCCTCGCGTAGGCGAGGCGGAGTTGATGCTTCGACGTCCAGGCATCTTCGGGGAGGCATTGCAGGCCGAGCTCGAGGAAGCTGCGCGCGGCGCCAAACGCGGCG
Source organism: Polyangium fumosum (assembly GCF_005144585.1). GTDB lineage: Bacteria > Myxococcota_A > Polyangia > Polyangiales > Polyangiaceae > Polyangium > Polyangium fumosum. Next base: position 41,850 of record NZ_SSMQ01000043.1, on the reverse strand, counting down.
GATTCTTCGGCTCGCGTGGCGGCGACGAGGTTCATTCGGGCGAGCGTCTCGCGTTCGTGTGGATCGTCGATGAGCTCGAGCGCGCTGTTCAGGTGGCCGACCACGTCGAAGAGGTTGCGGCTCTCGGACAAGGGCGTGCTCTCGGCGAGCAGCCTGCCGATGCGCAGGTGGAACGCGGGCCGGCCAGAGGCCGGGATCATCGCGTACGCGCCTTCCTGGACCTTGTCGTGAGCGAAGCGGTAGCCGTTGCGGCCTGGGATGATGAGCCCTTCCGCGGCGGCGGGCTCGAGGCGGCCGTAGGCCTGTTCGTGCGTACATTCGAGCACGGTGGCGAGCACGCCGAGGTCGAACTCGCTCCCGATGGCGGCGGCGAGGCGGAGGGCTTCCTGCGTGGTTTTCGGCAGGCGGGCGATGGTGCGCACCATCAGATCGACGACGTTTTCGCTGTAGGCGAGCTCGTCGAGTCGCTTGAGGTCCCAGTCGAAACCCGTCCCGGGCTTGAAGGTGAGCACGCCGTGGTCGCCGAGCGAGAGCAAGAAGCGGCGGACGAAGAAGGGGTTGCCGGCGGTTTTTTTGAGGATGGCGTCGGCGAGCGGGCCGGTGTCCGAGCGCCGCAGGCTGTCGCTGAGCAAGTCGACGATGTGACGACGCTCGAGCGGGCCGAGGACGATGTCGCAGACGGAGAGGCCTGCGCGTTTGTGCTCTTCGAGCGCCGCGATGAACGGGTGGGCGGGGGAGACTTCGTTGTCGCGGTAGGCGCCGCAGAAGAAGAACGACTCGAGGGAGTCGTCGGCGAGCAGGGCGCGCAGGAGGTCGAGGCTCGCGAGGTCGATCCACTGCAAGTCGTCGAGGAAAAACACGAGCGGGTGGGCCCTGCGCGCGACGACCGAGACGAACTGCACGAAGCATCGGCTCAGGCGGTTTTGCGCCTCGACGGGTCCGAGCGCGGGCACGACTGGCTGCGGGCCGAGCAGGTGTGCCATCGAAGGCAGGACGTCGCAGATGACCTGGCCGTTTTGTCCGAGCGCCTCGAGCCATGCGCGCTGCCAGGCTTGGATCCGCTCGGTGCTCTCGGTGAGGATCTGCCGCACGAGGCCGTCGAAGGCCTGGATGATGGCGCTGTAGGGGGTGTCGCGGTTGAACTGATCGAATTTGCCGCTCGTGTAGTAGCCCTTCGCGCGGGCGAGTGGCTTGAGGATCTCGTGCACGAGCGAGGATTTGCCGATGCCCGAGTAACCGGAGACGAGGACGATGGAGCGTTCGCCGCCGAGTGAGCGTGTGAAGGTCGAGGTGAGCGCGTCGATGTCGCGCTCGCGACCGTAGAGCTTCTGGTGGATGCGCAGCCCGCCTTCGTGGTCGTGTTCGGCGGGCGTGAAGAGGGAGATCGTGCCGAGGGTCTCGAGATCGTGGCGACAGCGGCGCAGGTCGGCGAGCAGGCCTTCGGCGCTTTGGTAGCGGTCTTCGGCGTTTTTCTCGAGCAGCTTGAGGACGAGAGGCGAGAGGGTCTCGGGCACCGAGCTGTCGATGTGCGCGGGGGGTTTGGCCTGAAGGGCGAGGTGCGCGTGGATGAGCTCCATGGGCTCGCGGGCTTCGAAGGGGCGACGACCGGTGAGGGCTTCGTAGAGGAGGATGCCGAGGGCGTAGAGATCGGCGCGGTGGTCGACGCTGCGGTTCATGCGGCCGGTTTGCTCGGGCGCGGTGTAGGGCAGGACGTCGTGGAGGACCTCGTACGCGTAGAGTCGCTCGTGTGCGCGCGTGACCTCGGCGTCGACGCCGGAGCCGGTGAGCTTGAGCGCGCCTGCATCGCCGACGAGGATGTTCAGGGGGCGGACATCGCGGTGGGTGATGCCGCGTCCGTGCAGGACGGCGAGGGCTTCGGCGATCGCGGTGGCGATGGCGAGGGCCTCGGAGACGGGGAGCTTGTTGCCTCGGCGCGCGGCGAGGGTGTGGGCGAGGGTTTGGCCTGGGAAGTGTTCGCGTATGACGATGAGGCTGTCTTCACGCGCCTCGACGCCGAGGACGGCGACGAGTCTTTGCGAGCTGAGCTGCGCGAGTTGCGCGTACTCGTGTTTGAATCGCGCGATCTCGGCGCTCCGGGCGCGTCCGATGGACAGGCTTTGGAGCACGACGGGCAGGCCGTCCTGCACCCGTCGCGCGCGAAACGTCTTCGCGAACGGCGTTACTTCGACGCGTTCAAAGGCTGTATACCCTGCAATGTCGAGCATCGAGAAGTCCACCGAAGAGTGACCGAGGAAACGTCTCGGGCAGGTCGGGGCGATGCCCTCTGCTCGAGCGAAACAACGACCTTACCAAACTTTGCGGGATGGGGCGTTGAAGTCGTTGCGCCATTCAAGGCGTATGCTGGGCTACGAGCCCCGCAGCGTCGGCGCGTGCGGCCGAGGAGCGCTGGTGAAGGAATGGGGGGCGGAGGCGGGAGCGGGAGCGCGAGCGGGAGCGGGAGCGCGAGCGGGAGCGCGAGCGGGAGCGCGAGCGGGAGCGGGGGCGGGAGCGATTCCCTCACCTCCGGCGACGGGACGATTCCCTCACCCCCGACGAACCAATCCGCAGGTTGGTGTGAGGGACTCTCCCCCGACGAACCAATCCGCACGTTCGCGATTGCCTTCGCCCCCAATTCATGAGACAGGACAAGCGACGCCAGCCGGCGCCTTCAACACCGACCGGCGTCTCCCCACAACCCCGCACAACCGGAGTCATGAGTATGACAACGATACCGCTCCATCTTCCGCCGGCAAACTTTACGGCGGCGCACGCCCTGCTGGGGCGCCTTTACCTCGAACACCGCGCTTTCCTGCGCCGCGTTCTTCTCGGTCAGTCCATCCCTCCCCGCGACGTGGACGACGTCGTGCAGGACATCTTCCTCACGGCTTGGCGGCGCCTCGAATGCCTCATCGTGCCGGAGCAGGCCCGCCCGTGGCTCTTGGTGATTGCTGTGGTGATGCCGTACCTGGAAGGCCGTTCGATCCGGGAGATCGCCGAATCCCTCGGCATCAAAACGAAGACCGCCCACGCCCGCCTGCACCTTGCCCGGGAGCACCTGAAGACGCTCGCACTCGCGTGATCCGCTCCCGCCCCCGCTCCCGCCCCCGCTCCCGCTCCCGCCCCCGCTCCCGCTCCCGCCCCCGCTCCCGCTTCCGCTTCCGCTCCCGCTCCCGCCTCCGCCGTCCGATGCGTAGGCCCGCGGGCCCGGAGCTGCGCGAGGGTTGTCCTTGAACAGGGAAGCGCTGTCGAAAAAACATCCGCCGCGCATCCCTGCCCACGTCCACTCCTGGATGGATCCGAGTCGCATCGGAGGTCCCTCGACCTCCGGCAGGAGGTCCCTCGACCTCCGGCAGGAGGTCGTCAACCTCTGCCCAGGCCTCACCCACCTCCGCCACGACGTCGCCTTCTTCCGCGTGTAGATGCTCCACCTCCCGAAGAAGGTCGCCGCTCTCCCCCCGAAGGGTGCCCCCCTCTCCACCGGGAGTTCGTTCCCCTCCGACAAGACATCCCCCGCCTCCGCCACGACGTCGCCCACCGACGGCAGGCGCCCATCGCTCGCCGAGAGGACGTCCCCCGCCTCCGCCAGGAGCGCAACAACCTTCGTCCGCAGGTCGCCGCTCCCCCGCCTGCCGCCGCCTCATCACCTTTTGGGTTGCCAGGGTCCGTGCGCATCGCGGGCTCGGCCTGCACGGGCATGGCCGGTGCTTACGAAGGGGCATGCGCATTCGTCGCCTCGTCGGCACCATCGCCCTCACCCTCGTGCCTACGTGCATTGCCGGATGCGGCGACGCTCCTCGGGAGAATGACGACGTGACCCAGGGCGTGCACGCTGCGACCGTGGCGCGGCCTCCGCAATTCGTGATCCTCGCCTTCGACGGGTCGAAGAGCCTCTCGTTCTGGCGCGAGTCGCGCGCCTTCGCCGCCGCGAACGCCCTGAAGTTCACGTACTTCATCAGCGGCGTGTATTTCATCCCGAATGCGGCCAGGGAAGGGTACGATCCTCCGCGGCACGCCCCGGGTACGTCGGCGATCGGGTGGGGAGGGACGATTGACGAGATCACGGAGCGCTTCGAGGAGGTAAAAAAGGCCGCGGCCGAGGGCCACGAGATCGCCTCGCACGCGAACGGCCACTTCGACGGCAGCTCGTGGAGCGAGGCCGACTGGGAGAGCGAATTCGAGCAATTCGACGAGATCCTCTTCGAGGGCGTCGGGTTGACGGCCCCCGATCTCGGCTTCGGCCCGCGCGACGTCGTGGGCTTCCGCGCGCCGCTGCTCGCCCACAGCCCCGGCCTCTTCAGGACGCTGGTGAAGCGGGGCTACACCTACGACACGAGCAGGACGGGCGCCGCGAACCACTGGCCCGAGAAGATCGCGGGCATCTGGAATTTCCCGCTGGCGGAGCTCCGCATCGTCGGCTCCGGCAAAGCAACCCTCTCGATGGACTACAACTTCTACGTCGCCGATTCGGGCGCCAGGCCGAACCCCGCCGGCAAAGAGACGTACAAAAAGCAGATGATCGACACCTACACGGCCTACTTCGAATCGAACTACTTCGGCAACCGCGCCCCCGTCCACATCGGCCACCACTTCTCGAAGTGGAACGGCGGCGCCTACTGGGAGGCCATGCAGGCGTTCGCGCAGGCCGTGTGTGGCCTGCCCGAGGTGACGTGCGGTACGTACAAGGATCTCGTGGAGTTCGTCGACGAGCACGAGGACGAGCGGAGCGATCTTCAGGCCGGCAACTTCGCCCGTATGCCTCGTCCGTTGGAGCTCACCCGCGCGGCCGACGTGCCCTGACCACGCCCGCGACCGCTCATTTCGCCAGGCGCAGGAGCTTGCCGGCAACCGTGAAGTAGACGTGCGTGGCGTCGCTGCCGAAGCCGTCCAGCGCGAGTTGACCGGCGCCGACGCCGGAGCCAATCATGCGCAGCATTCCCCCGGTCTTGGGGACCGCGAACAGGAAGGTATTCAACTTGCCCGGGGCGTTCTGGTACGCGCCATCGGGCCCTGTGCCGCCGTCGAGGAAAACGGTGGTGTCGTCGACGGCCCGCACCCGGAGCTTCCATCCCGCGAGCGGGCTCGCAATCACCGCGTCGTTCATCCCGTCGAGATCACGTCGACGCACCCCGCCGGCTTCGTCGTAGAAGTAGATGTGCGTCCCGTCCGACTTCACGTCCCCCTGGAGCAGGTACACCGAGTTCCCGCCCGCTTTGGGCACGCGGCGGAGGTCCAAGAAGTCATTGTAGAAGACGTAATTCCCCGCGAGCGTGATGTCGTCCTGCAGGGACGCGTCATCCGAGACGAGCGCGGTGGTCGCGCCGCCGCTCTTCGGCATCCGCGCGATGATGTGCCATGGCGAGATGGTGTAAGAGAAGAACACATCCGCCGCGTCGATCTCCAGGTCGGAAATACTGCCGAGCAAACCCAGGTTCTGCGACCAGAGCGTCTCCGGCGCGCCGCCGCCCTTGGAGAGGCGACGAACATGACCATTCGAGTTCTGGTGGGCGCTCCAGTAGACGTACCCGGCATCGACCACGATATGGCGGATCTGGCCCTGCGCGGAGACGAGGGTCGAGACCCTGCCGTTGCTCTTGGAGAGCGCGAGGAGGTTGCCGCCGTCATCGAAGTAGACGCGGTCGTCGTCGACCGCGAGCACGGTCGCCATGCCCTCGTGGAGCGACGTGGGTGCAGGGGAGCAGACGCCCGCATTGCAGCCGCCGTAGGAGCAGCCGCCGCAGCCGCCGCAATGCGCGGGGTTGACGAGCGGATCGATCTCGCAGGCGTCGCTGGTCGATCCGTTGCAATCGATGAACCCCGGCTTGCAGTCGATGCAGGTGCTCTCGACGCACGCCTCCTTGTCGGCCGGGCAATCGGCGTTCGCCATGCAGCCACAGGAATGGGTCTGCGGCAGGCACACCTGCCCCTGCGGCATGCCGGCGCACTCGGCGTCGACGGTGCAGCCGCTGCAAACGCCGGTGTCGGAGCAAAAGCTGCCGAACGGGTTGCCCACGCAATCCATGGCGCCGCTGCACGGCAGGCATTGCCCCACCATGACATCGCAGAGCCGGCCGTTGCAGTCGTCGATCCCCTCGCACGCGAGGCAGACGCCCGCCGGGTTGCAGAGAGAGCCGATGCCCGTGTTGATACAATCGGCGTCCGACGCGCACGGAGGATCGGCGGCGATGGTCAGGGTGTAGCCGCTCTCGAACCAGAAGCCGGCCACCGTGATGTACAGCGTCATGGGCGCGGGGATGCCGAGGCGAATCTGGCCGGACGTCGCCAAGCAGCCAAGCTCGGTCTCCGGCGCGTCACATGCGGCCCGCACGTATACACCGTGCCCCAGTTCGCTCCCGGGCCCCGTGGCCTCGATCCGGTAATTGCCGGCGGCGGGGACCTGAAAGACGAGCGTGCTGGCCTTGTCGTCGGCGGCGCTGCCGCAGGCCGCCGACAGGGTATTCGCCAACTGATTCGCGATTCCCTGGTAGGAGCCATTCAACGCGATGGCGTCGGTGATGTCGATGGGATCGGCGCAAGTGCCCACGGGCATGCCGCCGCCGCCGCCGCCCGTGCCGCTCGACGCGCTCGATGAGGAGGAAGACGCGCTCGAAGACGCGGACGCGGACGAAGCGCTCGACGACGATGCGGACGAGGACGACATGCTCGCCGAAGAGCCGCCCGCGCCGCCCGCGCCGCCCTCGCCGCCCTCGCTACCGGCGCTGCCCCCGCCGCCGCCGCATCCGGCGGCGATTGCACAGGAGAGCAGCGAAAGATTCACAAATCGAGCACGAACCATCCGTCCTTACCTCCGCGGCGAAGCTAGCACGAAGGTGCAGCGCGCCAGCCGTCCGGTCGCGCCCTTTCCCTGCTGGGATCGGAGCTCGAAATCGCGCGGTGTTGGAATGCAGCGACTGTCGCTGCAACGGGAGCCGGAGCGACAGCAAAAGCAGCGAGGCCGTCGGCAGCGAGGCGGGCACCTCGCCCGACGGATCCACCTCCTGGTGCAGGAAGCCGGCGCGGGCGGGTGTACCGTAAGGGATCGGCCTGCACGGGTATGGCCGGTGCTTACGAAGAGGCATGCGCATTCGTCGCCTCGTCGGCACTCCACCGATGCCCTTCCGCTCGCTGCTGCCCGCCGTCGCGTCCTTCCTGCTCACCGCCGCGTGCCTCGGCCCTGCACAAGCGGCGGACGCGAACGCCGACCTGGAGACATTGCTCGCGACCGGCGGTTGCACCGGGTGTGACTTGCGAGGCGTCCACCTGGAAGGACGGGTCCTCACGATCCAGGGGCTCAGTCACACGAATTTGTCGGGCGCGAACCTCAGCGGGATCGAGCTCCGGGCGCAATCCATCAGCCACGTCGATTTCACGAACGCCAACCTGCACGGCGCCCGCATCTGGGCGAACAGCATCGGCGACAGCCAGTTCGTGAACACCGATCTGAGCGAGGCCTACCTGGGCACGTCGAGCGGACACGGACAACACTGGATCTTCACGCAGAACCGCTTCCTCTCGTCGAACCTACGGAAAGCGCGGATCGAGACGGACATCTGCTACCACTCCCATTTCGAGAACTCGGACCTCACGGGCTTCAGCATGATCTCGTACGAGGTCATCCGCTACTGCACCGTGACGAACGCCAAGGCCGACCAAAGCTTTTGGGACGGCTTCTTCATCAACCAGGTCTTTTCGAAGACGAGCCTCGTCGGCGCGAGCTTCACCGAAGAAAAGCAGAGCAACATCGATTTCCTCGGCTGCGACCTCCGGAACGCCGTCCTCGGCGACGTCGACGGCCAGGCCCGCAACAACTACACGGACAGCAACCTGAGCGGCGCCAGGATCAAAGGGGTCGTTTGCGCGGAGGGATCCGTCGGCGTGTGCAATCCGGGCTCCTGATTTCGCCGGTTCATCTCCACGTGACCTCGCCTTCGAGCCGGCACACCGGAACGCCGTACGCCGTGCCCTCGGGCTCCGCGCTCGGGAATTCGCAGTGGAGGTCCCTCGCGCCGGCCATGAGGACCATCTCCCCGCCCGCCGCGGCCATGATCGCGCCGAGCCAGCGCGCCAGAATCACGGGCACGCCGCGGACGGAGAGCGAGACCCGACGTGGACCGACGATCTGCGTCTGGAACTTGCCGAACGAATAATACATCGACGGGACCCGCGGAGCCCATACCGCCACGCTTTCGGTCGAGGCGGCCCGGAGCAGGACGCTGTAAAAACCCTTGAGCCGCTCGCGCGCGTGCCACACGCCGAGCTCACGCGCGTGCTCCTCGAAGGGCACGCCGCGGGCGCGCGCCGCTGCGTCCTGGAGGTAGACATTGGGCAGCGAGTCGTACCACTCCGACACCTCGAATCGCTGCTCGAAGAACTTCACGAGCGCGGGCGCCGGCAAGGCCTCTCGGATCGCAGGCAATCCCCCCGGGACGCGCTTGTTCATGAAGTCGTGGTTTCCGCGATAGACATGGCCCTTCTGCCGGAACGGGCTCGCCCCGGGAGCAAAAGGGAGGTCGGGCGGGAGGTCGAACCGCGCGTCGGTGAGGAGCATGGCGCCGGCCCTCATCCTACCGGGTCGGCGCGCAGCGGGGCAATCCCCCTCCAGGTGAGGAGCATTGAAGAAACAAACCAAAGACGAGGCGACGGCGCGACAGAGGATGAGGACGACGGGGGCCGCGCATCGGCCTATCGAAGAGCCCGTCGTCGCACCCATGCGGCAAGCGCGAGGAACACGAGCCCGCCGCCCGTCGCCTCGAAGCCGACGGGCGCAACGCGGCATCCACATCCGGAGGCGCCGCCGCTCTCGTCGCCGTCGCCGCCGCTTCCGCCAGCGCCGCCGCTTCCGCCAGCGCCGCCGCTCCCGCTCCCGCTCCCGCCCGCGCCACCTTCTCCCGAGCTTCCGGGTGTCCCGGCGCAGGGAGCCTCGAATCGAGCGGCCGAGAAATCGGGGCACTTGTCAGCGCTCACGTGGATGGGGACGCCGAGGGTCCCGGTCGTGGGATACATACGCTCGGTGCCATTGCTATCAACAAGGTGAAAGAAATACCGATGGCACCCCGATTCGAGGGTCATCGCCTTCTCGTAGGTGCCATGCGCCTCCGTGCCGTACTTCAGCGCGAGGGAGTCGCAGACCGCTTCCCCCCCGTCGAGCGAGCGCACGACCTCGGCGACCTTCGGGGCCCCACCCCCAGGCAAATAGTAGGTGATCCCGAACGTCGGGTTCGTCACCGGCGCTTCTTTGACCATGAACGATCCATCCCGGCTGAGATCGTAAAAATGGGTCCCGTCGCCCGCCACGGGGTAGGTGCCTTGGACGCCGAACACGAGGTGATGGGCGTAGCGGTTCGCGAGGACCGCGCCCGTGCCGAGCGCGGTGTAGCCGGCGCCGTTGATGGCTCCCCAGTGCGCGTGGGAGGTGATCCACGAGAGCATCGCGAGCTCGGGTTTCGAGTTGCCTTCCTCGGCGTTCTCTGTGGAGGCGCGGTCCGAGAAGTGCGAGAAACGTTCGCCCTGGCTCGTGACCCCACACGCCGTCACGGCGCCTTCGCAGTGCGTGTCCTCGTCCTGCCCGGCGAGCACGCAGCAGGTCGAATGATCCGCGCAGAGCGGGCACGTGGTCGTGGCGATGTGGTTCGATTGGAAGTGCGCGGCGCGCGCGAGGTCGGCGACGAGCTCGAGCGGCGGTGTCGGGCTCGGGATGGGTCGGCCCGACGGCGTGGTCCCGTCGGGGCTCAGGAGGGCATCAAAAGGCCCCGGGGCGGCGCGAATGCGGTTCGTCCAGAACCCGAGGACCCGCTCGTCGTGGTTGGGCAGCTCCCCCACGGGCTCCCCGATGGCCTGCTCGACCGAGTCGTAGGTCTCCGCCGGCGTGACCGCGCAGCTCGCGAGCAGCGCCACACCGGCGAGGGGTCCGCAGAACGTGCGGACGACGTGGCTGGTCTTCATGCGCCCAGCGTAAGCCGACTGCGTGGCGGGAGGATCCCAAAAAGGGGCGACCTGCCATGAAATCCACATCCGGCGCCCCGCGGGCGCGGGCCGCGTTCGCCTGGCGGATCCACGAGGACACGCCCTGGGCTTCGCCCTCGCATTCGTGTCCCTATACTGGGAGGGATGCCGCCCCGCTGGTCGCTCGACCCCGACCGCCTTTTCTCCGCGGAATCCTCGCAGCGAGCGTCCGCCCGGGAGCTCTACGCCCTGGTGCGCGACCTGCCCATCGTGAGCCCGCACGGCCACGTGGATCCCGCGCTCCTCGCGGATCCCGACGCGCGCTTCGGCTCGCCCGCCGACCTGTTCGTCCTGCCGGACCATTACGTCTGCCGCATGCTGCACAGCCGCGGCGTGCCCATGGAAGACCTCGGCCTGCCGACCCGCGACGGGAGCCGCCACGAGCGTGGCCACCGCCGCGTCTGGCAGCGCTTCGCCGACCATTTTTACGTGTTCCGTGGAACGCCGAGCGGGCTCTGGCTCTCGGACGTGCTCCTCTCGGTCTTTGGCGTGACGGAGCGGCTCGACGGAAAAAACGCCCAGCGCATCTACGATCACCTCGCCGAGCGCCTCGAACAGCCGGCGTTTTCCCCGCGCGCGCTGTACGAAAAATTCCAGATTCGTATTCTCTGCACCACGGACGGCGCCGCGGATTCGCTCGAACACCACCGCCGCCTCCAATCCGAGGGCCGATTCGACGTGCGGCCGACGTTCCGGCCCGACGCCGTCGTGCACCTCGGCACGCCCGGCTTCCGTGACCACATCGAGCGGCTCGGCGTGGCCGCCGGCATCGACATCACGACCTACGCCGATTACATCCGGGCCCTCGAAGAGCGCCGCGCCACGTTCAAAGCGCTCGGCGCCACCGCCACCGACCATGGCGCCGTCACGCCGTACGCGGAGCGGCTCGGCCCCGCCGAGGCCGAGCGAATCTTTCTGCGCGCGCTCCGCGGCGAGGCGGACGAAAAGGACGCCGCCCGGTTCTCCGCCCACATGCTCATGGAAATGGCGCGCATGAGCCTCGAGGATGGCCTCGTCATGCAGCTCCACGCCGGCAGCCTGCGCGACCACCACGGCGCGCTCTTCACGCGCTTCGGCCCCGATCGCGGCGCCGACATCCCCGTCGCCACCGAATGGACGCGCAACCTGCGGCCGCTGCTCGAAACGTACGGCGACGATCCACGCTTCCGGCTCCTGCTCTTCACGCTCGACGAGAGCACCTATGGCCGCGAGCTCGCGCCGCTCGCCGGGTATTATCCGGCCGTCCTCCTGGGGCCGCCCTGGTGGTTCTTCGATAGCCCGAATGGCATGGTCCGTTTCCTCGATCAGGTCACGGAGACGGCCGGCCTCTACAATACGGCGGGGTTCACCGACGACACGCGGGCGTTTTGCTCGATCCCGGCGCGGCACGACGTCTGGCGCCGGGTGAGCTGCAACTGGCTCGCGGGGCTCGTCGTGACGGGCAGGCTCGACGCGGAGGAGGCCGCGGAGCTCGCGACGGAATGCGCCGTGGGTCTGGCCGAGCGCGCCTATCGGCTCGGCGCGGAGGATCTTTCCCCATGACTCCGGCAGCGCTCTTCGACATTCGCGGCGAGGTGGCGGTCGTCACGGGCGGCAGCGGCGTGCTCGGCGCCACGTTTTGCCGCACGCTCGCCGCGGCGGGCGCATTCGTGGCCGTGATGGGGCGGCGGCGCGAGCCCTGCGAGCGCGTGGCGGCGTCGATCCGCGCGGACGGCGGCGAGGCCCTCGTGGTGCCATGTGACGTGCTCGACGCCGAGGCGCTCGACTCCGCCGCGCGGCATATCGAGGCCACGCTGGGTCCCGTGACCATCCTCGTGAACGGGGCAGGGGGCAACCACCCGAAAGCCACGACCGGCCCGGATCGGAGCCTGTTCGAGCTGGATCCGGCGGGGTTCGGCGAGGTCTTCGACCTGAACGTGCAGGGCACGCTGAGGCCCTGCCAAACCTTCGGGCGTGGCATGGCCGCGCGGGGCCGGGGCAGCATCGTGAACATCACGTCCATGAGCGCCGAGCGCCCGCTCACGCGCGTGGCCGCGTACGGCGCGGCGAAGGCCGCCGTCGTCAACCTGACGCGCTGGCTCGCGGTCCACATGGCCCAGATGTACGGCCCCGACATCCGCGTCAATGCGCTCGCGCCCGGGTTCTTCTTGACCGATCAAAACCGATTTTTGCTCACCGATCCCGCGACGAACACGTTCACCGAGCGGGGGAGGGCGATCGTCTCGCACACGCCGATGGGGCGGATGGGCGCGCCGACGGATCTCTCCGGCGCGCTGCTTTTCCTGGTCAGCCCGGCGTCGGCCTTCGTGACGGGCGTGGTCTTGCCGGTGGACGGCGGGTTCTCCGCCCAGAGTGGGGTGTGAGATGCTGATCGGCCAGGGGTCTCCCGGGCAATGCCTCACGGACGAGGCCGTCCACGAGATCCTCGACGAGGCGCTCGCCGCGCTGCCGCTCACGGGCAAACGGCTCCTCGTCCTTCTTCCCGACGCGACCCGCACGGCGCCGATCCCGCTTCTCTTTCGGCTCCTCCACAGGCTCCTCGCGGGGCGCGTCGCGCGCCTCGATTACCTGATCGCCCTCGGCACGCATCCGCCCATGGAAACGGCCGCCATCGAACGGCTCGTCGGGAAAGATGCGCCGGGTCGCGACGGCGGGCGGACCTCGATCTTCAATCACGCGTGGGACGATCCGGGCGCGCTCGCGACCCTCAGTGTGATCGGCGAGGACGAGATGGCGCGCCTCACCGGCGGGCTGCTCGCGGTCGCGACCGAGGTGCGGATCAACCGCCGGATCTTCGATTACGATCAACTCCTGATCTGCGGCCCCGTATTTCCGCACGAGGTGGTGGGGTTTTCCGGGGGCGCCAAGTATCTGTTCCCGGGCATCGCGGGGCGCGAGATCATCGACACGACGCACTGGCTCGGGGCGCTCTCGACGAGCATGTCGACGATCGGCGTCAAGGACACGATCGTCCGGCGGGTGATCCACCGCGCAGCCGAATTCGTGCCGGTGCCGGTGCTCTGCGCGGCCCTCGTGCTGCGCGGCGTGGATCTCCACGGGCTTTACGTCGGTCCTCACGCGCAAGCGTGGAGCGCGGCGGCCGATCTCTCGAACGAGCTCAACATCGTCCACACGGCGCGGCGCTACAAGCGCGTGCTCTCGCTCCCCTCGACGAAATACGCCGACCTCTGGACCGCGGCCAAGGCGATGTACAAGACCGAGCCCGTGGTGGAGGACGGCGGCGAGGTCGTCATTTACGCGCCGCACCTCGCGGAGGTCTCGTTCACCCACGGCACACTCATCGATCGGGTCGGCTACCACGTGCGGGATTATTTCCTCGCGCAATGGGAGCGGTTCCGCACGATCCCGCTCTCCATCCTCGCGCACAGCACCCACGTGAAAGGCGCGGGCAGCTACGACGCAGAGCAGGGAGAACGCCCGCGGATCCAGGTGACGCTCGCGACGGGGATCCCGGAGGAGCGCTGCCGGCGGATCCACCTCGGGTTTGCCGATCCCCGGCACGTCGATCCGGCGGCGTGGGAGGGGCGGGAAGAGGAGGGGATCTTGGTCGTGCGAAACGCGGGCGAGGTGCTTTACCGGTTACGAGGCGCGTAACTCGTGCTGGAGCTGCTCCAGCTCCTCGCCGCCCGCCATCCGCCGGATCAGCTCGTCGCGCGTGATGTCCGCCTTCGCGAAGGTTCCCTCGCAGCGGCCCCGGTTCAAAAGGGTGAATCGATCCCCGACCATGTGCGCGTGGTGCGGGTTGTGGGTGATGAGAATCACGCCGCACCCGCGGGTCCGCGCCTCCATCACGTACCGCAGGACGATGCCCGCCTGCTTCACGCCGAGCGCGGACGTGGGCTCGTCGAGCACGAGCACGCGCGCGCCGAAATGAATCGCCCGCGCAATCGCGAGCGCCTGGCGTTGCCCGCCCGAGAGCGCCGAGACCGGCACCGAGAGGTCCCGAAGCTCGATCCCCATGCGCTGGAGCTCGGCGCGCACCACCACCTCGCCCTCACGCAAATCGAGGCGCCGGAGCGGCCCCACGCCCCGCGTCGGCTCGGCGCCGAGGAAAAAGTTACGCACGACCGAGAGCATCGGGACCATGGCGAGGTCCTGGTAGACGGTGGCAATGCCCCGGGCGAGGGCGTCGCGCGGCGAGGAGAACCGGACGGGCTCGCCGTCCACGAGCAGCCGCCCCTCGTCCGGCGGATGGACGCCCGAGAGGGTCTTGATGAGCGTCGATTTGCCCGCGCCATTGTCGCCGAGCACGCACAGGATCTCGCTCGCATGCACGCGCATCGAGACGTCTTCGAGCGCCGTGATACGACCGAATCGCTTGGTGATGTGCTCCGCTTCGAGGATCGGAGCCAAACCCTTCGTCTCGTGGCTCATCGCCGCGCCTCCGCCGCCCGCGTCTGGACGGAGCTATTGAGGAGCACCGCCAGGATCAGCACGGCGCCGAGGAAGACCTTGTACCAGTCCGAATCCACGCCCGAAAACACGATGCCCTGCTGCACCATGCCAAAGAGGAGCGCGCCACAAGCCGCGCCGACGACGGAGCCACGCCCGCCCGTGAGGAGCGTGCCGCCGAGGACCGCGGCGAGAATGGCTTCGAGCTCCTTGCCCGTGCCGCGCAGGACGTCCGTCCCGCGGAACTGCACGGTCTGAAACGTCGCGACCAGGCACGCCGCGAGCGCCGTCGTCATGAAAAGGACGATCTTCACGCGGTCGACCGGAATCCCCAGACGGCGCGCGGCGTCCGGGGCGCCGCCAACCGCAAAAATCCAGTTCCCCGGCCGCGTGCGCACGAGGACCCACGTGGCGAGCGCGGTGAGGCCCACCCACCAGAGCAACGTGATCGAAAAGGGCCCGATCTGCCCGGCGAAGAGCTTCTGCGCCGCGCCGAACCCGCCCGCGTCTTCGAGGCCGCCCACCTGGGTCCGTCCGGTGAGGAGGCGCGTCGTGCCAATCGTGCCGCCGGCCAGGATGAAGAGCGTTCCCAAGGTGACGATGAACGAGGGCAACCGCGTGCGCGTGACGATCAGGCCATTGACGAGGCCCACGCACGCCGAGAGCGCCGCGGCCGCCGCGATGCCGCCCCACAAAGGCCAGCCGAGCTCGGTCGTGCAAAGCGCGACGGTCATCCCGCTCGCGGCCATCGTCGAGCCGACGGAGAGGTCGAACTCGCCCGCGATCATCAAGAGCGCGACGGGCGCGGCCAGGATCCCGAGCTCCGCGGCGATGGCGAGGTAACTCGCCGTCCCGGAGAGCGTCAAAAACCCGGAATCACCGGCCGTGACGGCGAAAAACAACCAGGCGGCCACCACGGCGGCCACGACGCCGAGCTCGGGGCGGGCGAGCCAGGTTCGCGCGGACACGGCTACCGAATGCCTTTCTTGCTCGCGTCGATCACGGCCGCCGCATTCTCCCGCGTGACGAACGAGGGCCCCGTGGGGATGGCCTCCGCCGCGGGGAGCACGCCGTGCTGGGCGTATTGCGCGAGCAGGACGACGGCGAGGTACCCTTGCAGGTATTGCTGCTGATCGATGGCGAACAGGATCTGCCCGTCGCGCGCTGCCGCGAGGATCTCGGGCGAGAGATCAAACGTCGCGAGCTTCGTCGTGCCGAGCCGGTTCGCCGATTGCAGCGCCGCGAGGGCCGCGCGCGCGGCGGCCGGGCCCAGCGTGAAGACGCCGTCGACCTCGGGCGTCGTCGCGGCCAGGATCTTTTGCTGCATGTCCGTGGGGCTCGCGGCGTTCACGGAGAGCACGCGGCCCTCGCCGCCGGCCTTCGTGAGCGCGTCGAGGAAGCCGCGGCAGCGCTCGTCCTCGGAGACATTGCCGACCTCGTGGTTCACGCAGATCGCGCGGCGCACGCCGGCGCGCGCGAATCGCTCGCCGCCGGCCTTCCCGGCGTCGTATTCGCTCTGGCCGATGTGCAGGAGCGCGCCCATCTTCCGCGCCTCCTCGCCGCCGGCGTTGATGGTGAGGATGGGAATGCCCGCGTCTCGCGCGGCCTGCAAGGAGCGCGCGAGGGCGGCGGGATCGGGCACGGAAACGATGAGCCCGTCCGGCTTGCGGGCGACCTCGGCGTCGATGAGGCGGCTCATCGCGACCATGTCGAAGGCCTGGGGCGCCTGGTAGGTGACGGTGACGTCCATGTCCTTCGCCGCCTGGTCGATGCCGTTTTTCACCACGGACCAGAATGGATCCGAGGCCTGGCCGTGGGTGACGACCGCGAGGCGCGGGCGCGCGCGGGAATCACGCGTGGTCGCGCTCGCGCGCTCGCCCCTGCCGCACGCGGCGGCGAAGAGGACCATGAGGAGGCAGCCGAGGACCCTCCACAACGCAGAGCGGCGGACGGAGCGCTCTCTGTTCATGTTCCCATTTCCTCGCGGAGAGCCTACGCTGCGACCTTTCGACAATCCTAGCGCTGCCCGGCCCTTCGCGCTATTGCCCGGGACAATGCAGGCGATAGAGGACGGCAAACGAGCGAGCGCCGCTGGGAAAAAGGAAACCTCGGAGTTCCGCGATTACCGCGCCGAGGCGAGGCCCAGCGTCAAGGAGCTTTACCGGCTGAACCACGAGAACCAGACGCTCTCGTTCGTCCTGGAGAAGGAGCGCCGCTACCTGAGCCTGCATCGGCAGCGGGCGGGGATGTGGGAGGTGCTCGAGCGGCTCGAGCGGCTGGTCGACGACAGCGATCCGGACACGGAGCAGTCGCAGATCGCGCACGCGCTCCAGTCCGCGGAGGCGGCGCGGCGCGACGGGCAGCCGCCGTGGTTCGTGCTGACGGCCCTCATCCACGACGCCGGCAAGGTCCTTTGCTTGTGGGGCGAGCCGCAATGGGCCGTCGTGGGCGACACGTTCCCCCTGGGCTGCGCGTTCTCGGATCGGATCGTCTTCCCCGAGCTCTTCGCGAACAACCCCGATCTGCAAAACCCGCGTTCCCAGACGCCGTGTGGCATCTACGAGGAGGGCTGTGGGCTCGCCGAGGTCCACATGTCGTGGGGGCACGACGAATACCTCTACCACGTGGTCAAGGACTACCTCCCGATGGAGGCCCAGTACATGATCCGGTATCACTCATTCTACGCGGCGCACCGCGAGGGGGCCTATGGGCACCTGATGAACGAGCAGGATCGGCGGATGATGGAGTGGGTGCGGCGCTTCAACCCCTACGATCTCTACTCGAAGGCCGACGCGCCGCCGGACGTGGCGCGGCTGCGCCCCTATTACCAGGACCTCCTCGCGACGTATTTTCCGGACGAGCTCCGCTGGTAGTCACGGATAGAGCCTGCGATAAAGCTCGATCTGCCGCTCCTTCGCGGCCCGATAGACGCCGGCGACCTCCGGCCGCGGCGCGAAACGATGGGAAGCGGACGGGGCGAGGTCGGCGAGGGATCCGAGGCCCCGCGCCTCCAGCGCCAGCATCGCCGCGCCGCGCACCGTCGCCTCCTCGCCCATGAGGTGAACGGGCGTCTGCATGGCGTCCGCGAACATCTGCGCCCAGGCCGGCGAGGCGGAGAGCGCGCCGCCGCCGGCGTGAAGGGCGCCTGTGCCGCCGAGCGCGTCGAGGATCTGCGCGAGGCGCAAGGCAATCGATTCGTACAAGGCCTGGACGATGTCGCGCGGGGTCGTCGAGAGACGCAAGCCGTGCAAGGTGGCCGTCGCGTCCGGCCGATACCCGGGGCTGCGCTCGCCCGCGAACATGGGCAACACAGTGAGCCCATGCGCGAACGGCTCCCCGAACACGAGGGGCTCGCCGTCGAGCCTCAGATGCGCGCATGCCCAGGCATATGCATTTCCGCCTTCGCTCGTGGCACCTCCGAGGAGCTCGTGTGTTTCGTCGACGGCGTAGGCCCATAACCCTTTCGGCACGGGACACGGCGGGGTCTCTGCGACACGCATCTGCCGCAGGGCCGCGGTCGTCCCGACGGTCAACGAGGTGCTCCGCGGCGCGATCGCCCCGCTGCCGACGTGCGCCGCCAGCCCGTCCCCGAGGGCCAGGAAAAACGGCACGTCGCGGAGCGCGGGCCAGCGCTCGGCATAGGCGAGCGCGAGGCCCCTCTCGGTATGCCACGCGCCGGCGAGCGGTGGGAGGGTTTTCGGCGCGAGCCCGAGGATGTGCAGCCATTCGGCCGACCAGCGTCGAGATCCGCGGTCGAGCAGGCCCCCCCAGGCCGCCACGGACAAGCTGCACGGCACCTCCCGGCCGAACCAGGCGCGGTACAGGTACGTGCCGACATCGATCCACATCGCAGGCGTGATCCGCCCGCTCCGCGCATACCAGCGCAGCCGCGCGGGGTGATACGCCGTATGCAGCGGGCACCCCGTCGCCTGGTACAAGGACGCGACGTCGACCTCGCTCCGTAATGCCTCGACGTCCGCAGCCGGGCGCGTGTCGGCATAGGTGAACACGGGGGTCACGGGCTCGTGCGCGGCGTCCACGCCGAGCAGGTTCCCCACGAACGTCGCCAGCGCGACCGCGTCGATCGGCGGCGCGCTCGCCACGATTCGATCGACGCACCCCTCGACGGCGCGCCGCAACGCGCGCGCGTCCGCCTCCGAGGTGCCGTCCGCGGCCACCGTGAAGGCATGAGACTCCGCCGTCTCCGCGAGGATCTGCGCGCGCCCATCACAAATGGCGGCGCGCACCGACGAGCTGCCGACATCGATCACGAGCACATGCGCCATGGCGGTTTCCTACCCCGCATCACGCCCCCCGGCATCCCGCGCTTCGCTGGGGCTTTGCCCCAGACCCCAGCAGGGGCTGTCCGCCCCTGCACCCGGACCAGCCAGGGGCTGGACCCAAGCTCGATGAACTGCGCGATGCGCAGTTCATCGAACAGGCCCGGTCAAGACCAGCAGCGGCGTTGCCCACCGAGACGGCCGCGCTGCTGGTTCGGCTGGCACCCCGGCTTCTTCGTCGGCCCGTTTGAAAAACTGCGCGTGGCGCAGTTTTTCAACCCTGGGTCCAGCCCCTGGCGCCCCTGGCTGGTCCGGGGTCGAGGGGACGGACATCTACAAGAATTTTCCCCCGCATCGACTGCGCTTCGCGCAGTCGATGCCCAGAGGTCCAGGGCTGGCCCTGGTCCGGGGTCGAGGGGGCGGACAGCCCCCCGCGGGGTCCGGGGCAGAGCCCCGGGGCGCGGGCGGCGGCCAAGCACTACCCGGAGAGCCCCCGCACGAGCGGGATCTCGCGGATGCGCTTGCCCGTCAAGGCGAACACCGCATTCGCCAGCGCCGGGCCGACCGGCGGCACGCCCGGCTCGCCCACGCCGCACGGAGGGCCGTCGCTCGGCACGAGGTCCACGTGGATCTTCCGCGGCACCTCGCCGATCCGCGCGATCCGCGCGTCCCGGAAGTTCGACTGCTGCGTCGCGCCGCCCTTCATGGTGACCCCGCCGAAGAACGCATTGCTGATCCCCATGACCACCGAGCCCTGCATCTGCGCGTGGGCGCGCTCCTGGTTGACCACCAGGCCCGCGTCCATGCAGATCCAGGCCTCGTCGACGCGGACCTTGTTCCGCTCATCGGGCACGACGGCCAGCACCACCGCCGTGTACGAGACGAAGCTCCGGTGCGCGGCGAGGCCATAACCGCGGCCGTCCTTCTTCCGCTCGCTCCAGTTCGCGGACGCCGTCACCCGCTCGACCACGCGCCGCAGCCGGCCTGCGTCGACCGGATGTTTTTCGAGGCTCTCCCCGTAATTCGCGAGCTTCTCGATGCCGAGCGCCGCGAGCCCCATGATCCGCGGCGGGCCGATGATGTCGAGCCACACCTCCCGCGGATCCGCCCCGCGCGCGTGCGCGATTTCATCGATGAGCGAGCCGATCCCGAAGGCGTGGAAGATGTTGTAGACCGACCGATACCAGCCGATCCGCACGTGTGCCTTCGCCGGGCACGCCTCGGCGCGGACGTTCGGCACGTCGAGGGCGAGATCGAGCACGCCTTGCTGGAGGTCCGTGATGCCCGGCCGGTCGGCATCGCTGAACGTGGAGCTGATCGGGGGGAACGCCGTCCGGTGCTGCCACGCGATCACCTTGCCCTTCGCGTCGAGGCCCGCGCGGATCTGCTGCGCGTTCACCGTGTTGTAATAGTCGTGGTGGATGTCGTCCTCGCGCGTCCATTGCACGCGCACCGGCACGCCCGCCTCGCGCGCGAGGAACGCCGCTTCGGCCGAGAAATCCGCCTTCGATTTCCGCCCGAACCCGCCGCCGAGCAACGTCACGTGCACGGTGACGGCGTCCTCGCCGAGGCCGAGCGTCTTCGCCACCTGCGTCCGCGCCGCCTGCGGGTGCTGCGTCGGCGACCAGACCTCGCAGCGCCCGCCCGTGACCCGCGCGAGGGCCGCGGGCGGCTCCATCGAGAGGTGCGCGAGGTGCGGGACCACGTAGTCCGCCTCCACGATCCGCGCCGCCTTGGCGAAGGCCGCGTCGACGTCGCCGAGGTTGCGGTACGTCGTCCCCGGCGCGTGCACGGACGCAAGCAGCGTGTCCCGGTAGGCGACCGAGTCGTAGCCCGCGTTGTCCCCGAGATCCCACGTGATGTCGAGCGCCGCGCGCCCGCGCATCGCGGCCCACGTGTTCTCCGCGAGCACGGCGATCCCGCCCCAGGGCTGGAATCCATAAGGCCGCGCCGCCGCGGGCATCTCCACGACCCGCTTGACGCCGGGGACCTGGAGGGCGCGCGTCGCGTCGTACCGGGCGACCTTTCCCCCGACCACGGGGGGCCGCGCGATCACCGCGATCAGCATGTCCGGCAGCTTCAGGTCGGCCCCGAACACCGCCTGACCCGTCACGTACGCCGGCCCGTCGAGCAGCGGCAAGGACGTGCTGTTCGCCCACCCGAGCTCGCTCTTCGGCCGGAGTTTTACGTTCTCGCGCTTGGGCACGGGCAAGTTCCCCGCCGCCTCCGCGAGCTCGCCGAAGCCGAGCGTGCGCTTCGTCGGCACGTGGACGACCACGTTCCCCCGCGCCTCGCACGTCTCGGGTTTTACCTTCCACTTCGCCGCCGCGGCCGCGACGAGCATCGTGCGCGCGGTGGCGGCGACGTACCGGAGATCGTCGTAAAACTTCCGGATGCTGCTCGATCCGTCGGTGTTCTGGTCGCCGTACTTCTTGTCGCCGTCGGCCTGGCGGATCACGACGCGCTTCATGTCCGCGCCGAGCTCGTCGGCGAAGAGCACCGGAATCGTGCTCCGCACGCCCTGGCCCATTTCGGAGCGATGACAGACGAGCGTCACCGTCCCATCCGGCGCGACGTGGACGAACGGATTGGGACGAAGCCCCGGGCCGTCCTCGGGCGCCGCGGCGCGGGGGCTCGGCCCGGCGCGGCCGCTCGGCTCGTCGGCGAGGGCAGGCAGGCCAATCGCGAGGCCGGCCAACGAGAGGTTCAGCCCGACGAGGAACGATCGCCGGGTCACGCGCATGGCATCCTGGCTCATCGCTCGCCCTCCGGCATTCCAGAGGCCTTGCGGATCGCCGCGCAGATCCGCGCATACGTGCCGCACCGGCAGAGGTTGCCCGCCATCGATTGCTCGATCTCGTCGTCGGACGGCTTGGGCTTCGCCTTGAGCAAGGCCGCCGCGGTCATGATCTGCCCGGCCTGGCAATACCCGCATTGCGGCACGCCGAGCTCGACCCACGCGCGCTGGAGCGGATGGCTCCCGTCCGGCGAGAGGCCTTCGATCGTGGTGACGGCGTGCCCGTCCGCGCGGCGCACCGGGGTCACGCACGCGCGCACGACCTGCCCGTCGAGGTGCACGGAGCACGCGCCGCAAAGCGCCTCGCCGCACCCGTACTTCGTCCCGGTCAAGCCGAGGACGTCGCGCAGCGCCCAGAGCAGGGGCATGTCGGGGTCGACGTCGAGCGTCTTCTCGACGCCGTTCACGCGGATACGCACGCTCATGGTCTCGCCCCTTCCGCGGGGCATTCCGCCCCGGACTCTGCCCAGGCCGCAACGATCGCGCCGAACTGCTCCTGCGTCCCCGGGACGGGCTCGCGATCCGCCCCTGGATGCCATCCCCAGCCGACGAGCGCGTCGTGGGCATTGTGCTCGACGATCGCGGCGAGGGACTTTCCGCCGTTCCGCTTGGGATCCTTCATCTGCTCGCAGATCTCGCGCGGCGATTTGCCGACCCACGCCATCTCGAGTGGCGCGAGCGCCCAGTGGGGCGCGCCGGGGACGCGGGTGAGCGCCTGGTTTTTGTCCTGGTGGCAGCTCGTGCATTCCATGCCGACGACGCCGTGGCTCTCGGGCCCGCGCACGGCCGGCGGATCGTGGAGCTGCATGTTCATGCCCTGGTGGGGGATGTCGCCGTTCGGATGGCAATTCACGCAGCGCGGGTGCGTGAACACGCGGCTCGCTTCGAGGAAGAGGGCCTGGGAGCGGGCGCGTGTGTCCTCGATGCCCGCGAAGTCGGACGGCGCGCGAAGCTCGCCGGGGGCGATCTTCCGAAGGTCCGTGGGGCCTTTCGGCGTGTCCCCGGTCGGACCTCCGCAGCCGGCGAACACGAAGGCCACCGCAAAAGGCAGGAGCCGCTGGTGCATGGCCGTGCATAGCGCGAAAGCGGGCGGCCGGCCATCAGCCTTTCCCGCAGCAGGCTTCGTGCTTTTGTGTCGGGAAAAACCCGAGCGCGCCGGGGGCGTCAGAACGTGGTCTGTCCGCGGCGTGCGGCTTCGATGCGTCCTCGCATCTCGTCGAGGGCGTCGTCGAGGTGCGCGCGAAAGCGGACGCGCTCGCCGGACCAGTCGATGCCGTGGTCAGTGCCGACACCCACGAGGCCGGTGGCGCGGAAGAAGCCCGGCCAGTCGTAGAACGACGAGAAGTCGAAGATACGCACCTCCTGGTCGAAGTCGCCTTCCTCGACCTGGGGTCCTTCGTCGATCTCGCCGCCGACCCAGATGTCGACGCCGTCCATGAGGTTCTCCCACGACCGATCGAGGACCACGTCGAGGGGCGGCAGGACGAGCACGCCGTCCTCCTTTGCATTCTCGATCGTGTCGAAGAGCGCGTACTCCCAGGGCACCACGCCGCGCAGGAACGTGTCCTCGCGGCCGACGTAACGCGGGCTCTTCGCCGCCATCCACCGGATCTGCACGGCGCCCACTTCGGCGTAAAACGCGCGCAGGTCGCCGGGCACGGGGCCGTCGAACCAGGCGTCGAGGCGCGCGAGCGTCTCGGCCGAAGCGGGCGGCCCGAGCTCGGCGCCGAGCACGACGACCTCGGGCACGCGGCGGAGCTGGTCGATCAGGGTGGCGAACAGGTCTCGCATGGTCTTCTTCCAATATCAGGCCGAGGCGACCTCTCCAAGGGCCATCGTGTCGAAACGATCCTGCACGCGATGCATCGACGTCCATGAAATCATATCACTTCCTTCATCGGGAAGGTTCAGCGCAAAGTTCTTCATGTCGGAGGGCGCGGGACATCGTCGCGGCGGAGAGCGCGCTCGGTCTTGAGCCGCTCGCGAGGAGAATTCATATGCTGACCAAGTTCAAAAAAGAAGATGCCCTCCGGAATCATGCGCGCAAGAGCCCCCCAAGGCACATGGCCGTCCTCGCACTCGCGCTTGGTGCTGCGACGTTTGCCAGTGGCTGCTTCGTGAGCCATGTGGACCGGGTGGGGCCCGAGTGGGACGTTCATGCGGACGAGAAAACGCTCGCCGTCGACGCCTCCCCCCAAGGCAACGATGACCTCGCGCTGCTGAGCGACGAGTTCGAGGACGCTTCCACGCTTTCGCAGTGGGCAAAGCTGAGCGACGTGGAGGGATGGCCGGAGGAGATCAAGAAGCTGGACGCCAATACGGCGAACCCAGGAAATCTCACCTTGGAACCCTATGCGAGCTTCTGGTTCGGCGACTTTCACGCGCCGTTCCTCTTCAAGAAGGTGACGGGTGATTTCATCGTCACGACGCGCGTCTTGGTCACGGGTGCGAGCACAGACGTACCCGCGCGGGGGTATTCGCTTGCGGGTCTGCTCGCTCGCGCACCCCACGACGAGGGGCGCAAGAATTGGAAGGAAGGCACGGAGAACTGGATCTTCATCACGGCCGGGACCGGCGACGGTGACGGCGTCCCTCAGTTCGAGACGAAGAATACCAAGGACAGCTCGAGTCGGCTCGAGCTCAGCCCACGAACCCCCGGCTGGGTGGAGCTTCGCATCGCGCGCGTCGGCACGCGCATCACGCTTCTTCGTCGCGCGGAGAAGGAGGACTGGCGCGTCATGCGCCGGGAGGAGCGTCCCGAGCTGCCGCGAACGCTTCAGGTGGGGCTCATCGCGTACACGGACTACGACTCACTGAAGTGGGACCTGATCTTCAACCGTGTCGACAGGTATCACAACCGCGTCATCACCGACGGAGTGCCGGACCTCATCGGTCGCTTCGACTACGTTCGCTTTCAGAGGCCATCGGTATCCAAGCGGTGATCGAGGACGGCGATGCGGCCCTAGCTTCCAAGGTTCACCCAAGATTTTGAGGCCTTCCCGCTCCATTTTGGAGCACCCAGCGCTCCATTTTGGAGCGCTCCCGAACAAACTTGGAGGCTCGGCGCGTCGTGCGGCGAAGGCGCGCGACGAGGAGGAGGGAGGCCGCGGCGCCGAAGGGCAGAAGCGGCTTCGTCTCGCCCGGCGTCACCCGACAGTCGCAGCCCTCGCCGCCGTTGGCGGGCGGCGGAACGCCGGCCCCGCCTGCGCCTGCGCTTCCGCTCCCGCTCCCGCTCCCGCTCCCGCTCCCGCCTCCGCTCCCGCTCCCGCTCCCGCTCCCGCCTCCGCCTGCACCGTCCAGCTCCACGAATCGCCCGAAGACACGATTCGCGCCGAACGGCTCTCCCGGAACGAACCGCGCATACGCCACGAGAGCCTTGTTCGCATTCTCCGCCGCCATCACGGGCGCGCCCTCGACCCACGTCGGTTCGGCCGAGAGCGGGACTTTCGGGGTCACCGTGCCGTCGGCTTCGATCGTCCTCGCCACGAGGTCGACGGCGGCCGGGTCCGCGGGCGCCGTGAGGACGCGGAACGCGACGAGCACGCGGGGCCCCACGGCGACGAGGGCGGGGCACGTCCCCTGGACGTAGCCGTGATAAAACGCGACGTCGTCGCAAGGGCCGACCGGCACGTCCTCGGCGAGCAGGAGCGCGGGCTGGTCGAGGACCGTCCCGTCGGACGTCACGCGCGCGGCGCGGAGATCCACGCGCCGCTCCTCCTCCTGCGGCTTGCGCTCCTGCCACACGACGACGTGGTGGGTCCCTTGAAAGGCCACGTCGGGAAAGACCGCCGGCGTGGGCGACGCGGACGGGGCGACCAGGAAGCCGCCTGGATCGAGCGGCTCGCCCGCGGGGGTCAGGCGGCCGGCGCGAATGCCGGTGCTGGAGGCCCAGGTCACGAGGAAGTTCGTCCCGTCGAACGAGAGGGTCGGCGCGGAGCCGACCCATTGGGCAGGCGCCGCGGACAGGTCCATCACCGGGGAGACGACGCCGTCCTGGCCCACGCGGAAGGCGTGGAGAGCCCCCGCCTCGCTCGCGCCCACGAACATCAGGCCCGCGCCGTCCGTGGCCGCGTCGTGGGAGGCCGGGAGGACGAAGGGCGGGGAATCGAGGACCACGCCGGCCGGGCTCAAGCGCGCCGCGCGGACCGCGAGCGGATATTCATAGGCAGGAAAGGACGAATCGGTCCCCCACACGACGAGGGTGTTCTGGCCGTCGAAGAACGCGCGGGGCTCCATCTGGATGTTGGCGCCGGTGAAGACGGGGATGCTCTGCGGGTCGAGCAGGGTGCCGTCCGGGGACAAGCGCGCGGCGTAGATGTCGTACCACTGGATGCCTTGCTCGAAATCGCGGTCGTCGGTCCACACGACGACGTGGTTCGTGCCGTCGAACGCCACCGCGGGCTGGTATTGTTGATTGGAGCTCTGCGAGACGACGATCCGGGGATCGTCGAGCGCGGCGCCCGCGGGATCGAGGCGCGTGCCGACGATGTCGCCGCTGTTGACGTCGTCGGAGCTGTGGCTCCGCTGGGTCCAGAGGGCGAGCGCCCCCGCACCGCTGCTGGCCAGGGCGACGTCGTAGACGTTGTTGCCGAGCGGCACGCCCGCCGGGGGACCCAGCGGGAGCCCGGCCGGCGAGAGGCGCGCCGTGCGCAGCGTGACGGCGTCGGTCATCGGCTCGTAGTCATTCCAGGCGAAGACCGTGTTCACGCCGTCGTGGGAGGCGACGAGGCCCGAGGGATACCCCGCGACGCCCGACACCGGAATCGGGCTCGGGTCCAGCATCACGCCCGCGGACGAGATCCGCGCGGCGAACGCGCCGGTGGAATGGCCCCAGCCGAGCACGTACTGGGCGCCATCGTGGACGAGCACGGCATGGTCGGCCTGCGGCTCGGCGACGAGGACGACGTGGGTGGGATCGAGCGGGGCGCCTGCGCCGGAATAACGGCGCCCGCGGATCTCCCCGTCCTTCCAGACCACGAGGTAATCGGTGCCGTCCGTGGCCACGACGGGACGCGCGGGGTCGGGGGCGTCGTCGGCGGGCGCCACGAGAAAGCCGCCGGGATCGAGGACGGTGCCATCGGCGGCGACACGCGCGGCGCGGACCTCGCAATTCGAGAAGGGACAGGTCTTGTCCCAGACGACGAGGGCGCCCTGGCCATCGGAGGCGACCTTGGCCTGGATGTGCTCGTCCTCGGCCACGAGGATCCCGCCGGGATCGAGCACGGCGCCGGCCGGGTCGACGCGCATCAGGCGCACGCTCGAAGGAGAGGCGCCGGAAGGCTCCGAGGTGCTGCCCTCGTAGACGAGGAGGAAGTTCGTTCCGTCATAGGTGATCGCGGGATGGCGGCCGTCGGCGAGGTGAAGGCCGTAGGGGTCGACGAGGGTGCCGCCCGGCATCACGCGCGAGCCAAAGAGGCGGTCCCGGCCATTACGCCCGTCTTGCCAGACCGCGAAGTACGCGCCGTCGCCGAAGGCCGCCGCGGGGCTGCCTTGCACCTCGGCCGCGAAGCCGGGGAGGGGATCACCGAGGCCGATCTCGGGGCCGATGATGGTTTCGAGGGCCGCGCGCGCGGAGCCGAGCGCGGGGGACGCCGGTGTGTTTTCACCGCAGCCGAGGAGGACAAGAGAGAGGAGGGACGACGTGAGGAGGCAGGGCAGGGTACGGCGCATTCTTGCGAGCGTACCGTGGGTTTGCCTTGGGAATCCACGGGCGCGCGAGGCGATTTCCTGCCGAGCGGCGCTCGCGGGCCCTTGCTCTCGGGTTTCGTGTTGTGAACCCTTCCATGGGTTCTGTCGGGGACACGCCGAAACCGTCGCCGCTTTGACGCGAGGAGCGACGTGAGGCCGGGCAGGCCCCGCCCCAGGGCTCCGCGGATCCCCCGTTCCCACACGGGGTCGAGCCCCAATTCAGCGGTGTTGCGGACCCACCAGATCTTGCCCTCGTCGTCGCACGCGACGGCTTCGCCGAAGTCGGCGGCGTCGAGGGCGATCCCGCGGGCCTCGATGATCGGGAGGTCCTCGGGTATCGACGCTTCGTCGAACCGCCCGAAGCTGCCGACCCAGCCCGTCGCCAGGTCGAGGACCCCATCGTCGAGCGCGATCCGTTGCCCGTCCGGCGCGCAGGCATGGATGAAGTGACGATCTCCCCAGCTCGACGCGTCGAAGGACACCCCATCGACCGGGTTGTCGATGACGCAGTCTTCGGGCTCGCGGGACCTCTCGGTATCGATGACATAGCAGCGCATGGCCGCGGGCCAGGGGCCCGCGTGCCAGCGTTCTTGCGCAGCGTCGTACACCCATACGCCCGCGACGCGAACGTCGCTCGGCACCGCGTCGTCGATCGCCCCCATCCCGCGTGCTCGGCGGAACTCGACCCAGCGCTCCACCGCGCGATTCATGCGAATCCCCGGCGGCAGCGAGATCTGGAGACGGCAGTCTTCGCCGCGGAGACGGTAGACGGCGCCGTCGATCTGCGCCCACAGATCGGTGCCCACGAACGCGACCTCGCGGATCCGCGTCTCGTCGACGGGAGCGCCCACGAGGCGCACCGCCCGCGTGGGGATGCGCTCCATTCTCAAGCCATTGACGAGGGGGGAAGCTCCAGACATTGGTATCACTCGCAGGTTGCGGCGCAGAACGGACCAACAGCGCGGCGTTCAAGGCGTCTGCGCGTAGCGATCGAGGTGCGCGATCGAGAACCGCGGACTCTGCATGCGCTCGAGGAGCGAGGCATAAACGCCGTGCATGATCTCATCGGTCGAGCCGAGCTCTTGCGTGTAGTCCGAAGGGATCACGAAGAGCTCGTCGTCGAGCGCGGGGCCGAGCACGACGTCGGTCGCACCGGCGCGGAGGTCGCTGCCGTCGATCGGGTTTTTGCCCATCAGCCACACGCGGATCCCGCGCCAGAAGCACGCCTCGGACACGCTCGTGAGGATCTGCGACGTGCGGCGATAGCAGCTCGCCTTCAGGCCATGGATGTCGCGCACGTCCAGTGCCTCGAGTGGTCCCTCCTGGTAAAACGGGAGATCGGGAAGGACGAGGTCGATGCTCCGCCGGACGGCCGCCTGCGCCTCGGGACCGAGCTTGCGGTACTCTTCGAACAGGTGGGCCGCCGCGGTGCGGAAGCGAATCACCTTCCGCTGCTTCGGGAACACACGCACCTCGGACTCGCCGTCGCTGACGGTGTAATCGTCGCCGGCGAACATGCCGCCCGTGGTCTCTGCGCGAACGCGTCCGTTCTTCACGTGGAAAACCATCCTGAGCGAGCCGTCGTGCTTCTCGTAGACGATACGCGCGGTCGTCGGAGGCATCGGGTGCACGAACGGGTTGTCGCTCGCGTTCGCGACCGGCGATACGCTACCGACGGGCGCGACCGCATCGTGACGGCTGCTCGGCTTCGGCGCACGCGAACACGCGAGGAGCGTCGTCGCCGCGAGCAAGACCAAAGAGAGCTTCGTCGTCGTCATCATCGAGGAGCACCCTAGTCGCGGTCCGCGAGGCCGCCAGCGCATTCGAGCGGGCCACGTTCCATCCCGGCGACTGGGCGCTCAGGGGGCGCGGGCCCGAGCCCCAGGGGTCATGCCCGCGTGACGGCATCTGCGTCCAAACCGGGATTTCCTCCTCCCCGCTACCGAACAAGATGGGCGGAGCGGCGCATCGTACGGCGAAGGCGCGCGAGGAGGAGGAGGGAGGCCGCGGCGCCGAAGGGCAAGAGCGGCTTCGTTTCGCCCGGCGTCACCCGGCAGTCGCAGCCCTCTCCGCCGTTGACCGGCGGCTCGCCCGCGCCGCCAAGGCCACCGGCGCCGGAGGAGCTCGACGCTCCACCTGCGCCTCCGCTCCCGCTCCCGCTTCCGCTTCCGCCGCCGCTTCCGCCTGCGCCGTCGAGCTCCACGAACCGCCCGAAGACACGATTCGCGCTGAACGGCTCTCCCGGGACGAACCGCGCATACGCCACGAGGGCCTTGTTCCCGTTTTCCGCCGCAATCGCGGGCACGCCCTCGACCCACGTGGGCTCGGCCGAGAGCGGGACTTTCGGGGTCACCGTGCCATCGGCCTCAATCGTCCTCGCCACGAGGTCGATCGCGGCCGGGTCCGTGGGGTCCGTGAAGGCCCGGAATGCGACGAGCGCACGGGATCCCACGGCGACGAGGGAGGGACAGGTGCCCTCGATGGCGCCGAAGGCGGAATACGCGACGCCCGCGCAAGCACCAAACGGCAGGTTCTCGCCGATCACGAGCCCGGGTGGGTCGACGACCATTCCGTCGGGGGTCACGCGCGCGGCGCGCAAGTTCGCCAGCCGCGGAGCCACCACCTCCTGCCACGAGACGACGTGGTGCGTTCCTGTAAACACCACGTCAGGCGACTCGGTCGGCATGCCAGGCGCGGCGGGCGCGACCAAAACACCTCCTGGATCGAGCGGCTCGCCCGCAGGGGTCAGCCGGCCGCCGTGGATGCCGGCGGCGGAGGACCAGGTCACGAAGAAATTCGTCCCGTCGAAGGAGATGGCCGGCGTATGGCCGAGCCATTCCGTCGGCGCCGCGGAGAGGTCGATCACCGGGGAGACGACGCCGTCCTGTCCCACGCGGAACGCGTGGAGCTTGCCGGCACTCGCGCCCACGAACAGGAGGCCCGCGCCGTCCGAGGCCGCGTCGCTGGAGGCCGGGAGCGGAATCGGCGCGGCGTCGAGGATCTCGCC
Source organism: Polyangium fumosum (assembly GCF_005144585.1). Lineage (GTDB taxonomy): Bacteria > Myxococcota_A > Polyangia > Polyangiales > Polyangiaceae > Polyangium > Polyangium fumosum. Next base: position 11,666 of record NZ_SSMQ01000043.1, on the reverse strand, counting down.
GCCCGGGCTCAAGCGCGCCGCGCGGCCCACCAGGGGCTCCTCGGGAGGGAAGCTCTCCTCGCCCTCCCATACGACGAGGGTGTTCTGGCCGTCGAAGAACGCGCGCGGCTGCTTCTGCATCCAGTCCCCCGCGAAGACGGGGATGCTCTGCGGGTCGAGCAAGGTCCCGTCCGGGGACAAGCGAGCCGCGTGGATGTCGAACCACTGGGTGCCTTGTTCGAAATCGCGGTCGTCGGTCCACACGACGACGTGGTTCGTCCCGTCGAAGGCCACCGCGGGCTGGGACTGTTGATTGGCGCTTTGCGAAACGACGATACGCGGCTCGTCGAGCGCGGCCCCCGAGGGGTCGATGCGTGTGCCGACGATGTCTCCGCTGGTGACCTCCCAAAAGGAATGGCTCCGCTGCGTCCAGAGGGCGAGCGCCTCCGCGCCCGAGCTGGCCAGGGCGATTCCGTCGACGTTCTTGCCGAGCGCGATGCCGGTCGGGGGATCGAGGGGGATCCCGGCCGGAGAGAGGCGCCCGATGCGCAGGAAGCTCGCTTCGACGCCGTTGGAATCCCCCCACGCGAAGAGCGTGTTCACCCCGTCCCGCGCGGCGACGAGGCTTCCCGGATAACTCGAGGGGTCGATCGCGACCTCAATGGGGCTCGGGTCGATCACGGCGCCCGAGGACGAGATCCGCAAGGCGCGCACGCCGGTGCCCGTGGCCCAGCCGAAGACGTAGTTCGTGCCGTCGTGGAGGAGCGCGGGGTCCCACGCGTCCGGGCCGGCGACGAGGACCGTGTGCGTGGGATCGAGCGGGGCGCCGGACGCGGAGAACCGGCGCGCGCGGAGCTCGCCGTCCCGCCAGACCACGAGGTACTCCGTGCCGTCCGAGGCCACGATGGGGGCGGCGAGGTGGGGCCCTTTCGGGACGGACGCGACGAGGAAGCCACCGGGATCGAGCACGGCGCCGCCTCCGGCGACACGCGCGGCGCGGACCTCGCAGGTCGAGGAGGAGCACGCCTTGTCCCATACGACGAAAAAGCCATGGCCATCGGAGGCGACCTTGGCCTGGATCGTGTCGTCGTCCGCGACGAGGATCCCCCCGGGATCAAGGACCACGCCCGCTGGGTCGACGCGCATCACGCGCACGCTCGAAGCCACGCCGGTGGGCATCAGGGTGCTGCCCTCGTAGGCGAGGAGGAAGGTCGTGCCGTCGGAGGCGATCGAGGGCTCGCGGCCGTCGGCGAGGTGGCGGCCGTACGGATCGACGAGGGTGCCGTCGGGCATCACGCGCGAGCCGAAGATACGGTCCCGGCCATTGCGGTGATCCTGCCAGACCGCGAAGTACGCGCCGCCGCCGAAGGCCACCGCGGGGCGCCATTGCAGCTCGGCCGCGAAGCCGGGGAGGGGATCACCGAAGCCGATCTCGGGGCCGACGACGGTCTCGAGGGCCGCGCGGGCGGAGCCGAGCGCAGGGGACGCCGGCGCGTGTTCACCACAGCCGACGAGGACGAGAGGGAGAAGGGACGACGAGAGGAGGCAGGGCAGGGTAAGGTACATTCTCGCGAGCGTACCGTGAGTTTGGCCCGGGGATCCACGGGCTCGCGAGGCGATTTCTTGCCATGCGGCGCCGGCGGGTTTCGTGAAGGGAAGAGGTCAGGCGGTTCTGTCGGGGACACGCTGAAAACGCGGGGACGCTTCCTTTGTTGTTACGTGCTCACCGACCCGTCGTCCCAATCCCCTCCTGACGGACCAACACGCCGTATTCGTTCTCGGCGGAGCAGCCGCGATTGCTCGGGAGGGTGATGCTCCTTCTCCGCATCTGAGGCACACAGTCAGCAGCAGCGGCTGGGTCCGAGGTCCGTCGTACTCCGTGTCGTGATGTCCGCGATACCAGGCCAGCGCGCCGAAAGACGGGCCGGGCCTGCCACGACATCACCCGAGGCCATATTCCACGGTGGCATCGTTCTTGTACTGGCGACCCGACGCATCCCCGTCGGCGCTGGGTCGGCGTCGCGCGGCCCCCTACGCATTCACAAGAACAGAGGACTCGACGTGCGTTATCTCAAAAGCTCTCTCTCCTACCTGACGGTCCCGGCTCTCTCCGCCCTGCTCCTCGTGGGCTGCGCCAGCGCCGACCCCTCCGAGGCCGACAGCCAGGAAGGCGGCGAAGCCGTGGGCGAGGCCCATGACGCGCTCACCGCCGCGCAGTGCAACTACTTCGATGTCAACGGGAAGGTCCAGATCTGCCACAAGACCGGCTCGACGACGCATCCCTACACGATCATCCGTGTCAGCGAGCAGGCGTGCATCAACGCGCATAGCGGCCACAACGGCGACTACGTCACCAGCCTCGACCCGAGCTCGCCGCTCTTCGACCCGACGTGCAGCGGCCTGGGCTGCCTGCCCGTGAACGCGCCGTGCGACGCCACGGTGCCCTGCTGCGACGGCCTCACGTGCCAGAGCGGTACCTGCGTCGACGTCGACGAGTGCGCCGCCGGCACCGACAACTGCGACGCAAACGCCACCTGCACCAATACAGTCAGCTCCTTCTCCTGCGCCTGCAACGCGGGGTACGAGGGCGACGGCGTGAGCTGTACCAACATCGACGAATGCGCCGCGAGCCCGTGTCAGAACGGTGGCGCCTGCACCGACGGCATCAATAGCTACACCTGCGAATGCGCGCCCGGCTTCACCGGCGCAAACTGCGAGACCAACATCGACGAATGCGCCGCGAGCCCGTGCCAGAACGGCGGCACCTGCACCGACGGCATCCATGGCTACACGTGCGCGTGCGCTCCCGACTTCACGGGCGCCAACTGCGAGACCAACATCGACGCGTGCGCCGCGAGCCCGTGCCAGAACGGCGGCGTCTGCACCGACGGCGTGGGCAGCTACACCTGCGAATGCGCGCCCACCTACGAGGGGACCCACTGCGAGGCTTGCTCCGGCCCCCTCGCGGACTGCAACGGCAGCTCGTCCGACGGCTGCGAGGTGAACACCCAGAGCGACGCCAATCACTGCAACGGATGCAACCTCGCGTGCGCGACGGGCGAAATCTGCTCGAACGGCACCTGCCAGGCCGCGCCCTCCGGCCAGGTCCCCGGCACGCCGGTCAGCGTCCCCGCGAACCACGATCCGCTGGCTCCGGCGGTCGCCGATGTGAATGGCGACGGGAAGCTCGACATCCTGGTGGCCAACGCCGAATTCGGATCGATCGTGACCCCCTCCGGCTCGTTCTCCGCTTTCCTCGGCAACGGCGACGCAACCATCCAGTCGGAGGTCACCTATACGGGCGCCCCGCTCTCCAGCAACGCGGTCGTGGCGGTGGACGTGGACGGCGACGGGTGGCTCGACGCCGTCACCGTCAACGGCCAGACCAACCAGCCCCTCAGCAACGGGAGCATCAGCGTCTACCGGAACCTGGGCCCGAGCGCGCCCGGAACCTTCGGCGCGCCGACGACCTTCACCACCGGCACCCCGGGATCCATTCACCTCTGCACAGGGGACTTCGATCAAGATGGGATCGCCGACATCGCCACGACCAGCGTGACCCTGAGCCAGGTGAGCGTGATCCTCGGCACCGGCGGAGGCAGCTTCGGCGCGCCCACGTTCATCACCATCTCGAACACCGGCGGCGTGCAGTCGACCATCGCCTGCCGTGATCTGAACGGCGACGGCTTCTCCGATATCGTGGTGACGAGCCCCTCCACCGCACGCCTGTCGATCCTCCTCAACCAGGGCAGCGGCTCGTTCGCCGCACCCGTCGCCTACACGAACGCCGTCAGCGGCCAGACGGCGGGCATCGCCTTCGGCGACGCCAACGGCGACGGCGTGCTCGACATCCTCTCGAACGGCGCGGCCGGCCGGTACCTCTTCTTCTTCAAGGGGAACGGCAACGGCACCTTCGCGAGCGGCGTTCCGTCCGCCGCCGCGCCCACGGTGGCCTCCAATTCGGCGCTGGGCGTCGTGGCCAATGACTTCAACGGCGACGGCAAGCTCGACGCCTACATCCTGGTCACCGCAGCCTCGGGCGGCGTCCGCCCGATGACCGGCAACGGCACCGGAGGCTTCACCACGGGCACCGTCGTCTCGACCGGCGCCTCGCCCGGCCTCAACGCCATCGCCACCGCGGACATGGACGCGGACGGGTACGCCGATCTCATCCTGACCAACAGGGGATCCGGCACCGTCACCGTGGTCCCGAACGGACTCTGAGGAGGTCCGCGAGACCGGGCAAGCGGGCGCGATGGGGCGTCCTGCTCTGATTTCAGCGCGGTCTCGGTAGGAGACGAGTCATTGAAGCCGCCCGGATCGAGCGGCTCGCCTGCGGGCGTCGGCGGCCGGCGCGAATGCCGGTGCCGGTGGACCTGGTGCGCTCGGGGCTCCGCGCGTTCGGGTTGCCATCGTCGAGGGCGGACGCCGCCGCGGCCCCAGGGAGCCCCTGGCGCCGCGGCCCGTCCTCGGGTATTGCGATCCGCATGCTCAACAAACTGGTCGGCGTCGTGAATCGCGCGGTGTACGGCAAGGCCCCCGAGGGCGGGCCCACCTCCATGCAGGCCCTCTCGCTCCAGCGGCTCGACGGCGCGCCGCTCCCGCTCGAAGAGCTGGCGGGCAAGGTCGTGCTCTTCGTCAACGTCGCCAGCCGCTGCGGCCTCACGCCGCAGTACGAGGGGCTCGTGAAGCTCTACGAGCGTTACCACGATCGCGGGTTTCTCGTGGTGGGCGCGCCTTGCAACCAGTTCCTCGGGCAGGAGCCGGGCTCGGCCACGGACATCGCGCAGTTCTGCTCCACGACCTACGGCGTCGACTTTCCGCTCCTCGCCAAGCAGGACGTGAACGGCGCGGAGCGCAGCCCGCTCTACCAGTGGCTCATCGGCAGCAAGGCAGGCGGCGGCTCGGACATCTCCTGGAACTTCGAGAAGTTCCTCGTCGGCCGGGACGGCGCGGTCCTCGCGCGTTTCTCTCCGCGGGTGACGCCCGAGTCGCCCGAGGTCGTGCAGGCCATCGAAGCCGCGCTCTGACCACGACGTCGAGGCGGCAGGGTCCACGACCTCGTCCACCCGATCGTCCAGGAGTCCTCAACGAGGTCTGCGAGTCCTTCGACTCCGAGGACGAGGACCGCCCTGCCTGATCGGGTCTCGGGTCGAGCGTCATCCCTCTCTGCGGCGGTAGTGAAGCGCCAGCGCGCCGGACGTCAGGCGCTTCGTCGAGACCAGCTCGAGGCGCCGCGAGGGTTCCAGGCCCTGAAACAAGGTCGGCCCATGGCCGGTGAGGACGGGGTGGAGGACGAGCCGGTACTCGTCGATCAGCCCCAGCCGCTCGAGCGCGGCGGACAGCGTGGGGCTGCCAACGAGCACGCCTTGCGGGGTCTTTTCCTTGAGCTGCCTCACGGCCTCGTGCAAATCCCCCTCGACCCGGAAGGTGTTGCTCCACGGAAAGTCGCGGCGCGAGGCCGACACCACATACTTCGGCTTGGCCTCCAGCTTGCGCGCCCACTCCCGCATCGCGCGCGGCGCGTTCTCGTCGCGCGCCACAGCCGGCCAAGCGCTCTCCATCAACTCGTAGGTGACGCGCCCCCACAGCATCGCCCCGGCTGCGTCCATCAACTGCGTGAAGTAGTCGTGCAGCTCGTCGTCCGCGATCCCCTCGCGATGGTCGCAGCACCCGTCGAGCGTCACGTTGAGTCCGAAGGTCAAGAGACCCATGGCGCTGACGTACCACGGCCGAGCAGGCGGCGGCAGACTTCCGATCGCCAGCCCAGCCGACGGTCCACGACCTCGTTCACGGGGTCCACAACCTCGTCCACAAGGTCCACAACCTCGTCCACGGGGTCCACAACCTCGTCCACGGGGTCCACGACCTCGTCCACGGGGTCCGCGACCGCGTGCGCGGGGTCCACGACCTCGTCCACAGGGTCCACGACCTCGTCCACGGGGTCCACGACCTCGTCCACGGGGTCCACAACCCCGTCCACGGGGGTCTACAACCCCGTCCACGGGGTCCACAACCTCGTCCACAGCGTCCGCGACCTCGTCCACGAGGTCCACAACCCCGTCCACGGGGTCCACAACCCCGTCCACGGGGTCCACAACCCCGTCCACGAGGTCCACAACCCCGTCCACGCGGACGCGCGCGTTTCAGGTGGCGTCGTACGTATCGTGGTGACGCCCCCAGCTCATCGTGTGGGCGAGTCCCTCTTCTGACCCCCTTTCGTTCGTCACCGCTTCGCGGCGGCCGCTCTCCGGATCGATCCGGCGAATGTCGCTCTGCTCGTCCTCGTCGGTGCCGTGCCCGAGCTCGTTGTTGACCCAGGCAACGCCGGTCACGAACCGATCGGATTCGAGGGTCCGCAGCAGCGCGCCGGTCGACGTGTCGATCTGGTGGATCTTCCGGGCACGATACGCGCCGACCCAAAGCGTCCCCTCCGCCCACGCCAGGCCGGAGCTGCCGCCGCCAGCGGGCGCGGGAATCGTCCCCACGACGCGCCCCGATCCCGGGTCGACCTTCTGGATCCGGTCGCCGTCGATCTGCCAGAGGTATCGGCCATCAAACGCAGTCCCGGCGGGCGCCGGGACGTCGAGCTCGCGGACGATCTCGCCGCTCGCCGGGTCGAAGGCAGCGAGCGCCTCGCCTCTCCCGAACCACACGCGCTGGCCGTCGAACGTCACACGCCGTGGACGCGCTCCACGCCGGGGAAGGGACCATACTCGCGGACGATCTCCGCTTGCTGCACCTGGGGGTCGCGCTTGCTCGTTTGCATGAAGGCCTCCGCTGCTTTGCGCCCGGCCCACGGGCCGGCACGCGAGAGGGTTTTACCCTCCAGGCAGCGGCCCCGGGGCCTCCGCCTCGTCGAGCTGGCCTTGGAGCAGCAGACGCCGGACGCCGACGAGCCGCGCGAGCAGGGCGTTCGCGTGGTCTCCCAGCGCCTCGAGCGAGCGCGCCGCCGCGTCCAGCGTGTGCGCGGGAAAGCGCAGATCGCGCGTGGCGAGGGCGATCTCCGCCTCGGCCACCTGACAACGAGCCCGCCCGACGCGCTCGCGTGGACCGAACGCGCGCGCCGCGCGCCGGAGCAGCTTCCGCGCCCGGTCGTACGCGCCGAGCTGGGCCATCGCAATGCCCCGCAGGGCGAGGGCGGGCGGGTCCTCGCGCAGCGCCACGCGCTGGAGCGCGCCGAGCGGATCACCGGCCGAGAGAGCGCGTGCGGCCGCGGCGATCCCGGGGTCCATGGCAGCGAAGTAGCGCCGTTCGTCCCGGCGCAGCAAGGCCGTTTCCCGCCCGCTCGTTTGCCCCATGTTAAGCAACTGTTAGCGACGCACTCCGCCTGAGGCGGGGGTGGTAGTCTGCGCGGATGATGCCCGTGGAGAGGACCTCGACCTCGATCGTGTTCATCGAGGACGACGAGAAGCTCGCGCGCCTCACGGCGAGATACCTGGAATCCCACAACGTCCGCGTCACCCTCGCGACCGACGCGCGCGACGGCATCGCCGCCGTGCTGCGCGAGCACCCCGACGTCGTCCTGCTCGATCTCATGTTGCCCGAGATCGACGGCTTCGAGGTTTGCCAGCGGCTGCGCGCCCGCGTGCACACGCCGATCATCATGGTCACCGCGCGCGGCGAAGAGGCCGACCGCGTCATGGGCCTCGAAGGCGGCGCGGACGACTACCTCCCCAAACCCTTTTCCGCGCGTGAGCTGCTCGCGCGCATCCGGGCGCACGCGCGCCGCGCCCGTGGCCTCGCGGGCCCTCCGGCCGAGCGCCAGATCGTCGCCGGCTCCCTCACGATCGATCCCTGCGCGCGCAGGGCGGTCTTCGGCGGGGTGGATCTCGCGCTCACGACCTACGAGTTCGATCTCCTGCATGCCCTCGCCGAGCGGGCCGGGCGTGTCCTCACGCGCGAGCAGCTCGTGGATCTCGTGCGGGGCAGCGCGGACGAGGCCTTCGATCGTTCGATCGACGTGCACGTCTCGCACCTGCGGAAGAAGCTCGGCGACGATCCGAAAAACCCGCGCATCATCAAGACCGTGCGCGGCATCGGGTACGTATTCGCGGTCGACCGGATGTGAGCCATGGCCCTCCGTAACGTCCTGCGCGCGCGCCTGGCCCTCCGCATTTACCTCGTCGGGCTCGCGCAGTTCGCCCTGGTCGCGGCCGGATTCATCGCGCTCCTCGAGATCAACCGGCCCAAGGGGTTCCCGCACGAGCACCAGGTTCGTTTCTTTCACGAGATGATCGCGCGGGAGATCGACGACCCGCGCGAGCTCCAGGGCGTGCTCGATCTCATGCAGCGAGAGCTGCACGCGACGGCCACCGTGGTCGATCCGGACGGCGCCGTCTTCGCGACGAACGCGCTCGGCCCGCCGCCCCGCTGTATGCCGCCCCGGCCGGGGAAATTCATGGAGGACCGGCCTCCGCCTTGTCACGTGAGGCCCGTGCGGTTTCCCGATGGCCGCGAAGGGCGTATCGAGCAACTCTCGGCGTTTCGACCGCCGCCGGGGCCGCCCATCACCGGGCCCCGCGTGGTCGGAATGGTCCTCGTCGTCGTGGGGATCTCGTCATGGCTGCTCGCGCGTACGCTCACGCGGCCGCTGCGTCGCCTGTCTTCCGCGGCGCGCGCGTTCGGCGGCGGCGATTTGAAGGCCCGCGCCGCCCTGCCGAACCGCGACGAGCTAGGCGACGTGTCGCGCGCGTTCGACGAAATGGCCGAACGCGTGACCGAGCTTTTGCGGGCCGAGCGGGAGCTGCTCGCGAACGTCTCGCACGAGCTGCGCACGCCGCTCTCGCGGATTCGAATGGCCCTCGCGCTCGTCGCCGAGGCGGAGGGCGACGTCGCCGTCGCGCGGGAGATGCTCGGCGAGATGGGGGGGGATCTCGACGAGCTCGAGCGGCTCATCTCCGACGTGCTGACGGCCGCGCGGCTCGATTTCGAGGACGTGGCCTCGCACGCCGGCATTCCGCCGCTCCGCCGCGAGCGCGTGGACGTGCACGATCTGCTCACGCACGCAGCGTCGCGGTTTCGCGCGGCGCACCCGCAGCGGGCGTTGCGGGTCGACGTGCCGGCGGATTTGCCCTCGGTCGACGCGGATCCGGTGCTCCTGCGGCGGGTCTTCGACAACCTGCTCGAGAATGCCCACAAGTACACGGAGGAGCCGGCGGAGGCGGTGGAGCTCGTCGCGCGTGGGGGCGAGGACATCACGGTCGAGGTCGTCGACAAGGGCGTCGGGATCTCGGCCGAGGATCTTCCGCGTGTGTTTCGCCCGTTCTTCCGGGTCGACAGGAGCCGCACCCGCGCGACCGGGGGCCTCGGCTTGGGGCTGCCGCTCGCGAAGCGGATCGTCGACGCGCACGGCGGCCACATCGAGCTCATCAGCACGCCGAACGAGGGGACGCGCGCCCGTGTGCGACTCCCGATCGCACATCTTTCGCCAGCTTAACACGCCGTTAACAGGGACCTCGTATCCTCGCGGGCATGGGAACCCGTCTCGCCTCGATCCTCCTGTTTCTATCGGCCTTCACGGGATGCACCGCCGAGGATCCCGTCGAGGGGGTCTTCGACCCTGCCAAACTCCACAAGGTCGAGATCACCATCGCTTCGACGTATCTCGGTACGCTCGAGAGTGATCTCGAGGAGCGCGTGCCTTGCGACATCGTCTACGACGGCGAGCTCGTCGCGGGGTCCGGGATCCGGCAAAAGGGCAATACGCTCGTGGCTCTCGACGACAAGCCGAGCTTCTCCATCAAGTTCGACGCGTTCGACGACCAGGCCAAGCTCTACGGGCTGAACAAGCTCATCCTGAACAACTCGAAGCAGGATCCCAGCTTTTTGCGCAGCCGGCTCGGCTCGGACGTGCATTTGCGCGCCGGCCTGCCCGCGGCGCGCGTCGCGCACGCCCAGGTGACGCTGAACGGCGTCGACAAGGGGATTTACGTGGTGGTCGAGGCCGTCGACAAAGACTTTCTCCGGAGCCACTTCGGCGAAGAGTTCGCCGAGGGCAACCTGTACGAAGGCCCGTGTTGCGGCGATTTCGCGGACGACGTCGAGCACATGGAGCTCGAGGACGAGAAAAAGGACGGGAGGTCCCGGGACGATCTGCGCGCGCTCGCCCAGGTCATCCAGGACACGCCCGACGCGGCGTTCGCCAAGGCGCTGGAAGAGCACCTCGATCTCGGCCAGTTCATGAAGATCTACGCCCTCGAAGCGCTGCTCGGCCACTGGGACGGCTTCGCATTCCGAGCGAACAACCATTACATCTACGATAACCCCGCCACCGGGCTCTTCGTGTTCATGCCCCACGGGATGGACCGGATCCTCGACGATCCTTCGTTCGACACCGAGACGACGCCCGTGACCAAGCTGCCGCTGCGAATCCGCGCGATCACAGCGCTCGAGATGGAGTTCCATACGCAGCTCGACGAGCTCGCCCGGAACGCGTGGAACGAGACGTCGATGCAAGCGGTCATCAACCAGGCCGCCGCGGTGCTCCACACGGCGGCCGCGGGCGAGCAGACGAGCAAGGACCTCGCCGCTTTCGACGAGAGCGTGACCGATCTCCGCAACATCGTGACCGTGCGCAGCGACAAGATCGCCCCCACGAACTGAACCCGAGGCGCGCCGTGGACAACATCATCGAGCGGTACGAATACAAATACCTGGTCCCCGAAGGGCTCGTGCCCGGCATCCGCGCCACGGCGCGCGCGACATCCAAGATCGACAAGTACGCCGGGCCCGACGGGACCTACCGCATCCGCTCGCTGTACTTCGATACGGACCGCTACGACCTGTTCTGGGCGAACGAGCGAGAGCAAGCCGATCGATTCAAGCTCCGGGCGCGCTGTTATCCGGCGAGCACGGAGAGCCCTGTCTTTCTGGAGGTGAAGCGGCGCGTGCTCGACGTGATCGTCAAGACGCGCGCCGCCATCCCCGCGGCCGCATGGCGAGACGTCCTCGCCGGCAAGGAGTCCGCGCTCGCCGCGCTCTCCCCCGGCGCACGATCGGGCGCGATGCGGTTTCTCGCGCCCTATCACCGGCACCACATCCGCCCGGTGTTGCTCGTCGAATACGAGCGCGAGGCCTACATCAGCGAGATCGACACCTACGCGCGGCTCACCTTCGACCGCAAGATCGCCGTCCAGCAGCAGGAATCGATCGATCTCGAAGCCATCCCGGGGCGATGGCGCCCCATCGATCATCGGGGGCAGACGCGGACCCAGGAGCCGGTATGCGTGCTGGAGCTCAAATTCGAGCGGCGCCCCCCGCGATGGATGGTCGCGCTCGTCCAGCGCCTCGACCTGATCCGGTTCTCCTTCTCGAAGTATTGTTACGGCGTGACCGCAGAGCTGACGCTCCCGGAAGCACGGATTCCAGGCTGAGGGAGGAGGGAGGCGTCGCGCTGGGGCTTTGCCCCAGGCCCCAGCAGGGGCTGTCCGCCCCTGCACCCGGACCAGCCAGGGGCTGGACCCAAGCTCGATGAACTGCGCGATGCGCAGTTCATCGAACAGGCCCGGTCAAGACCGGCGGCGATCCTGCCAACGGAGACAGCCGCGCTGCTGGTTTGGCTGGCACCCCGGCTTCTTCGTCGGCCTGTTTGAAAAACTGCGCGGAGCGCAGTTTTTCAACCCTGGGTCCAGCGCCTCGCTGGTCCGGGGTCGAGGGGGCGGACAGCCCCCCGCGGGGTCCGGGGC
>NZ_SSMQ01000042.1 GCF_005144585.1 Polyangium fumosum | reverse complement strand
AACTGCGCGATGCGCAGTTCTTCCCACAGGCCGTTGAGACCACGTTGCCGGCTGAACCGTCAGCGCTGCCGTCTTGGCTGGCGGGGTCGCTCGTGGTCTTGACTCGGCCCGTTCGATGAACTGCGCGATGCGCAGTTCATCGACCCTGGGTCCAGCGCCTCGCTGGTCCGGGTCCCGGGGCGGATAGCCCCGGGTGGGGCCTGGGGCAACGCCCCAGCGAGGCGGCCCCGAGATGAGACCCATGCTCAGCCGTGGGCGGGAGCGGGATCCGTCCGCGCGGGGCCGCCCCTGGGACGCCCCTGCGGATCGATCGTGCACGTTCGGGAACCTTGGGTCCGAACGGCTGTCGTTCGAGGCGAGCAGGGAGGAAGCGCCGGTCGAATGTGGGGCTCGGCCCCGTTCATCGGCTCCCTCACGAAGAAAATAGGCTCCGAGCACGAAAAGAAAACCCCCCGAGCCTCTCGCGGGGGCATTTGCCCGCCTCGGCGGGACGGCACGGCAGGAAAGGCTGGCTCACCATGGAAGGCAAGCAAAAGGTCGCGCTCACGTTCGCGCTGTATCAGAATGACGCGCTCGTCCGTCGCGAGACGGTGACGCAAGACATCGTCAAGGTCGGAAAGGATCCGAAGAGCCACCTGCGGGTGGACGATGAACTCGCCTCGCGTATGCACGCGGTCATCGAGGTCGCGTCGCCCGAGGACATCACCCTGATCGATCTCGGCAATGAGCCGGGGACGCTCGTCAATGGCGCGCGCGTCAACAAGGTGAAGGTCAAGGCGGGCGATCAGCTCCAGATCGGCGGCACGAAGATCCTGCTGGAAAAGGCCGAGCCCGTGGCCGTCGCCGCCGGCGCGGCGAAGCCCGGGGCAAACCCGTTCGCGTCGCCCTCGGCGAACCCGTTCGGCGCCCCCGCGGCTCCCGCGGCGTTTGGCGGGGCGAACCCGTTTGGCGCGGCGGCGGCGGCGAGCCCGTTCGGCGGCGGCGATCCGTTTGGCATGCAGAACCCGTTCGCGCAGCCGAAGCCGCCCGCACACGACGAGGTCCCGCACGACGCGCCCGAGGGTTCGTACACGTACCAGCTCGTCAAGAGCGGCCCGGACGTCCCGTCGGACGAGGTCGAGACGCCGTCCGCGTCGGTCGAGGTGATGGTGCTTTGGGATCAAACGGTCCTGAATGTCGCGCACCTGACGCCGCCGCGCTCGTATTACGTGGGCGAGGAGGAGACGAAGAACTTCAAGTGTGATTACTTCGTCCCGCAGGAAAAACTCGGCACGACGCGCGCGCCCGTGGTGCTCGCGGATCGCGGCGGGGCAGTCTCGGTGGTGCTCCTGCCGCGGGCGAAGGGCACGATCGAAATCGCCGGTCAGCCGAAGATGACGGTGCAGCAGGCGATCGACAGCGGAAAGACGCAGCCGTGCGCGGAGCTCTCGGGCGCGTTCCAGATGACGCTTCCGCCCGGCTCGAAGGCGCGGATCGAGGTGGACGGGCTGATTTTCCAGGTGTCTACGGTCAACGCGGGCCGCGTCGTCGCGGGCCACGTGCAATTCGACACGCAGAATTATCTCTATCACGGCCTGTCGACGGCCGTGCACGTGGGCCTGCTCGCCGCGATGGCGTTTTTCATGCCGCCGATGGGCGCGACCGACGATGACGGGGTCTCGGACGATCAAAAGTTCATGATCCAGCAGTTCCTCAATGCCGCGGCGGAGAAGGAGCAGGAAGAGAAGCCGACCGAGATGACGGCGGAGAACAGCGCCGACAACAAGGAAGGCGGCACGGGCACGAAGGCGAAGGGCGAGGAGGGTTCCATGGGGAACCCGACCACGAAGGCGTCGGGCAATCGGTATGGCGTGCAGGGCCCGGCGGACAACGCCGATCCGCACATCGCGCGGCAGGCAGCGCTGCGTGACGCGGCCGAGTTCGGCATGATCGGCCTGCTCAATGCGGGCGCCGGCGGCGATCCGAATGCGCCGACGGCTCCGTGGGGCCGCGACGATTCGCTCGGCAATGACGCGATGTCGGCGCGCGGCAACATGTGGGGCGACAACATCGGCGACTCGTTCGGCGCGGGCGGCCTCGGGTTGTCCGGTATCGGCGAGGGCGGCGGTGGCCGCGGCGAGGGCATTGGCCTCGGCTCGATCGGCACGATCGGGCACGGCGCGGGCACGGGCACGGGCCAGGGCTTCGGCTCGGGTCACGGCAAGCTCTCTGGCTCGCACCGCACGAAGCCCCCGCAGGTGCGCATGGGCGCCACGAGCGTGAGCGGCCGGCTCCCGCCCGAGGTCATTCAGCGCATCGTGCGCCAGAACTTCGGCCGATTCCGTCTTTGCTACGAAAATGGCCTGCGGAACAACCCGAACCTCCAGGGCCGCGTGGGCGTTCGGTTCGTCATTGGCCGTGACGGCGCCGTGTCGAACGTGGGCAATGGCGGTTCGGACATGCCGGACGGCGGCGTGGTGTCGTGCGTGGTCCGCGCCTTCTATGGTCTGTCCTTCCCGCAGCCGGAAGGCGGCATCGTGACGGTCGTGTATCCCATCATGTTCAGCCCCGGCGGCTGAGCCCCGTCAAACCGTGGGGGAGGCCCTCTCGCGGAGGGCCTCCCAGCACCGGTCGTCGAACCATTTGCTCAAAAAATCCAGCAACGCGCGGGTACGTCGGGGCAATCCTTTGCCCTGGGCCGTGACCGCGTGAATGCCGATCTCCCCCCGGCGATGGGCCTCGAGCACGAGGACGAGCCGGCCCGCGGCGACGTCGGACGCGACCATGAACATCGGAATGACCACGAGGCCGAGGCCGGCGATCGCCGCCTGCACGAGGGTGGCGCCGTCGTTCACGGTGAGGTTCCCGTGCACGGGAATGGCCTCGTCGCGGAACCGCCATTCGCCGCTCGCCGGGACGAGCGCATAACGCAGGCAGTTGTGGTTCACGAGGTCCTCGGGTGTCTCGGGTGTGCCTAGACGTTCGAGGTACGAAGGCGCGGCGACGACGACGATCCGGTCCGTGGCGATGCGCCGAGCCACGAAGCTCGCGTCCTTGAGCCGGCCAATGCGGAGGATCAGGTCGAAGCCGCCCTCGATGACGTCGACGAATCGATCGTCCAGCACGAGGTCGATCTCGACCTCGGGGTTCTCGCGGAGGAACGCGGCGAGCGCCTGGACGAGGTACATCCGCGCGAACGTCACGGGTGCGCTGATACGGATGCGGCCGCGGATCACCTCGCTCGCGGCGGAGACGGCGTCCTCGGCGGCGCTCGCGGCTTCGAGGATCCTCTTGCAATGCTCGTAGAAGCGCAGGCCCTCGTCCGTAAGCGCGAGCTTGCGCGTGGATCGGCGCAGGAGCTCGACGCCGAGGCGTTGTTCGAGCCCCGCGATCCGCCGACTCACGGCAGACTTCGCGATGCCGGACTGCGCGGCGGCGGCCGTGAAGGAGCGCGCCTGCACGACGCGCGCGAAGAGGGCCATGGAGGCGAGGGACTCGAGGTCGAACGACATCCCGGCACGATAGCAGGAGGGCGCCCGACGCGGCGCAGGATTGTTGCCCGGAGGAGAACAGTGCTTGCGCCCGGCCTCGCCTAATCGAGGGGGCGACCGCGCGTTACACAAGAGGGGCAAAGGAGATCGTCATGAAGCGACTTCTCGAGACCCAAGAGCAGAACCTCGCCCTCTTCGTGCAGCGCCTCGTCCTCGCGCTCGTCGTGTTCCCGCACGGCGCGCAGAAGCTCTTCGGCTGGTTCGGCGGATATGGCTTCTCGGGTACGATGGGGTTTTTCACGAACACCATGCACCTGCCCGCGCCGCTCGCCCTCCTCGTCATCCTGGGCGAATCGGCCGGCGCGGTGCTGCTCGCGTTCGGCGCGTTCTCGCGCGTGGCCGCGTTCGGGATCACCTCGATCATGCTCGGCGCGATCGTGACCTCGCACGCCCAGCACGGGTTCTTCATGAACTGGTTCGGCGCGCAGCAAGGAGAGGGCTTCGAGTATCACCTGCTCGCGCTCGCGTTGAGCGTGCCCGTGATGGTCTTCGGCGGCGGCAAGTACGCGCTCGATTCGTGGCTCGTCGAGAAGCTTGCGCCCGCGCCGCGGCTGGCCAAAGCTCTCGCGCACGGCTAACGCGCACGGCACCAAACGAAGGAGCACGCCATGTCGCAACTCACCCTCATCAGCCACGAGCTTTGCCCTTACGTCCAGCGCGCCGCCATCGTGCTCGCTGAAAAAGGGGTCGCCTTCGAGCGGATCGACATCGATCTCTCGAACAAACCCGACTGGTTCCTCGCGATCTCACCGCTCGGCAAGGTGCCCTTGCTCCGCGTGCGGGACGAGAGCGGCAAGGACGCCGTGCTCTTCGAGAGCCTCGCGATCTGCGAGTACCTGGAGGAGACGCAGCCGGGACCGAAATTGCACCCGGAGGACCCGATCGAGCGAGCCCGTGACCGCGCCTGGTTCGACCTCGCATCGGGCCTGCTCGGAGACATCTGGGCCCTCGAAACGACGAAGGATGCCGAGGTGTTCGAGGCCAAGCGCAAGGCGATCGTGTCGAAGGTGGAGATCCTCGAAGGCGCGCTCTCGGACGGGCCGTATTTCCGCGGGCGCACGTTCAGCATGGTCGACGCCGTCATCGCCTCGGCGTTCCGATACTTCGAGGTGATCGACGCGATCCGGGACACGCGCGTGTTCGAGAAGGCGCCCCGCGTGCGGGCCTGGAAGGCCGCGCTCGCGGAGCGGCCGAGCGTGAAGGGCGCGGTGCCTGCGAATTACCCGGACAAACTGCGCAAGTTCCTCGCCGGGTACGACGCCTATCTGTTCCGCCTGGCCCCCGAAGGCGCCTGAGCCGCGCCGCCGGTCAGCCCATCGGGGTGCAAAGCTCGACGAGGAACCCGTCGAGATCCCGCACATAAGCAACGGTTTGTCCCCAAGGCTTGGTCTTGGGCGCGCTCACCGCCGCGGCGCCCGCGGCGACGGCGACCTCGAAGGCCGCGGGGACGTCGGGCGTGGTGAGCGCGATCTCGACCGCGGCCGCAAGCTCGGTCGGCCGGCTCGCGCGAAACGAAAAACCGTGGGAGCCGGCGAGGGATTCGCTCACGAAGGCGAGCGCGGTGGAGCCCGTCTCCATCTCCGCATATTGGTTCGATTCGTGGACGAACCGCCGCGTGAGCCCGAAGGCCCGCTCGTAGAACACGACGGCCGCCTCGACATCTTGCACGTAGAGAATGACGTACCCGAGCTTCATGGCGGCGGCTTGTATCACGGGCCCGGCGCGGGGTTCAAGGGGGGTTTGTCACGGTTCTTCCCGGTGCGCGCGATCCGCGATTTCGAGGCCACGCGCGCGGGCCGCGGCCGCCGAACGCGCGTCGACGAGGTGCACGACGCCGGCGTCCTCGGAGAGGGCGCGCATACGATCGAGGAGCGCCTTGTCGGCCGCGACGGCGCGGCGGTGCTGGCGGAGATGCTCGGCCCACGAGGCGACGAGAAACGTCTCGACGAGCCGGTCCTTGCTGCCGAGGTCTTCATAAAGCGCCCAATCGATGGCCCCGTCGCGGCGCCGGAGGGATTCGAGATCCGCGGCGAGCGAGAGGAATTCGACGCGGTGTTCCGGCCGGACGACATACCGGCGCTCGACGAGCACGGGGCCGGCGTCGATGTCGATCGGGGCTTCGATCACGGGCTCGGGCCATGCGTCGAAGCTCGCGACATCGTCCTTCCGCGCGGCGCCGAGTTTCCAGCGGAGCGCCGAGAGCAGGCCGAGGAGGACGCAGGCGGCGGCCACCGAGAGCGTCGCGGCGCTGCCGATACGCCCGGCGAGCGTGCCCCACCCGAAGCTGCCGAGCCCGAGTCCGCCCTGAAACACCAGGAGGTAAAGGCCGAGCGCGCGCGATTGCACCCAGCCCGGCGCCGCCGAGCTCGCGGCGACGTTGAAGCTCGACATGATGCTGATCCACGCGACGCCCGTGGCGAGCATGGCTGCATAAAGCAAGGCCTCGATCCGGACGTGTGCGAGGAGGCTCATCGAGCCGGCATAGACGACCGTTGCAATGGCGACGAGGCCATCGGATCCGAGTTTTTGACGCGCGCGTGGCATGACGGCGGCGCCGGCGAGCGCGCCCGTGCCAATACAACCGAGCAGGATGCCAAACCGCAGGGGGGTCATGTGGAGCTCGCGTCGCGCGACGACGGGGAGCAGCGCCCACAATGCGCTGCCGGCCACGATGAAGGCCGCTGCACGAAAGAGGACGGCACGGAGCGCAGGTGCCCGGCGCGCAAAACGAAGGCCTGCCACGATCGCGCCCACGATACGCTCGGGCGGCAAGGTCGCCTTCGTGGCGGGCGGTTTCCAGCGGAGCACCTGAAGGACGACGACGAAGAACGCGAGCGCGTTGAACGTATACACGGGCCCGCTGCCCGCGAGGGCGAGGCCGATACCGCCGATGGCGGGGCCGAGCGCACGCGCGACGTTGACGGCGACGCCGCTCAAGGTGACGGCCGAAGCGAGCTCGGCCTTGTCGACGAGCGACGGGAGAATGGCCTGCCAGAGCGGCGCCGAGAGCGCGGAGCCGAGGCCGAGGGCAAACGTGAGCGCGAGGAGGCTCGTCGGACCGAGGAGCCCGGCAAACGAGAGCGCCGCGAGCAGGGTCGAAACGAGCACCATCCACGCGGCGAACGACGCGAGGAGCCTCCGGCGATCGAAGATGTCGCCGAACGCCGCCGCAGGCAAACCGATCAGGAAGACGGGCAAACTCGAAGCCGTCTGGAGCAGCGCCACGTACACGGGCGCCGTCCCAAACGACGTCATGTCCCAGCTCCCCGCCGCATTCTGGACCCAGAGCCCGACATTCGAGGCGAGTGCGCCGAACCACAAGGATCGAAATACCTCGCGGCGTAGCGGCGCCCACGCGTCGGGCGCCACGGGTTCACTTGTCGCTGCCATCATCGCGGTGGTTCTCTCTCGACGCGGAGCCTGTCGAGCATGGGCCGAGCCTAGCACGACGCCGCTTTCTTGCGTGTCCGGTCGGACGATGCACTTCCCCGTGGACCCGGGGCGCGCGCTCGGACAAACTGCGGCGCGCGTCAGGACGACGCACGAGGGAGGTCGAACACATGACCGAGACGAAGACGTACACGGGCGGGTGTCACTGCGGGAAGGTTCGTTACGAGGTGAAGGCCGGCATCCAGGATGTGGTGTCGTGCAATTGCTCCATTTGCATGAAGACGGGCTCGTTCCTGGCCTTCGTGCCGGCCGCGGCGGTCACGGTCCTCTCGGGCGGGGACGTCGTCACGGATTATCAGTTCGGCAAGAAACACATCCACCACCAGTTCTGCCCGTCCTGCGGGGTGCGCTCGTTCGCGCGCGGCGCGATGCCCGACGGCACCGAGATGTACGCGATCAACGTGCGCACGATCGACGACGTGGACCTCAGCGCGTTCAAGGTGAAGGAGTTCGACGGGAAGAGCCTCTGACGAGGCGCGAACGCGCTGTATCGAGTCACGTCTCCAGGTTGCCGACCACGCGCTGCAAAAGGCGCACGAAGAGCGCCTTCTCCTCCGCGCGGAAGCCGGCCATCGCTTTCTACTCCAACGAAATCAGTGCCGCCTTCGGCCGTCAAGGCGAAGGCGGCATCCCCTCCACGGTCTTCGAACGCGACGCGCCCCCGCTCGCGCGCTCGCAGGGCGGATTTCGGCTTGATCAGGCCGTGCGGGGCGCTCGGAGCGCGAAGGACGACAGGCAGGTGACGAGGCCAAAGCCCGCGATCGAGAGCCACGCGGGAGCATACTGAGAGGCCAGGGTCGCCGTCCCGGTGAGCGCCACGAAGAGCGCGACGCCGACAGCCCCGCCGAGCTGGCGCGCCGTGTTGAGAATGGCGGTGCCCGTCGCGTATTCGGACGCCGGGAGGGATGCCGTTCCTCCCGCGAGGAAGCCCGTCTGCGCGATCCCCGCGGCCGCACCAAAGAGGAGCGACGCGGGCAGGAAGTGCGTCGGCCATGCAGGCGCCTCGTCAAGCATTGCGTACCACCAAAACGACGCGAGGACGAAGAGGCAGCCCCCCAGGATCGTCGCATACCTCGGCGACACGTTTCGCCGGCCCGCCACGAGCGCGGTGACGGCCGCCGTCGCGGGTCCCCACGCGAATCCCGCGCCGGCAACGAGCGTGTCCCAGCGCCAGACCGAAGTGAGGAACAACGTGCCTCCGAGGAGCATCATCGCAAAGCCGATGTAAAAGCAGCCCATGCCGATCGTGGCGACCGCGAATGTCGGGATGCGAAAGAGTCGCAAATCGAGCGCGGGGGACGCGGATGTCCGGCAGCGCCATACGAACCACGCGAGGAGGACGACGCCGACGGAGGTCGTCACGACGAACCGCGGGCTGGCGAGGCCCCACTCCGGGGCATAGGAAATGGCCGCGACGATCGCGCCGATGCCGAGCGCGAGCAAGGAAGAGCCCCAAAGATCCGGCGTCTTCCCTCCCCCATAATCGGTGTCGACGAGCCCTTTGCTCCGCCAGGTCGCCACGGCGACGAACGGCACGTTGATGAGGAAAATCAGGCGCCAATCGAGATGGACGAGCGCACCGCCGACGACCGGGCCGAGCGCGGCCGCGACCGCGCCGGTGGCCGCCCACACGCCGACCATTTGCGTGTGTTTGTCGCGCGGATAGGCCGCGAGGACGAGGCCGAGGCTCGTGGGAACCATCATCGCCGCGCCGACGCCCTTGATGGCGCGCGCGAAAACCAGCATCGCGACGCTCGGGGCGAGCGCGCACGCCGCGCTCGCGATGCCGAACACGACGAGGCCGAGGCGAAAAACACGCTTGCGCCCATACCGATCGGCGAGTCGACCCGAGGGGATCATCATCGCGGCGAAGAGGATCGAGTATGCGGAGAGGACCCAGGAGAGCGCCTGGTTCGTCGTGTCGGGGAAGCTCTCCTTGATCGACGAGAAGGCGATGTTGACGACGAAGAGATCGAGCGACGAAAGGACGCTCGCGATCCCGACGACGAGCAACGTCTCGATGGGTCGAGGTTTCGAGGAGGAGGTCGTCACGGGGTGGCTCCTTCGAGCTCGGCGAGGAACGCGCCCAGCCTTGGGGCCCATACCTCGGGGTGCGCTTGCGTGAAGTGGCCGAACGATGCGGTCGTGCCGGGCTGGATGACGTATTTCCCGCGAGGAACACGCCGCATGCTCGATTCGAGGATGCCGAGCGAGACGGGATTGAACTCGTCGTCGGCGAAGTTGAGCGCGAAGACGCGGGTGCGAATGCGCTCCAGCGCCGGGCTCGGGTCGTAGTCGCGCGAGGCTTCGAGCGCGTAAAGGATGTCGTTTGCGTCCATACGAGCGGCCTGCGCGGACGCATCGCGGACGAACGTGTCGGCGGCGTCGCGGTCGGGCACGGTCTCGTGGAGGTGGGGGACGCCGTCGAGCATCATGCGGAAGACGGGGAATGCCTCGGTCCACCCGCGCGGCGGGCTCGTGTAGTTGCCGTCGGCCCACGTGGGGTCCTTTCGAATGTGCAGGGCCACGAAGCGTCGCCAGATCAGGTTGCGCCCCGAGATGGGCGCCGGGAGGGCGACGATCGGGACGATCGCGTCCATGAAATCGGGGTAGCGCACGGCCCATTGCCACGCGTTCATCCCGCCCATGGACAGCCCCACGATGGCGTGGAGATGGTCGAGGCCGAGCGCCTCGGTGACGGTGCGGTGCTGCAAGCTGACGATGTCCTCGTATCCGTACGAGGGGAACCGCGCGCGCATCCCGTCGCTCGGCTTGCTCGATCGTCCGTGCCCGAGCGCGTCGATGAAGACGAGGTAATGACGCGCGAGATCGAGCGGTTTGCCCGGCGCATAGAGCGCGTCCGCGAAGGCACGCCCCTGCAGGACGTCGCCGCTCGAGCCCGTCCAGTGGAGCATCAAGACGGCGTTGACGATACGCCCGCGGTCGTCGCGGCGCGGCGTGCCGGCCGTCGCGTAATGGATGCGGACCTCGTCGAGCACGCGGCCGTCGGCGAAATGCACGTCGTGGAAGACGGCCGTGCCGTCGCTCGCCGCGATCACGCCCGCCGAGGTGAAAGGAGCGGCTGTCGTCGGCTGCGGGCTCGACGACGGCCGGGCCGGCGTTTCGGGGGGCGGAGAGGCCACGCACCCGGCGCCGACGAGGCCCAGCGTGACCATCACCCATGTCGATAGGTGCATATGCACTTTTTTGAGACGGCGATTCATCGAGGTCCTCCTTGGGGACACCTTCAGGTGCGAACGGCTTCGACGGCCCGTGCGAGCTGCCGACGAAGCTCGGCGGCGTCTTCCGCGCCGAAAGCGTGTTCGAATCGGGCTTGCGCGCGCGCCCACGCGACGCGCGCCTCCTGGAGCTTCGCCGTTCCCGCCGGCGTGAGCCGGAGCTCCCGGACCCGACGGTCATGCGCGGCGACGCCCATCACGACGAGGCCCTCTCGTTCGAGGGGCTTCAGGTTATGGGCGAGCGTGGTCCGATCCATCACGAGCGCCTCGGCGAGGTCCTGCACCGTCGCCGGGGCGATACGCGAGAGGCGGGAGAGGACGGCGTACTGGGTGGCGCGAAGCCCCGTCCCCGCGAGCTCCTCGTCGTAGAGCTGCGTGATCTGGCGAGCCGCCTGGCGCACGGCGAGGCAGTTGCAGAGGGTCTCGCTGGAGGCGAGTGGTGCTTCCGTGGGCCGGCCACCCGTCGAGGACGCCATGGCCCCTCATCTAAGTGCATATGCACGTGTCTGTCAAGCCAAGCGCACGCGCCCGTCCCGCCCGAGGCGCAGGGGCCCTTCGTCAGTAGCGGTTCTTTTCGTAGTCCTGCTCGAGCGCCCAGCCGATCACGGTCTTCGAGGCGAGCGCGCGCACGGCGGAGGCCGCGAGGCCCTTCTGCTTGTTTAGCTTCAGGTGGTCGATGCAGACCTCGGCCATCTTCGGCAGCTCGCTGCGGGGTACGTGGCGTGACGTGTTCCAGAGCTGTGCGTCGCGCACGGCCGCGCTGGGGACGAGGCGCGCGAATTCGACGTCGAGCAGCATCGAAAGCTTCGGCGGTTTGTTCTCGACCACCATCGACGAGAGCAAGGTCGGGTCGGTGGTGAGCGAGGCGCGGCCCGAGAGCTCCACCACACGATCGTCGCCGGGCCGGAGCGCGAGCAGCGCGACGCGTGGCTGTTCGAGCAGATTGTGGAACGTGTCGGTGCGCCGGTTGCCCGGTCGGTCCGCCACGGCGAGCCGGCCTCGTGCGTCGACTTTGAGGAACCCCGGCGGATCTCCTTTGGGGCTTGCGTCGCCGGCGCCCTGCGCATCCCACGAGGTCAGCGTCACGAAGGGTGTGTGGGAGAGGAACGCCAGCACCTCGGCGTCGGCCAGCGGCCCCGAGGGAGCGGCGAGCCGCGGGAGCGAGGTTTCCACCGGCTTTTCCCACAACGAGGACCGCAGAATCGACTTCGCGCAGTGCATGAAGGCCTCCTCGACGGTGACCGTCAGCTCCGCGCCGTCGAGGGAGGGCCGGCCATTCACGCGCAGCGTCTCGCCCAGCCCCGGAATGAAGAAGAGGAGCGAGCACCCGGTGCGAACATCGATGGCCGCGGGCTCGGGCAACGTAAAGCGCAGGTGCGTTCCTTCGATGGAGCGCGCAAAGCCTGGGGGGCCTCCCACCGGCCACGCGCGCGCGCGGCCGTCGGCGTCCGCGAAGCCCAGCACGGCGAACGGCGAGCGCGCGAGGAGACGCACGCAATGCACGTCGAGCATGTCGATGGCCTTCATCAAGACCGGAAGGGGTCTGCTGCCAACGACCTGCTCCAGCGCTTCGATGGTCTTCAACTCCACACCCTCATCCTGCGCTTCTTGATGATGACTTGCAACTTCATTTTGTTCGGGCGCGTCCGCCGCATTTTTCTTGCAGTTAGTGAATGACTAACTAAGGATCAGGGCCGTGCCGCTCTCTGCCGAGTCCGAAGCGACGTTCACCCGCATCCTCGACGAAGCCGAGGCGCTGTTCGCGACGCGCGGTTATCGGCGTACGCGGCTCTCGGAGGTCGCCGCGGCCGTCGGGGTCAGCGAACCGGCGCTCTACCGTTACTTCCGCGGCAAGGACGCGTTGTTCGAGCAGGTGTTGCGGCGCGCCGCCGCCTCGCCGGATCCTTACGAGCCCCCTCAAAAACTCCCGGTGCCGAACCCCGAGCCCGGCCAGATCGAGTCCTTCCTGCGCGCCTTCTTCGAAACGAGCCGCCGCGTGGCAGCCCTCGAGCACGCGCTCCGCGGGCCCGCTCCCAGCACGACCGCCGAAGCGCGCACGGAGCTCGCCGGGGTCGTCGGCGGGCTCTTCGACCTGGCGACGAGGTATCGGGCGGGGGCGCGCATCATGAATGCGAGCGCGCTCGAATCCCCCGAGCTCCGGCATATCTGGGACGAGAACGTCCGCGGGTATTTGACGGGCGCCGTGGAGCGCTACCTCGGCCAGCGGTCGGCCGAGGGTCTGCTCGTTTTGCCCACGGATTCGAGCGACGCGGCCTGCGTCCTCGCCAGCCTCGTGACGAGTTACGCGGTGCAAGAAGTCGATCTCGGGCTGCCCGGCTCCGTCGAGCACCGGCGCGAGGTCGTCGTCGCGTCCGTCGTCGCCATGCTCGAACCCAGAAAGGTCATCCGATGAAGCTGCCCATCTTTCTGCGCACACGCCGCTGGGACGACGAGATCGCCCGGCTCGATCCCGAGCGCGATTACGAGGCCATCATCTTCGCGCTCTCGAACCATGTCTTCCCGTTCGAGATCCTCCTCGCGATGGAGATCGCGCAGCTCAGGACCTTCACGATCCCGACCATCAGCAAGCTGCTCCATGCGACCGGGCAGTACGAGCGCGAGGGGCCGAAGCGGCTCGACGACACGAAGGCCATTCTCAGCGAGATCCACCGGCCCGGCCTCGAATCACGCGCGAGCCGCGAGATGGTCGAGCACCTGAACCGCATCCACGGGCTCTACCGGATCTCGAACGACGATTTCCTCTACACGCTGAGCACCTTCGTCTTCGATCCCATCCTCTTCATCGACAAATGGGGCCATCGGCCCATGACGGAGAAGGAGAAGGACGCGTTTTACTTCCTCTACCGGCGGCTCGGCGAGCTCATGCACATCCGCGACATCCCGCAGAGCCGCGCGGCGTTTTTCGCATGGCGGCAGGACTACGAGCGCCGCGCGCAACGCTACACGAGCGAGAACGAGGCTGTCGCGCGGGGTCTGCTCATCGCCGTGCAGGGCCTCTTGCCGCCGGCACTCGTGCCGATCCTCGAACCCGCGGTCGTTTTCCTCACGGCGGATACCGGGTTCCGCGACGCGCTGGGGCTCCGCGAGCCCGACCCTGGCCTCGCGCGCTCCCTTCGCGTGTTCTTCGCCGTCTATCGCCGCGCCGCGCGCCACGTCTCGCTCTACGAGGAGCGTAAATTCGAGGACAGCGACATCTACCGGAACTACCCGACCTACCCCGAGGGGTATGATCGGCTCCGCCTCGGCCCCACCAAAGTGCTCGAAATTCTCGCAAAGAGGGGGGCCGAGCGAGCCGTCGCCGGAGAGTAGAGCTACCCGCGGGCGAATTCAGTCGAGGGCGAGGCGGATGGCCCGCTCCACCGCGGAGGCCTGGCCGTCCGTACGGCGGGGGTCGAAAGGCCCACGCGGCAGCAAGGCGGGCTGGGCGAGGAAACGTGGAACGCGGCCACGATGCGGCTGCGCCGCGTGCACCAGGAAGGGGTGGCAGAGGTAAACGGTCCCCGCGCGGCCCGTGGCGAGCGCCTCGGGCAGGTGCGCGGATTCGCGGAACTCCGTGCTCGCCAGCTCGCCCAGCGTGAGGCCACGCTCTCCGTGCGGCGCGAGGCGGCGCGCGATTTCGACGTGCGAGCCGACGCGAAGGCGCGTGGGCGCGTCGTCGTCGCCGACATCGGAGAAAAGAAAGAGCATCAAGAGCGCTCGCCCTCTCGATGAGACGTTGGCGCGCCATTCGAGAAAGTTCGGCTCATTCTCCCAGCCGAAGCTGGGATCGATATGCCATCCGCAATCCCCCGGATCCTCGGGCGACGGGAAGCGAAGGGGGAACGTTCCAAGGCTTACGCGGGGCAACCAGCGATCGACGCCGACGAGCGAATCGAAGGCGCTGAGGAGCTTCGAGGTGTTCGCAGCCGCTCGAAAGGGCGGCGCGGCGAGCTCGCCGAGACGAACAACGGGTCGGGTCCAGGTGGACGGCGCGTCGGGCGCACAGCCCGCTGCGAGCCACAAGACGGCGCGACACGCATCGGCGATGTCGCGGGGGAAGGCGTCGTCGATACGGACGTAGCCTTCGTGGACGAATTGATCAATTTGCGCTTCCGAAAGCGCAGCCTGACGATCGGGCATGACGATTCTCCTGCAAATGGGCCAAGACGTGGCGCGCACTTGCTCCGATGGGGGGGGCAAGCGCACACGGCGAGTCATGCGGGCCTGGGGGCCACGCTCAGCCGAGCAAGAAGACCGCGAAGCGCATCGTCATCGAGACAGAGGATGCCGCTCCTCACGCACCAACGCAAGCGATACGTCGCCGGGGCGTTCGATAAACGCCGCAACGCGCGTCGGGGCTGCCGCTCGTTCCCGATCACCCTGGGCGCGCCGGTTGCCGAACCGAGTACTCGGTGCCCGCGCGGAAGGGGATCGTCATCGACGCGAAGCCGTGGCGCGGATCGCGCACGTAGGCGACGTAGTCGCGGTAGTCGGCCTTGAAGACGCCGACGTTGTCGGTCACCACCACGGCGCCCGGACGCAGGGCCGGGGCGACGAGCTTCAGCACGTCGAGGGCGCGCAGGGGAAACCCATCGTTCAGCATGAAGTCCACCTCGCCGAGGTCCGCCTGCAGCGTGTCCATTGCGTCCCCCACGCGAATCTCGGCGAAGGACGCGAGCCCTGCCTCCTCCAGGTTCGCCTGCGCGCGCCGCGCCTTCTCCGGCACGAGCTCGGTGCCGATGACGCGGCCGCCGCCGTTGTCGCGTACCGCCGCCGCCAGCCACAATGTCGAGACGCCGAAGGACGTGCCGAACTCGACGATCGTCCTGGCGTGGAGCGCCCGCGCCGTCAGGTAGCAGAAGGCTCCCTGGTCGCGCTCGATTGCGATGTATTTGTCGGCGAAGTCGCGCTCCGTGCCCGGGGCGTCGACGCGGCGGCCGAGGAGCATCCGCGGCAGCTTCGGCAGGAAGTGGAGGAGGACACTCGGCACCTGCCGGTCGGCCTCGTCGTGGAGACGCCGCAGCACGGCGCGCACCCGCGCGTCGGGCAGGACGGTCAAGGGTTCGGTTTTCATGATGGGCCTCGGGTCAAGGACACACATTCTCGGAGCATTCGCTCGCCCTCCTCCCAGGCATTGCCTGATGCCCGAAGGCGCGGTGGAAGGCGCAGCCATGGGGGAGCATCCAAGCATCTGGCGCCGTTGACCGCATTGCGAAATCATGACAAATTGTTTTGCAAAACGGCCATGGCAGCGAAGCGGCAGAATGCGACAGCGGCACGGGGCGCGCCTCCGGCGGGCTGGACGGTTCACGGAGACGTCCAGGTGACGAACGAGCCCGCGGCGTCTTCGCTCGCGTCGCTCGCGAGCCGTTTCGCGCTCGAGGCCCCTGGGCGTGTGAAGACCGCGATCGCGCGGCCGGCGAACGCGATGGGGCTCAGCATGGCGAGCGGCGGGCTCGAGAGCGAGCCTCACGCGCACCGCGAATCGCAGCTCATGTACCTGGTGCGCGGGGAGCTCATCTGCGAAGCGTCGAGCGCCCTCTGGATCGTGCCGCCGCAATCGGCGCTGTGGATCCCCGGGTCCGTGACGCATCGGATCCGCGCGCGCGCGCCGCTCGAGGGTTACAGCGTCTTCCTCGAGCCCGGCGCGGCGCCGAATCTCCCGCAGGATTGCTGCGCGGTGTCGGTGACGCCGCTCTTCCGCGAGCTCTTGCTTCGCCTGGCGACGCGCCCCGCGCTCTACGACCTCGAAGGACCGGACGCGCGCCTGGTGAGCGTGCTCCTCGACGAGCTCGCGACGGTTTCGATCGAGAAGCACCGCCTGCCGATGCCGACCGATCCGCGGCTCCGTCGTTTGGTGGATGCGATGACCGCCGATCCGGCGAACGGCGCGACGACGAAGACGTGGGCGAAGCGAATCGGCGTCGGCGAGCGCACCTTGAACCGTCTCTTGGTCGAGGAGACAGGCTTGAGCTTCGGCCGCTGGCGCCAGCAGCTCCACATCATCCTCGCCCTCCAGAAGCTCTCCCGCGGCGCGACCGTGCAAAGCGTGGCGCTGGACCTCGGCTACGAGAGCGCGAGCAGCTTCGTGACCATGTTTCGCAAAGCTCTCGGGACGTCGCCCGCGCGGTACATGGCGAGCCGCCTGGCCACGCTGGCTTGAACGTCGTCAGCGGCGCCTTCACGCCCTCGGCGCTCGCGACGCGAAAACGGGGGGGAGAAACACAACGGCCCCGGAGATGGCTCTCCGAGGCCGGTAGGAACGTGGTTCGCGCTTCCGCGAACCTGCTTGATTGGCTCCCCAGCGCAGTCTCTGGCGCGAACTTTCGGACCGTGTTCACGGCCGAGGTTGGGAAGCCAGCGAACTCGAGGGCAGGCAGCTTCAGTAGCTTGTCTCCTCCCCCGGTGGTCGGTCATGTGGCCCTGGCGGCGGAGTTCCAGAATCTTCTTGACACCGGGGACGTTCGTTCTCGGACCGAGCTCGCGGAACGCTTCGAACTGACCCGGGCGCGGGTCACGCAGCTGCTCAACCTCCTGAGCTTGGCGCCGGAGGTGATCGCGTTCGTTCGGGCGCTGCCGCCGGGAACGCCTGCGCGGCAGGTGACCGAGCGTGGTCTACGGCGTCTCACGAGTCTGCCGGTCGCCAAGCAGATCGCGCGCGCCAAGGCGTGCCTGCCAGGGTTCGCCGCGTTCCTCACGAGCAGCGTCGAGCCGGCCACCACGCGTGGGGTGGAGCGCGCGACGAAGCGGTGCTCAGGACAGCAACGATGATGCGGAAGCACAGAGACATGCAGATGAAGGACAAGAAGAACGGCTCGAGGTTCACGACGCGCATGAGGAGTCAGAGCCACGAGAACGTCCGCGAGATCCCGCTCGTCGACATCGTGGTGCCCAAGCGCCGGGCGCGGCGGCTCCGCGACGTCACGCCGCTCGTCGAGTCGATCGGCCACGTCACCGTCCCCGCCGCGACGTCCGCGGAACAGCAGGCTACGACGGGCTGAGTGGACCTCCACGCCCGCGAGCATGCGCGCCGCGGAGGCGTCCCGCCACGACGGGGTTCATGCAGGGGATACCGTCTCGCGAGTCCCGGATCGGGCGTGGCGCCGATGCGGGTCGCGCCTTGCCGCGACGGTCCCCGTCACGCGTACTTTTTGCCGCGCCTTCTACCTATCTTTAGAAAGTCGATCAGCACCTTGAGCTTGGGGGCGAGGTTCAGCCGGCTCGGGTAGTAGAGAAAATAGCCCGGGATGTGCGGGCAATACCCATCGAGCACCCGCACGAGTCGCTTCTCGGACACGAGCCCGCTCACCATGTCTTCGAAGACGTAGGCGAGTCCGACGCCCTCGACGGCGGCGTCTACCAATACCGACCCCTCGTTGGTCACGACGCGGCCGTCGACGACCAGGTCGAACTCCTTGTCGCCCTCGACGAACTTCCACCGGGCGACTGCGCCCGTCGACATGCGCAGACCAATGCACTCGTGCCCGTGAAGCTCGCGCGGATGCGTGGGCTTGCCTCGGCGCGCGAAGTAGTCCCCTGAGCCGACGACCACGAGGCGCTGGTCCGGGCTGACGCGAACAGCGATCATCTCGCGATCGAGGCTGTGGCCGAGGCGAATCCCCGCGTCGAAGCCTTCGACTACGATGTTCGACAGCGCCTCCTGGAGACAGATGTCGATTCGGATGTCGGGGTACGCGGCGAGAAAGGCCGCGAGCTTCGGCTTGATGACGTCGTTGTAGCCGGTTCGGAGCATCGTCAGGCGCAACAGACCCGATGGGCGTCCGTTCATGGCCATGAGCGACTCGAACGCGGCGTCGATGCCGTCGAATGCAGGCCTGAGCTGCCCGATGAAGTGCTCACCGGCCTCGGTCAAACCGACGTTGCGTGTGGTCCGTTGAAGCAGGCGCACACCGACGCGCTCTTCGAGGGCGCGAACGATCTGACTAACGGCAGATGGCGTCACCCCCAGCTCGGCGGCCGCCGCCCGGAAGCTCCGCTTTTCGGCCACGCAGAGGAGGGCCCGAAGCCCGGATAGGTCGTCACGCATTGTTTAGCCTGGCTACATATAGCATGCACGATTCCGCGCGTTCTCTTTTTAGTTGGGCGAGACTAGTGTCTCCGAAGCGAACAACGCAGAGGAGAACACTCATGACGCCCGCACTCCCCAAACCCATAGCCGCCTATGTCGAGGCAAACGCACAACTCGATGTGGACGGCATGCTGAAGCCTTTTGCCACCGATGCGGTCCTTTTGGACAACGGAAAACGTCACGAGGGCCACGCCGAGCTGCGAACCTTGTTTGAAGACGAGGTGATCGCCGTCAAGGCGATCTTCACGCCGGATGCCGTTCGCCACGAGGACGGTCAGGTCGTGGTCGAAGGTCTTGCCCATGGCGACTTCAAGGGCAGCCCGATCCGCTTCACCTATCGCTTCACGCTCGAAAACGACGCTATCAAAGCACTGGGGATCACGATATGAACATCAAAGCTAATCCCTCGGAGTTCGCTGGAAAACGTGTGCTCGTCAGCGGCGGCAGCAAGGGTCTGGGCCGCGCCACCGTCGACCGCTTCCTGGCCGGGGGCGCCCGGGTTATCACCGCAGCCCGCGGAACCCTGGAGCCCATCGACGGCGTCGAGTTCGTCCGCGCGGATCTGACGACGGCCGAAGGCGGCGAGACCCTGGCCAAGGCGGCGCTCGAGCGTATGGGCGGCGTCGACATCCTCGCCCACGTGATCGGTGGCTCGGCCTCGCCGGGCGGCGGCTTTCTCGCGCTGACGGACGATCACTGGCTCGCCGAACTGAGCCTGAACCTCATGGCCACGGTCCGCCTTGATCGCCTCTTGGCTCCGCAGATGATGGAACGGGGTGCCGGCGCGATTGTGCATATCACCTCTATCCAATCCATCCTGCCGCTCCCCGAATCGACCACTGCCTACGCCGCCGCAAAGGCCGCGCTCAGGACCTACAGCAAGTCGATCTCCAAAGAGCTGGGGCCGAAGGGCGTGCGGGTCAACGCCGTCTCCCCCGGCTGGATCATGACCGAGTCGTCCGTCGACATGCTGAAGCGTCTGCAGGCCGCCAATGGCGGCACGGTCGAGGAGGCGCGGCAAGGAGTCCTTGATGCTCTGGGCGGTATCCCGATCGGGCGTGCAGCCGAGCCCGAAGAGGTTGCCGATCTCATTGCCTACTTGGCTTCGGATCGCGCCGCCGCGATCCACGGCGCCGAGTTCATCATCGACGGCGGCACCGTCCGGACCGTCTGACGTGGGCGTCTGCGCCGGGACGCTGTACCGGTGGCGGCATGATAGGCTGCACGGCGTTCTGGTGAAGGACGAACCGGTCCCCCGGGACCGGTGAGCGCCCGCCCAAAGCCCTGCTTCGGAGGCGAAGTGCGCCGCAGGCGAACGAAGACTCCGGATTCGGCGCGGCCCGCTGGTGGCTCTTTCGGCGCCTGCCGCCCGCGATGGCGATCCCGTTTGGACAGAGTTCGGTTGCGGTGCCCGTCGCGCACAAGGCTCCCACGTGCGCGCCGCAGCCCCCGAACGCGCCCACGCCCCGGACCACTGCGCTCGGCGCGCCACGCGCCAACGTGGGGGCGCCCGTTCCGCGCTCGCATGGGACAGCGCCGCGTTGGTCAACAGTCCCACCCTGCGCGGGACAGTTGATCGCCGGGGCACTGTCCCGGAAACGGAGCGTCGGCTGTTAACCGCGTCTCGGCTTCTCTCTCCCCACGGGACCGAGATGAGAGCGCGAAAGCCGTCCCGCACGCGCTCGCCGCGCTCGTCTTCACGCACGCGGCGCTCTCCGTGCGATCGCCATCCTGGCGCACGCGACGCTCGCCGAGGCGCAAACCCTCGGGGAATCAGGGGAGAAAAGGCAACGGCCCCGGAGCTCGCTCTCAGGGGCCGCTGTTTACTGACGCCTCTCGCAATGTTCGCGAGGAGGAAGAAATGGCTCCAGCTGCTGGACTCGAACCAGCGACCCGGCGGTTAACAGCCGCCTGCTCTACCGACTGAGCTAAGCTGGAATGGCGTCGAAACGGACCGCGAGGATACCCGCGGAGCTTCGTCCGTCAAGAACTTTTTTCGAGCCCACGCGAAGATCACCTCCCGGCCCGGCAACGAGCGGTTGCCCTCCCGCGCGCGTTCTGCGAAGAAGCCGCCGTGCAAGAAGCCGCGCCCGCCCCCGCGACGAACGCCCCCGCGCCTGCCGCGAGCGGAGCGGCCCCCGCGCTCCCGACGCCCAGCGCCGCGCGCACCGCCGGGCGCGGCGGGCTCGCCATCGCCTTCGCGAAGGTCTCGTTCATCCTCTTCGGCTTCGTTCAGCAGCTCCTCCTCGAACGGCTGCTCGGCCAGGCCGGCTACGGGCAGATCTCCCGCGTCCTCGCGATCGTTGGCGTCTTGAACAACGTCGTCGTCTCGACCGCGCTCCAGGGCGTGTCCCGCGCGGTCTCGACGGCCTCCGCGGGCGAGGAGGGGGCCGTTTTTGCGCGCACGCTGCGTGTCCACGTGGTGCTCGCGGTCGTGCTCTCGCTCGGCTTCGCGCTCGCCGCGGGGACGATCGCGGCGGCGGTCGGCGCCCCGCACGTCGCGACGCCGCTGCGCCTCGTCGCGGCCGTCGTGCTGCTCTACGGCATCTACGCGCCGCTCGTGGGGTCGCTGAACGGACGCAGGCGTTTCCTCGATCAGGCCGGGCTCGACGTGGGCTACGGGCTGCTGCGCACGATCGGCATGGGCGTCGGGGCCTTCGCGCTCCTCCGGCTCGGCGGGAGCGGGACGCTCGGCGCGACGATCGGGTTCGTCTCCGCCGCCGCGCTCATCGTGCCGATCGCGATCACCCGCTCGGGGGTGGGCCGCCTCGGCGCCGCGGGGCCGAGCGCGCGCGACTACCTCGGCTTCCTCGGCCCGCTCGCGCTCGGCCAGATCGCGCTGAACCTCCTGCTCCAGACCGACTTCCTCCTGCTCAGCCGCTTCGTCGGGCGCGAGGCGAGCCGGCTCGGGCTCGCGGCGACCGCGTCCGACGATCTGCTCGGGATCTACCGCGGCGTGCAGCTCTTTTCGTTCCTGCCCTACCAGCTCCTCATGTCGGTGAGCTTCGTGCTCTTCCCGATGCTCGCGAAGGCCCGGGCCGAAAAGAGCGAGCCGCTCGTCGCCGAGTACACGCGCGCTGGCGTGCGCATCGCGCTCGTGGTGACGGGCGCGGTCTCGGGGACGATCGCGGCGCTCGCGCCACACGTGCTGCGATTTGCCTACAAATCGAGTGCGATCTGGGAGCACGGCGGGCCGGTGCTCCGTGTGCTCGCGCTCGGGATGGGGTCGTTCGCGATCCTCGGGATCAGCTCGGCGGCGCTGACGGGCCTCGGGCGCGAGCGGATGAGCGCGGCGTTCAATGCGCTCGCGGTCTGCCTCGTGGCGCTCGGGTGCGTGGGGGTGACGCCGCGCCTGCCGTTTGGCCCGCCGATGCTCCTCGCCACGGCGATCTCGACGTCGGTCGCGCTCGGCCTCGTGGCCGTCGTGGCGGCGCTCGCGCTGCGGCGCGAGGCGGGCGCGTTCGTCGCGCCGCTCTCGCTCGTGCGGGTGCTCGTGGCCGCGGCGGTGACGGTGGCCGTGGGGATGCGGCTGCCTTGGCTCGGCAAACCGGCCGTGCTCGCCCAAGGCCTCGTGACCGGCGCGCTGTATCTTTCGGTGCTCGTGGTGACGGGCGAGCTTGGCAAGAAGGACCTGTCGCTCGTCCGGAAGGTCCTCGGGAAGGCCTGAAGTTGCGGGAGAACCCGTACGTCGGGCGTGACGAATCGTCGGCTTTCGGTATCCTTCGCCGCCTCCCCCTCCCCTTCCCATTCATCATCAACTCGCGAGAGCGGTAAAAGAAACGTGGCGCATCAGTTCATTTTCACGATGCAGGACGTCCGGAAGGTGCACCCCCCGAACAAGGAGGTGCTGAAGGGCCTGTGGCTCTCCTTCTTCCCCGGCGCGAAGATCGGGGTCCTCGGGCACAACGGCGCAGGCAAGAGCACGCTGCTCCGGATCATGGCGGGCACCGACAAGGAGTTCCTCGGCGAGGCAAAGCCTGCCGACGGCACGCGCGTGGGCTTCCTTCAGCAGGAGCCGCGGCTCGACGCGGGCCGCACGGTGATCGAGAACGTCGAGGCCGCCGTCGCGGACACGCGCAAGCTGATGAAGCGCTTCGAGGAGATCGGCGTGCTGCTCGGCGAGTCGCCGGACAACATGGAGGAGCTGCTCGAAGAGTACGGGGTTTTGCAGGACAAGATCGACGCGTCGGGCGGCTGGGAGCTCGATCGCGTGCTCGAACGCGCGATGGACGCGCTGCGCCTGCCGCCGCCGGACGCCGAGGTCGCGCTCCTCTCGGGCGGCGAGCGTCGCCGCGTGGCGCTCTGCCGGTTGCTCCTCGAAAAGCCAGATCTTTTGCTGCTCGACGAGCCGACGAACCACCTCGACGCCGAGAGCGTGGCGTGGCTCGAGCGGTTCCTCGCGGAGTACACGGGCACCGTCGTCGCCGTGACCCACGATCGGTACTTCCTCGACAACGTGGCGGGCTGGATCCTCGAGCTCGATCGCGGCATGGGCTACCCGTACGAGGGCAACTACTCGGGCTGGCTCGAACAGAAGAAGAAGCGCCTCGAGCTCGAACAAAAGCAGGAGTCGTCGCGGCAGAAGACGCTCGAGCGCGAGCTCGAGTGGGTGCGGATGAACCCGCGCGCGCGGCAGGCCAAGAGCAAGGCGCGCCTCGCGGCCTACGAGACGTTGCTCGCCGAGGATCTGAAGGCGAAGGAGTACTCGCCGAGCCAGATCCACATCCCGGCCGGCGCGCGCCTCGGCAACGTGGTCGTGGAGGCCGATCACCTGACGAAGGCGTTCGGCGACAAGCTGCTCATCGACGACCTCTCGTTCTCGCTGCCGCGCGGCGGGATCGTCGGCGTGATCGGGCCGAACGGCGCGGGCAAGACAACGCTGTTCAAGATGATGATGGGCCTCGAGAAGGCCGACAAGGGCGCGCTCCGGATCGGCGAGAGCGTGGAGCTCGCGTACGTGGATCAGTCGCGCGACGCGCTCGATCCGAACAAGAGCGTCTGGCAGGAGATCTCGGGCGGCGAGCCGACGTTGCTCGTGGGCAAGCGTGAGGTGAACTCGCGCGCGTACGTGGCGTCGTTCAACTTCCAGGGCGCCGATCAGCAGAAGAAGGTCGGTGATCTCTCGGGCGGCGAGCGCAACCGCGTGCACCTGGCGAAGCTGCTCCGCCGCGGGGGCAACGTGCTCCTGCTCGACGAGCCGACGAACGACCTCGACGTCGACACGCTGCGGTCGCTGGAGGAGGCGCTGCTCGAGTTCGCGGGCTGCGCGGTGATCATCAGCCACGATCGCTGGTTCCTCGACCGCATCGCGACGCACATCCTCGCCTTCGAGGGCGACAGCAAGGTCGTGTGGTTCGAGGGGAACTACGAGGACTACGAGGCGGATCTGAAGCGCCGGAAGGGCGCCGACGCGAACGAGCCGCACCGGATCCGCTACCGGCGCATGAGCGACGTGGGCTGACGTTTCGTTCGAGTGCCAAAGAAAAACCGCCCCCGGATCCAGGAGGATCGGGGGCGTTTTTTTGTGGGAGCTACTGGCAGCGGCGAATGACGATGTCGTCCAGATTCCAGGACGACACGACATACGCGTCGAGCTGATTGACGCTGACGCCGAAACGGACGCGCATGGTCGCGGACTTGTAGGCGGTCAGATCATAGTTGTAGTTGTTCCACGCCTGCTCCTGGATGCCCGGCATGGCGCCCGACTGCCAGATCACGGTCCAGGTCGAGCCATTGTTCGCGGAGACCTCGATCGTGTTGATCATGTAGGGGTCGTAGTCGCTGTTCAGCCACCGCCAGAGGTCCATGGTCACGAATCCCGTGCCGCTCGTGTTGATGACGGGGCTCGTGAGGTAGTAGGCCGCGTGAACCACCGTGCTCGCATTGCCGCCGATGACGACGCCCGCGACGCCGTTGTCCGCGGTCAGGGTATGATCCGCGGCGGGATCCGGGAAGCCATACCCGTGCCCGCTGGACACCTTGGCCGCGCCGATCTGCCACTCGGTCCCGAGCCCCCACCCGGCGGTGTTGTTCACGAAGGTCTCGGAAAAAATCGAAACGATGTTCGGGACCGTCTCGTCGATCAGCCCATCACAATCGTTGTCCTTGCCGTCGCAAATCTCGGTGGAAGGCATGACGTTCTGCTTGCACGAGAGTGCCCCGCTCGTGCACGTCTGCGTGCCCGCGGCGCAAACCCCCTGAAGGCCGGTGGTGCACGCCGCGCCGCCACCCGGGTTGCCCTCGTCCGTCTGGCTGTCGCAATCGTCGTCGACGCCATTGCAAACCTCGGCCACGGGCTGGGCATTCTGGTTGCAGACCGGCGCGCCGTTCGTGCAGGCCGTCGTCCCCGGCCCGCAGATGCCGGGTTTTCCGGTCGAGCACACAACGCCCCCGCCCGGGTTGCCCTCGTCCGTCTGGCCGTCGCAGTCGTTGTCTTTGCCGTCGCACGTCTCGGCGCCGGCCATGGTCGTCGCCGCGCACGTGAGCGAGCCGTTCTGGCAGTTGAGCACGCCCGCCGCGCAGACGCCCTGGAGGCCCGTGGGGCACGCGCCGCCGCCGCCGGGGTTGCCCTCGTCCGTCTGACCATTGCAGTTGTCGTCGACGCCGTTGCACGTCTCGGCCGTGCCCATGCTGGGCACGCACATTTGCGGTTGTCCCGCGACGCAAGCCTGCACGGTCTTCTGGCACGCGCCCATGCCGCAGGTGAGCGTGCCGAGGCCGTCATCGATGAGGAGATTGCAATCGTCGTCGACGCCGTTGCACGTCTCGGGGCTCGGCATCCCGGGATTGCAAGCCTGGGGCATGCCGTTCACGCAGCTCTCGACGGTGTTCGCGCAGGCGCCGGCGCCGCAGGTGGTCTGCCCGAGATCCTCGTCGGACATCCCATCACAATCGTTGTCGAGCGCGTCGCAGGCCTCGACGACGGGGAGGGTCTCCCCTTCGCAGGGGCCCCAGGTGCCGCCGGCGCAGGTCTGCGTGCCGTCCTTGCATGCGCCGACGCCCTTCGTGGCGGCGCCGCCCGAATAACACGATTGCGTTTGTCCGTCGACGCAGGTGCAGCCCTCGTCGATCTGGCCGTCGCAATTGTCGTCGCTGCCGTCGCACGTCTCCGTTCCCGAGGGCGGCGGGAGCGGGGTGCAATCGGGGACGGCGCCGTCTTTGCAGCCGTCGACGGTGACGGAGCAGGCGCCGAGGCCGCAGGTGACCTGCGCGATGGCGTCGTCGACCTGGCCGTTGCAATCGTCGTCCTTGCCGTCGCACGTCTCCGTGGCGCTCGGCAAGACCTCGCCGGCGCACGCGGACCACTGGCCACCGGCGCACGTCGCGGTGCCGCCTTTGCATTCCCCTTGGCCCTGGGTGCCCGCGGGGCCGGTATAACAAGGCTGGGTCTCCCCCTCGTTGCAAACGGCGGTTCCGCCCTCGCCGCCCTCGCCGCCCGCCCCGCCGCGCCCGCCCGCCCCGCCGCTGCCGCCCGCGCCGTTGGAGGACGAGGATCCGCCGTCGCTGCACCCGAATGCAGCGACGCCGACGACGAGGAAAATTGCGCCCGCGAACAGCCCTTCGCGCATGAGGTTCCGCATGGCCCGCTCCTGAAAAGAATATTCCAAGCGAATGCCTGGTCGATTGATCCTCGCATGGATCACGAAGCGCTGTAAAGGCCGGGGGTCCGCGCGCCCCGTCGTCATGCGCCGAAGCGGCGTGCTCATGCATGGTTACGAACCTGACCATGCGCCGCATCGTGAAGCGGAGAACGACGCGGGGCTTGCCGCGCCGGAATGGCGACGGGACACTGAGCGCATGTTGCATGCTTCTTCTCGATCTCAAGGCTCTCGTTTCGGTGGATGGACTTGCCTCGCCCGCGCGGGGAGGCTCACGGTGGGCAGCGCGCTCGCGACCGCGCTGCTCGTGCTTTCGAGCGGAGGGTGCGGGCAGGAAGGCCGCGTCCGGGAGGGCGCGGGCGGCGATGCCGGCGGGAGCGGCGGGACGGGCGGGAGCGGCGGGAACGGCGGCGCCGGCGGCGGGGCGCCGAAGGACCCGCTGCCGCTGCGCGTGGCCAACTGGAACGTTCGCAATTATCTGAACGACAAGAACGACAGCGCGGCGGCGGACGAGGTGGTGCGGTCGACGGCGCAATACGTGAACCATCGAAAGGCCATCGGCGTGGTGCTTTCGGCGATCGACGCGGACGTCGTGGTGCTGCAGGAGGTCGAGAACGAGGCTTCCCTCGCGGACCTCGTGCAGAGCGAGCTTGGTGGAAAATACACGAGCATCGGGATCGTGGACGGAAACGACCCGCGCGGCGTGGACATCGGAATTCTCTCGAAGCTGCCGCTCGACAAGGTCGTCTCGCACAAGGACGAGCAATTCCCGCTGAATGGCACGGTGGGGCCGACGTATCGATTCTCGCGCGATTGCCCCGAATACCACCTCACCTACAACGGGCGAAAGCTCGTGCTCCTCGGCGTGCATTTCAAGGCGAAGGAGGACGACAATCCGAACAAGCGCCTCGCGGAGGCGCAACGCACGCGCGCGATCGCGAACGCGCTCGTGAAGGAGGACCCGTCACGCGGGGTGCTGGTGCTCGGCGACTTTAATGACGTGCCGGGCTCGCCGCCTTACCTCGCGATGATCGGCGAGGGGGACGGGACGTACACGAATGCGCCCGACTTCGTGCCGGCGAACGTCCGCTGGACCTACGATTACCAGGGCGCGCTGGAGCTCGTGGACCACCAAATGTCGCACCCTCTGCTCGCAGGGATGCTCGATCAGGCGTCCGTGACCATTCGCCACGGCGACGACGTGGACGACGCAACGGACCACGCGCCGATCGTGGCGACCTATGGGGTAAAATAAACCTAGGAAATCGAAACGCAGCCGAGGGCCGAGAAGCGCCGCGAGCGCCTCGAAGCTAGGGAGGGCGACGCAGGAATACACATGTATTCCGAGGAGCCCGACCGACGATTCGAGGCGCGCAGCAAGCTTATCGCCCCTCGGCTAGGGGCAGATTGTGGTGGAGACGATGACGTCGTCGATGTTCCACGAGCCCATCGGGTCGACCCCGGCCGAGGCGACGTTGAAGCCCCAGCGAATACGCATGGTGGCGTTCTTGTGCGGGGTGATGTCGTAGGACACCTTCGTCCAGGCAGAGGCCGTCGAAAGCACGGCGCCGCTTTGCCAGACCTGGACCCAGGCGGTGCCGTTGTACACCTCGATGACGTTGTTCATGTACGGCGTCACGTCGCTGTTCAGCCAGCGCTGGAACTGGAGATAGACGCCGGGCGCCGCCGAGGTGTCGAAGATCGGGCTCGTCAGGTAGTAGTAGCCGTGCGTCGTCGCGCTCTGCGAGCTCGTCGAGCAGCCGCCGACGACCACACCCGCGACCTTGTTGTCGGACGAGGACGAGGTGTCGGTCGCCGGATCGCTGTGGGTGCCGCTCGTGTTCTTGCAGGTGCCGTTGGCGACGGCCGCCTTGACCTCCCACTCGGGGCCGAGGGTCCAGTCGGGGGCGTCGCCGAAGTCTTCGTAAAGGAAGACCGGCGGGCCGCCCGTGCAGCGGAGTTGGCCCTCCGCGCAGGTCGTCGTGCCGCCGCAGCCGCAGGCCGCGCCGCTGCCCGGGTTGCCCTCGTCGACCGTGCCGTTGCAGTTCTCGTCGATGCCGTTGCACACCTCGAGGGTCGCCGACGAGTTCGGCTCGCAGAGGAGGGATCCGCTCGCGCATTTCAGCGTGCCGGTCCCGCAGGCGCCGGACTGACCCGTCTGGCAGGAGACGCCGCCCTCGGGGTTGTTCTCGTCGACCACGCCGTCGCAGTCGTCGTCGACGCCGTTGCACTTCTCGGGCGCTTGCGGGATGATCGGGAAGCAGTCGATCGTGCTGTTTTTGCACTGGATCGCGCCGTTCGCACAGACGCCGAGCAGGCCCGTGCCGCACTCGCCGCCCGTGCCGGGGATGTCCTCGTCCACCGTGCCGTCGCAGTCGTCGTCGATGCCGTTGCAGGTCTCGGGGACGGGCATGACGTCGGGGACGCACTCCAGTGCGCCGTTCGTGCAGGCGTACTTGCCCTTGGAGCAGGCGCCGATCAGCTCCGACACGCAGGCCTTCCCCTTCTCGGGGAACGAGTCGTCGACGATCTGATCGCAGTCGTTGTCCAGGCCGTCGCACTTCTCGAGCGTGGGCTGGAGCGGGACGCACTCGTTGAGCTGGCCGTTCTCGCAAGCGACGACCGTGACCTGGCAGGCGCCGAAGCCGCAGACCGTCGGCGCCATGTCGTCGACCGTCCCGTTGCAGTCGTCGTCGATGCCGTTGCAGCTCTCCTGCGTCTTCGGCACGACCTCGCCCTTGCACTTGCTCCACTTGCCATTCACGTCACACGTCTGCTGACCCGCGGTGCAGGAGCCGACGCCCTGCGTGCCGTTGGCGCCCGAGTAGCAGGACTGCGTTTGTCCTTCGACGCAGGGGCAATCCTCGTCGACGTCCTGATCGCAGTCGTTGTCCAGGCCGTCGCACAGCTCTGCGGTCGGCATGCACGTCGCGCCGCCCGCGCCCCCCTGGCCCCCTTCGCCGCCGGTGCCGCCGGTTCCGCCCGTGGCGCCGGTTCCGCCGCCACCCAGCCCCCCGGAGCCGCCTTGTCCCGGGGTTTCGCCGCCCGCGCAGCCAAATGCATGAATTGCCAAGCAGCCAAGCGCCACCAGCGTGGCGGGGATCGTCGATCGCATCGGTCCTCCGAACAACACGAAGCACAGGCGCACCCGCACCGGGACCTCGCACGCAAGACAGAAGGATGTTTCCAGGATTCTCGGGCCGCGTAAAGCGCCGAAGGTGCATGCGGGGCGGTGATCCCGGCACGGGGGACCGGCCTGAGGTAAGCTCGGCGCCATGGTGTCCGGGAGCGCGCCGACGAACAAACGCACGCGAAAACGCGGGCGTCGCGACGTCGGCCGCGCTTTCGCCGTCGCGCTCTGCGTGCTGTTTGCCCTCGTCGGAGCGATCCCGCTCGTCCTCGGGGCGCTCGTGCGCACAGGCACCGTGCGCGCGTGGGCCGCGCGCGAGACGGCTGCGCTCGTGCAGCGGGAGCTCGGCGTCGTCGCCCGCTACCGGGTCGCCGTGCAAGCGTGGCCGATGGCGATCGACCTCGAAGACGTGGTCGTCGACGCGACCGACGGCGGCGCGCCCGTGCTCGCGGTGGAGCGGATCAGCGTTCGTCCGCGGGTGTTCTCCCTGCTCGACGGGGAGCTCGACGTGGGCGAGGTCGAGGTGCTCGGGCCGCGGATCCGCGCCGTGGTCGAGGGCGGCGCGCTGAAGAACCTCGTGTACAAACTGCCGGCCTCGCAGCCCTCGGCCGCGAAGGCGCGGGCCCCGTTCTCCTCGCTCGCCGTGACGGACGCGCGCATCGACGCGCTCGTCGAGGGCGTGCACGTCGTGACCAGCGAGGTCGACGTCGACGTGTCCGCGGAGGACGATGGGGCCTTCGAGATCGCGCTCCGCGCAGGGAAATCGACGATCGTCCGGACGCACCCCATGCCCGGTCGACCGGACGAGGACATGGTCGACGAGGACGTGATCTGCCGGCTCGACACGCGGGTGCGTGTCGACGCGGAGGGGCTGCTCGTGCGGCGGCTCCGGCTCCTCGGGGCGGCGGATCTCGATCCGGACGCGGAGACGAGCCCGGGGTGCGAGCTCGCGCGGGAGGACTGGCGCTCGGTGGAGCTCGAGCTCGGCGCGCTGCGCGTGGAGCTGCCCAAGGGCGGGGCGCCGCTCGCCGTGCCGGCGTTTCGTGGCCGCGTGCGGACGCGGCTTCCGGTGCCGCTCGCGCATCGCTTCGTGGACACGCCGTGGCTCACGGGCGCCGTGGACCTCGACGTGGAGGTCGAGCACGACGGCAAGTCCACGCTGCCGCGCGTGGCGGGGCGCATCGAGGCGGATCGACCGGGCCTCTCGGGCAAGGTCTTCGCGACGACGTTCGAGGGCGAGCTGTCGATCGCCGAGGACGTCGTACGCGTGTCGAAGATCGAGCTCACGTGGGCCGACGGCACCGCGAAGATCGCCGACGTGAAGATCGAGCCGTTCGCGCCCGGCGCGCCGCTCACGGCGGGCCCGATCGAGGTCCGCGATCTCCAGTTCCCCGGCCTCCTCCGGGATCTCGGCGTGCACCCGCAGGCACACGTGGCCTGGCACCTCGAACGAGGCCGCTTCGAGCGGTTCACCGGCACGCTCTCGCCGCTCTCGCTCGACGGTCCGATGGAGATCACGACGCGGGACTTCGAGGTCTTCGACAAACCGACGACGGATCCCGCGCGTGGGCACATGATGGGCGTGGCCGAGGGGACGCTGCGCGGCTTCTTCCGGGTGCGGCCGACGGGGATCGTGCTCGACGACGTCGCGATCGAGACGCCGAAGTCGGAGCTGCACACGACGGTGAAGCTCTTCTTCCGGAGCTACCTCGACATCGAGATCGCGAAAGGATCCCACGTCGACCTGTCGGAGCTCTCGCCCCTGCGGAACATCCCGATCGCGGGGATCGCGGACGTTGCCGCGGTCGCGCGCGGGCCGTTCACGCGGCCGAAGGTCGAGGCCGACGTGGCGATCAAGGGCTTCGAGTTCGCGGCGTTCTCGTTCGGCGACGTGGAGAGCGCGCGCGTGTTCTTCGAGCCCTTCGATCTGCGCCTCGCCGACGTGCATGTGCGCAAGGGCGAGAGCAAGATCCGCGCGCCTGAGGTGCACGTCGACTTCGACGCGGGGCCGAACGTCGTGGTGGACGCGGAGCTCGACACGCAG
The DNA here is from genome assembly GCF_005144585.1 of Polyangium fumosum. Lineage (GTDB taxonomy): Bacteria > Myxococcota_A > Polyangia > Polyangiales > Polyangiaceae > Polyangium > Polyangium fumosum. The sequence goes on along the minus strand of NZ_SSMQ01000042.1, from coordinate 79,412 downwards.
AGCGCGCCGCACCTCTGGCTCCACGACTTCTACCGGATCGTGCACCTCGACGACGATCCGCGCTTCGCCGAGATCGACGGCAACGCGAGCGGGACGGCGCGGGTGCATTTCGTCGTCGGCGGGCCCGAAGATCGCTGCGGCGCGGGCCGCTTGCGCGTGAAGACGAAGATGCACCTCGAGGAGGTGGCGCTCTTCGGCGAGAAATATTCCGACGGTGACGTCGACGTCGATCTCGACTGGGAAGATCGCGAGGCGGGCGCGGCGGGGATGAACCTCGACGTGCACGCGGCGAGCCTGCGCAAGGGCACGGGCTCGCTGCTCGCGACGGTGTCGGTTCGTCCGGGCGGGCGTGTGTCCGGGCAAGCGATCGCCACGGGGATCCCGATCGATCACCTCGACGCGCTCGGCCGCATGGGCAAGCCGCTCGACGGCTCGATCTCGGCGATCGCGAACATCTCGGGCACGGTGAGCCAGCTCGAAGCGCAGGCCGACGTGCAGATCTCGCCGATCCGGATCGGGCCCTCGTCGCTGCCGTCGTCGCAGCTCCGCGTGCTCATGGGCTCCGAAGGCACGCAGGTGAAGACGGTCGGCTGGACGCGCTGCGGCAATCCACGCTCGGGGCCCTTCGATCGCGCCGAGTACGACAGGGACACGTCCGCGGGCACGTTCCGCGTCGACGGGATGCTCGCGGGCGGGCAGCTCGCGCTCTCGGACGTGCGCATCACGCGGCAGAAGCACAAGGTCGTGACGGGCAAGCTCACGACGCGTGGGCTCGATCTCGGCACGCTCGCGAACCTGATCCCGGGCGTCGCGTTCAGCGCCACGCCGCCGCATGGCAGCCTCGACGCGGCGCTCGAGATCCGCCGGCTGCCGCTCGACGATCTCGCGAAGAGCGACGTGATCGTCACGCTGACGGGGCTCGACCTCGATCGCGGCGGGCGTCGCGTGTCGCTGCAGGGGACGCCCGGGCCGATCGTCGTGCAGAACAACACGCTCGTGCTGCCCGACCTCGAGCTCGTCGTGCAGAGTGGCTCGGGTTTGTCGGCGCCGATCGCGCTCGGCGGCCGCGTGCAGCGCCTCGTGACCACGCCCGAGTTCGATGTGGGCTTGCGCGTCGGGCCGCTCGATCTCGGGCGCCTCTCCGCGGACATGCAGCAGGTCTCGCGGGCGCGCGGGTCGCTCGAAGCGAACCTGCGCGTGCAAGGCACGACGAACGCGCTGCGGTACGGCGGTTCGGCGCGGCTGCGCGGCGGCGAGCTCGCGCTGCGAGGGATGCCCGTGTCGCTCGACGACATCGAGGTGGACGTCGCGGTCACGAACAGCGAGGTGCGCATCCTGCGCGGCGCGGCCAAGGTCGGCGGCGGCGAGGTGAGCTTGACGGGGCGCATGCCGATCCGCGGCTTCGAGCTCGGCACGGCCGAGGCGTCGATCCTCGCGCGCGGCGTGAAGATGCCGCTCGGCGAGGGGATCAACTTGACCGCGGACGCCGACCTCTCCGCGACGTTCCGGCCCTTCACGAGCGACGAGGAGCGCGCGGAGCGGAACCTGCCCGAGGTGAAGGGCACGGTGTCGCTCACGTCGTTCACGTACTCGCGGCCGATCGCGCTGAGCCTCGACCTGAACCAGCTCGCGGGCGGGCCGAAGCGCACGGCGGTCGAGACGTACGACCCGAAGAACGACGCGCTTCGCTTCGACGTGAACGTGGTCTCGCCGCGGCCGATGCGCTTCTCGAACGGGCTCGTCGACATGCTGCTCGAAGTCACGCCGCCCGGGCTCGCGCTCTCCGGGACGAACCAGCGCTACGGCGCGCGCGGCAACCTGCGCATCCTGCCGGACTCGAAGCTCCGGCTGCGGAACAGCGAGTTCACGGTGCGCGAGGGATCGGTTCGTTTCGACGACCCGCTGCGCCTTTCGCCGCGGATCGATCTCCGCGCGCAGACCGAGTACCGGCGCTACGCGGCGACGAGCGCCCCGGGCGCGGCGCCCGCCGACACGAGCACGAGCGCGGCGGCGACTGCGACGCTCGGGCAGCAGTGGCGCATCAACCTCTACGCCCACGGCAATCAGGAGAACGTGAAGCTCGACCTCACGAGTGATCCGCCGCTCGGCCAGGAGGACATCGTCCTCTTGCTGACGCTCGGCCTCACGCGGGCCGAGATGGATCGTGGCCTCGCCTCGTCGCTCGGCGAGACCGTGGGCCTCGAAGCGCTCGCCGCGCTCACCGGCGCGGACAAGGCCGTGAAGACGATCGTGCCGCTCATCGACGAGTTCCGGTTCGGCACGTCGTACTCGTCGCGCACGGGCCGCACGGAGCCGACGGTCACGCTCGGCAAGCGCATCACGGAGGACGTGCGCGCCACCGTGACGACGGGCATCACCGAGAACCGCGAGGTCCGTTCGAGCATCGAGTGGCGCCTCGGCAAACGCGTCATCGTGCAGGGCGCGTACGACAACACGAACGACGTCTCGAGCTCGCCGCTCGGCAACCTCGGCGCCGACTTGCGCTGGCGGCTCGAGTTCGAATGATCGCGCGAGCTCAGCCGAAGCCGGGCAGATCGTCGAGCGCGGCGCGCACCGGCGCGTAGCTCTGCTCGCGACCCGGAACCCAGCGGCGCAGCCCCTCCATGTCGAGGAGCTTGCGGTGCTTGGGGTTCGCGTACGCCATCTCCGAGAGCACGCGCTTGAACGTCTCGGCCTTGTCCGCGGCGAGCGTGGGCATCGCGTCGAACATGCGCAGGTCGAAGGTCGGCGTCGTCCAGAGCACGTCGACGATGCGCGGATCGACGTGCCCCGTCGCCTGCTCGGCCTGGAAGACGAGGCTCCCGACCGCGCCCGCGTGCGCACGGCCTTCGTGCACGGCCGCGAGCACCGCGAGCTCGCTCGCGCCCGTGTCGCCGTGCTTGCCGACGTCGGAGTCGAACGCGAGGATCTTCACCTGGTTCAGATCCACGCCCGCTTGTTTCAAGTAGTAGAGCGGCAAGATCCGCGACTGCGCCGAGTCGCGCGTCCCCACGGCCAGCACCTTGCCGTGGAGGTCCGTGAGCTTGCGAACGACGACCTCCCGCCGGATGAGGATCTTCGCGCACACATCGCGGTCCCGGTCGCGCATGGCGATGCCGATGGCCTTGCCTTCGGTGCGTCGCTTCACACGCACATGGGAGATGCCGGAGTTCCAGGCGATGTCGACGTGCCCATGGAGCAGGGCCTCGATTTGCCGCTCGTAGCTGGAGAAAAGCGCGAAATCGAGGGACACGCCGTGCTCCTGGAAGTGCTCACGCATGCCCTCCCAGATGGTCACGACCTTTGGGTCGTATGCGACCGCCCCTATCAGGATCGTCGGATCAGCCATGCCGTACCTTTTGGCGAGCAACTCGGGCGGACGGTAGCATCGGGACGGGCGTCTCCAAAGGGCCGCGAGCCCCTCTGTGCCCCCATCCACCTCGGCCCGTGCCCATCCCGCGTTTTTCCCGGTCCCAACGAGCCCGCTGCCTGGCCGCGGCATGCTCGCTCGTCTGCCTGCTCGGCGCGGCGACGGCGGGGGCCGATGACGCGAAAAACCCGGGGACGAGCCCCGGCGAGAGCGCCGCGCTCGCCGGCGAGGAGCCGCAAGCCGCGCTCGCCGCGCCGCAGCTCGGGCCGCCGCCCGACACGAGCGCGCTCACGGGCAAACCGATCAAGCGCGTCGACGTCGTGACCGTGGGCTCCCGCTGGAGCACCTCGCCGCGCGTCACGAAGATCCGCACAGGCGAGCCGTTTCAGCCCTCGGCCGCGCGAACCGTGATGCGCGAGCTCACGGAGTCGGGGCAGTTCGCCCGCGTGACGGTCGAGGCGATCGCCGAGGGAGACGGCGTGGTCCTGCGCGCGCACGTCTTGCCGCGGCGCATCGTGGCCTCGATCCGCCTCTCGGGCGCGACGCTGGATCGCGCCGCGACGCTCGACGCGGGGCGCGTGCGCGAAGGCGGCGAGATCACGGCGCCGATGTTGACGGAGATGGGCCAGCGGATCCGCCGGTACTACGCGGATCACGGCTACCCCCAGGCGAACGTCACGTCCGACGTCTCGGACACGGACGATCCGGGCCGCGTCGTCTTGCGCATCGACATCGACGCGGGCGCGCCGCGCACCGTGTCGCGCCGCTCCTTCGTGATCACGCCCGGCATGGAGCGCGAGCTCGGCGGCCGGGAAGAGCGTTATCGGTTCGGGGTCGGCGCGCGCATCGACGAGCCGCTGCTCGAAGAGGCCGATCGGGAGCTCGCCGAGGCGCTGCGCGAGAGCGGCTTTTACCGCGCCGACGTCAAGCACGCGGTGCGGCTCTCGGCGTCGAGCAGCGAGCTCTTCGTGTACGTCACGCCGGGGCCGCGGATCGTCCCGGTCTTCGAGGGCAACCGCTCCGTCGACGAGGTCGAGCTCTCCGCCGCGGTCGCACCAAAGAAGGGCCTCGAACAGAAGACGCAAGAACTCATCGAGCGGCTCACCCGCTTCTACGTGCAGCGCGGCTTCCTCGACGCGCGCGTCGTCGCCGAGGAGCGCGGCGGCCCGAACGATCCGGTGCATCACCTCGTGCTGCGGATCGACGAGGGCGAGCAGGTGCGGGTCGTGCAGCGCATCTTCCCGTGCCTGCCGAAGACCTGGAACGCCGAGCAGGTGCGCGGCGAGATCGACAGCTTCCTCGTGGAGGATCTGCCCGGCGACAAAGGTTTTTCGCTGAAGGACCCGAACGCGGTCTCGGCCCTCTTCGGCGGGCGCGGGCCGCGCGCCGTGGCGAGGCCGCTCGATCTGAACCCGGCCGAGACGTACGCGCCCGAGACGTACGAGCGCGCGCTCAAGCACCTGAAGGATCTCGCGTACAGCAAGGGCTACCTCAACGCCATCGTCGGACCCGTGCAGATCGAGCGCGCGACATGCAGCACGCGTTCGCCCGCGGGACGCTGCATGCCCGAGCCGCGCGAGCCGAACGAGGCTGTCTGCGCGAAGGACGCCCTCGGCCTCCCGCTGCCGGAGCCGGAGCCCCCGCAGACGCTCGCGTGCCGCCCCGATCCCCTGAAGCACGTCGAGTGCTCGCGCGAGATCGCGCTGCGCATCCCGATGCACCTCGGCCCGCAGACCTTGCTGCACGACGTCGCCTTCGAGGGCAGCCGCACGCTCTCCGAGCAGGCGCTCTTCGAGACGAGCCGCCTCGAGCTCGGCAAGCCGCTCTCCACGATCGAGCTCGAAGCGGCGCGCCTCCGGCTCGTCGAGGCCTACCGCGATCGCGGGTATGCGTTCGCCGAGGTGAAGGCGGCGATCGAGCCCTCGCCCGACCGCACGCGGGCGCGCGCTCGCTTCGCGATCACCGAGCGGGATCAGGTCATCGTCGGCGGCTTCGTCGTGCGCGGCGCGCTGCGCACGAGCGAGGCGCTCATCCTGCGCCGTGTCACGCTCCAGGAGGGCAAACCCTTCGTGGAGCGCGACGCGCGGCGCAGCGAGGAGCGCATCGGCTCGCTCGGCGCATTCTCCAGCGTCTCGGTGGGCCTCGAAGATCCGGAGGTCCCGCAGAAGCAGAAGCGCGTGCTCGTCACGGTGACCGAGCAGGTCCCGCAGTACCTCGATCCACGCGTCGGCTTCTCCACGGGCGAGGGCCTGCGCTTCGCCGTCGAGTACGGTCACAAGAACATCGCGGGCCTCGCCATCGCGCTCACCTTGCGCGTGCAGCTCTCGTACCTCTTCGACTTCATCGTCCTCGATCCCGGCGTGCGCGCCGACTACGAGAAGAAGCTCAGCGTCGGCCAGCAGCTCGAACGCCGGAACACCGCGTCGATCGCGTTCCCCGAGATCGGCCTCGGCCCGCTCGTGAGCCTCTCGATCGACGGCATCGACGTGCGCGACAACCAGCGCGGCTTCGGCATCACCCGCCAGGCGCTCGTGCCCACGCTCGCCTACCGGCCGAGCCGCACGGTCACGATGCGCCTCGGCGCGTCCGCGGAGGTGAACGAGGTCGACGTCTTCAACGAGACCGCCCTCGACTCGCCGATCATCCCGCTGCTCCGCGTCCCCTTCGGCAGCACCTTCGCCGTCGCCGAGCGCATCAACTTCGCGTGGGACGGCCGCAACAGCGCCTTCGCCGCGACGAAGGGCGCGCTCGTCGCGCTCGGCGTCGAGCACGTCAACGCGCTGCCCACCGACGAGGACGAGGCCACGATCAACAGCCACTTCCTGCGCATGTCCGGCCGCGTCGCCGGCTACTTCGAGCTCGGCTCGAAGGGCCCGAGCATCGCGATGAGCCTCGCGGCCGGCTACAACCTCCAGCTCAAGGACGGCAGCTCCACCTACCCCGACCGCCTCTTCTTCCTCGGCGGCGTCGACACGATCCGCGCCTTCCTCGCCGACGCGCTCGTGCCCGAGGACGTCGCGCGTGGGCTCGTCGCGAAGGGCCAGACCACGCGCTCGGCCGTCCTCGCGAACGTCCCGATCCGCGGCGGAGACCTCTCGATCAACCCGCGCCTCGAGCTCCGCGTGCCCGTGACCGACCTCTTCCAGGCCGGCTTCTTCCTCGACACGGGCAACCTCTGGAAGGAGCCGACGGCCATCGACTTCACGCTCCGGTACGCCCTCGGCGCGGGCCTGCGCATCACGACCCCCATCGGCCCGCTCGCGCTCGACTACGGCTTCAACCTGAACCGCCGTCAGTGGGAGGACATCGGCGCCTTCCACTTCTCGATCGGCCTCTTTTGAGGAGGGATCCGGCCTCGTTGGGCCGGCTCCCTACGTCCCTCACGCCGCTACGCTTCGTTCGGGCCTACCCTGGGGCTTGGCCGCTGTCTTGGGCGGCCAAAAAAGAGACACGCCAGACAGGACATTTCGTGTCCTACCCGCGACCGTTCAGCCTTGCCTCCTGAACAGCCGGACAGTATACGCAGCCGAGACGAACGGTTCGTGGCGCAAAACCCGCGACCCAGTACCCTCTTTGCCCCCCTGCCCCCCGAGGTCGCCATGAGTGACGAGAAAAACCCCAAGCAGAAGCTCGCCGCGCTGGAGCTCGCCATCGCGAGCGTCGAGAAGGAATACGGCAAGGGCGCGATCATGCGCCTCAAGGAGGGGCAGAGCCTGCACGACGACGTCGCCGCCGTCTCCAGCGGCTCGCTCTCGCTCGACATCGCCCTCGGGATCGGCGGCTACCCCCGCGGCCGCATCATCGAGATCTACGGCCCGGAGTCCTCCGGCAAGACCACGCTGACCCTGCACGCGATCGCGCAGATCCAGCGCACCGGCGGTGTCGCCGCCTTCATCGACGCCGAACACGCCCTCGACGTGAACTACGCGAAGAAGCTCGGCGTGAAGACGGACGAGCTGCTCATCTCGCAGCCCGACTACGGCGAGCAGGCCCTCGAGATCGCGGACATGCTCGTCCGCTCGAACTCCGTCGACATCATCGTCATCGACTCCGTCGCCGCCCTCGTGCCCAAGGCCGAGATCGAAGGCGACATGGGCGACAGCCACGTCGGCCTCCAGGCCCGCCTCATGAGCCAGGCGCTGCGCAAGCTCACCGGCACCGTGGCCCGCTCGAACTGCCTGCTCATCTTCATCAACCAGATCCGCCTGAAGATCGGCGTGATGTTCGGCAACCCCGAGACGACGAGCGGCGGCAACGCCCTCAAATTCTACTCCTCGGTGCGCATGGACATCCGCGCCATCGGCAAGATCAAGGAGGCCGCGGCGACCGGCAAGGAGCCCGCCGTGGTCGGCAACCGCACCCGCGTGAAGATCGTGAAGAACAAGATGGCGCCGCCCTTCCGCGAGGTGGAGTTCGACATCCTTTACGGCCAGGGCATCAGCCACGCCGGCGACGTCATCGACCTCGCGACGGAAGCAAACATCGTCGAGAAGAGCGGCGCCTGGTTCTCCTTCCAGGGCGAGCGCATCGGCCAGGGCCGCGAAAACGCCCGCACCTACCTGGAGCAGCACCCCGACGTGCTCGACCGCATCGAGGCGCTCGTGCTCGCCAAGCACGGCATCCAGCGCTCCGGCAAGGCGCCCGAAGCCGCCCCGGCCGGCAAGAAGGGCGACGCCGCCCCCGCCGAAGGTCGCCGCGCCCCCGCGAAGACCAACTGAACCATCCCCGAGGGGGCCTCCCTCGTGGCAGGCTCCCTCTCGTCACCATGAACCTCTACGTGATGCGCCACGGCCTCGCGGCCGACAGCTCGCCGTCGGGACGAGACCGCGATCGTCCCCTCACCCCCGAAGGCATCCTCGGCGTCGAGGAAATCGGCAAGACGCTGCGGACCCAGCAAGGTCCGACGCTCGGCCGCATCGTGGCAAGCACCTACGTGCGCGCGCATCACACCGCAGAGCTCATGGCCGGCGCGCTCGGTGTCGCGGCGATCCCGATCGAGACGTTCCCAGAGCTCGAACCGGACGAGTCGCCGCCCGTCGCGCTCCTGCGCGAGCTCGCCGCAGCAGACGCAGACGCGCTGCTCGTCGGCCATCACCCGATGGTGATCGCGCTTCTGCGCTTGCTCGTGCGTGACGTCGGCGAGCTGCCGCTCGGCTTGCACCCAGGCATGCTCGTGGGCATCGCGCGCCCGAGCGAGCCGAACGCGACCACGCAGATCGGCGGCTCCTTCCGCGTGACGACGGTGCTCCGCCCAGGCCGCTGACGCGCGCGCTCGCGCTCGACAGGCAAGGCGCGCCGCGCTACGCCCTCCCCCTCCCCTGTTTTCAAGCGAGATCGGAAGCGTGCAGGAAGAGACGAAGGCCCCCAAGACCCCCGATCCCGAGCGGGCCATGACGGCACTCGCCTGGGCCGTCGAGCGCGCCGAGCGAGGCACGCCCCCGCCGCCTGCCGAGCCAGGCGCCGCCCCCACGCATCCCGTCGCGGACAGCGAAGACTTCCGCGCCGCCTCGTCGCTCTACCTCCCCGACGTCCGCCGTTCCATCGACCGCATCATCATGTCGCGCGACGCCGAAGACGGGCTCGACGCGCTCCTCGAATGCGGCGCCCTCAGCGCCATGTTGCCCGAGGTCAAAGCGATGGTCGGCTTCGGCGACGGCGAGTGGCGTCACAAGGACGTCTGGAAACACACGAAGCAAGTGGTTCGCCAGGCCGTCCCCCGGCTCGAAGTCCGGTGGGCAGCGCTCCTGCACGACATCGGCAAGGTCAAGACGCGTACGATCTCGCCTTCGGGGGAAGTTCACTTCTTCGGCCACGCCGAGGTCGGCGCGCGCATGTTCGACCGGCTCGACCGGCGTTTGCCGATCTTCAACCCCGAGCCCGCGCTGAAGAGCTCGGTGCGTTTCCTGATCCTGCACCACCTGCGGGCAAGCCAGTACGAGGCCTCGTGGACCGATAGCGCCGTGCGCCGGTTCGCGAAGGAGATGGGTGATCAGCTCCAGGACCTGCTCGACCTGTCGCGCGCAGACATCACCACGAAGCGGCCCGAAAAGAAGAAGAAGGGCCTGCGCCAGATCAGCGATCTCGCCGACCGCGTGGAGCAAATCCAGAAGCTCGACGCCGTCGTGCCCCCGCTGCCAAGCGGCATCGGCGACGAGATGATGCGCGCCTTCGGCCTGCCGCCCTCGCGCAAGATCGGCGACCTGAAGAAGGCACTCGAAGCTGCGATCGACAGCGGCGAAGTGCCGTCGCACCAGTGTGCCGACGTGTACCTCCAGTTTTTGCGGGAAAACGCAGGGCGGTTCGGGCTGTAGGCAGGCAGCGCCGCGCCCGGGGCTCTGCCCCGGACCCCGCGGGGGGCTGTCCGCCCCCTCGACCCCGGACCAGCCAGGGGCTGGACCCAGGGTTGAAAAACTGCGCTCCGCGCAGTTTTTCAAACAGGCCGACGAAGAAGCCGGGGGGCCAGCCGAACCAGCAGCGCGGCTGTTTTGGTGGGGAACGTCGTTGCCGGTCTTGACCGGGCCTGTTCGATGAACTGCGCATCGCGCAGTTCATCGAGCTTGGGTCCAGCCCCTGGCTGGTCCGGGTGCAGGGGCGGACAGCCCCTGCTGGGGCCTGGGGCAAAGCCCCAGACGCTAGCGGCGCCGGTTCTCGACGAGCGAGACCACGAAGTCGAGGCCGCCGCGCACGCGCTCGGGCAGGACGCCGTCGATTCGCTTGCCCAGGCTGTGCTCGAACTTTGCGCGCTCCTCGCGGAGCTCGTCGAGGGCGCGCGCGAGTTCCTGCTTCGCAGCTTCAAGCGCACCCTTCACCGCCTCGTGCTCGCGTCTTTCAGCTTCGAGCGCGCCCCTCGCAGACTCGTGCTCACGCCTTTCAGCTTCGAGCACGCGCCTCAAAGACTCGTGCTCACGCCTTTCTGCTTCGAGCACACCCCTCACAGACTCGTGCTCACGCCTTTCTGCTTCGAGCGCGCCCCTCACAGACTCGTGCTCACGCCTTTCTACTTCGAGCACGCGCCTCAAAGACTCGTGCTCACGCCTTTCTGCTTCGAGCGCGCCCCTTGCAGCCTCGTGCTCACGCCTTCCCGCTTCGACCTCGCCCTTCGCCACCTCGGTCTCTCGTTCCTTTTCCGAGAGCGCCCCCTGCAGCGACGCGACCTCCTTGCGGAGCGCCTCGATCTCCTCCTTCGACGGCCCCTCGACGACCGCCGCCGCGGGCTCCGCGGCCGGCGGCTCCGGCGCCGCGGCCACCTCGACGACCGCGGCGCGCATCACCTCGCCCTCGGTCGTCCCGATCCAGACCGACGTCGCCCCCTTCGTCGTCGTCACCAAGAGCACCCGCGGCCGGCCTTTTCCGCCCGCCGCCGTCGTGCTCACCGGCGCCTTTGGTCCCTCGCTCGGCGCGGCCAGCGACGCCGCCTCGTACAGCGCGAGCTTCCCGCTCGCGAACGCCACGATCACGCTCGTGTCCGTCACCGCGACATCTGCGATCGGCGCGTCCAGCGTGACGAGTGACGCCTCCGCGCGCTCCCCATCCCGCATCACCACGCAAAGCCCCGCGCTGCCGCGCTTGTACACCACGCAGGACACGCGGCCTCCGCGCACCTGATCGAACTCCGCCGCCTCCGCCGGCAACGTCACCCGCGCGCTCGGCCCGCGCTCCGGCGCCGTGCCCGGATACACGCGAAGCTGCCCGCCGCCTTCCCCCTCGGCCAGCAGGTACGTCACGCCGTCCCCCACGTCCCCCGCGCGCATGCGCCCCGGAACCTCGACCGGCCGCGCGCCCACCTCACCACGACCGAGCGAGAGCGTGAGCACCTTGCCCTCGTCGCTGATCGCGAGCGCGCCTTCTCCGGAGGGACGCGCGAGCAGCATCCGCATGTCGCGTACGATCTCACGCACCCGGTACGGATCGGCGAGCGGCACGGACCACACCGTGCCCTCCTTGTCGCGCACGAGCGCCACGTCTTTCGACAGCAGCGCCACCTCCTGCGCGGTGATGCGAGGCAGATCGATCGCGTCTCCGCTCGTCGCCGCCACGGGCGTGACCGCCATGCGGGCTGGCCTCGACGTCAAAAACGCGACGAGGCCCGGGCCCCCGAGCCATGCGCAGGCCGAGGCGCCTGCGCCGAGATCGAGGATCTTGCGCGGAGAATCGAGGTGCGAAGTCGACATGGCCCGGAGCGTACCCGAGCCAGACCCGTCTTGTACGTACTACTTGAGCCGCGCGTCACACGTCGCGCAGCGCTTCGGCACGGCGTCCTTGTGGTAGACCTCGCCGCACCGGCCGCAGAGCCGTGCGTCGCGCTCGAACGCGATGAGCTTGCCGCTCGCCTTGCACTTGAGCCCCGCGACCTGCGCCGGCTCGAGCGGCAGCGTCTCGGCCGATCCCTCGTTCGCGTTTTCCAGCGCCCCCGCCGCGAGGTCCTCCATCTTCGCCGGGATCCGCTCGCGCGCCTCGCGCAGCACCTTGCCGGCCGCCTCGGGCAGCGCCGCGAGGGAGATCACGATCGACGTCCCCTCCCCCTCCACCGTCAGCGTCCGATCGCCGAGCACGAGCCGGCGCACCGCGTTCCACGCGATCCGCTCGATCTCGTTTCCGCCCTTCTCGACCCCGACGCCCGCGTCGCCCACGCGGATCGGCAGCGCCGCCCGTGGCCCGAACAGCGCCGTCACGAGCAGCACGGCCGCGCCGGCGGCGAGCAGGTACGGCGCGGCTTTGTGCGGCCCGAGCGCCTCGTCGCGCAGCCATTGCCCGTACGTCCCGGCCCCGACGAGCACTGCCGCCACCGAGAACGCGAGCACCGACAGGATCGCCGACGGCGAGCTCTTCGGCTCGAACCGCTTCTCCGTGCGCGGATCCGAGCGGAGCTTCAGCACGACCTCGTCCCGCGAAGGCGCCTTCTTTCCGCCCTTCTTCGTCTTTGCCTCTCCCATCGTCCCTCGCGCTTGCTCTATCGGATGCGCTGCCCGAACGCAAACAGGCAAGGTAGACTCGCATGGCATGCTCGGCCGCCTGGCCACCTACGTCGTGCCCGCGGCCTCGGTGATCGTCACCGCCCTCGTGCTCTTTGGCCCGGGTTCGCCGAACCCCGCGCCCTTCGTGCGGGTGCGCGGCGTGCCCGTGGCCGGCGGCCGGACCCTCGCCCTCCGCCTCGAAGGCGCGCGCCGATTGTTCGGCGTGGACGACGTCGCCGCGCTCGAAGGCGTGACCGTCGAGGTCACGGACGCCGGGACGAACCTCGCGCCCGAGACGGTTTCACTCGGCCCGGACGGCGTCGGCGAAGCCTCGATCGAGGCGAACGCGCCGCTCACGGGCCCGCTCGATGTGCGGGTCCTCCAGGGAAAAACGGTCCTCGCCGAGGGGACCGTGCCGCTCCGGCCTCCGCCTCCGAAGGCCGCCCCCGCGCGCGACATCGCGGGCGTTTCGAGCGGTTCTTTCCGCTTCTTCGTGCACGCGCGCCGCGGCCACCTCGTCTCGCCTTTCCCGGAGACGCTCGACGTCGCCGTGGGCCTGCCCGAGCACGCCTCGCCCTATCGCCCGAGCTTCGCGGGCATCACGCTCTCGTTTTCGGGGTCCGGCACGACGATCACGCCCGAGAAAAACGACACCGACGAGCGCGGGGCCGCGTCCTTCACCGTCACGCCGCTCGCGCACCACGTCGAGCTCGTGATCTCCGCCCGGGATCCCGATGGCCACGAAGGCCGCTGGGAAGGCCTCTTGCCCGTGCATCCGGGCGCCATCTGGCTCGACCCCGACCTCCACGCCGGCCTCACGTTCGTCTCGCCCGCCCCGCGCGATCGCGTCTACGCCTCCGTCGTCACCGACGTAGGCCGCATCCTCGGCGCGGTCGTCCCCGTCACCCGCGACGACGTCGGGTTCTTCCGCGGCCGCCTCGACGTCACGCCCCCGGAGGGACCCGCGCAGGTCATCGTCTCCGGCGACCCCGGCGAGCGCGGCGTCGCCACGATTGCCTGGCCCCTCGCGGCACAACCCCCCTCCGCCGCCGCGCCTCGCCTCGAACTCCTCCTCGACGGATCGGCCGCCGCCGAAGCACGCGAACACGCGCGGGCCTCCTCGGCGCGGCGCGCGGCCGTTTTCCTCGTCGCGGTCGCGGCGCTCGCGGAGGTCCTCTTGATCCTCGTGCGGACGCGGGCGTCGCAGCGGGACCTCGACACGAACCTCGCCGCGGCCGTCTCGCTCGAAGCGAGCGACGAGGCGGGCGCGCCCATTCCGCCCGAGGATCAACGGCGTATCGTGGCGGCGGCGCGCGAGCGCCATCCGGCGCTCCGCGTCGCGCTCGCCATCACGCTCGTCACGCTCGGGTTTGCGCTCCTCGCGGCATTGTCCACGTTTCGCCGCTGATTCTTGGCACGACTTGCCAACGTCCTCGGAGTCGTGTCTGATCGAGCTTTGCGATTTCCATCCACCCCCACGAGGAATGTGCCGATGGCTCCCAGGCTCGCGTTCGGATTGGTTCTTTTCTTGATGGGCTGCGGCGGCTCGACGCCTTTGCCGGAGACGAAGGAGCCCGCCGCGCCCGCCGCCAAGGTCAACGTCCCGGAGATGCAGCGCAAGGCCACCGTGCGTGTCAAGGCCGAGCTGCCCGAAGACGTGAAGACCGCGTTCGTCGACACGGTAAAGAAGTCGCGCCTCCCGGACGCCGTGGGCACCGCCGGCGTGGGCTGGACCTCGACCGGCAGCGGGTTTTTCCTCAAATCGCCGGACGGCAAGGGCCTCGTGCTCATCACGAACCGGCACGTCGTGGACAGCGCGCCCAAGGTCACGATCGTCCTCGACGAACACACCTCGCTCAGCGATTGCGAGGTCCTTTATACCGACGACAAGTATGACGTCGCCGTGGTGAAGGTGCCCGAGAGCTTGGCGACGAGCGCCATTGCGGTGGCCACGCTCGCCGACGTCGGCGTGAAGAACGACGAGTCGGTCCAGGCCTCGGGGTATCCGCGCGTCGGCGACCAGCAATCGTACCGCCTCACGAGCGGCACCATCTCGAACGCCGATTTTTCGGTCACGGTGCGCGGCCACAAGTCCTCGTTCCTGCAGCACACGGCCGCGATCGATCCGGGCAACAGCGGCGGTCCCCTCTTCCGCAAAGACTCGCTCGAGGTCATTGGCATCAACACCCTGACGATGCGCTCGAACGACAACCTCTACAGCGCGGTCCCCGCCGCCACGGTGAAGGGCGTGCTCGAGCGCGCCTTCAAGGTGCCGGCGAAGTCGGACGTCCAGGCGACGATCAAGCAGATCCAGACCTCGTGCAAGGAGCTCATGGACGAGCTCAGCATCGGCGGCGAGCCTCCGATCTCCACCGTCGCGCTGGTCTCGGATCGCCTCGTCGCCGACCGCGGCGTGCCTACCTGGGAGCTCCGCTACATCGAGAATGGTCCTCCGCAACGCAACGAGGACACGGGCGAGCTCACCCCGGGCAAACCCAAGGTCAACGAGGAGGCCTTTGGCGAGCTCGTGTCCGCCGTGAAAAAGGGCGACGTGATGGAGCACCTGCGCGGGCTCACGTTCGCGTACCTTTACGTCGACTTGAAGCGTCAGAAGGGCGTCAACGGGGACCCGTGCTCGCGCGTCGTCGAGAAGGACGTGCGTGATTACGACGATCGCGGCTTCGTGCGCGTCGGCATGGATCTCGGCTCGGGCGAGCGCCGGACGATGCGCTTCCGCTTCGAGCAGGGGCACTGGCGCCTCTCCGGATACGAATGAGCTCCGCGCGGTGACGCGCGATTCGATTTGAAGCCCGAACAATCTCCCACCTACCGGCCCGAGATCGACGGTCTCCGGGCGATCGCCGTGACCAGCGTGGTCCTCTTCCACGCCGATCTCGGGCTCGCGGGCGGGTACGTCGGCGTCGACGTCTTTTTCGTCATCTCCGGCTTCCTCATCACGTCGCTGATCCTCCGGGATCTCCGGAACGACACGTTCCGCCTCGCCGATTTCTGGGAGCGGCGCGCCCGGCGGATCCTGCCTGCGCTCGTGCCGGCCAGCGCCGCCGCGCTCCTCCTGTCGATTGCATTCCTCCCGCCGGACGCGCTCGAAGGCGTCGGCCGCTCGGCCATGTACCTCGCGGCCTTCGCCTCGAACGTGTTTTACCGGAACAACCTCGGCTACTTCTCCGCGCGCGCCGAGGAGCAACCCTTGCTCCACACGTGGTCGCTCGCCGTCGAGGAGCAGTTTTACCTCCTGTTCCCGCCCCTGCTCCTCCTCGCGTTTCGCCTCGTGAAGCGCTCGCACCTGCGCCTCGCGCTCGTCCTCGGGATCACCGCCGCGCTGAGCCTGGCCGCGAGCATCCGCATCACGCGGATCGACCCACCGTCGGCCTTCTACCTCCTCCCCGCGCGCGCCTTCGAACTGCTCGCCGGCGCGCTCCTCGCCTTCGTCCCTGCCAAACCCCTCGCGCGCCTCGGCCACGCGCGTGAGCTCCTTTCGATCGGCGGCCTCACGCTGATCGCCGCGTGCTCCCTTCTCTTCACCCGGGAAACCCCCTTCCCCGGGGTGGCCGCCGCCGCGCCGTGCCTCGGGGCGCTCCTGTTCCTCCTGGCAAACCTGCGCAGCGTGGCCGGACCGCCGCCCACCTGGAGCGGCCTCGCGCTCGCCTCACGCCCGTTCGTCTTCCTCGGCCTCGTCTCGTATTCGTTTTACCTCTGGCACTGGCCTCCGCTCGCGATCGCCCATTCCTGGAAAGTGGGCGGCGACGCGTGGCTCTTTCGCAGCGCGGTCGTCCTCGGCGCGTTCGTGCTGGCCGTGCTTTCGTGGCGTTTCGTCGAGCAACCCTTCCGCAAACCTCGGCCGCGCCGGAGCCGCGCCTGGGTCGGGGTCGGGACCGCCGTCGCCATGGGCGCGCTCCTGCTCGGCGGCGCCTCCATTTCCGCGCATGGAGAGATTTCGCAGGTCCCGCCGGCCGCGCTCGGATGGCTCGACGCCAAGATCGACCCGAAATACCTGCACATCGTCGGCCTCGATCGAATGCGCGCGCGGAACCTGCCTTCGATCGGCGTCCGCGACGAGGACAAAGACCCGACGGTCCTCGTCTGGGGCGACAGCCACGCCATGGCCGTCATGTCTGCGATCGATGAGGCATGCCGCGACGTCGGCTGGAAAGGGCTCGTCGCGACCCACGCCTCGACCGCGCCCGTGCGGGGATATTACGTGCGTGAAACGTATGGCCTCAACGAACGGGCCTTGCCGTACAGCGAGTCCCTCTTCGAGTTGATCCCGACCGCCGGCATCACCGACGTCGTCCTGGTCGCCTACTGGAGCTCGTACTTCCGCGAAGATCCGCCGAGCCACGACCCGCTCGTGAAGGCCCTCCTTTTGACCATCAAGGATCTCCGGGCGCTCGGCGTGCGCGTCTGGTTCCAGCGCGAGGTGCCGAAATACGCGGTCGACGTGCCGCAAGAGCTCGCGCGGCGCGCCCTCGTCGGCCTCGCTCCGCCGAGCGGCGAGGTCACGCTGGCGGAGCTTCACGTGCCGAGCCCGATGCAAGCCTTCGAATCGGAGATCGTCGCCGCCGGCGCGACGCTCGTCGACTCCATCGGCGCGCTCTCCACCACGGAGGGCCTCCCGATCGCGGGCGTCGACGGCCGCTCCCTCTACTGCGACCACCATCACCTCACCCCCGCGGGCGCGCGCCGCCTCCTGCCCGCCTACCGCGCCGCATTTGCCGCCGCGACGCAGCCCTGAGACCACGTGCGTCCGCGGAGAATGTCCCGTGATGCCGGGCTTCCCAGGGCGCGCGGACGGGCCCGCCCGCGCCGCGTGGTGCGAGCAGGCTCGACGCGTCTCCGCGTGATACCCTGCGCTCGTGCGCTCCCACGTCCTCGCCGGCTGCTTGCTCCTCGGCTTGCCCTTCGCCGCGACCGTCCTCGCGCCGCCCAGCGCCGAGGCCGCAGACTTCGACCCGTCCGGGCGCAACCGCAAGAAGCCCCCGAAGCCGAACCCGCAGCCCGGCGGCGGGAGCCGGCCCGCGCAGCCGAAGCAGCCGAAGCAGCCGCAGGGCGACGCCGACGCGACGGGCAAAGGCCCGGGGAGCGACGCGCTCATCGCGCGGTACACGGCGATCGTCATCTCGCAGCCGAGCGCGCCGTTCCCGCTCCAGCGGCTCTCGCAGCTCTATCGGGAGCGCGACGGCAACATCAAGAAGCTCGTCGAGGAGTTCGAAAAACGTGCCGCCACGCCGGGCACCGACGCCTGGGCCGCGAAGGTCGCGCTCGCCGGCATCTACAAGCTCGACGGCCGCCCTGAGGACGCCGTCAAGACGTACGAGGCCGCGATCGCCGAGAAGCCGAACGATCCGCAGGCCATCCTCGCCCTCGCGCAGCTCCAGTCCGAGCGCGGCGACAAGTCCGCCTCCCGCGCGAGCTACGAAAAAGCCCTCGCCCTGCTCAAGCCCGGCCCGGACTTCGAGCAGACGACACGCACGCTCCTCGGGCTTTGCCTCGATCTGAAGGACTTCGAGGCCGCGAAGAAGCACCACGACGCGCTCGTGAAGGCCGCGCAGGGCTCGCTCTTCGTGAAGGCCGAGCTCGGCCGGGAGCTGCTCGCGCGCTCGCTCTACGATCGCGCCGAGGTCGAGTTCCGCGAGCTCGTGAAAGCGGCCGCCGGCGACAACCGCGCCCTCGCGCCGGCGCTCCGCGATCTCGGCCAGGTCCTCGCGCGGCAGAAGAAGACCGAGGAGGCGCTCAGCGTGCTCAAGCGCGCGCTCACGGTCGCGGGCGGCGCGGCCGGCGTGCGCGCCGAGATCCTGGTCATCATGACCGACGCCTTCCGCGCCGAAGGCAAGCTCGCCGAGCTCATCCCGATCCTCGAAGCCGAAAAGGCGCAGGACGCGCAGCGCCTCGCCACGCTGGGCGGCCTCTACGAAGAGACCGGCGACGTCGACAAGGCGATCGCCACGTACCGCAAGGTGCTCGGCATCGACAGCCGCGCGATCGACGTACGCCTGAAGCTCGTGCACCTCCTGCAGACCGCGGGCGAGCTCGACGCGGCGATCAAGGAATACGAGGCGCTCATCAAGGCCGCGCCCGGCAACCCGGACTTCGTCTTCGAGCTCTGCGAGACGCTCATCCAGCGCGGCGATCGCCCGAAGGCGCTGAAGCTCCTGACCGAGCTCGAGGCGCGCGTCGGCAGCGAGCCCGAGATCCTCGCCGCCGTCGCCGACTTCTACGAGCGCGTCGAGGAGAAGGACAAGGCCCTCAAGGTCCTGCAGAAGCTCGCGGCCTCCGGCGGCGCCGACCACACGTACATCGTCGACCTCGGCGATCGCTACTACCAGGCCGGCGACAAAAAAAAGGCGCTGGAGACGTGGGCGCGCATCAAGCAGGTCGTGCCGAACCGCGCGCGGGCGAACTCCCTCCTCGGCGAGGTCTACCTCGACCACGACATGCCGCTCGAAGCGCTGAACGCGCTGCGCGAGGCCGTCCAGCTCGAACCGACCAACGTCCGGTACAAGAAAAACCTCGCCGTCGCGATCGAGCGCACGGCCGCGACGCTCGGCAGCGCGGCGCAGCGGTACGCCGAGGCGCGCGTGATCTGGGAGGAGCTGCTCGCCGGGTCGCAGAACGACAAACTCCTCGCACGCGAGGCGCGCACGCACATCGTGAGCCTGTGGTCGCTCGCGCACGAGCTGCCGAGCCGCGTCGCGCCGCTCACCGCGCGCTTCAACGGCACCCCGCCCGACCTCGAAGCCGGCCGGCTGCTCGCCGAGGTGCAGCGCCGCCTGCATCGCCTCGCGGACGCCGAGGCCACGTTGCGCAAGGTCACCGAGCTCGCGCCCGGCGACGAGGAGAGCCTGCTCGCGCTCGAACGGATCCTCGTGCTGGAGCAGAACCTGCTCGGCGCGATCGGCGTCCTCGAAAAGCTCGTCGAGGTGAACCCGAAGCGCGCGCGCGAGTTCTACCAGCGCATGGCCCAGTACGCGGCCGAGCTCTACCGCGACGACGATTCCATCAAGTACGCGGCGCGCGCCGTCGAGCTCTCGCCCGAGGACGCGAACGGCCACCAGAAGCTCGGCGACATGTACCGACGGCGGCAGGATTTTCCGCACGCGATCGCCGAGTACAGGCAAGCCATCCAGCGGAACGACAGGCTCTTCCCGGTCTACTTCGACCTCGCCGAGCTGCTCCTGTCGAGTGGCCAGGTCGACGAGGCCGACAGGCTCTTCCGCCGCGTCGTGCGCTCCTCGCCCGACGAGGAGCTCGTCTCGCGCGCGGCGCGCATGAGCATGCAGATCAACCTCGGCAAGAACTCGCTCGAATCGCTCGAACGCGAGCTCTTGCCCGTCGCCGTCGGCAACCCGCAGAAGGGCATCTACCGGCGCCTGCTCGTCGAGCTTTACGGCGCGATGACGCTGCCGCTCGTGCAGAAGGTGCGCCACGAGGGCGGCACGTCGCCCGCAGCGCGGGCGGCCCGCGCGGAGCTCGGGAAGATCGGCGCGCGTGCGATCAAGCCGCTGCTCGACGCGCTCGCCGACGACAAGGAGTCGCAGCAGAAGATCGCGATCGAGGTCCTCGCGTACGTCGAGAACAAGAGCGCCGGCCCGGCCCTCTACAACTACGCGACGGGCCAGGCCGACAAGAGCCTGCGCGTGCGGGCCATGATCGCCTGCGGCGCCCTGCGCGACCCGTCGATCCTGCCGCGGTACGAGCAGATGCTCGCGCCGAAGGACACGGGCGCGGCCCTCCTGCCGAGCGACTCCATCGCCGTCGCCGCGGCCTGGGGCGTGGCGCGCATGGGCGACAAGAAGGCCGAACCTTTGCTGGTCAAACTTCTCGGCTCGACCTCGCCGGAGGTGCGCGGCGTCGCGGCCCTCGGCCTCGGGCTCACGCACGACAAGAAATACACGACCGCGCTCGTGGCCCTCGCCCGCGCGCCCGAGGCCGGCGCCACCGCGCGCGCCGCCGCCGTGCACGCGCTCGCGGAGCTCGGCACCTCGCAGAGCGACAACCTCCACATGCTCGTCGCGCTCGCCGACACGAACGAGCCGGTCCTCCGGCAAGCGGCCCTCGTCGCCCTCGCGCGCCTCGCGCCGAAGGGTGACGCCGCGCAGAGCGCCTCGGCCGAGAACGCCCTCGCGTCGAGCCTGTTCGCGACCGACGAGTCGATGCGCCGCACCGCCGTCGCGGCCGCGACCGCCCTCGCCACGAAAAACTTCTCCCGCACGGGCGAGGCGCTGCCCGTGCCCGATGGTCCGCTCTCCATGAAGGAGATCCTCGCAGGCCTCGGCCCGGACGCGGCGCGCGTCGCGGGAGCCCGCGCCCGCGCGCTCGTCGCGCTCGCGCCCTCGCTCGAACGAGCCGCCGTGGCCGCAGCCTCGACCTCGCCCGATCGCGCGCGCGTCGTCGCGGACGCGCTCCTTGCGAACGACGTAGAGCTGTCCCTCGCGCCGCTCCTCGGCCCCGACGACAAACTCGACCCCGAATCGGCGCGCGCGACCTCGGCCGCGATCGAGCGCATCGCCGCGGCCGTCGTGCCTGCGTTCGTCGCGCTCGTCCGCCATCCGGCGCTCGAGGTCCGCACGCGCGCGGTCGAGCTCCTCGCGCGGAGGCCCGAAAAGGAGGCGCAGGACGCCGTGATCGACGCGCTCTCCGATCCCGAGGAGAGCGTGCGACGGGCGGCGCTCGCCGCGCTCGGCCGGGTCAAACACCCGGCCACCATTTCCGCCGTCGCGCGCCTCGGCCGTGAAGCGCCGAGCTGGCCGCTCCGTGTGCGCGCCGCCGAAGCGCTCGGCCGCCTCGGCGCGGGCGCGACGGGCCGGGTCGCGTTCGAGACCCTCACCACGATCGCGCAAGAGGACCCGTATGCCCTCGTGCGCGAGGCCGCAGCCCTCTCGATGGCCTCGCTCGATCGCGCCGCCGCCGAGCCCATCCTGCGCAAGCTCTCCGCGAGCGACCCGGAGCCGCGCATCCGCAAGACGGCCGCGGACCTGCTCGCCGGCAAAACCACGAACTGAGGGACGGAGTCGTTTCCGTCCCGTCAAACGCGTTCCGGGATCGGGCCTCCCATGTTGAGGATCTCGACCCGCACCAACGCGCCTGCCTCGACGAGCGCCCGTTTCGTCTCGGCGTCGTCCTCCACCACGACATGCGTGACGTCTTGCTCCGGCGGCGCATGCGCTCGGACGGCTTCGAGCAGCGGCCGCGCGAGCGTCGGCCTGGCCACGCGGAACGGGAATGACCCCGGGTAGCTCGGATGGAAGCACGCGATCCCGAGCCGCGCCTCGTCCGGCCGGGCCGCATCGACGAGGCGCAGGAGCACCGCCCCTGCCCGCGCGCGGTTCAGCGCGATCGTACCGAGGGGCAGGCCAAAGGCCGCCTCCAGCGCGGCGTCCTCATGCGGCTCGACCCTCCGCGCCATGATCCCCTGCTCGCCGCCTGGCAAGCGCGAAAGCACGTTCCAGCCGAGCCGCATCGCCGTGGACGCGTAGTTCCTGGTCATGCCGACGGACGAATACAGCGCGATCGCGACGACGTTGCCGACCTTCACGTTGAGGCACCAGCGCGAGCATCCGGCCGCGCGGAATCGCTCGGCGCTCGCCCGCAGCAGCGCGCGCCCTCCGCCTTTGCCGCGTGCCTCGGGCGCGACCACCACGTGACGCACGTAGCCCGTCTCCTTCAGGGCCACGACGTACGCATACCCCGCGATGTCGCCGCCTCGCTCCAGGATCAGGGTATGCGGCATGAGATCGACGGCCCATGCCTCGCGCGGCAGCGTGGGATCATCGACGCCGAGCTCTGGAAGCAGACGCGCGTAAACGTCGTAGTCGGCCGCTGTCGCGGGCCTCGACGTGAACACCTCGTGCATGGGTCGGGAACGTACCATGGCAGAACGGCCACGCCCTCCGCACGCCCTCGTCAGGCAGCCTTGCGCGCCCCTCGCGCCTCGGCCGCGAGCTCGCGGATCTCCGGCTGCTCGACGTCCCAGCCGCGCAGGAGCACGGTGCCGCGGATCCAGCTCATGTGCCGCCGTTCGTCCTCGAAGTTCGCCGCGACGAGCGCGCGGATTTCCTCCGGCAGCCCCGCGCGCAACGCCGACGCGTACGCGTTGTTCGAGAGCTCCTCGTTGCCGCGCATCGACAGCACCGCCGTCCGGTCCTCCTGCGAGGCGAGCGTGGTGAACCCCTGGACGATCACGCCCTTCGTATCGAGCTCGCTCGGAGGTTCGATGCCCGCGCTGCGGACGTGCTCGCCGAGCTCGCGCACGTGCCGGAGGTGGTCCTCCCGGAACGCGGAGAACGTCCCCTTAATCTCCTCGTCTCGGCAGACCCCACACGCCACCTCGTAGGCCGCGGAGCACGCGAGATCGAGCGCGATGAGCTCGTTCAGACACTGGATGATCTTCTCGTCCATGTCCGCCTCTTCCCTTTCGTCCCGTGGAGGGCACCGCGCCCTCGGGGGCTACGTGGCGAGGCCACGTATCACCCGCAAGCGTCGCGCGGGCCACGGGAGGTTTTTCCTGCCAGACGGGGCCCCGAGCGCGCGCGCCCAGGCGAACCCCGAGCGCCCAAGTCACCCTCCCCCGGGCGGCTTGCGCTCCCCCCTCCCTGTCTGCTACATGGCGCCCCCTATCCATCACCGCGCGAGTGATCTCGCGCAACACGGAGGTAACGACATGGCACGCAAGGCACCGCTCGCGATCGTGAAGGAGAAGTTCAGCGAGAAGGCGAAGCTCGTCGAGGCGGTCAAGGGCTTCATGACGGAGGACCTGTGGGTCGGCCGGACGAGCTCGGACCGCGGCGGCGACAAGGGCCTCGATCACGTCTCGAACGCCAAGCTCCTGCGCCTCCACGCCACGTTCTCCGAGGTCAAGGAGAAGTTCGGCACCCGGGCGAAGCTCATCGACGCGATCTTGACGGCCGAGAACCGGTCGAAGGACGCGGGGTACAAGAAGCGCCTCGAGGCTTACCCCGTCCCGCGCCTCTACGACCACTACAAGGCCGCTTCCAAGCGCGCCAAGGCCGCCACGGCCGCCAAGGCCTGACCCACCCCTCCCGGCACCTCCTTCCGCCTCTCCTCCCGTCCGTCTGTCCCGTCCTCGCGGCACCCTACCCCACCCTTGAAGGTTCGGCCTTCCTGGCGTATTGAGCCGCAGCACGGACGTACCGGAAGACCGACGTCCACCGCACAGCATTTCACGCTCAAAGCCGCCCCTGGTTTCCTCGCGCGCTGCGAGGAAGCTCTGCCCCGAACAGCACGTCGCGCAAGGGCCATGGCCCTCGGGTCCCAAGGGAGACGAAGACGTTGACCAGCAGCCATCACGACACCGACACCGACGCGTGGAGCACCGACGACGCGAAGGCCCTTTACATGATCGACCGCTGGGGCCGCGGCTACTTCGACGTGAACCCCACGGGGAACATCACGGCGGCGCCCCTGCAGGAGCGTGGTCGCAAGATCGCCCTCATCGACGTCGTCGAAGAGGCGCGTGAGCAGGGCCTGCGCACGCCGCTCCTGATCCGCTTCCAGGATCTCTTGCACCACCGCGTGCGCACGCTGAACGAAGCGTTCAACCGCGCCATCTCCGACCTCAAGTTCCGCGGCACCTACCGCGGGGTGTTCCCCATCAAGGTGAACCAGCTCAAGGAGGTCGTGGAGGAGATCCTCGAAGCGGGCCGGACCTACCACTACGGCCTCGAAGTCGGCTCGAAGCCCGAGCTCTTCGCGGGGCTCAGCGTCCACACCGACAACGAGTCGCTCATCGTCTGCAACGGCTACAAGGACGAAAACTTCATCCGCACCGCGATGATCGGCCGCAAGCTCGGCAAGAAGGTCATCCTCGTCGCGGAGAAGCTCTCCGAGGTGCGGACGATCGTTCGTGTTGCAAAGGAAATGAACGTGGAGCCGATGCTCGGCCTGCGCGTCCGGCTCATGACGCAAGGCGCCGGCAAGTGGGCCGAGAGCGGCGGCGAGCACGCGAAGTTCGGCCTGTCCACGGCCGAGATCCTCGCGGCCTGCGCGATCCTCGCGGAGGCGGGCATGAGCTCGGCGTTCAAGCTCCTGCACTTCCACATCGGCTCGCAGGTCCCGGACATCCTCGTCATCAAGCGCGCGGTGCGCGAGGCGGCGCGGCACTACGCGAAGCTGCGCAAGATGGGGCACCGCATTGAGTACATGGACGTCGGCGGCGGCCTCGCGATCGACTACGACGGCTCGCGATCGACGTTTCATTCGTCCATGAACTACTCCGTGGAGGAGTACGCGCGCGACATCGTCTTCAACATCGCGGACATCTGCGACGACGAGAAGGTCCCGCACCCGAACATCGTGAGCGAGTCGGGGCGCGCGATCGTCGCGCACCACTCGGTGCTCGTGGTGCAAGCGTTCGGCTCGATCGAGAAGACCCCGGAGGCGCCGATCGACATCCAGACGGAGGAGCACAAGCTCATCCGGAACGTGCTCGACACGCGCGACAGCCTCTCCGTCCAGAACCTCGCCGAGTCGTGGCACGACATCCTCCAGGTGAAGGAGGAGTCGCAGAAGATGTTCGAGCTCGGCCTCTTGAACCTCGACGTGAAGGCGCGGGTGGAGGCCCTCTTCTGGGAGACCGCCGAGCGCATGCAGAAGCTCATCGCCGCGCTCGATCCCGCGGAGATCCCGGAAGACGTCGTCGAGCTACGAAACAAGCTCGCCGACCAGTACATCTGCAACTTCTCGGTGTTCCAGTCGCTGCTCGATCACTGGGCGCTCGGCGCGCTCTTCCCGGTCGTGCCGATCCACCGGCTGCACGAGCGGCCGGGCGCGGAGAGCACGCTCGTCGACATCACGTGCGACTCGGAGGGCAAGGTCTCGAAGTTCATCGACCTCTCCGACGTGAAGGAGACGTTGCCGCTCCACGCGCTGCGCGGCGACGAGCCGTATTACCTCGGCATCTTCCTCACCGGCGCCTACCAGGACATCATGGGCGACATCCACAACCTGTTCGGCCGGGTGAACGAGGTGCACGTCTTCCTCGATGACGACGAGGAGTGCGGCTACTACATCGAGGAGACGATCGCGGGGAACCAGATCCGCGAGGTCCTCGCGATGACGCAGTACGACACGCAGAGCCTCATCGCGAAGGTGAAGGCCCAGGTCGACGGCGCGATCAAGCAGGACCTCCTCAAGCCCACCGAGGGCATGCGCCTGCTCGCCGATTACGAGCGTGGCCTCAAGGATCAGACCTACCTGAGCTTCTGACGCAGCGCCGGGGTTTCACCCCGGACCCCGACCAGGGGTTGTCCACCCCTGGACCCGGACCAGGCACGGCCTGGACCGAGGATGGAAGAACTGCGCAATGCGCAGTTCTTCCAGCAGCCAGGAGGGTTGCCCGTCGAAACGTCAGCGCTGCTGACTTCATTGCCAGTCTTGACCCGGCCTGTGCGATGAACTGCGCACCGCGCAGTTCATCGTCCTGGGTCCAGCGCCTCGCTGGTCCAGGTCCAGGGGCGGACAGCCCCTGGTGGGGTTTGGGGCAACGCCCCAACGCGGGACCAGAAGTTGACGCGACGAAAGGGCATGTTCGCGGCGCCTGTGTCAGGATGCGCGCCCAGCGCCACCCGAACGCCTCGTGGCGCGCCGTACGAACGAGGCGAGCCGTCGATGCGATCCCCGCTTTTGCCGATATTCCTCACCGTCTTCGTTGACGTCCTCGGCCTGACGCTCATCCTGCCGCTGCTGCCGTATTACGCGAAGGACTACGGCGCGTCGGATTTTCAGGCGACGCTCCTGACCTCGGTTTACGCGGCGGCGATGTTCGTGTCCGGGCCGATGCTCGGCCGGCTCTCGGATCGTATTGGTCGAAAGCCCGTGCTCCTGCTCAGCCAGGTGGGCACGCTCATCGGCTGGCTCACGCTCGCGGCTGCGCACAACCTGGAGATGCTCTTCGTCGGCCGTATCATCGCGGGCCTCACGGCGGGCAACCTCAGCATCGCCCAGGCGTACATCTCCGACGTCACGAAGCCGAACGAGGAGCGCACGCAGGCCTTCGGCTTTTTCGGCATCGCGTTCGGCACCGGCTTCTTGCTCGGCCCCGGCATCACGGCGCTGCTCACGTACCTGTTCCGGGATCACCCCGATCCGCTCTTCAAGTACAAGCCGCCCACGCTCGCGGCCGCTGGGCTCAGCCTGGCCGCGATCCTGCTCACTGCGTTCTTCTTGCCGGCGCGCAAGCCCGCGGCTCAGACGGGCCGGCGGCTCTCGGGCATGGCCGAGTACCTCGCGCGTCCCGGCCCGCGCAAGCACCTCGCCGAGTTCTTCTTCTTCAGCGTCTCGTTCGCCGCGCTCACGGGCGCGCTCGGCGTCTACCTGAAGCGCCAGTTCAACTACGAGCTGCACCAGGCGGGCCTCATCTTCGGCCTCTCGGGGCTCATCGGCGCGATCGTGCAGGGCGGGCTGCTCAAGCGGCTCGTGAAGAGGCTCGGCGAGGAGCGGCTCACGGCGATCGGCCTCGGGACCATGGTCCTCGGCTACTGCCTGCTCGGCGTGGCGACGAGCCTCGGCTTTTTGCTCGTGCTCGTGGTGCTCGGCTCGTTCGGCGCGGCTGTCGTGCGTCCGAGCGTGACGACGCTCATCACGCGGAGCGTCGCCAAGGAGGAGCAGGGCACGGTGCTCGGCGTGAGCCAGTCGCTCGGCAGCCTCGCGCAGATCGCGGGGCCCGCGGCGGCCGGCTGGCTCATCGACCGCAACCAGGTCGTGATGTACGGCCTCCTCTGCGCGGGCTTCAGCCTGCTCGGCCTCCTGCTCGCGCTGCAGCGCCGCGGGGAGCCGCGCCCCGTCGAGCAGGCGCCCGCGGAGGGATGACTACCGGCTGGCCTCGCGAAGGCAATACCGCAGGCCGTCCTTCAGGTTCCGTAACGTCTTCACGTCGCCCATCCCGACCCCGAGGGTCACCACGGTCTGCGCGACCGCGGGCCGGAGGCCGGTGATCACGGTCTTCGCGCCGACGAGGCTCGCGGCGCGGGCGATCGCGAGCAGGCGATCGGCCGTCCCCGTGTCGAGCACCGGCACGCCCGTGAGGTCGAGGATCAAGAACCGCGCCTGCAGCTCGACCACGCTGCCGAGCGCGGCATCCATCATCTCGGCGGCGCGACCGCTGTCGACGACGCCGATCACGGGCAAACACAAAACGCCCTCCTGCACCTCCAGGATCGGCGTCGAGAGCTCCCGGATCGACGCGGCTTGCCGCTCGATGACCGCGAGCTTGTCGCGCAGGTCCGCCTCGGCGCCCTTGCGCTCGGTGATGTCCACGATCGCGGCGGCGAGCCGCAGGAGCTCCCCGCTCTCGCTCCAGAGCGATTGAAAGGTGCTGGACACCCACAGGTACGAGCCGTCCACGCGGAGGAGCCGGCTCTCGAAGGACGTCTCTTCCTTGCGCGACGCGAGGTGTTCGGCGAAGAACAGCCTCGCGCGTTCGCGGTCCTCCGGGTGGACGAACGCCGTCCACTCGCGGAGCGTCTTCGGGGCCGCCTCCGCCGTGATGCCGAGCAGCCGCGTGAGCCCGTCGGACACGTAGATCGGCTGCGTGGGATCGCCCGGGTTCTTCGGATCCTGCGGCACGTAATCCCAGAGGCCGTTCTTCGAGCCTCGCATGAGCAGCTCGAACCGCGCGAGGCTCTCCTCGGCCCGCGCGCGCTCGCGCTCGATCTCGGTCCGGTCGAGGGCGATGCTGAGGACCCCACGCACACGCCCCTCCTCGTCGGCGAGCGGCGCGTTGTGCCATTCGCACACGACCGTGCGGCCGTCCTTCGTGATGTTCTCGGTCGCGACGGCGCGCCCCGAGGGGATCCGGCCGTCGCGGATCGCGAACCCGGCATCGACGACGGTCTCGGGCTGCGGCTCGGCCACGATGAGGTCGACGAGTCTCCGACCGAGCACCTCGCTCCGCGTGTAGCCGAAGATCCGCTCGGCGCCCGAGCTCCACTCGACGACCCCGCGGCCGACCTCGGTCTCGATCATCGCGACGGGCGCCCTTCGCAGGTATGCCTCCAGGCGCCGCGCGGCGGTGACGGTGGCGCGCCGCGGCTGCTCGATGGAGCGCGCGCAGCAGAACACGAGCCCCCGCTCGAAGACCACGCGCATGGTCCATTCGAGCCACTTGTACGTGTCGTCCGCGCAACGGAAGCGCGTCTCCTGTACAATCGCGCCCTGGGCCTCGACGGAGATGCGCGAGGTGCGCCGGGTCGGATCCCGGTCCTCGGGGTGCAAACGGTCTTCGAGCCGCATGCCTTCGAGGGCTTCGAGCGAGAACCCCGTGACGCGCTCCCAGGCCCCGTTCGGCTGGTAGATCCGGTTGTCGGAGTCGAGGACACAGAACAAGGCCGGGGCCTTTTCGAAAAACTCCCGCGGATCGATCCTGGGGCCTTGGGCTTGGGTTTCCATCGAAGGGTGGGCAGTCTACCAAGGGCGCGCGGAGAGGGGTGGCGGGAGAGGGGGGGCGAGGGCACAATCCGCGCCGATGCACACGGGCCGAGCGAGGAAGATCGGAAAACGGGCGCGATATGGGCCCTTTTTCGCGCAACTCCTCGCCGCTGGGACCGTGCTCGCCGGATGCAACGACGTCGATCGTTTCTCCACGGACGCGCAGCATGCGTACTGCGGCGCCATCACGCTCGGCAGCCCGTTTCGCGAGGGGCTCAGCCCCCGCGTGCAGATGCGCCTGACGCTCGACGCGACGCGGCTCGACGGCGATGACGCGCCAGGAAGGCTCTGGACCTTCGAGGCAGCGACGGAGACGAGGCCCGAGCGGCGGCTCTTCGACGGCGCCGCGCTCCGCCCGATCCGGCCGCTCGCGCACGATCCGCTCTCGCAGTTCGAGATGGGCGAAGGCCGGGTGCGCAATACGATCTTCGCGGTCTCGCCGAGCGAGCCCCTGGCCGAGGCGATGCTCGCGTTCCTGTCCTTGCGCTCGGACGGGGGCGTGGAGGTGCGCCTCGTGCGCGCGGGCTCGGAGGATCCGGAGGCGGACGAGGGGCGGCGGCCGATCTTCGGGATGTTTTCGCTGGTGCGCCGGGAGGGCCAATGCGGGTTCTAGGGATCGAGACGTCGTGCGACGAGACGGCCGCCGCCGTGGTGACGGAGGAGGGCGTGGTGCTCTCCGACGTCGTGCGCAGCCAGGTCGAGGCGCATGCGCCCTACGGCGGCGTGGTGCCGGAGATCGCCTCGCGGGACCACGCGCGCGCCATCGTGCCGGTGATCCGCGAGGCGCTCGCGCGGGCCGAGATGAAGCCGGGCGACGTCGACGGGATCGCGGTCACGTCGCGGCCGGGCCTGCTCGGCGCGCTGCTCGTGGGTCTTTCGGCGGCGAAGGGACTGTCCTTCACGACGGGCAAGCCGCTCGTCGGGGTGGATCACCTCGTCGGGCACCTGCTCGCGGTGTTCCTGCGACGGGGCGAGGCCGAGGCGGCGGCGCCGGTGCCGTCGTACCCGTTCATCGCGCTCCTGGCCTCGGGCGGGCACACGGCGCTCTACCGCGTGGACGCGCCGCGGCTCTCGTCGATCCGCGAGCTCGGGGCGACGCGCGACGACGCCGCGGGCGAGGCGTTCGACAAGACGGCGAAGCTCCTCGGCCTCGGCTATCCGGGCGGCCCCGTGGTGGATCGACTGGCGGCCACGGGGGATGCTTCCCGGGCGAAGGACGTGGTGCCGCGGCCTTTGGCGCATCGCGAGAGCCTGGAGTTCAGCTTCTCGGGGGTGAAGTCGGCGGTGATGCGCCACGTGGCGACGCTGGGCAAGGCGCCCGAGGGGCAAGCGCTGGCCGACCTCTGCGCGGCGTTCCAGGCGTCGGTCGTGGGCACGCTCGTGGACAAGGCCGTACGCGCGGCGAAGGTGGAAGGCGTGCCGCGGATCGTGCTCGCGGGGGGCGTCGCGGCGAACCGGGGGCTCCGCGCGCGGATGGCGGAGGCGTGCGCGCGGCAAAAGATCGCGCTCTTCGTGCCGTCGTTCGCGAGCTGCACGGACAACGCGGCGATGATCGCATACGCGGGCGCGCTGCGGCTCGCGGCGGGGGAGGCGGACGACCTCGCGCTGGAACCGTCGACCAAGACGGCGCTGCCGCGGGTCACGCGGAAGGGGGCGGGGCTGCGGTGAGGGGCCTCCCCTGCGCCCCGCGCCCGTGATACCCTCGCCCTCGTGTTCGAGACACCGCAAAACCTCGTAGGAGCGGATCAGGATCCCTACGACGCCAACGGGATCGATCGCTCGCTCATTCGCTGGATGCTCAGCCTGTCGCCGACCGAACGCCTCGCGGTGGCGCAGGGCTCGATCGACCTCGTCGAGAGCGTCCGCCCGCTGTCCGATGGCGCTGGCTGACATCCTCCGCACGCTCCTCCACCATCAGGTGGATTTCGTCGTCGTCGGAGGCATGGCCGCCGTCCTGCAAGGCGCGCCTGTGCACACGTTCGACATCGATATCGTTTATTCTCGTGCGGAGGAGAACGTGGCGCGGCTGCTCGCCGCGTTGCAAGACCTCGACGCCGTCTTTCGCACGGATCCTCGAAGGCTCGTGCCCAACGAGTCCCACCTTCGCTCCACCGGGCACAAGCTCCTTTCGACGCGCCACGGCGTGCTCGACGTCCTCGGGACCATCGAGGAGGACACCTCCTACGAAGACCTCCTGCAGGATGCTTTGTGGCTGGAGGTCGCCGGCGCGCCGGTCCGCGTCCTTTCTCTCGAACGCCTCATCCAGATCAAAGAGAAGCTCACGCGCCCGAAGGACCGCGCCATGCTCCTCGTGCTGCAAGCGACCCTCGAAGAGAAACGCCGCTCGCCATGAGCCGTCGGCCCGTGATGCCGGTGACGCCCATTGCTCCCCGCCGCCAGCCCATGCACATTGCTCTGCCGTGCCCACGCCCTCCCGCCTGCGCTCCGCCCTCCCCCTCGCCCTGACTGCGGCGCTCCTCCTCGCCGCCTGCCACAAGTCCGACCCCGGCCCTTCCCAGCCGGTCGCGGGAGACGACGCCGCCGCGGACGTCCCTGCCGGCGCGGTCTCCCTCGAGCTTCGCAACGAGCCCGTCGACGTCGTCGCCGAGAAGCTCGCGTCCGCGGCGGGCAAACCCTTCGCCATCGATGCCGACGCCCAGGCCGTCGCCCATTGCGCGCGGATCACGCTCTTCACCGGCGGCCCCGTGCCCCTTCCGAATGCGATCCGCCTCCTCCGCGAGGCCCTCGATCCGGCCGGGCTCTCGCTCGTCGAGAGCGAGACCGGCGGCCTCGTCGTGCGCCGCATCCCGGACAAACCCCTGCCCGCGACCTGCGCAGGTAGCGTGAGCGCGCAGGCCGAGCCGTCCGAGCGTGCCCCTGCGCCGTCGGACGCGTCCGTGGAGAAATTCGCGGCGGGCGTGCGAAAGGTCTCCGAGACCGAATACGAGATCACGCAAGCGTCGGTCGCTCTCCTGGGGGACGATCAGGCCGGGCTCGTCCGATCGGGCCGCTTCGTTCCGGCGCAGAAGGACGGAAAGATCGTGGGCCTGAAGCTCTTTGGCATTCGTTCGAGAAGTATGCTCGCGACGCTCGGGCTCCAGAATGGCGATCTCGTGCTCGATCTCGGGGGATACGCGCTCACGAGCCCCGACCTCGCGCTCGAAGCTTATTCGAAGCTCCGGGGCGCGAAGAAGGTCGAGATGACGCTCGAACGGCGCGGGGCCCCGCAGAAATTCGTGTATCGCATCGTCGAGAAATGAGCGCCCCTCAGGCGCCGTCCTCTTCCATCACGCGGAGCAGCGCCCAGAACATCGCCTCGCCGTCCCGCTCGCGTTCGACCGTCTTTCCGTGCACGCGCGCCCATTCGAGCGCGAGCGGCAGCGGGATGCCCGCCTGCCTCTTGCCCGTGAGCTCCCCCGTGGCTTTCGTGAGCACGTCGCCCATCGGCGACGGCCGCGGGGCAATCTCGATCCCCGGATCGAGCGCCTCGCACAACGCCGGATCCGTCACCGCGTTGTATTCGCGGCACGCGATCGGCCGCTCCTCGTAAATGCTGCACAGGTCGCCTTCGAGGAACGGGCAATCGATCCGGAGCTCGTAATACCGCCGGCTCACGTCGTCCCACGCCGCCGAGGACGTCGCCTCCTTCGAAACCAGCGAGGACCGACCCTTCGGCGCCCTTGGATCCACGAGCCCCGCCTGTTCGAGCCGCTCGATCGCCCGGACGAACCGCTCGCGCACCTCCGCGCGGCGCGGCTCCGGCATCGCGGCCACGACCTCGCCGAGCCGCCGCGCCTCGATCGGCGAGGCCGGCACGAGCTGGCGGCAGCAATGGGTGCAGCCCTTCTGGCACGAGATCTCCTTGCCCTGCGCCCGCGCGTGCGCCGTCGAGATCGCCAGGATCGACGCCGAGAGCGACCGCGCGAGCGGCAAAAGCTCGTGCAACTGCGTGCGCCCGACCCGCACCTTGCATTCGATCTCGTGCTCCTCGCCGAGCACGTGCAGGTGCACCTTCGCGTCCTCGTACGCCTTGCGCGGGCTCTTCACGGACACACCGCCGGCAGCTCGCCGAGCGAAGGCAAGAGCGTTCGATAATCGTCGTGCTTCACCCCGCCCCGCGCGTCGTCGGCGAGCTTGTAATAAAACGTCCGCGGGATCCCGGAGCTCCAATACGCGTCCACGTCGCTCGGCATGTTGCCGAACGCGAGCTCGGGCAAGAGCCCCGTCGCCGTCTTCAGCAGGCTGAGCTCGCCCGATTTGAACGACGCGGCGGCCCCGCCCATGCGCCCCGTGGCCGTCACCGAGGTGTGCACGATTCCCGGCGGAAACCCCCGCAGCCTGAGCCATTCCCGCGTCCGCGGTTCGAGCCAGTGCGGCCGCGCCGTCAGGTAAAACATGAAAAACCCGCGACCCGAGAGCGACCGCATCACGTCCACCGCGCCCGGGTGCGTCTGGGAATGGTTCCCCGTGAGCACGTCCCCCACGAGCGCCTCTTCCTTTTCGGTCAACGTCCCGTCGATGTCCGTCACCACGATCCGCGCGCCGGCCGGCAGCACTTCGAGGAACAAGTCCACGCTCGTCCCGTCGCCCGCGACCACCATTTTGATCCGGTGCCGCCCCTCGCCGAGCGGACCGCCGGGCAGCACCTGCGCGAGATTCACGAAGATCTGCCCGCCCTCGTCCGCGACGCCGACCACCGCCGGGTGCGAGCCCTCGTCCTCGGTCGTGCGGTACGTCCCGACCTTCTCCCACGCCGCTCCGCAGCCGCGGAGCAAATACACGTCGATGTCTTCGTCCTTCAGATCCTTGTCCGCGGGCCCGTATGCGAATTTCCCGAGCACCCATTGCGGGGTGCCCGGGAGCAGGAACAGATCCCGACCCCGGTGCCGCGGACCCAGCGCGCTCGCGAGCAGCCCCGAGCGGTTGTGCCGGAATTCCCGCTTCGACGGCGCGGGAAAGGGCGTGTCACACGAAGGCCGGAGCGCGCAAGGGCCGGGCGGAGCCATGGGGGTCGGCGCGGCCGCGGTCTGCGCGACGGCGGCGGGGCGGCTCTGCGCGGGTGCGCCCGAGCAAGCAGCCAGGGAGACGGAAAGTCCTGCGATCGCGAGAGATCGAGCAAAGAAATCCACGAGGAGGCCGATGATGCCAGAACCCGCGGGATGCGAGAAGCGCGTCGTTCGCCCGATCGCTCTAGGCGGCGCCGTCGATCGCCGCCGCCTCGTCGGGCTCCAGAAACGGCCGCACGTCCTCGATCGATTCCCGCGAGACGATGGCCTTGCCCGCCGGAGACAGGTGCACGAGGAGCTGAACGAGCGGAGGCGCCGCCGCCGTGACCGCGTCTTTCACGACGTCGAGGTCGGGCGCGCGTTGCGCGAGCAAGACGTACGCCGCCGCCGCGCGGTGCTCCGGGGTTTGCCCGAGGTCGGCCACGATCGACGGCAGCTCGCCGAGCTCGAGGGGCGCCTGCTCGCGATACCCCGCCCGTTTGTTCCCGGCCGCCGCGAGCGCCGCGAGCGCCTCGAGCCACGCGGCCATCGGCCGGCCCTGCCGCGCGAGCGTCCGCGCGATGGGCGGCGCCGGCAGGATCGGCCCCGCGCGACGCAGCTCGTACGATCGCAAGAGCGCAACCGCGCTCGCATGCACGCGTTTGCCGAACAGCGGCACCCGCATGAAGGCGCGCCCGCTCGCGTTCGTCAGGGTCAACGTCGGAATGCCGCGCCAATCGGGCTCGATTTGCGCGGGGCCGAGGAGCATCCACGGATAATACGTGACGAGGCCCGAGGCCACGCAACGCAGGCCGGCCTCGTCGAGCGCGAGCTCCACGCGCAGGGCCTGCAAAAACGGGCCGACGAGGGTGACCGCCGCGGTGAGGAGCGTGATCGCGACGAACACGAGCGGGATGAGGTAAATGTCCTCCAGCTCGAAGGACCGGTCCACGAAGGAGCCCCACAAGATGTAGGCCATGAGGCCCGCTGCGACCCCGCCGAAGACGAGGGCCCGCCGGATGGGCTCCGTGGGGAGCCCCGTCGGGCGGAGCGAAGGCGCGAAGAGGCCCTTGCGATGGTGGAGGCTCTCCTGCTGCCGGAGAGGCTCAATCACGTGGAACGGCAAGGCAGGGCTCGCCTACCGCCGCCCGAGGTCGACCTTCGGCCGCCCGGTCGGCCCGACCGGCGCGCCCGCATCTTTCTTCGACCCCGGCTTCGTGTCCTTCTTCGCCGGCGCCTTGCGCACCTCGACGCCGCCGAGATCCAGCGCCGCGAGCTCCGTCTCCACGACGGCCGCGTCTCCGACCACGATCACGCGCATCTGATCGGTCCGCAGGTACTTCTCGGCCACCCGCTTCACGTCCTCGGGCGTGATCTTCGAGATCCGCGAAGGACGCGTGGCGAGCTCATCGAGCGGCAGCCCTAGCACCGCCAGCGATGCGAGCGTCCCCGCCGTCTCGCCGGCCGTCTCGAAGCGCGCCGGGAGCTGCCGGACGAGGCTCGCCTTGGCGTCGGCGAGGTCCTCCGCGGACACCGGCTCCTTCCGCAGCCGCTCGATCTCGGCGAAGATCTCCCGCACGGCCTTGGCCGTCGCGGGCGTCATGATCGCCCCGCCCGCGGTGAAAGGCCCGGGGCCGTGGCGCATGTCGAAGCTGCTCCGCGCGCCGTACGTGTAGGCGTGTTTCTCGCGCAGGTTCATGTTGAGCCGGCTCGTGAACTGACCGCCGAGCAGCGTGTTCATGACCATCAGGGCGTCGAAGTCCGGGTTTTTCCGGGGCACCCCCGCGAGCGTCACGGCGACGTACGATTGCGTGGCGCCCGGTCGATCCACGAGGAACACCCGCTTCTCGCCCTTGCCCACGGCCGGCGGATCCTTCGGCGCCTTGGCCGCGGTCGCCTTGCCCGTCCAGCCGCCGAAGCTCTTCTCGACGAGCGCGAGGGCCGCGGCCTTGTCGATATCGCCCGCGATCGTGACCGTCGTGTGCTCCGGCCGGAAGAGCGCCGCGTGCTGGCGCGAAAGCTCCGCGGGCTTGATCGCCTTGACGGACACCTCGGTGCCGATGAGCGGCTCGCGGTAGGGGTGCCCCGCCGGGTAAAGCCGCTCGGTGATGGCATTCTGGAGGAGCACGCCCGGCTGATCGGCCTGCTGCAGGATCGACGTGAGCCGCCGCGCGCGCTCGCGCTCGAGCTCCGCCGCATCGAAGGCCGGGTTCAGCACCACGTCGGCGAGGACCGCGAAGAGCTCGGGCGTCTTCTCGCGCAGCGCTTGGGCCGTCAGGCCCACGCCGTCGTGATCCGCCCACGCGCCGTACCGCGCGCCGAGGGCGCCGAGCTCCTCGGAGAGCTTGATGGCCGAGCGTTGCTTCGTGCCGGAGAGCATCATGGCGGCCATGGTGCTCGTGAGCCCCGGCGAGGGCTCCTGCTCCGCGCCGCGGTCCACCACGATGTTCACCGCGACGACCGGCATCTCGCGCCGCATCACGTAGAGCACGCGCAGCCCGTTCGGCAGGCGCGCCTCGTCGATCTTGGGCGCGAGGAACGGCATGTCGGCCCCGGCTTGCGGCGGGGTCTTGCGGAACGAGGGATCCTCGGGCGGAGGCGCGGCGGCCTCCTTGGGCGCCTGCTCGGTGGCCGCGGGATCCGGCGGCGGATCGGGCGGCGGCGGCACGACGGGCGTGGGCGTCTGGCAGGCGGCGAGCGAGACCAGGGAGAGGCCGAGCAAGGCCACGATCTGCGAGCGGCGAGCGAGCTTCTTCACGGCATCCCTCCCACGAGGCGACCGGCGCGCGGCGCGTCCGCGACGGGCCGCACGAACGTGACGACGCGTTTGTCCTTCGGCAGGTACGTCGCGAGCGCCCGGGTCACGTCGCCGGGGGCGACCTTCTCGTACCGGGCGAGGTCTTTCTCGAAAAACCCGGGATCCCCGGTGCGTCGATTGTAGTTGTTCAACAGATCGGCCCGCCCCGTGACGCGCTCGGCGCCGAAGACGAGCCCGGAGAGCGCGCGCGTCTTGGCCCGATCCACCTCCGCGGCGGCGGGCGGCGCGGCGCGCAGCTTGTCGAGCTCCTCGTCGACGACCTTGAAGGCCTCGTCGAGGTTCTTGTCCTTCTGCAGGGTGACCGTGATCTCGAAGACGCTGGCGAGCTCCGCGGACTCCTGCGAGGCCGTGACGCTCTGGGCGATCTGCATGTCGTAGACGAGCCGCTTGTAAAGGCGGCTCGATTTCCCGCTCGCGAGCACGTCGGAGACCATGTCGAGCTCCGCGTCGCCGGGCGCGTAATGCGGCGGCGTCGTCCACGAGATCACGATCCGCGGGAGCGTGACGCCCGCCTCGACGTCGAGGCGCACTTCCTTCGTGAGCGGCGAAGGCACGGGCCCGCGAATGGGCTTCGCGTCGGCCCCGCGCGGCAGGCCTCCGAAATACTTCGCGACGAGCTCCTTCGCCTTCGCCGGCTGGAGATCCCCCGCGATGACGAGCGTCGCGTTGTTCGGCACGTAGTACCGCTTGAAGAATCCGCGCACGTCCTCGAACGTCGCGGCGTCGAGGTCCTGCGGCGTGCCGATCGTGAGCCGGTGGTAGGGGTGCGTCTTCGGGAACAACGTGGAGCGCACGAACTGCCGTACGAGGCCGTAGGGCGCGTTCTCGTAGTTCTGCCGGCGCTCGTTTTTCACGACCTCGCGCTGGCTCTTGAACGTCTCGTCGTTGGCGTGGTCGAGGAGGAAACCCATGCGATCGCTCTCCAGCCAGAGCGCGAGGCCGAGCTCCCCGGACGGTACGGTCTCGTAATAGTTTGTCCGGTCCGTGTTCGTCGTGCCGTTCCTGTCGCTCGCGCCGGCGCGCTCGAGGTAGCGGAAGAACTGATCCTCGCCGACGTTGCGCGAGCCCTGGAACATCACGTGCTCGAAGAGGTGCGCGAAGCCATTCCGCCCGGGTCCCTCGTCCTTGGATCCCACGTGGTACCAGACGTTCACGGCGACCACGGGCGTGCGGTGATCCTCGTGCAGGATCACTTCGAGGCCGTTCGAAAGGACGTACTTCTCGAACGGCAAAGACACGCGCATGCCCGGCGCCGCGGCAGGCGCGGGTGCGGGCGGCGTGGGGGCGGCCACCTGGGCCAGGGAAAGGCCCGTCGGCACGGCGAGCAAAGCGAGGGACACGAGCCCGAAGGCGGCCCTCCTCGGTGTTCGGCGCAGCATCGCGGCCCTTGTAGCAAATTCTCGGGCCCGCGGCCCTCGGGATCCGCCCCTCCCGGCCTTCCGGGAACTCCGCGCAGCAAGCTGTTGTCGCGCTCCGAAGACCAGCCTAAGCCAGGCACAACGAGAGCGAGATACCCATGCGCAAGCTTCTTCAACGCGCGGGGGCTCCACGCGGACAAGCCGCGTTGCGCCCCCGAACCCCCGTCCCCCTGTTTCTCCTCCTTGTCGCCATGGCCGGATGCAGCGCGTCCCCGACCCCCGGCCCCCAGACGCCCGCGAACGCGGGCAACGAAACCCCCACCCCGGACACCACGAAGCCGCCCGCGCCGGATGCGACCGCCAGCGCCGAGCCCAAACCCAAGCCCGACGAGGCCAAGCCGGCCGGCGGCGAGAAAGCCGCCTACCGCGAGGAGGAGCTCAGCGAGCCGAAGTTCGATCTCGTGATCACGCCCCTGCCCGCGGCCCCGAAAGGCCTGTCCGCGGCGCCCAAGGCGTGCGACGCGTTCGTCAAACGAAAGCCCGCCGCCGCGCCCGTGTGCGCCGAGCGCGCGCAGGCGCTCGAAGCGCTCGACAAGGCCCTCGCCGAAGGGAACGCGGACAAACGAGACGTTGCCCTCGCTGGTCTGGAGTCGTGCGCGGGATTGCCGCCGGGCCTCACGCGCGCGCTCCGCGCCGAG
Organism: Polyangium fumosum; assembly: GCF_005144585.1. Classification (GTDB taxonomy): domain Bacteria; phylum Myxococcota_A; class Polyangia; order Polyangiales; family Polyangiaceae; genus Polyangium; species Polyangium fumosum. The sequence goes on along the minus strand of NZ_SSMQ01000042.1, from coordinate 40,768 downwards.
CTCGCGCCCACGGCCTGCGCCGACGTGATCCTGGAGCCCGTGATCGCCGCGCCCCCGAAGGGCATCGACGGCGCCATCTACACCACGATGCGTGGCCTCGCGACAGCCGCCCGGCTCTCGCGCGCCGGCGACGCGCCCCCCAAGATCGCGGCGCCGTACGACAAGAAGAAGCTGCTCACGTTCATCGGCGGTCCGATGAAGGACTGGGTCGCCGAACAAGCGACGGCCATCCAGGCGCTCTCGAACGAGGGCGCGGGCCTGCGCTCGTATGCGCGCGGCGTCGCGGCCATCGAGGCCGGCATGGCCGATCTCCGGCTCGTCGAGGCCGTCCGCGCGGTGCCGCTGCCGCCCGAGCTCGCGAAGGACCCCGAAGCGCGGAACGTCTACTACGCCGAGCTCGATCAGACGCTCGACCCGCGCAAGGACCGCGGCCGTGACGCCACGCTGGTGGGCCTGCGGGATCTCGCGGTCGTGGGCGTCCTGCGCGACGCGCGGATCGACCGCGCCCGCGGGCTGCTCTCGCGCCTCTACGGCGGGCGGCGCATCGACGCGCTCGACGGGCTCGTGGTGCCGCCGCTGTCGAAGGCCGCGCCCGCGGACGTGACCGAGCGGCTCGCGACGAAGCTGCCGACATTCTACGCGGGCCAGCTCCTGCCGAAGGACGCCGCGGCGAAGGCCGGCGTGCTGCGCGCCCTGATCGAGCGCGGGGTGCCGCTTTCGTACCGCGCCGCGCTCAAAACCGAGAAGCTCCCCGACGACGCGCGCCGCATGTATGCCCGTGCGCGCATCGAGCTCGGGCGCGTCTACCTGCGCGCCGTCGATTTCGATCAAGCCGCGGCGTTGTATGCCGGTCTGCCCGAGGGAGCCCGCACGGACGAGGACGCGTTTTTCGCCGCGCTCGTCGGCGCGCTGCGAAACGGGCCCGAGGACGCGGCCACGATGGTCCGCACGGCGCCGGTGTCGATGCTCGGCATGGGGCAGATCGCCGGCCTCGACACGATCACGAAGGCGAAAGGCCCCTTTGCGGGCGCCGCGGCCTTCGACGCCGCGCTGATCAAGCAGATCACGGCGCCCATCGGCGCGGACGCGGCCTATTTCCGCGACGTCGCGGCGCGATTCCGCGAGGCCGCGGGCCTGCTCGGCGACGCCGCCCAGCGCAAGGCCGCCGAAGACCGCGCCAAGGCCGCCGAGGCCACGGCGAGCGCCATTCACTGACCCGCTCTCCCCCCGCATTCTGTCCCACCGCCGAAAAGGCCGTCCCCACGCGAATTTGATGCGCGTTTCCGGGGAGCGAAAACGATTACGCACGCAAGCTCGTTGACGCGGCGTTGACGCGAACGTGACGGGCTCGATACCGTACGAGGCCCCTCGCTTACACGCAGCCCGACCTTTCGCCCGCGATTGGGTCGAACGGCGCGTGGTGCGTCCCAGGAAACCTTTCGTGGAATCGACAGCGTCCCACCGCAATGCGACGCCGCCCACGGCGGCACACCCCCCTGACGACGCGCACCTCCGTCTGGAAAGCGCGATGCTCCGCGTCGCGGCCGGCGGCGCGCCCGAGCTGCTCCTTTTGGGCGGCGGGACAGGCGCCACCCGCTCCCAGCTCCTGCGCTCGTTCTGCGAGAGCGCGATCGGGCTGTGCACGCTCGTGCTCTCGGGCGAGGGCAACCTGATCCACGCGGGCGAACCCTACGGCCCGATTGTCGCCGCGCTCCGCCGCGTCGCCCCGACGCTCGGCAGCGAGCCCGGCTCCCTCGGCCCGCTCCTCCGCCAGCGCGCTGAGGAGGCCATGCTCGGCAACGGCCGCCTGCTGCTCGACCTCTGCCCGGCGCTCGCCTCGTTCGTGCCCGACGATCGTCCCGCGGAACCCCTGCCCCCCGCGCTCGCCGACGAGCGCATGACGACGACCCTGCTCCGCCTGTTCGCGGCGCTCGCCGTGCCCGAGCGGCCGATCGTGCTCGCGCTCTCGCACATCGACGCGGCCGACGGCGCGACGTTGCGCCTCGTCATGCGCCTGCTGGAGAGCACCACGTGCCGGTACCTGCTGATCGTCGCGACGTTGTCGGACGGCGCGCACGCGGCCTGGAAGGAGACGCTCGGGCCGTGGCTCCAGAAGAGCGGGCCCCGCGTGGACGGCGTGCACCTCGGCCCGCAGGTCGACGCGGAGATGCTGGCGAGGCACGCCGCCGTCGCGTTTCTCCCGGAGCCCTCGCGCCTCGCGCTCGCCGCCGCCGCTTGCCTCGGCAGGTCGGCCCCTCTCGATGCCGTCGCCGCGGCGCTCGGCACGACCCCGGTCGAGGCCGCCGCCCGTCTCGCGCCCGCCGAGACGTCCGATCTGCTCGGCCGCGAGGGCGCCGCGTACGTGTTCGCCGACGCGCTCGCCGCGCAGGACCTCCGGCGCGAGGCCACGAAAAGCGACCCCGCGCGCCTCGCGGAGATGCACCTGCGCATCGGCGCCTTCCTCACGCGCGGGATGGGCGAGGACGAGCCGAACGCGCGGCTCTACGAGGCAGCCGGACACATCCTTCTCGGAAAAACCGCGGCCTGCCGCGCGACGCTCGCGCCCGGAGAGAGGGCGCGGCTCTGCGCGATCACGTTCGCCGCAGCCCGGCGCGCGCGGTCCGCGGGCGCTTCAAGCGTCGCGGCCGACCACCTCGGCGCGGCGGGCGACCTGCTCGATGGCCACGACGATCCCGCGGAGATCCCGCCCGACCTCACCTGGAAAATCCGCCTCGCGCAGGCCGAGTGCGCCGCCAGGCGCGGCGATCGACGCGCGACCGAAGCGCGCGTCGGAGAGCTCCGGCGGCGCGCGCGAAACGAGCTGGAGGGACACGCCGCGGCGCGGCTCCTCATCGACCTGCACGCGGGCCTCGGCGAGCACGAACAGGCCTACGCCTGCGCCGCGGCCTGCCTCGCGCCCCTCGGCGTGCGCCTGCCCGAGCGGCCGGGCCCCGACGACGTCGCGGCGGCGTTCGAGGCCACCTGGGATGCGCTCGGCGACCGCGCGATCGAGGAGATCGCCGACCTCGAGCCCATGACGAACCCCGAGGCGCTCGCGACCACGGCGGCGCTCTTTGCGGTCCACCCCTCCGCGCATGCGCTCGGGCCCGACGTCGCCGACATCGTGGCGTGCCACCTCGTGCGGCTCTCGCTCCTCCACGGCAACGCGGCCGCGTCCGTGGTCGGGCACGTCGCGTTCGGCGCGGCGCTCGTCGGGCGTCGCGGGGATCACCGGGGCGGCTACCGCTTCGGCAAGGTCGCGATGGACCTCTCCGAGCAGATGGGCTCGGCGCTGCTCCAGGGCATCGTCGGCGCGTGCTTCGCCACGAACATCTCTATCTGGACCCACCACCTGCGCGCGAGCATCGCCTATTCGAGGCGCGCCCACGAAGCGGCCCTCTCCTCCGGCAACACCCCGTGCGCGCGGCGCAGCGGCGCCCTCGTCGCGCTCTTCATGCTCCTGAAAGGCGATCCGCTCGACGACGTCGCCCGCGAGGTGCGAAACCATGAGGCGTCGCGCCTGGATGCAAGTGATCCCGACGGCATCGGCGAGCTCGTCGGCGCGATCGAGCGATTCGTTGCACAACAAAAGGGCCGCGCCGTCCCGCCGCCTGCGCGCCGGGACGATCTCGCGCCCGAACCGCACGTCGACCCGCGGACCCCCGCGGCCCCGATGCGCTTCGGCACGCTCGTGCGGCGTGTCCTCGACCTCGCCGCGCTCGTCCTCGCCGGCGAGAACGACGACGCGCTCCTCGTGAGCGCCTCGCTCCGGGCCCACGCCCCCGCGTTCGCCTCGCAGGTCCTCCTCCCGGAGGAGCGGTATTTCGCGGCCCTCGCCGAGGCGGGCCGCCGCACGCCCGCGACGCTCGCCGCACGCCTCGCCGCGCTCGACGACCTCGCCTCGGACCTCGAGCGCTGGGCCGATCGTTGCCCCGAGAACTTCCAGCACAAACACGCGCTCGTCCTCGCCGAGCGCAGCCGCCTCGCCGGCCGCGACGTCGACGCGATGCGCCTCTACGACCAGGCCATCGCCGCCGCCCGCGACAACGGCTTTACCCACGGCGAGGCCATCGCCGCCGACGCCGCCGTCCGGTTCTACGTCGACCGCGGCTTCCCCACGATCGCCGCGGCCTACTTGCGCCTCGCGCGCGCGGCCTACGCCCGCTGGGGCGCGGGCGGCAAGGTCGAGAAGCTCGATCGCCGGTACGCCAAGCTCGTCGAGGACCCGGTCACGGGCACCTCGAAGCCCCCGCTCCGCGGCGGATCGAGCCTCGACATCGACGTCCTCGCCGCGGTCCAGACCGCGCACGCCGTCTCTGAGGAGATCGTCCTGCAGCGCCTCATCGTCACGCTCATGCGGATCGTCATCGAGCACGGCGGGGCCCAGCGCTGCCACGTCCTGCTCGCGACGGACGGCGGCGAGCTCTCCCACGCGGGCCGCGCCCTCGTGACCTCGCAGGGCCTCGACATCGAGGTCCCCGGCGGCCGCGCCCGCGACATCTCCACGCTCCTGCCCGCGTCCGTCATCGGCTACGTCCGGCGCACGGGCGAGCCGATCCTGCTCGAAGACGCGACCGCGGAGCCCATGTTCTCCACCGATCCGTACATCGCCCGCGCCCGCCCGCGCTCGGTCCTCTGCATGCCGATCACGCGGCAAACCAAGCTCATCGGCATCTTCTACATGGAGAACAACCTCGTCCCGGGCGCGTTCACCCCGCGGCGCCTCTCGCTGCTCGAGTTCCTCGCCGCCCAGGCCGCGATCTCCCTCGATCACGCCCAGCTCTACGCCGACCTCGCCCGCGAGAACAGCGAGCGGCGGCGCACCGAGCAGACGCTCCGCCGGAGCGAGGAGCGCATGCGCCGCCTCGTCGAGATCGCCGGCGTGATCCCCTGGGAGGCCGACGCCGAGACCGAGCGCTTCACCTTCGTCGGCCCGCAGGCCGAGGAGCGGCTCGGCTGGCCCACGAGCGCCTGGTACAAGCCGAACTTCCTGCGCGATCACGCGCACCCCGAAGACCGGGACCTCGCCCTCGCGGCCTTCACGCGCGCCGCCTCCGACGAGACCCCCGGCGGGCTCGAATACCGCCTGCGCACCAAGGACGGCCGCGCCGTGTGGCTGCACATGGTCGTCAGCGTCGCCGAGCGCGAGGGCGGGCAAAGGCTCCTTTCGGGCTTCTTCTTCGACGTGACGGCGCGCAAGCACGCCGAGGAGACGCTGCGCGAGCAGCTCGAGATCATCCACCGCCAGCGCGAGGACATCCGCACCCTCTCGACGCCGCTGCTCGACGTGTGGGACGGGGTCGTGGCCATGCCCGTGCTCGGCGCCCTCGACGAGTCCCGCGCGGCGCGGGCCATGGAGGTCCTGCTCGGCACGATCGCGCAGCGCGCCGTCCATTGCGCCATCCTGGATTTGACGGGCGTCGCGAGCGTCGACGCCGTGACGGCCGAGCACCTGCTCCGGATCGTGCGCGCGGTCGAGCTGCTCGGCGCGCGCGCGCTCATCGTCGGGATCCAGCCCGACGTCGCGCGCACGATCGTCTCGCTCGGGATCGGCCTCGGCCGCGTCGAGACCCGCGCCTCGTTGAAGGACGCGCTCCAGAACCTGCGGCTCCCCTCCCCGCACGGGAAACGCGCGGCCGGGAAAAACCCGCGCTGGCCCGCGGCGATGGGACGAACTCCCGAGTGACGGGACTCAGTCGGCGAGCAGATGGCCCGCGAAATGCTCGACCGTATCGGGGACCGATCGGGCGATCCACGTGCGTAACGCCTCGGGCTCGCGGGGTAGATCGTCCGGCCACACCCGCACCGTGCCGTCGCGGCCCACGGACACGGCCCAGCTCCCGTCGGGGGCGATGTCCACGTCCCGCACGACGCTCTCGTGGGTGCCGAGCACGCGCCCCTCGCCGATCGCGAGATCCCAGAGACGCACGGTCTTGTCGTCGCTGCCCGTCACGAGCGCCGCGCCGTTCGCCGCGAGCGCGAGCGTACGAATGGGACCGTTGTGCCCGCGGAGCGCGCTGCGAATCGCGCCCGTGCCGACGTCCCAGACCCGCACCGTGGCGTCGTCGCCCAGGCTGAGCAGCGTCTCGCTGTCCGGCGTGAACGACAAACCCGCGACGCGATACCCGCTCGCGTCGTAGGTGCGGGGCGCGGCGGCGCCCTCGTCCCAGAGCCGCAGCTTGTGATCCAAGCAGCCCGAAGCGAAGACCTTCCCGTCGGGCGAGAACGCCACCGACTCGACGGCCTCCTCGTGACCGCCGAGCACGCGGCTCTCGCCGGTGGTGAGCATCCAGATGCGCGCGGTCTTGTCGGCGCTGCCCGTCGCGAGCCTCGATCCATCCGCGGAGAACGCGAGCGCCAGGACCGACGCTTCGTGGCGGCCGATCACGCGCGCCTCGCCGGAGTCGACGTTCCAGAGCTCGACGTCGCCCCTCGTGTGGCCGATCGCGACCGACCCGCCATCCGGGGAGAACTTGATCACCGGCGGCCTCGCGCCGTCCGCGCGCGCCGCCCGGATCTCGTGGCCTTGCATGTCCCAGAGCCGCACCGTGCCGTCTTCGCCTGCGGTGGCGACCACATCCCCGGCGGGGGACATCTCCGTGTGGATCACCCGTCCCACGTGCCCCGTGAGCGTGACGGGCTTTGCGCGGCCGCTGCCTCGCGTGGGCCAGAGCTGCGCGACGCCGTCGGCGCCGGCGGAGAGCACGTGATCCCCGCCGGGCGTGATGTCGACCTCGAAGGCTGCCCCTTCGTGCCGCCCGAGCACGCGGCCCGGCGTGGTGTCGAGCGTGAAGACACGCGCGGTGCCGTCCACGCTCGCGACGACCAGGCGCGTGCCGTCGTCCGAGAACAACACGTCCGACACGTTGTCGCGCATGCCGACGAACCGCCGCCGCTCCCCGGTCGCGAAATTCACGAGCCGCACCTCGTGATCGTTGCCGCCGTACGCGAGCATGCGCCCGTCGAGGGAGAAGGCGAGCGCGAACACCGAACCGTCGTACGTGGGCAGCGTCGTGGCCGTGCCCGTCGCGAGGTCCCAGACCCGAACCGTTCCATCCACCGTGGCGGTCGCGAGCCGCTGGCTGTCGGGCGCGAACGCGAGCCGCTGGATGGCCGAGGCCTGCCCTTCGAGCTTCCGCGGTTTGTCCTTCTTTTGCATGTCCCAGAGCCACAACGTCCCGTCCGGGTCGCCGGCGGCGAGCACGCGCGAGTCTGGCGAAAAACCCATGGGAAACCGCGGCAGGAACTGGGCCGTGGCGTCGTGGACGCGCATCTCGGGCAGCACGAACGACTCCCCGGTCTTCCGATCGAACAGGGTCAGGGTGCCGTGTTTCCCTGCGGTCACGAAATGGCGCTCGTTCGGCGCGAATGCCCCTTTTCGGGTCATCTCCGGGTCCGACGCGAGCACGCGGTGTTTGCCCGTCGCCACGTCCCAGGCCCGCACGGTCCAGTCGTCCGCCTGGCTCACGACCTCTTTGCCGTCGCGCGACGGGAGCGCAAAGACGATGGGGCGCGCGTGCCCGCGCAGCGTGGAGATCACGGCGCCCGTGGCGGCGTCCCAGATGCGGATCGTCCGGTCCTTCCCCGTCGTGAGCACGCGCTGTTCGTCCGGGAAAAACGTGGCGAACCAGACCTCGTCCTCGTGCCCGCGCAGCTCGATCGACACGCCCGTCGTGAGATCGTAAATGCGCGCCGTGTGATCGTCGCTGGCCACGACGAGCCGCTTTCCGTCCTTCGAGATATCGACGCGATTGACTGCCCCTTTTTGGTCGCGAAGCACCTGCGCCGGCCCGTGCACCCAGGCGTCCGCGGCCACGACGCGCGCCGAGCTCCATTGATCGAACGTCGGCGAGAGCGTCTTCAGCCACGCGAGCGCCTCGTTCGGATCCCGCAGCACGGCCGCGCGCGCCTGGACCAGCGTGAGCTCGTCGGCGTGCGCGACGGCCCGTTGCTCGGCTTCCACCGCTTTTTTGCGCGCCTCCTCCGCCATCGCATGCTCCCGCGTCACGCGATCGCGCTCCTTCAGCACGCCCGTGACGAAGAGCCCCCCGGCCGTGACGAGCACACAAAACGCCGCCACCGCCACGGAGAGCGCCGCCCGGTGCCTGCGGGCGAACCGCCATATCTTCTCGCGGGTCGTGTAGGAGTGCACGCCCACGAGTTGCCCCGCGAGAAACCGCCGTAGATCCTCCGCCAGCGCCTTCGCCGTCGGGTACCGGCCGGCCGGATCCCGGGCCATCGCTTTGTCCACGATCGCCAGGAGATCAAGCTGGATCCCGCGCTGCATTTTCCGCAGCGGCGTGGGCGGGCCCTCGAGCACCCGCTGCAGGACCTTGATGCCGCTCACGCCCGCGTACGGCGGGCGCCCCGCGAGCACGTGATAAAGGATCGCCCCGAGCGCGTACACGTCCGCACGCTCGTCCACGGCCTCCGCCGCTGCTTGCTCGGGCGGCATGTACGCGGGTGTCCCCATCACCGAGCCCACGAGCGTGATCCCGTCGCCCAGCGCGGCCTCGTCCACGTCGTCACCGCCTTCGGGGGCCGAACTCCGCTCGCCTTCGCGGCTCCCCTGCCCGTTCCCCGTGGGCTCGGACAGATCCTTGCCGAGGCCCCAGTCGATCACGAGTGTCTCGCCGTGCGCGCCGACGAGCACGTTCGCGGGCTTCAGATCTCGATGAATGATGCGTTTCTCATGCGCGTACGCCACCGCATCGGCCACCGCGAGCACGTGCGTGAGCAGCGGGAGCCGCTCGTCGATCGTGCGGGCGCCGTCGATGATCTCGGACAGCGGGCGCCCGGAGACGAGCTTCATCGAATAAAAGGGCTCACCCGTCGGCCAGCGCCCGGCCTCGTACACCGGCACGATCGACGGGTGCTGCAGCCGCGCCGTCAAGAGCGCCTCGCGGACGAACCGATCCTCGGCGGCGGAGCCGGAGTCGAGCAGCTCCTTCAGCGCCACCCGCCGATCGAGCCGCTGGTCCCGCGCCGAGAGGACCCGCCCGATCCCGCCCTGCGCGACTTCGGTCTCCACCGCATAACTCGCCCGATCGACGAGCGGCAGCCGCGCCGCGCTCCACCGCCCCGACGACGGCACGTGGGTCGTGACGCCCGACGGCGCCTGGCTTTTCGAGAGCGTCGTCGCCGCGCCGAGGTCCGCCCCTGCGCCGCGCGTCGGGGGCGCGCTCGTCGCGGGTTGACCTCGCTCCGTCTCCTCCGACCCTCGCGATGGCTCCCGGTTCATCGCCCCGATCCTCTCCGCCGACGCTCGCTGCGAAGACACGCGCGAGCATCCCTCCATGCTAGCCCTCACGTAGACCGCTCACCATGACAATTGACGGCGCTCCGGACCCGCGTGAAAACAGCACGGTCATGGGGGAGCAAAAAAGCCGCGGGGGTGAGCAACCCAAACGACGCGTACCACTCTACGTGCGCGTGCTCTCCGGCGTCGTCGCCGGCATCTTGCTCGGCCTCGTCTTCAAGGAACGAAAGTACCTCTTCGGAAGCGTGGGCAACGCCGAGCTCGGCCGCCTGGGGCTGCTCGTGGTGAAGCTCCTCAAGGCGCTCGCCGTCCCGCTCGTGTTTTTCGCGATCCTCGACGCATTCGTCAAGACGGACATATCGCTCCGCAAAGGGGCGCGCCTCGTCCTCATCTGCGCGGTCAATGCGACGGTGGCGCTCGGCATCGGCCTTTCGATCATGAACGGCTTCTCGCCGGGACGGCACCTCGCGGGCACGCTCTCCGAGCTCCACCGGCCGGGCGACGTGCCTTCGGATGCGGCGCAGGAGCTCCTCGCGGCCTCGAAAAAGGGCAGCCTCGGCTTCCTCGATAACCTCTCGGGGTATGTCCCGCGCAGCCTCGTCGACCCGTTCTCCGAGAACAGCGTGATCACGGTCGTCCTGCTCGGCCTGCTCGTGGGCGTCGCGCTGCGGCGCGCGCGGGCGCGGTCGGACGAGGGGACGGGGCCCGCGATGACGGTGGTCGAGCAGGGCATCGGCGCGGTGTATGCGATCCTCGTCGAGGCGCTCGATATCGTCGTGGGCATCGTGCCGATCGCGGTGCTCGGGGTCGTCGCGGACGTCGTGGGCAAGGCCGGGCTGCGGGTCTTTCAATCGATCTGGGTCTTCTTGTTCACGGTGCTCGCGGCGATGGTGCTGCATTCGCTCGTGTATTACCCGCTCGTCGCCTGGCTCGTGGGGGGAAAGCCCCCGCGCGTGTACCTCGGCATTGGCGCGGACGCGATCCTGACGGGCCTCTCGACGAACTCGAGCCTCGCCACGGTGCCCGTCACGCTGAAGGCGCTCGATCGCATGGGCGTCTCGCCCGCGTCGGCGCGCCTCGCGGCGTGCATCGGGACGAACCTCAACAACGACGGCATTCTGCTCTACGAGGCGATCACGGCCGTCTTCTTGACGCAGGCGACGGGGATGACGCTCGGGCTCGGCGAGGAGATCACGATCGGGCTCGCCTCGGTGATGGCGGCGGCGGGCATCGCGGGGATCCCGGAGGCGGGGCTCGTCGTGCTGCCGCTCGTGCTCACCGCGGCGGGGCTGCCGGACGCCTTGATCGCCACGGCCATTCCGCTCGTGATGACGGTCGACTGGTTCATTGCCAGGTGTCGCTCGGGCGTGAACGTGATGAGCGACATGCTCGTCGCCGTGCTCCTCGACGTGGGCGACGGCAACGGCAATGGTTCAGGGGCTGACGCGCGGCAGGGCGGCGGGGAAGACGTCGCGAATCTCCTGGGGGATCCGGGCGGGCCTTTGGGTCGCGGTCGCGACGAACGCCCATGAGGTGACGGAGCGGGCCACCTCGACGCTGTCGGACGAGCGCACGAGGCGGGTCCTGCGCTCGCACGTGGCGGCGCCGAATTTGGCGACGTGGGTCCGGACCTCGATGCGATCGCCCAGAAACACCGGCGCGAGGTAATCGATCTCGTGGCGCCGCACGACGAACACGGCGCCGGCGCGCACGTAGGCCGACCTGTCCCAGCCGACGGCCTCGGAGTGGGCCCGGGCTGCGTCCTGCACCCAGCGCACGTAGACGACGTTCGACACGTGCCCGAGCTCGTCGATGTCGTCGGGCGAGGCGACGACGGGAAACACGTATTCGTCGGAGGAGGCGGCCGTCATACGCTGCCAAGGTAGCAGAAGGCCTGTCGCCGTCGACGCGGATCCGGCGCGCCGGACGGATCTCCTCCGTCGCATACGGAATCACGGAATCGCGCCCGCGCATTCCCATTTCGCTCGCAATGGCCATGCATCTCCGATACGTTATCGTGGGGGTGCATTCCATGGATGGCCGACCTTATGAGCTTTACATTTCCCTCGATGATCTGGCCCCGCTCTGGTCGGGGACGTCGGGCTGGGAGAACGAGGCGCCTCTGCGCGCGGCGCTCGTCTCGCTCGAGCTCGTGTTCCTGCTGATCGCCGATACCGCGCGCGACGCCCGGGCCGCGGCGCCCAGGGACGAGCGCATGTCGCGCCTGTGGAGCGGCGCGGTCGCGCAAATTCGGCTGCTCGGCGACGTGCTCGCCTCGACGCCGCCGCCGACGACGCTCCCGCCGGGAGCGCCCTCGCGCGCCACGAATCTCCACGTGCTCGCGGACCTCGCGCACCATACGACGAAGCTCGGCGTCCCCACGCGGCTCGTCCGGCAATGGGCCGACACCTACGACGCCACCTGTGCCGACGTCCCTTTCTTGCTGGGCCTCGAACCCGCGATCGATGCCCTCCGGGCTGCCCACGGACTCCCCGAGCGACGCCCCCGGACGGACGTCCCGACCCTCCCTTATGACGCCTGGGCCGCGCCCCTCGCCGTCGCCGCGCTCTTCCAGCGCCGCACGTTCAACGCCGAGGATCGCCTCTTCGCCTCCACCCACCAGGGCGTCGAATGCTGGATGTTCCTCACGCTCCGGGCGCTCGCCGCAGCCGAATCCGCGGCGAACCTTCGCGATTGGCTCGCGGGGGCCCGCTCCATCCAGCAAGCCGCGTGCATCGTGAGTTCCCTCGCCGAGGCCATCTTGATCCTCGAAACGATGGTCCTCTCCGATTACCACCCGCTCCGCGTCCGCCTGCGTGACGCGAGCGGGGCGCAGTCGCGCCAGTTCGCGAGCGCCCTCGCGGCGGCCCGGAGGCTCTTCCAGCGCCTCGACGCCGATCGGGCCGAGCGCGGCACCTCTCTCCTCACGATCTATCGACGCCCCGAGATCCATCGGGACGAGCACGCGTTTTTCGAGGCGCTCACGACCCTCGAGAATCGCCTCTCCCTCTTCCTCTTCAACCATTACAAACTGGCCGTGCGTGTCCTCGGGACGGAGAGCCTCGGCTCCCTCGGCGTCGAGGTGCAGACGCTGGTCGACCATTTCGTCAAGCCGCTCTACCCGGACCTGGATCGGGCGCGCTACCGGCACAGCGTCATCACGAGCTTCGCCCACGGAAACCACGCAGGGCGTATCATCAGCGATCTGGAGCGCGCCCCGGCCGATCCGCCGCCGGCCCCGCCCCCCGCGGCCCTCGACACGAGCCGCATGCGCGCCGCCGTCGCCGCCTATTTCGACGCCATGCGCGACATGGATCTCGATCGCTGGGTCCGGCTGTTCGCGACGAACGGCGCCATCGAATCGCCCGAAGGCAGCCGACCCTTCCGCGGGCATCACGGCCTACGCGTGTTCTTCCGCAACTTCATGAAGGTCTTCGAGCGCGGCGTCGTCGTGACCGAGCGCGCCGTCCGCATCGACGCCCGCGAGGGCCGCGCCGAGGTCGACTGGCAACTCGACGTCCGGCACCAGGGAATCCCCATTTCGTATACGGGCACCGAGCGATTCTCGTTCTCCCCCGCGGGAGAGATCGTCCGCGTCACCGTGCTCGACGATCCCCGCGACATCGCGCGGCAGATGCTCTCGGGGGCCGAGCGCGTCGCTTGCCCCCTGGAAGAATAGAGGCGCCGCCCTTCACCGGCACCGCGCGAGCGCGGCGCGCAACGTGGGGAGCATTTGAAGCGCCGAGAGATCGGCCCCCAGCCGAACGAGCTCCTGGGCCACCCGGCTCCGCAATCCACAAAGCACGACCCGGGCCCCGAGCAGGCGGAGCGCCGCGCAGACCCGCAAAAAAGCGACCGCCGTCGTATCGTCGACCTCGTCGAGCCCCGTGAGGTCGAGGATCACCCAGCGCGCCGGCTGCGCGTGGATCCTCGCGAGCAGCGCCTCCGTCACGAGCGCGGCGCGCTCGCCGTCGAGCGCGCCGATGATCGGCATGGCCACCACGCCTTCGCCGACCTCCAGGATCGGCGCGGAGAGCGCGCGGATGGTCTCGGCCTGCTTCTCCACCACCGCGACGTGGGGCTCGAGCTCGCGCGTGCTTTGCTTGTACACGCGCTCCATGTTCTCGATGCGCGCCTCGTATTGCGCCGTCGCCTCCAGGGCTGCTTCGAGGTCCTTTTCGCGCTGCCGGAGCAAGCTCCGCGTCCGGCGGAGCGAATGGGCGCTCTGCCGGAGCCGATCCAGCGCGAGCCGGAGCGCGAGGGGCCCTGCGGCCGCCTCTGTGCACGCATCGCAGGCGAGAAAATCGGAGAGAAAGGCATCCAGGGGCAGCTCGGCGCGCGATTCATCCTCGAGGATGCAACGATCACAATGCATGCTCACGCCCCGAGGAGGACCACGGTGAACGTCTCGTCGTGACAGAGGGTGATGTCACGCACGGGGCAAAGCTCGCCGTAGGTATAAAACCCGACCTTGGGCACGCCCGGCGCGAGGGCGGAGAACGCGCGCCGGATCTCCTCCTGATAACGCGTGCCGAGGATGAGCTTGCGCCCGGCGCAACCAAAAACGAGCGCGAGCGAGGGCGAAGGCATCTTCCGATGGACTTCCTCGGCCGCCTGGGCCGCGGCGAGCAGCAGATCGTCCCGGGTCGAGCACGTCAGACGAATCTTCATGCCCACGGCGATCTCGCTGCTGAGCAAGAGGCCACCTTTCTCCTCGTCGAGCTTGCGCACCACGCGCACCACGTTCACGCGCTCGTCCGAATCCATGTAGCTGCCCTCGAAATCGAGGATGACGAGCAGCGGGAACTCGATCCCGATCATCTGCTGATCCCGGAACGCGTGCCCGAGAAAGTCTTTGTAGATCCGGAGCGCGGGTTTTCCGTCGAGCTCCAGGATGAGGTTCTTCCCCTCCACGCGCGTCACGGTGCGGACGGCGCCGAGCGGCCGAAACCCCGACTTTGCGGCCGTGGCGATCGCCCTCGTGCCGCGGATGGCGAGGGCGACGGCGCCGCCGGTGAGCACCTCGCGATTGCAAATCTGGGAGGTGCGCTCGAATGCGAGGTGCTCCGCGGAGACGCCGCCCACGATGGGGAACGTCGCGCCGAGCACGTCCTGCAACCCGCGGACGTACGCGGCGGGGCTCCCATGGATGCCATCGGGAAACGTGACGAGCAGGCTCGGGCCGAAGCCTCGAACCTTCTCCGCGAGCGCATGCCCGGCGCGCCGGCTGTCGGGCAGCAGACTATCGACCTTGAACGCGGCGCATTCGATCCCCCGCAGGCCCATGGCCGTCACGGACGAGGTGAGGCCTTCGTCCGTATTGATCTCGGCGAAACTCGAACAACCCGCGACCACGACCCCCGCGGGCAGGCGGCCCCGGAGGCCCGCGAGCACCTGCACGGGATCGTGCTGGCTCGATACGAAAAGAAGGACGGTCTCCGGCGGACCGCCGAGCTCGAAGGTCAGCTCTTCGGCGACCTCCCGACCCGCGGTCAGGGCATCCGTATGCACGATGGATACTGTGGCTGCTCGCATCTTTTCCCCCCAATGTCGACGCGATGACGCTATTTTTCATGTTACACGATGGAATTCGGTCGCACCAATGGAATTCCGTACATTCCCGCCAAACGATGGGGACGGAGGAAATCCCCCATGGCGGTGAATCGTCCCCGACGAAGCAGCGGCGCTGCGACGAAAGCGGGATTGCATCAACGGCCCCCGCGTTCATGTTCACGTCGTGAACGCACCCACGCGCCAGGCCGAGCCTTCCGAGAAGCATCACGCCGGTTGCTGCGGAGGTCACCCCCCCGAGACGCGGACCACGACGCCCGGCCGCTCGTCTTTCCTCGGCGCCGTGCTTCCGGTGCTCGCCTGCGCCGTGTGCCCGACCTGCCTCGGCGCGTGGGCGCAGGCGCTCTCTGCGCTCGGCGTCGGATTCGTGGTCACCGAGACGCAGCACCTCATTTTGCTCGTCGCCGCGGTCGTGATCACGCTCGCCGTGAGCGGCCGTCGTTATGCCCGCTCGCGTCGCGCGGGTCCGCTCATGCTCTCGCTCGCCGGCTCGGCCGGGCTCGTCGCGAGCCACGTCCTCGGGGAGATTCAGGTCCTCGCGTGGTCGTCGATTGCGGTGCTCGTGGCCGCGTCCATCTGGCAAGAGCGCGCGCGGCCGCGACAAGCGACTCGGCGTGACGAGCCTGAACCGCGAGGCGCCCTTCGAGGCGCCGAGGTCTCGGCCGGCGCGGATTGAAGAGCCTCAGCGAACCGCCCAAGGTGGTCCCCGGGACGCAGAACCTCCGCTGAACCGTCGAGGGGAACTTGCTGGCACATCGGGACGCCTGCTAGGCCTCCGGCAGGAGGTCGCGGCGCATGGGGCTCTGGTATCGCAACCGATCTTGTATGGAGAGGGCTTCAGGGATCACACGCCTGATGCGACGGGCGCAGGGTTTGGCCCTTTGCCTCAGCGTGGGGGGATGCACGCGTGGCCAGCCGGACGGGGCCGCGGTTGCCGCGCCGAGCGCCGTCGCTCCCGTGCCGAGCGCCATCGCATCCGCAGCGCCGAGCGCCACCGCGTCCGCAGCGCCGCCGGCGACACCGCCGGATGCGAAGGCTTCGGACGTCCAGGAGGCGCCTGGATCGACGCCGCAGACGGCGTCGCCTTCGTGCCCGAGCACCCTCCGCGTCGAAAAAGGGGATTCCTTCGAGTCCATCACCAACCGCTGCTATGGGAGCCGCACGTATCAAGACCTCCTCGTGTCGCACAACCACCACGAGCGGAAGGGTCTTCGCGCCGGCGAGACCTTGAAGATTCCGCCTTTCGAGACCCTGGCGCGCGAGCACGTCGCGGCGAAATGGGCGAGCGAAATGAGCGCGGTCGCCGCGTCGTACGCCCACTTCCGCCGCGCCGAGCCCGAGATCGATCGGCAGCTTCGTTCGCAAAAGCCGGGGATGGGGCCGTATCGGCCGACCGCCGCGGCGAAGCTCGAGCTCGACGCCGCCGCCAGCGCGCTCCGCCCTGTCGTGGAGCACCTTCGCGCAGCCGGCGTTCGAACGAAGAAGTTCGCCCAGGCCGTGCAGGCATTCGAACAACTTGCCAGCGGCGAGGGCAGCTTCTCCACCGACTACGCGACCGAGGACATCCACCAGTGCTTCTCCTACGGCATTTCGGCGCTCGAGTAGGCCCTTCCGCGCCCACCCCCGATTGACGCCGCGCCTGTTCCGACGCCTCGGTTTCCGCCCCCGCCCCCGCCTCGGTTTCCGCCTCCCACCTCCGCCTCCGCCTCCATTTTCCGGGTCCGCCTCCGTTTCCGCCCCCGCCTCCGCGCCCGCTTGCCGCTTCCGCTCCCGCTTCCTCTCGATCTAGGATGCGCGCCCCACCCGATGACCCAGCCCCGCCCCTCCCCTCCGAGCTCCTCGGCCCATCCCCTCAAGGTCGCGCTCCTGCTCTTCGGCTCCGGCCTCTCGGCGCTCGTGTACCAGACGGCCTGGCAACGTGAGCTTCGCCTCGTGTTCGGGTCCTCCACGGCCGCGAGCGCCGCCGTGCTCGCGATTTTCATCGGCGGCGCCGGCGCGGGCAGCTTGCTCTTCGGCAAGCGCAGCGACGCCTCGCCCCGGCCGCTCCGCCTTTATGGCCGCCTCGAGCTTGCCATTGCCGCCCTCGCCGCCGTCAGCCCGTTCGCGATCGACCTCGCGCGCATCGTGTATCGCGCCGCGGGCGGCACCTTTCTCCTCGGAATGACGCTCGGCACGGCCCTTCGCCTCGCGCTCGCGGCCCTCGTCATCGGCGCGCCCACGGTCCTCATGGGCGGCACCTTGCCCTCGGCCGCGCGCTCGGCCGAGAGCCAAACGGATACGCAGAGGCGCGCCGTCGGCTGGTTGTATGCGGCGAACACCCTCGGCGCGGTCGCGGGCGCCACGCTTTGCACGCTCCTCCTCCTGGAGACGCTCGGCACCCGCGGCGCGCTCTGGGTCGCCGCGCTGCTCAATGCGATCGTCGCGGGCCTCGCGCTCCTCGTGGACCAACGGCTCGCCCCCATGACCGAGGAGCCCACCTCGAAGGCCGACGAGAACGCCGCGGAATCGAAGGCGAACATGCCGCCGCGGTTCGTCCTCGTGTTCGCCGCGCTCTCGGGGTTCTTGTTCTTCTGGCTCGAGCTCGTCTGGTATCGGCTCCTCGGCCCGCTGCTCGGCGGCACGGTGTATACGTTCGGCGTCATCCTCGCCGTCGTCCTCCTCGGGATCGGGCTCGGGGGCCTCTTGTATCCCCTCCTTTTCCGCAAGCGCGCCCCGTCGGCGCGCGGCCTCGCGCTCACGGCCGCGCTCGAAGCGCTCTTCGTGGCCGTTCCTTTTGCGCTCGGCGATCGGCTCGCGGTGCTCGCGCTCGCGGTCCGTCCCGAGGCGGGCGCGGGCCTCTTTCATTACGTGCCCGGCTGGATCGCGCTCACGGCCATCATGGCGTTCCCGGCGGCGCTCGTGGCCGGCGTGCAATATCCGCTCCTCGTCGCATTGCTCGGCGAGGGCCGGACCCGCGTCGGATCGCACCTCGGCACCGTCGGCGCGCACAACACCCTCGGCGCCATGGTCGGCTCGCTCGCCGGTGGGTTTCTCCTCGTCCCCTCGCTCGGCGCCCTCGGATCCATGCGCGTCGTGGTGTTCGGGCTCCTCGCCATGGCGGCCGGCGCGGCGTTCTTCGCGTTTCGGGTCCCTGCTTTGCGGCGCATGATCGCCGCCCCGCTCTCGGCCGCCCTCGCCTTCGCCGCCATTCTCACGCCGGGCCCCTCGGCCGTCCTCCGGCATACGCCCATCGGCGCGGGCCGCGTCGATCGCGTCTTGCTCGACACCCCCGCGTTCACGCGCGCCTGGATCGAGGACGTCAAGCGCTTGATCATCTGGCAAACCGAGGGGCGCGAGAGCAGCGTGGCCATCGACGGCACCGACGGCATCGCGATGGTCGTCAATGGCAAGATCGACGGCAATGCGCGCGGCGACGCCTCGACGCAGGTGATGGGCGGCCTCCTCGGCGCCTTGCTCCACCCCGATCCGAAGCACGCCATGGTGATTGGCTTCGGCACCGGCAGCTCGGCCGGGTGGCTCGGCAAGGTGCCCGCCATGGAGCGCGTGGACGTCGCCGAGCTCGAGCCCTCCATGCTGGAAATCGGCCGCCGCTGCGCGCCGGTGAACGAGGACGTCCTTTCGAACCCGAAGGTTCGTGTCCTCCTCGGCGACGCGCGCGAAATCCTCCCCACCGTACCGGCCCGCTACGACGTCGTCTTCTCCGAGCCGTCGAACCCGTACCGCGCCGGCGTCGCGAGCCTGTTCACGCAGGAGTATTACCGCGCCGTGCGCGGCCGCCTCAAGGAGGGCGGGCTCTTCCTGCAATGGGTGCAGATCTACGAGATCGACGTCGAGACGCTCCGCACGATCTATGCGACGCTCGCCTCGGTCTTTCCGGCCGTGGAGACGTGGTATCTCGGCTGGAGTGATCTCGTCCTCGTCGCGTCCGAGGCCCCGCTCGTGCACGATACGGATCTCCTCCGGACGAAGCTCGCCGCAGAGCCTTATCGGCGGGCCCTCTTGAATGCCTGGCGCACCGAGGGCATCGAGGGGCTCTTCGCGCATTACGTCGCCGGCCCTCCCTTCGCGCGGGCCCTCGCCGACGTGCCCGGCGCCGTCTACAACACGGACGACCGGAACCGCGTGGAGTTCGGCTTCGCGCGGGCCGTCGGCAATTTCGGCTCGGTCTCGACGTTCTTCGAGCCCGTCCGGCACCGCAAGGAGGATCGCCCGAAGCTGAAATCGGGCAACCTCGATTTCGTGCGGGTCGCGGAGGATCGCGCGGCGCAGGTCGCCGGCGACGGCTCGGACCCGGCCATGCCCGAGCACCTCACGCCGGAGGCGGAGGTGCGCGTGCAGGCGCTCGTCAATTACGCGGCGGGCAACCTCGAAGGTGCGCTCGCGAAATGGGGATTCCAGGAGCAAGCCCCGGTCGGCCCGGTGGAGACGACGCTCGTGGCCGAAGGGCTCGCGTGGAAGGCCGACGACGCCGTGCTCCCGCTGCTCGAACGGCACGCGCGTGATTTCCCGATCGAGGCCGACGTGATCCGCGCCCGCTACGAATACGCGAAGGGCCGACGCGCCGAGGCCGTCAAGCTGCTCGAAGGCGCGTTCGCCGCCTACCGGCGTGATCCGTGGCCCTCGACGGCGGTCATGAACCGGGCCATGGACCTCACGCGCGAACTCGGCCAGAGCGCGCCCGCCGACGCGAGGCGCCTCTTTGCAGCGCTCGACACGCCCTTCTCGGTGCTGGTGCTCGAATCGACGCGGAGGAGCCTGCGTGTCGACCTCTCCGAGGTGCTCCCCGAGGAAAACGCGTGCGTGGCCGCCTTTGCCATCTTCGAACCCCATCCGCCGTGGGACGAACGCATGCTCGGGCTCCGGCGTGATTGTTATGCGCGCTTCATGCACCCGCTCGCGGCGGAGGCCTCGCGCGCGACGGAGCGGCGGGCGGCGTGTGTGGGATGGCGGGGATGGCTGACGTGTTTGTGAATGCGCGCGCTCGGTCCGGCGAACGCCGCGTCAATCGGCGATGTCACGACCCGCGGCGACTGTCTGCCCATCGGACGTCACGAGCACCTCGAGCTCTTCCCCTCCCTTGCTGATGTGAGCCTCGAAAAACACCTGGCCACCGGGCAGGGTATACATCTCGACCTTGTCGAGCTTGCCGCCTTGTGCCCACTTCAGGATGGTGTCGCGCGCCGCCGGCGAGGCGGAGCTGAGCGAGACCTCCCACTCCTTGCCTTGGTCGAGGAACGCCTCGAGCGACTTGCCGCCCGTGTCCACGGGTGACGGCGTCATCTTGTCCGGCTGCGCCCCCTGCGCGCCGGCGGCGGCCGGCAGGGCGATCAAAGCGAACGCGAGCGACGCCAAGAGCGGCCATCGTTCCAGCCTCGTCATGAATTCATTCCTCCTTCCGGGCATGTAGGGGCCCGCCGGATCACGCATGCGAACGGAGTGCCGCGCCGCCGTCGGCCGGCGTCGACGCGGCCCGCGCTGCCCGGGGTCGTTCGATTCGTGCCTGGCGGGGCTGCTTGCATTTCCTCGTTGCACCGGGGATGCGCTTGCTCTTCCATCGCTTCGATGGGACACGCGCACCACTTCCTCTCCCGGCTCGATCGTGTCTCGCTCCCGCATGTCGAGCTCGCGCTCTCCCTGTACCGGGACGAGGGCCTGCTCCGGTACCTCTTCGACCGGGCTCGCGTGCCCGAGGGCGCCGAGCGTGTCGCGCTCTCGCTCGATCACCCCGAGGAGGGGCCTTTCCTCATCGTCACGCGCGACGGGAGGTTCGTCACCTGCCTCGGCGCGGGCATGAAGGTCTCGAACCTGCCCGTGGTCACGCGCGGGCAGATCGACGCAATCGCCGCCAAGGTCGGGGAGCTGCGCGAGCGCATGGAGGCCGCGAAGGCGCTCGCCGGGGGGAAAGGGGTCAAAGCGCTGCTCCGGCGGATCTACGAGGCCGCCGACGAGCTCTCGCGCGAGGAGTTCGTCGCGATCTCGGCGCTCCAGCCGCTCTACGGCTTCGAATTCTTGCACCTCTACCTCCGCGCCGCGGTCGAGCTCGACGAAGCCCGCCAGATCCTCCTGCCGCTGCTCCGCAAGACCGACAAGCCAAAGCCCATCTACGACGACGCGCTCAGCGCGTACTGGCGGACCCTCTGGGCCATGAGCCATTTCGCCATCCTCGCGACCCTCGACGGCCAAGAGACGTTTCCCCCAGGTCTCCTCGACATGTTCGGCGAGGGCGGCACGTTCTCCTGGCCCACCACGCGGCAAGGATTCTTGCCCTTCGCGATCCGCGGCGCCTGGGCCACGGCCCGGGTCGGCAAGCCCCTGCTCGCCAAGTACAAACGGTTTTACCAGGAAGCGGAGAGCGAGCTTCAGAACATCGACGGCGCGCTCGGGATCCTCGCGATCGGAATGCGCCACGCGCGGCTCCGCGCCGAGGCGGAGAAGACGCTCGGCGCAGACATCCCCGTCAAATGGAGAGGCACGCCCCACGGCAAGGTCACGGGCGCGATACGCAAGCTCGCGCGCGGGATCGCGGAGACGGATCGGGATTCGCCCGAGGCGCGGCAAGCATGCGTGCGGGACCTCGGCGCGCACCTATGGGTGGCCCTCATGCAATCGAGGCCCGCGGGCCCCCTCCGGTACGAGCGACCGGAGGACGTCCCGGAGGATCTCGCCTGCGCGGTCGTGGCGAATACCTTCCAATGTTATCTGCGCGGGTCGCAGGGCCTTTCAAACGCATTGACGTGGCTCTTCATGTTGACCCCGTGGGCCGCCCGCGCCGCGCCGGAGGCGCTCTACCTGCCGCGCGCCGCGATCGCGGCAGTCCACGTGCCCTTCCGGCCGGATCTCACGCTCGGCGTGCTGCGCGCGATGCGGGATCACGTGGCCCCTGGCAGGAGACAGGCGCCCCCCGAGGGCCCCGCCCGCAAAGGCCCGTGCCCCTGCGGAAGCGGCAAGAAGTACAAGCGTTGTTGCGAGGAAACGGAGGCCGAATCGAAGAGCGCGGCGCTGCTCGGGCCTTCCGATTCGTAGGGCTTCCGCCTCCGGCGCCACGCCCGCTTCCGTTCGGGCTTCCGCCTCCGCTGCCGGGAAGCGCGTTCCATGGGCTCGTCCGGGCTTCTTATCTCAGTCAGGACAGCAGAGAGCACCCGCATTTGCATTGCCCACACAGCCACCGAAGTAGTTGGCCGCGGCTTCGCTCTCATACTTGCACCCCGTCCACGTGCAGGTGTTTCCTTCCGCATCCGAGGTTCCCGAGCAAACGCGCATCGGACGGGTGCTGTCGCCATTGCTGTCAAGCGTGCCGCAGCTCGTGGTCCCTGTCGAGGGGTATGCCTTGGCGGCGCAGTTGTTCGAACCCGAGCCAGAAAAACCGAGGTCCGACGCCCCATTGTCCGTCCAATAAATGTGCGTGGGGGCTGTTGACGCCCGTTTGGCGTTCCACTCCTCGGCGGTGCACACATGCATCCGATGGCCGCAAAGGCTCTCTCGGTTGGCATAGGAAACGGAGCCCGCACAGCCATACATGTTCGTGCCCCAGCTCTGTTCGGCAGTGCCATCCGCACAAGGACGATTCGCACAACAGAGTGCGCCTGCCGTCGTGTTGCCGAGGCATCCACCCCAATAATTCGTATTGGTTGACGACTCGTACTTGCACCCCGTCCAGTTGCACGCATTCCCCTCCGCATCCGAAGTTCCCGAGCAGATTCGCATCGGTGCGTTCCCGCTGCTGCCACACGTCGTGCCCGCCGGCGAAGCATTCACGTAGCGCGCGGAACAGTTGCTCGAGCTTCCGGAATAGCCCAGTTCGGTGGACCCATAGTCCGTCCAGTAGATGTGATCCGGGGTCCCGGCGGCCCCTGAGAATCTCCTGGCTTCCCACTCGGCAGGTGTGCAGACGTGGGTCTCGGATCCGCAAAGCGTCGCCTTATTTGCGTAGGATTCCGAACCTGGGCACCCCCACATCTGATTGCCCAACGCTTCAGCAGGCACCCCATTGGCACAGAGCCTGGCTTCATCCCAAGCGTTGACGAGCATGCCCACGTTGTCATCTGAGTGGATATTGGTGTTCTGAACGACGACCGTTCCGGGATGGTCCTTGAAGACGAACAGAATCGACTGCTGCTCCGTGCCGCTCGTCTCGAATCCGCCACCCTTCATCACAAAAGGAGTCCCGCCGATGGTCGTTCCAGCCCAGTCCATACCGTAGCCTGAATCGAAAACCATATCGACAGCTTCCTGCTGCATGATGTCTCCAGCATACAGCAAAGAGAAGGTTTTGGCCAGGTCATACGCTGTCAAAGCGAATCCTCCTGTGCCGCATCCTGTGTTGAAATCCGTGCCGTACTGGTAGCCCGCCGTTGTACTCGTGGCATTCGGCGGATACGCAAAAGGGGAATGAGAAAGCGTGTGGGTGCAGCCTGAGTACGCAGCTTCCCCCATGAAATAGCTGCCCCTTACATGCAGATCCAGCAGTTTCCCTGCCGTCCAAGCGTCCGACTTGCCGTAATTCGTCATCTCCTGCGACAGGTTGGTTGTCATGTTGGCGATGAGCACCTGCAGCAACACGTACGTCATGCTGTTGTACTCATCGGTGCCGTTGTTGAGGCACTCCTGTGTGATGAAGTGTATCTCGCAACCCTCTTCCAACCAGTCATGGAACACGGACGGGACGTTGCAGTCCCCGGCTGGCTGCGGCATACCGCTTTTGTGCTCCAACAGCTCCTCGAACGTGATCTTTTCGACACCGGGGCCTGGGGACAGCCAATTGGGGATGTAGGGACCGATCGCGGCCTGGGGACTTATTTGGAGCGCCGCGAGAACTTCCGCCATGCGCGCCCCGGTAAGGGCCTTGGAAACGCTCCAGATGTTCATCGGAATGTCGTAGGTCATGGTCGAAATCGCCGTGCTGTGATTGTACACATCCCAGGCACTCACAGCGAATCCGTGGTTACGGGTGACCGTGCAGAGCTGGCCATTGCTCTGCTTGCGAACAACCGCGAGCTGCGTTCCGCCATACGGGTTGAAGTGGTCCTCGATTCGATTCGCAAGCGAGGAAAGCTCTGCGTAGTTGACGGCGTCGCAGTCATTGGTATTGCAGAACGATTGTGTAGCGGTACATGCACCGGCATTACCGTATTCGTCGCATGTCCTGGTCCCCGCGGTATTGCCGCAAGTCGCGGTCGGAGCCGTACAGCTTATCTTGGCACCCGGAATGTATTCACACGTGCCCCAGTCGAATCCCAGGATACATTCCTTCTCTCCTGGGCAGCCGCTCGCGCTGATGCAGTCCTGTTTCATGCCCTCGGTACAAGTCGCACGCGCATCGAGGTGGAAAGACAGTAGCGTGGCGAACGCGCCCAATCCGATATACCATCGCTTCATATGAATCTCCTCATCCTTTCTTTCGGCCGCCTCGTTCACGCCGTCCGATCATCTTCGGCAGAGACAAAAATCACGTAGCTCCGCCATGGCGGCATTTCTTCCAGCCATCGAGCAATGGATAGATCGAGCGTGATGCGCCATGCGCGGCGCGTGACATCTGTGGTAGAGCCACGCTCGCTCGACGCGTGACCGTCGAAATCTTGCTGGGGACAAAAAAGAGCGTCGAGGGCGGGAATGAGGCCGCGCAAGCTACCCCATCTCGCCGGCCCTTGGCCTCCCGCCCCCGCGTCGATCGGTCGTGCGCGCAGGCCTCGGGCCACGCGTTCGACGCGTCGCGCCCTCGCGGATTGTCACTCCGGCAAGAGCTTCTCCGCGCGAGCCATCTCGTGCAGCCGCTCCTTGAGCCGTTCGAAGCGCTTGCGAAGCGCCGCGGTGTTGACCCCCCCCATCACGCTCGCCACGTCGGTCCAAGAGAGGTTCCGATCCACGCGGAGGATGAGCAGCATTTGGTCCTCCGGATCGAGCTCTTCACGCATGCGAACAAAGGCCGACTTGGCGTTGCTCTTCAAATGGGGCAGCGTCTCGGAGCTGAGCTGCGCCGCGAACTGCAGGATTTCCGCAATGTCCGAAAAAGGGGTTTGACGCAGGTGCCGCCGCTCCCTCTTTTGCGTGCGATCGAATCGCCCAAGTTGATGCCGAGCGAGCGTGTAGACCCACGTTCTCAGCGAACAGCGCCACTCGAAGGCAGCGATGCCTGCCCATAGGTCGAAGCTGAATTCACCAAAGATGTCCGCTGCATCGTGCTCCGAGCCGACGATCGCGAACAAGAAGCCGAAGACCTCGGGCCCATACGCTTGCAACGTCCGTGTGACCACCTGCCTGAGCTCACCGGCACGAAATAAGCTCTGCATCTCCGCTTCGAATTCGATTCTGTCGGCCGAATTTCCAGGCACTTTCGACATACCTTCGCCTCCAAAGGAGCACAAGGTCTACTTGACGCAGACGTACGACACGCGCTTTCCCTTCGTGGCATAAACCTGCCACTTCTTTGTCCGCTTATCGTAGCGGATGCCCGCTCCGTCGTAGAGCTCGTCCGAGCGAAACCTCCCACCAACACTGGAGAGAAAACATACTTTGGCGTCAGGGGACAGGTCCTGCCCCGGTACGCCGTTCTTCAAGGGTGTCGCTTGACCCTCGACGCTCCCGGACGTGAACGCGCGACCGATGTCCATACACGCCGCGTAGGCGCGGAGCCCAAGCTTTCCCGGGCTCGCGCGGCTCCCCCCGAGCCACCAATTTTGCCCGTCGTGCCAAACACGCACGTCATCCAATTCGGATTCCAGACCATCCACGACGGCGATTTCGGTGAAGAAACATTGACGACGCGGCGTCACGGCTGCGAGCTGGATCGGATGGGGATCGCTCGACGCGCTGTCCCAGCTCTTGACACCGATGTATCCAGTTATGCTATCGACACACGCCGATTCGACATGCACGACCCCTCCTCTGGCAGAGTCCACTTCCAGCCCCCACCGCTTGGACTGTGGATCCTCGTAAATACCCGCGCGTGCGGGCCTCGTCCAGTCGACGCCCTCGAGGTTGGCGGAGAATCCCGTGAGGAAACACGTACGCTCGTCCGTCGCACCCAAGTCCGCGTCGTACCCATCGTAGGTGCTGCCGGTCCACGCATAGGGGTCGACGACCAGCGCTTTGGGGCGCAATGCGACGAACCCGAGCGATGCTGCCATTGCGATGGAGATACCGAGCGCCACGAGCCGCCGCGCGCTCGACCGACGCGCGAGCTCGAGCTGCGTCGCCAGGACCTCCATCGATTCCCAGCGACGGCTCGGGTCTTCTTCGAGCCCGCGAGCGATGATTCGACGGATCCGACTCGGGACGCGCGGAACGCCGTCGAGCCCCTCACGAAGGGCAACACAAAACGAGTATTGGTCCGATCGCGCATCCGTGATCCCCGTGCGCTGCTCCGGTGATGCGTACGTCGGTGTGCCTGCAGGGACGTGGCTTTGACCGATGCCGAGGTGCTCCTCGCTGTCCATCTGGGGGGCGATCACCCGAGCGAGCCCGAAATCAGCCACCCTCACGCGGGCGTCCTCGCCGATGAGCACGTTATCCGGCTTGAAATCGTGGTGCACGAGGCCCGCCTTGTGGGCCGCCGCGAGTCCCCGCGCGGCTTGCAAGAACTTCTCGAGGATCTCCTGCCAGGTGCGGGATCGCTCGTTCAACCAGCTCCGAAGCGTCCCCGCGTCCACGTACTCCATGGCGAGGAAGACCTGCCCCGCGTGTGTCCCAGCTTCGTAGATGGTGACGACGTTGGGGTGCGCGCAACGCGCCAGGACCCTCGCCTCACGGAGCATGAGCTTTTCGGCGCGCGCGTCGGCGAAGCGTAGAACCTTGATCGCGACCGGTCGATCGAGCCGGATGTCGCGCGCAAGGAAGACGATTCCCATGCCTCCGCGACCCAGAGCCCGCTCGACGCGGAATGTATCATCGATGACGGAGCCCACTTCCAAGGAGACGGGGGGCTGCATCGCCGGCGCGCGGGCCACTTTGCGAACGAAGCTGTCTATGGACTCGCTTGCCGTCGCTGAATCAACGTCTCTCAACGCGCAGTCGTTCGTCATCACAACCCTACGGGGGCTCGAGCCACGGATGGTAGGGTATATCCGGGCATCGGGTAGGGTGGAAGAGGGGGATGGACGACCTACCTGGATCACGCGCCTCCTTCAGCGCCCTCCATTGCGGCACCGTCAATCCGCCTGGATCCCGTGCCAGACGAAGCGCCCCGTGTTCTTGCCATTGGCGCGTGCTGACGCATCGCGCGGTCCATCCTGGAGGACGTGGCGCGGGAGCGGCCGCGCGCCGTCAGATGAAGTCCCGGCTGACCTCCTGCGGCTTCGCCACGAGCCAGATCCCACCTGGGCCCTCACGCACCGTCAGCCCCATGCCCAGCACGAGCTTCTCGAGGGTCGCGTCGATCGCCCGGATCGCGGGGGCGGCGGCGGCCTTTTGATCGGGGGGCGGGGTGATGGGCGGGATGTAGGCTCGAAGCTGCGCCAGCGCCTCACGGGGCGATCGTGGCTCTCCGGTGATCTTCGTCTCCAGCCAGGCGGCCGAGACGGGGGCGATGAGCCCGTAAAAGTCGACGGACTTCTCGTAGTACGTGCGGAAGGCCTGCGGGAGCCTCGCGCGCGCGTCGCCGCCGTCCCAGGCCGCCACCACGACGGACAGCAGCTCGACCACGGCGCCCGTCCGATGGACGTGGTCGGCGAAATCTTCATCGCTGTCCTCCTCATCGGCTTCCGCGAAGTCCTTCTTCCACTCCTTGCGCGCCTGCGACAGCAGGCGCCGCGCTCGTTTGTTGGGGCGAGCGAAGAGGAGCCAGGGCGCGCAGGACTCGAAGTGGGTGGCGTCCGGATCGAGCTTCTCCGCGATCCTCTCCGCCTCCGCCTCGTCGGCCGCGCCGGAGGCCATCCATTCGAGCAGCAGCGCGAGGGCACGGGCCTCCTCGTTGCCGCCGTTCCGCAGATCGGCGACCCGGGCGGCGAGGTGCTCTCGCCCGCGGTCGAGCTGGCCGAGCACGGCGAGCCGAAAGAGGTCGTCCTCGCCCCTATCGAGGACGAGCGGCGCTTTGTCGAGCCGATCCGCGAACTGTTCCCAGTCCGTGCGCTTCACGTACACACCCTCGCTGGCGAGCGCGCGTCGCGCGGCGCGTAGCTCGTCGCGGAGCGCGCGGCTGTCGGCGCGCGCGCACCCCTGGCGTCCGACGATGGCGATCTGGGCGACGGGATAGGTGTTACGGCGGCTGGGGGCGACGAGCCATGACGAAAGCGCGCTGTAGTCCTCTTCCGGGACCTGCCCCATCACGAAATCTCGCGCGAGGGTCCAGAGAACGGCCGCGATCAAACCCACGAGGATGGCCGCGTTGCGCGCGGCCCATGCGGGCTCGCGGAGCAGGATCACGAGGAAGCCGATGAGGAGCGCGCCGAGCGCGAGGAGGCTGAGGTGGCGGCGGGTCATGGGTCCGTTCTGCGTCCTTCTACCGTGCCGCCGCGGCGAAGGCGACGGTTCTGGCGCTCGACCTGCCCTGCCTTCCTCGAGAACGGTCCACAAACAGATTTCGGCCGCTCCTGCTCCCGCCTCCGCCTCCCGCGAGCGATTACGCCCCTTCGTAATACGAATATTCGAAGCCGTCGGCGATGGAGAGCGTCGTCGACTGAAATCCGTTCTTCCCCGATTGCATATATTCTACGAACGGCCGCAGCGCCTTCTTGAACGTGAAGATGTTGTCCGCGAGCACCACCGAACCTTTGCGGAGCTTCGGCTTGAGCAGCTCGAGCACCGGCATGTACAGGTCTTTCCAGCCGTCGAGCAGCACCATGTCCACCGGCCCTGGCACATCGCGCAGCGTCTGGAGGGCGTCGCCGAGCCGCACCTCGGCCACCTCGCCGAAACCCGCGACCCGGAGGTTGTCGGTCGCGACCGCGTGCTTGCCCGGCTCAAGCTCCGTGCCGATCACCTTCCCTCCCCCATTGTCGGTCACCGCCGCGGCGAGGTAGAGGGTCGAAAGGCCGAACGATGTCCCGAACTCGACGATCGACCGCGCGCCCACGGTGCGCGCCATCAGGTAGAGAAAACGCCCCTGCTCGGGCGAGACGGGCAGATAAAGATCACGCGCCACCCCGGCCGTGAAGATTTCCGTCACCGTCTGGCCGCGGAGAAGGCCCTTGGCCAGGGCCGGCACCTTGAAGGGGAGCTTCAGGTAGTCTCCACGCGCGCGGCGGTGCAGCCGGTCGAGCAGGTCGCGCACATCCGCGCGGTTCAGCGAGTTCGGGGAAGCCGTCGTCGTGTCCATCGAATCACCTCGTGCCGCGCACTGTAGCGGCACGTCCACGCCCGGCGAAGGGGAAGGCACTGTCCCAACATTCCTTCACACGGGCTTCACAGTCGTCGAGGGACACACGTGGGCGCCACTTCGAGCGCAGCGGCCTCGTGCGGCAGCGGAATCGTCTCCCCACGCAATGCCGCGGAACCGGTCTTGCCGCCGGCCGCTCGTCATGGCAGCGTGGCGGCTGGAGGCGATTCGAATGCGCGCGTCGTGGCCTGTACTTTTGTGGATTCCCCTGGTCTCCGGTTGCATCCCTCGGGGCTCGGCCCGGGACATCACGCCGAACCCCGCCGGGGTCGCGCATTCCGCGCCATTCGAGGGTTTCCGGCGCGGCATCAACCTGGGCAACGCCCTCGACGCGCCGAGCGAGGGGGCCTGGGGGGTGACGCTCGACGAGCGCCATTTCGAGATGGCGGCCGCCGCCGGCCTGGATCACGTCCGGCTCCCGGTGCGCTTCAACGCGCACGCGCAGGCGAGCGAGCCGTTCACCCTCGACGCGGCCTTCCTCGGGCGCGTCGACTGGGCGCTCGATCGGGCGACGGCGCGGGGGCTCTCGGTGATCGTCGATTTCCACCACTATGAGGAGCTGATGAAGGACCCGGCCGCGCACAAGGAGCGGTTCCTGGGGATCTGGGCGCAGCTCGCCGAGCGCTACGCGAATCGCCCCCCGAGCGTGGTCTTCGAGCTGCTCAACGAGCCCAACGGAAACTTGAACGCCGCCATCGTCAATGAGATCTCCAACAAGGCCATCACCCTCATCCGGGCGAAAAACCCCACGCGGCGGATCATCGTCGACGGCTACTTCTGGGCCTCGGCGGATTGGCTGGACGAGCTCGTCCTGCCCGAGGACGACCCCAACCTGATCCCCACGTTTCACATGTATCAGCCCATCCTCTTCACGCACCAGGGCTCGCCGTGGATGGATCCGGAATATGGCACGACCGGGATCGTCTTCCCCGGCCCCCCGGCCGCGCCGCTCACGCCTGTCCCCGCGGCGCAGCGGGTGGGCTGGGTGAACGATTGGTTCACCCGCTACAATACACAGCCCGCGTCGCAGAACCCCAATGGGCCGGCGGGGGTGCGGGCCGAGTTCGAGAAGGTGGACCGCTACATCCAGGCCACCGGGCGCCGGGTCTACATGGGCGAGTTCGGCTGCATCGACAACGCCGATCAGCCATCACGCGCGACCTACGTGCGCCTGATCCGGCGCGAAGCCGAGCTGCGAGGCATTGCCTGGGCCTACTGGGACGATGGGGGCAGCATGAAGGCCATGGATGTCAAGACCGGGAGCTGGGTGACGTACCTGCAAGACGCGCTCTTGCGCTGATGCTCGGCGACGTCAGCGCGAAACCCGCACGACCCGGATCCGCGGCCGGCAATCCGCGCCGGCCTCCACGAATGCCAGCGCATTCTGGCCGCCGGCGGCGGCGCCTGCGATCGCACATCCCCCCTGGGCATCGTCGCGCGCCACGGCGGAGGCGAGGATGTCCTGGGAGCGTTTGTCGATGAGCGAGAAGACCAGCGGGCCCGAAAGCATGTGGCTGCCGATCCAGAGGGCCGGCCCAGCGTCGAAGAGGTGCTTCGCGTAACGCCCCGGGAGCCGGCGCGCCGTGGTGCTCGCGCGCGGCAGAAGTGCGAATTCGAGCGGGCGATCGAGCACCACGTCGTCGTTCGTCGCGGGACGGGGCAAAGAGAGGATGACGGCGACGTCGCCGACGACGTGCGCGCCGACGCCCGTCCCTGGGCGGAGCAGATCGCCCTCGTGCACGCGGCCGTCGGGGGCGTGGAAGGTGATGTCCTTCGCGCCCGATTCGTCGGATCGAAGAACGAGCGCCGAGTCGGGGATCTTCTCCACGCGTTCGAATGCGCCCGTATCACGGCGGCGGGGACGTCGAGGGTGGCCGACGTGGTGATCACGGAGGCCGCGCGGGGGCCGGGTTGCGGGGCTGCGGGGCGCGGGGACTCGATGGTGACGACGTCGGGGTGGCTGCCGGCGGGGGTCACGGCGCACGCGGGGCTCGCGGCGAGGACGGCGAGGACGGCGAGGAGGACGGTTGCGCGGCTCAAGACGGTCTCCTGCGGAGAGGTCGAGGGTCGCAGGACGAACGGGCAGGGGCAAGGCGGAAGTCGGGCGCCCCTCTCGCCCCTCCCCCACGACGGTCCCATCCCCCCCAAAAACGCTCCCAACCCTTTTCGAAAACACCGCCATCCCTCTTCAAGAGGCTCTCGCCCCTCCCGGAGGACGCTCTCGTCCCTCCCCTCGAATGCCATCCCCCCTCTCCGAGACCCTCCCGACCGCCGCTCGCGACCCCTCGTCCCTTCCGGGACAGGGTTCTCATGCACCCCAAGGACACGCGCGACCCTCTTGCAGGAGGGTCGCGTCCTTCCCTGGAGGCCCTGTCCTTCCTCCCCGAGACACCCGCGCCCCTTCCGGAGGAGGCTCTCCTCCCCCTCGACGACGCTCCCGACCCTCTTGCAAGAGGGTCGCACCCTCCCGGAAGACACGCGCCTCTGTCTCTGGAGACCGTCCTCCCCCTCCCGGAGACGGTCTCCTCCCACCCGGCGCCGTCGCGTGTGCCTTCAGGGCGTTTCGTGATCTTCACGAAAAAGAAACACAGAATTGCACCTGTCGCCCCCCACACGCGCGGCGCTGCTTGCTCGGTCACCTGATCGTATACGAAGAAAATTATATGGATTTGCCGTCAGAGTCTTCGCTGCTATCTTCGGCGCCTCGACCTGCTTACCACGAGGAGTCTCCAATGCGCTGTCTAGCTCTGCCCTTTCTTGCCATGAGCTTTTTCGTCGTTGGTTGTGGTGGTATCGATTCCCAGGAGCCGTCCGAGCTGCTCGGGACACAAGAAGCGCCGCTCACCGAGACCGATGTCGATGTGGCGCCGGAATGCCAGGGGATCATCGATTTCCTCAACGTGGCATCGTTCCAGACGCTGGATCAGTATCTGCCGAGCGACGTGGCATCGAACCTCGTGGGGTATCGCGCCCTTTCGCCCTTCGCGACGCTGGCGGACGTCTCTTCCGTTCCGCTCGTCGGTTCCGCGCGCCTCGAGCAAATCGAAGGCGGGGCGCGGAGCGAGGGGTATATCGGGGCGAGCTGTGTCGGAATCATCGACGAGCTGGCGGTCTCCGCCGACGACGCGTCCCGGATGGTTTCGCTGGTGAATTCGGTCAGCTCCACGGAGCTGCACGACATCCTGCCCTACGCGTGGAACGGCGCGGTGAACCTCCTCAACCTGCGACCCTTCACGACGGTCGAGAGCATCGCCGCCACGGCGGGGATCGGCTCGGTGAGCCTGCGGAACCTCCGGAACGCCGCGACGTTGAGTGATCCCCTCGAGGACCTGATCGCGGCGGTGAACGCGCTGCCGCAGCCTGATTTCGGCGCGATCATGGCCCGCCACTTCGACAGGTACGAGC
Source organism: Polyangium fumosum (assembly GCF_005144585.1). Lineage (GTDB taxonomy): Bacteria > Myxococcota_A > Polyangia > Polyangiales > Polyangiaceae > Polyangium > Polyangium fumosum. Next base: position 8,225 of record NZ_SSMQ01000042.1, on the reverse strand, counting down.
TCACGACGGGGTCGCAGTACTATTCCATGCAGGGGCTGGAGTGCTTCGGGATCGATCCTGACTCCCTCCCCTATGGCACGAGCATCCGATCCAACCTCGCCGACGCGGCAGAGGTGCGCGCGGAGGTCGAGGCCACGGTCGATTATGCGAACCGATATGATCAGCTCCCTCCGAGCGTCGTCGCGCAAGGGCTCGCGAACCTCGACGCGCGGATCACGGGGCGCTCCTTCAAGGGCTGCTATTTCAGCTACGCGCATGATCCCTGGAGCGGGAACAACGTCGCGTTCTTCGTCGATACCGTCTCCGGCTTCAGCGTGCTGACGGAATCGTACTGGAGCGAATGAGCCGACGCGCTCCTGCCGCCGGCGCTCGGGGCCCATAACCCGCCACGTTCCCTCCCGCCTACGGAGCCGCTCCTCCGCCGCCCCCGCCGCCCCCGCCGCCCCCTCTCCCCACCGTATTCGAAGATCCCACGAGCTCGTGGAGCTCCTCGGCCGCGCCCTCGAAAGCAAGCGCTGACGAGAGCAGGTATGCCACGCGGGAGCGGATGGAATTGCGTTGACCTCGGCACCACCTGCGGAGTATGCGGCGCCACGGGGGGACGTGGAAGAGGTGGAACGAGCATGCTTCTCAGGGATAAGGTGATCATTGTCACCGGCGCGACGTCGGGCATCGGCGAAGCGACGGCGCTGGAGGCCGCGCGTCAGGGCGCGAAGGTGGTGCTCGCGGGCCGGCGCGAGGAGAAGGGCGAGGCGCTCGCGGAGCGCATCCGCGGCGAGGGCGGCAAGGCGCTGTTCGTGCGCACGGACGTCTCCGTGCCCGCGGACATCGAGGCGCTCGTGGCGCGCACGCTGCAGGCCTTCGAGCGTCTGGACGGCGCGTTCAACAACGCGGGGATCCCCGGGCCGCTCGGATCACTCGCGGACCTGCCGCTGGACGAATACCGCAAGCTGATGACCGTCAACCTGGATTCCGTGCTCCTGTGCATGCAGCACCAGATCCGGGCCATGCGCAAGAGCGGGGGCGGGGCCATCGTCAACTGCGCCTCGATCCTGGGCATGGTCGGTGCGCAGACCTTCGGCGCGTATTCGACGGCGAAGCACGCGCTCGTCGGGTTGACCAAGGCCGCGGCGCTCGATTACGCCGCCGAGGGGATCCGCGTGAACGCGGTGCTGCCCGGGCCGGTGGAGACGGAGATCTGGAGCCACGTGAACCAGGGCGACGCGGTCTTCGCGGCCTTCACGTCGGGCGTGCCGATGAACCGTTATGCGCGCCCGGAAGAGATCGGCAGGCCCGTGGTGTTCCTGCTCTCGGATTGGTCGTCGTACGTGACGGGGACGTCTCTCGCCATCGACGGCGGATACATGATCCGCTGAGGGGATTCAGATCGCCCGGAGATCCGCCGTCCATTCCCCGACGGTGCGGCATTCGGCGTCGTGGGATTCGTCGCGCAAGGTCTCGGCGAGCCCTTGCGTGTACCAAAGCCGCATCGACGGGCGGTCGAGCATCCGCGTCGTGTAGGCCGCGGCGGCGTCCCCGAGGGCGAGCCCGTACGTCTGCACGCGGAAGACGACCGGCGCGAAAAAGGCGTCCACCGCCGTGAACGTGTCCCCTGCGAGATAGGGCCCGCCGAACCGCGTGAGCCCCTCGGTCCACAAGGCCGAGATCCGCCCGACGTCACGCAGGAGCGCGGGCGGCGTCTCGCGCAAACGCACGCGAATGCCGACGTTCATGCTGCAAAACGAACGCAGCACGGTGAAGCCCGCGTGCATCTCGGCGGCCGCGCTGCGCGCAAAGGCGCGGGCCTCGGCGTCGCGCGGCCAGACGCCGGGGTGCCGCTCGGCCAGATATTCGACGATCGCGAGCGAATCCCATATCACGCGCCCCTCGTCGACGAGCGCCGGCACCTTCCCGGCCGGCGTGAGCGCGCGGAAGGGCGCCCACGCGGCCTCGTCGCCGAACGGGAGCAGCCGCTCCTCGAAGGGAATGCCGGCCTCCTGCATGAGGACCCACGGCCGAAGCGACCAGGACGAATAGTTTTTGTTCGCGATGTAGAGGGTATACACGGGGGGCACTCTACCCCGGCCGGGCCCGCGCGCAAAGGACCCAAGGTTCTGCCCGGTCGGGTCCCATGAACCCCTCGACGGTCGCGAGGCCGTGCTAAGACAAACCGAGGAGGTTGTCATGGCGAAGTACGTCGATGGTTTCGTGGTCCCCGTCCCCAAGGCCAACGTGGAGGCATATCGCAAGATGGCGGAGGAGATGGGCAAGGTATGGCGGGAGTACGGCGCGCTCGAGTACATCGAGTGCGTGGCCGACGACGTCCAGCCCGGCAAGCTCACGTCGTTCCCGCAGGCCGTTCACCTGAAGGAGGACGAGACGGTCGTCTTCTCCTACATCGTCTACGAGTCGCGCGAGCATCGCGATCGCGTCAACGAGCAGGTCATGAAGGACCCGCGCGTCGCGAACCACAAGCCGGAGGACACGCCCTTCGACGGCAAGCGCATGTTCTGGGGCGGCTTCTCCGTTCTGGTCGCGCTCTGATCGAGCCCCGCGTCGGCGCACGGCACCCGGTTCGCAGGTGCCGTGCCTCCGCGCGATCCCCCTCAGAATCGATAGACCAGGATGTTCTTCTCCGCGACCCCGAGGAAGACGAGCGCGTGGAGCTTCGGCATCCAGAGCATGCGGCGGCGCACGAGGGTGTTGCCCTCCGTGAGCGAGGGGGTCGGGCCGTCCTGCACCAGCCGGCCGAGCGTCCACGGCTCCGTCGTGGGATTGAGCTCGAACCAGCCGAGCTTGCCTTCCTTGGTCTTCGCCGCCACCCAGTAGCGGTCGAGCGGCGGGATGTACACCATACCGGCGCCACCGTCGCCCACCGGGAAATCGACCGCCGAGAGGCCGTCCGCGTATTGCACGGTGCCGCTCTTCACGACCTTGCGTTCCTTCACGTTGAAGAGCTGGTACAGGCCCTTGGCCGCGTACTGGCCGGTCGCGGGATCTTCCGGCACCTTGATGATGCCAACGAGATCGCCGAAGCGCGCATCGGCGGCGCCGTTCCAGTCCCAGCCATTCCAGGACGTGCCCTCGCCGGTCCAGTTCGACGTGTTCATGTCGAAGGTGTTGCTCCACGGCCCGTTGGAGCCACACGACGCGACGAGGACCTGGTCCTTGTACTCGTCGTAAATGGCGAGGTTCTCCTCGCCCAGCTTGTATTGCCAATCCATGGCGGGCAGCCGCTTGTAGACCCACTTGCCCTCGTCGCGCGAATAACGCCAGAGGCGCCGTACGGCCATCACGAGCTCGTTGGTCTTCGGCGCGTACACCACGCCCGAGTACGTGTGGCGCGCCGTCGGCTGCCGATCCCAGTAGACCTCGTCGTAGAACCAGTCGTTCTCCTCCTTCAAGGTGCCCGCGGCGACGGCGGCGTCGAACTCCGCGGAAGACTCCGGGCAGCTCGTGAAGGTGCTCGCCGACTTGTAGGCTTCGCTCCACTTCGTGGTGTCCGAGGGGAGGTGCTCGATGGCATAGGCCATCCGGAACGCGTCGAACCGGTAGATGCCATTGTTGCTCGAATCGGCGTGCCCGCCGGAGGAGACCCACCACGCGCGGCTGCCCTCCGGGTCGAACGCGGGGGAGTTCCACGCGGTCGTGACGGCGCTCCAGTCGCCCGAGCCATAATCATTCCAGCCTGGGACCTTCTCCTTTACCTCGGCGTCGAGGGCATCGAGCCTCGTACCGTTCACCTCGATCCATTGTCCGCCGGGCACGAGCGCCCATGAGTCGGCATTGACGAGGCCGTTCTCATCGCGGCCCGGGGTCCACACGTTGCCTTCGAGAGAGCCGATGTCGCTCCCGGTCCCCCAATCCGCGTCGGGGCCCGGCAACGTCACACCGGCCCCCTCGCCGCCGGCCCCACCGCTGCCGCCCGATCCACCCGCTCCGGAGGAGGAGGAGGACGCGTTCGTCGGCTCGTTCGGCGTGCTGGACGAGTCTCCGCACGCCGCGAACAGCACCGTGAGCCCGACGAGCGGGAGCCAAAGCCGCGGGGAAAGCAAGGTCGATTTCAGCATATTCAAAACTCTTTCTCCCGACGGCAATGATCTGGCGTCGGGACGCTGCACCGATACCTCTCCCGATATCGGCGATGTCACTTCGATGACCGGACGCTAGCACGTCGAATCCGCCCCTGGGAAGCGACGCCGCGCCTCGTCGTAGGACGATTTCGCGAAAACCACATCCATACTCGAATCATGTGGTCCCACGCGAAGCCATGGACACAAACGAGCGAAGCCATTGCATTTCGCAATCGGACGTGGTTGTGCTGTCGACGGTCCGGACGACAACGCCTCCTTTTGCAAGCACACGGCCGGCTTCAGCCCAAGGCCGACGTGCCCGGAGATTGCTGATGAGGAATCTTGCTTTTTCGTTGACCACAGCTTTTGCCGCGCTCGCCTTCCTGGCGGCCTGCGGCGGCACCGATCCCGCCGGTACGGGCGGCACCGGCGGCACCGGCGGCACCGGCGGTCCTTCTCCGCTGGGGGAGACGTTCACCAAGGTCGTCGTCGTCGATCGGAGCGGCGCTGCGTCCGATCGGCAGGACGTGCGGGTCACGTTCGCGCAGCCCTTCGTGGTCGGCGACGTGCCCGCCGGCGCCACCGTGGCGGCGCGTATCGAGGGCGTGGAGGTCCCCCTCCAGGTCGACGCCAAAGCGACGCACGCCGATGGCTCGCTCCGCCACGCCGTGCTGACGGCGCGTATTCCCACGTTGCCCGGCAGCGGCAGCACGACGCTCGAGCTGTATCCCGCGGAGGCCGGCGAGAATGGCGCGTCCGTCGCGGCGTCGGATCTCCTCGCGACGACGTTCGACGCCAAGGTTTCGGTGGACCTCGCGGGCGCGCATTACGAGGCGTCCGCGCGCTCGCTCCTCGAGGCCAAGGAGGGACCCGCCTGGCTCGACGGCCCCTTGGTCTCCGAGTGGTCCGTGGTGGCGCCGGTGGCCGGCCCCGACGGCGCGCACCCGCACCTCACGGCGCGGTTCGACGTGCGCGCCTATGCGGGCAAGCCGAGCGCGTTCGTGAGCGTGACCGTCGAGAACGATTGGGCGTACGAGCCGAACCCGCAGAACTTCACCTACGATCTCGCGATCGACACCGACGAGGCATCCATCTCCACGAAGAGCGGGCTCGTTCATCTTCGACGGGCGCGCTGGCGCAAGGCATTCTGGTGGGGGGAGGATCCCAAGGTCGACGTCCAGCACGACATCCCTTATCTGCTCTCCACCGGCGCCGTCCCGCACTTCGATCCCACGCTGGTGCCGGCCGAAGCGGCGCTCGCGAACATCGATGCGCAGTACGGCGAAAAGGTGTACGAGCCCATGGGGATCGGCCTGGCAAACCCCTACATGCCCGCCACCGGGGGAAGGCCCGATATCGGCCCGATGCCGGGCTGGAGCGCGATGTGGCTCCTCTCCATGGATGAACGCGCGAAGCGGGCCACGCTCGGGACCGCGGACGGCGCGGGGAGCTGGCCCATCCACTTCCGCGACAAGGAGACCGATCGTCCCGTCTCGCTCGAAGATCACGCGTACATGACCTTGCTCGGCAATCCCGGCGACGCCGTCAATCCCGAGACCGGCGTCTCCGACGCGTTCCCCGCCTGCGCGGGCGACTGCACGAGCCCCTTCGATCCCGACTCGGCGCACCAGCCTTCGTTTGTCTACTTGCCTTATCTGCTCACCGGGGATCGCTACTACCTGGAGGAGCTCCAGTTCTGGGCGAACTTCAACATGCTCCAGTCGAACCCGGGGTACCGCGGACAGGAGAAGGGGCTCGTGCAATTCGATCAGACGCGCGGCCAGGCCTGGTCGCTGCGGACGCTGGGGCAGGCGGCGTACATCACGCCGGACGCCGATCCGATGAAGAAGTATTTCACCGACCGCGTCGGTTATAACCTCGACTGGTACAAGACCACCTACCTCGACCATGCGGACGCGAACGCGCTCGGCATCATCACCAATGGTTATTCGGTCTACGACGACGGCACGGTGGCGCCGTGGATGGATGACTTCTTCACGTGGAGCGTCGGCCACCTGGTTTCGCTCGGCTTCGAGGACGCGCGGCCGCTGCTCGACTACAAGGCGAAGTTCCCGGTCGGGCGGATGGTCGGTCCCGACTTCTGCTGGATCTTCGCGAGCGTCTACCACATGCGCGTGAAGGACACGGCCCAAGGCACGTTCTACCCGACGTTCGCCGAGGCCTACAAGGCGACGCTGGCGCTGGAGGGGCAATCGGCCCTGGAATCGGCGTCCTGTGGCGGCGCGGAGATGGCGGCCGCGCTCATGCTCCAGGAAGGCGAGATGGTCGGCTACTCGCCCAGCACGGAGGGGTATCCTTCGAATCTCCAGCCGGCGCTCGCGGCGGCGGTGGAATCGAAGATCCCGGGCGCCAAGGAGGCGTGGGACCAGTTCATGGCGAGGAGCGTGAAGCCGGACTACAGCACGGAGCCGCAATTCGCGGTGGTGCCGCGGCCGTGAGGCTCACCCCGCCCCTTCCATCTCCTTCGTGACCCGCGCCTCCGGGTACCGCGCGAAGGTGAGGGCCGCGAGGACGAGGATCGCCGTGGCGAGCGGGCCCGTGACCTGCACGCCGAGGGGCTTGTCCGCGGAGCTGCCGAGGGCGTCTTTCACCCACTGAAAGACGCCCGTCGAGACGCCGAGCGAGATCTTCTGCAAGAATCCCTGCGCCCCGAAGAACATGGCCTCGCGGCGCTGGCCCGTGCGCCGCGTGGACGCCTCGCACACGTCCGCGAGAATGGCGTTCGGGATGGCCATGAAGATCGCGACCGGGACGCCCGCGAGCGCAAAGATGACCATGCCGAGCCGGACGTCGTGGACCCACGGGAGGAGGGTCATCAATCCGCCGAAGACGAGGGACGAGGCGATCATCGTGCCTTTTTTGGAGAAACGCCGCGCCAGGCCGCCGAGCAAGGGAAACGCGAGGGCGGCCACGCCGAACATGGGGCCGAGGAGCTTGCCCACCTCCGCGAGCGGGCGGCCCATGAGCACCTCGACATAAAACGGCACGCCCGTCGAGATCATGTTGAACGCAAAGAAATACAGCGTGTACCCGAGGACATACGTCAAAAAGGCGCGGTCCGCGAAGGTGGCGCGCAGCGAATCCACGAGGCCGAGGTGGCTCGGCTCGGCGCCGGAGGCCTCCGCGCGGATCACGAGGCGCCGTTCGTCGAGGAACACGACGGGCAGGAGCATCAGGACGAACGAGAGCAGGGCGAGGGCTCCGGCCATGGTCTGGAGCTCGACGCGGTCGTTGCCGCCTTTGCCGAGGAAGAGGGCCGGGGCGACGACCATGACGCCGAGCGCGCCGAGGAGGGCCGCGGCCGCGAGCAGGGTCGAGAGCGAGGTGTTTTCCTGCTTGTCGGGGGCGATTTCGGGCAGGAGCGCGAGGTAGGGCGCGACGTAGACCGAAAACATCGCGTAATAGGCCGTGAGCATGGCGCCGAGCCAGACGACGTTGACGAGCGAGGTGGCGGCCGTGGGCGGGAAAAAGATGAGGCCCGCCGTGAGCGCGAGGGGAAAGACACCCGCGATCATGAAGGCGCGGCGGCGGCCGAGGCGGTGCTTGCTGCGATCGGACCAGTTCGCGACGATCGGGTCCCAGAAGGTATCGAAGCCCCGCGCGACGAGGTTGAGGAGGAGGTAGGTCGGGATCGCGCCGGCGAGAAACGCGGGGATGAGCGCCGTGCCTTTGTCGTCGGGTGGCGCGTAGAGCCGGAGGACGTAGGTCGTGACGAGCTGGTAGCCGATGACGTTCCCCGTGTTCCCCGCGGCGTAGACGAGCTTGTTCCAAAACGAGAGCCTGGCCCGGGGGACGGCGGCGAGGGCGGTCATGGTTCGGGACGATACCGCAAATCGCTTCGGGCTTGACAAGCGGGGCGAAAACGCGACGTGTTTTCTCATCATGAACGTGCTTCGCAACACCCTGGGCTCGTGCTTCGTCTCCTTCGCCGCGCTCGCGGCCCTCGGATGCGGGGGCGATGAATTGGGCGGCACCCCCTCGGGCACGAGCCTCGGCGCAGGCGCAGGGCCCGGATCCGGCGGCGGAAGCGCGAGCAGCAGCGCGAGCGGGAGCGGCGGCGGCGGCGGGAGCGGCGGCGGCGGCGCGGGCGGGAGCGGCGGCGGCGGCGGCAGCGGCGGCGGCAGCGCGGTA
>NZ_SSMQ01000041.1 GCF_005144585.1 Polyangium fumosum | reverse complement strand
GCTGGTGTAGGTCCACCCTGGGCCGGGTGGGTTTCGCACCCACTGGACGACGATTCAGAATTTCATGAACCTCGCATGTTCAATCCTTCCTGACCAGTCTTTCCTGGTCGCACGGCAAGCGCACCACCTCTACGAGACTGCGAGGATGAAGCACGTCAGCCTCGATCCCCTGGATGGTCCGTCGGTGATTCTCTCGAGCGAGGAGCACACGGTGGTGACAAACGAGCTCCGCGAGGCTACGAAGGGCATCGCGCGGGGAGACCTGGCCAAGCTCTGGGCCGTGTACAAGTCCGTCTACAAATCGAGACCGCACTGGCGAAAGGCGATCGCCCATTATTTCCTGGATTGATTCCAGCGGGAGCCAGCAGGACATAGCTGATGAAAACCAAGGTGCACGTACGCTTCGATGGCAATGATATCCCGGGGCGGGAGCAAACAGTTCTTTCGCCCTCGGGCTGCGGGCCCGATGTGGCGGAGGTGAGAGACAGGCCAGTCCTCGGACAAATCTTCGTCGATGTCCGACTGGACGCGAACGACCCTCGTCTGCCTCTCCTCCTCCAACTCCTTCTCGTCCACAAGGTTGAATGGTTCGAGGATCGCTGGGACGAGTACACGGACGAGGAGTTCGAGGCCGCGCCGTTGATCGAGATGGCGGGCACCCTTGAAGTAGAAGTCCTCGGAGGCCCCCGGTTTGGCACGGACTACGACCTCTCGACCGCATGCCCGACGTGCGGCGCAGGGATGCGACAAACCTCGGCGTACGTGCTCGATGGGTCCGACGCGGAGAGCATGGACAAGCTCGGGCAGTTTCGCGCCGTGGGTAGCTACAGCGAGGTCCTGGTGGACGAGCGGCTGGGCGGGACGCTCGAAGGCGCAGGGCTCTCGGGGCTCTCCTTCCGGAGCGTGTACGCGAGGCAGGAGGACATGCGGCAGCTCAAGCTGCCCTGGCGGCAATTATGGGCTTCGCACACGTTGCACCCGATGTCCCCGCGGTCGACGGGGGTCTCCTGGGACCGCGTGTGCAAGTCTTGCCGTCGCAGCAAGGTGCAGTTGATGCACCCGGAGCCCCTGCGCCTCGTTTACCGCGCCAAGGACCTCGAAGGGGCCCAGGACGTGAACCGCATGTGGGAGCACTTCGGTCGTGCGCGGTGGAACGGCGACCTGAAGACGGCCGTGCTCTCACAACCCAGTTTCGTCGTTACCCCGAAGGTCTGGCGCATCTTCCGCGACGCGGGCGTGACCGGGTTCAAGTGGCTCCCCATCCGCGTCGTCGAGGAGGAGTAACGATCTTCAATCGGCTGTCGAGCAGGCTGCCCCCTCAATTCGAAGGCTCCCCCGCCTTCTTCATGATGTCCGCGACGCTCGCTTCGAGCCGCTCCCGGTACGCGCGCATCTCCTCCACGAGGAGCCGGAGCTCCCGCTCCACGTCCTTGAGCATGTCCATCTTCTCGATGTCCTCGCGCATCCGCACGATGTCCTCGTGCCGGTAGTCGAGTCCCCCCTCCTCCATGAGGGAATCAAAGAGCTCCGGCTGCGAGGCGAGCTCGTCCAAGACCTCCTTCATCTGCTCCGACCGCGCTTCGCTCCGGGGCATCATCCGCGCGCGCTCCTCCGGCGTGAGCCGCCTCCGGAGCAGCGGGAGCATTTCCATGAGCTCCTGCAAGTGCCGCTGCCCTTGCTCGTGGTCGACCGTGGGCCGCGGCCCAGGGGCGTCCTCGAGCGTCATGCCCACCTCGACCGCGAGCGCGCGGCGTTGCTCGCGCAAAAAAGCCACCACGAGGTCGACACGGCGCCGCATCTCGGAGACCGTGAGTGTGTCGAGCCGCCCTTGGAGATCGTCGTCGTCGTCTGCCATCGGAATCGCTCCTAACGCCCTCGCTCGTAATCCTTCGCCGCGCGCTCGACGATGTCCCAATCCCGCGCCGCCCGCTCCGACTCGGCCACGAGATCCGCCGTGAACAACGTGAGCCCCCAGATCCCATTCTCGCGCCGCCGAAACCCATACCGCGTCCCGCGCGCCGTCTCCACCGTCGCCCGCTCACCCACGATTTCGACCTTCGCCATGCCGGAGAGGTCCCGCCGGAGCCGCGTCACGAATCCCTTTTTCGTGGCGAGGTCCACCCAGACGTCCGCCCCGTCCTCGGCCGTCGCGTGCGTGCGGTACGCGTCGACCAATCGCGTGCGCTCGGGCTCGGGGTAGGCCTGCGCGATGCGCTCGCTCGCCTTTTTGCGGTAATCACGGATGCTGTAGGCGGCGTGCTGCGCAGAGTCTTCGAGGTAATGGAAGCAGGTGCGGGCGTCGCCCTGCGAGAGGTTATAGGCGATGCGCAGGTAGGCGCCCTCGGGCGTGGTGTCCGGCGGGAAACGAGACGCCGCCCAGAAGACGTAACCGCCGCCGCCGAGCGTGAGGAGGGCGAGGCCGGAGGCGAGGGCTTGGCGGCGCGTGAGGGGCATCGGCGTGGGGCAGTCTCGTTTCCACGGAAAAGGCCGCTCGGCAAGCGGCCAGGCGCTTCAGAAGGTGTGGACGAAGAGGCCGCTCCGGAGCTTCGGCTCGAACCAGGTGCTCTTCGGCGGCATGAGCAGGCCCGCGTCGCTCACCGCGAAGAGCTGCTCGATCTGCGTCGGGTAGAGGTGGAGGCCCAAGGTGAAATCCCCCGCGTCGACGCGCCGCTCGAGCTCGCCGTAGCCGCGGATGCCGCCCACGAAGTCGACGTGTTTGTCGCGGCGAGGATCCTTCACGCCGAAGATCGGGCCGAGGAGGAGGTCCTGCGCGATCGAGCAGTCGAGCGAGGCGACCGGGTCCTCGGCGCGAACGGGATCCTGCGGGGCGCGGAGGAGGTACCACTTGCCGGCGAGGTACGCGCCGAAGGTGCGCGGCTCGGGCGGGGTCGCGGCGAGGCCGTCGGGGCGCGGCTCGACCTGCATGACGGACCGGAGGCGCTCGAGGATCGCCTCGGGCGAGCGGCCTTCGAGGTCCCGCACGACGCGGTTGTAGGGCAGGATCTTCATCTGGTCGTGCGGGAAGACGACCACGAGGAAGACGTCGTGCTCGCGGCCGTCGCCGCGATAGGTCTGGTGCACGCGGGCCGCGGCGGCGCTGCGGTGGTGGCCGTCGGCCACGTAGAGGCACGGGACCTCCTCGAAGCGCTCTTCGAGGGCGCGCGTGGCGTCGCGGCCGAGCACCCAGAAGCGATGGCCGACGCCGTCCTTCGTGGTGAAGTCGTAGATCGGCGGCGCCTCGGTGGAGGCCCGGACGAGCGCGTCGATCGTGGGGTCCTTGCGGTACGTGAGGAAGACGGGCTCGTCGTGCGCGGCGAGCTCCTCGATGTGGCGCGTGCGGTCGTCTTCCTTGTCGGCCCGGGTTTTCTCGTGCTTCTTGATCGTCTCGGCGAGGTACTCGGAGACGGCCGCGCAGCCGACGACGCCGATCTGGCGGTGGTCGCCCATGGTCTGCGCGTAGAGGTAGAGGTGCGGCTCGGGGTCCGCGGCGAGCGCGCCTTCGGCGATGAGCTTCGCCAGGTTGTGCGCGCCCATGGCGTAGACCGCGTCGTCGTGCTCGTCCGTGCCCTCGGGGAGGTCGATCTCGGGGCGGGAGACGTGCAGGAAGCTCGCCGCGTTGCCCTCCGCGAGCTTGCGCGCCTCGGCCGTGGAGATGACGTCGTACGGCGGGCTCGCGACGTCGAGGGCCAAGGAGGGCGGGGGGCGGAAGGCGCGGAAGGGGCGGACTTTGGCCATGCGTGGCGGTTAGCTTGGTTGGGCCCAGGTGTCGAGACAGGCGCGTCCTGGGCTGGCCAAGCGGATCCTGTGGTACACGTCCGGGCGTGCCCGTGCCCGGAGACGACGACAACGAGCGGCTGACACCCACGATCCCGCCGCCGCCCATGATCGAGTCAGCCTCGGGCGCCCGCACGCGGCGGGTGATCGCCGTGGGAGGCGGGCGCGGCGGCGTCGGCAAGACGCTGCTCACCGTGAACCTCGGCGTCTACTTCGCCCAGCTCGGCCGCGAGGTCGTCGTCTGCGACACGGATCCGTTCGGTTCGAACCTGCACGGCGTGCTCGGCCTGGAGACGCCGCCGCTCGTGACGAGCGAGGCGCTCGAAGAGGGCAAGGCCAAGCCCGTGAGCACGATCGTGCCGGGTCTGCGCCTCTTGCCCACGGCCTACGATCCCATGACGGCGACGCCGATCCGCCCGAACCGCGGGTCGCACTGGGCGAGGCAGATCGAGAAGCTCGACGTCGACTACGTGCTGCTGAACCTCGGCGCCTCGACGACGGCCTCGACGCTGGATCTCTTCCTCCAGGCCGACGTGGGGATCTGCGTGACGGCGCCCGAGCCGCTCGCGATCGAGACGACGTACCGCTTCTGCCGCGCGCTCTACCTGCGCGTGCTGCGGCGCGCGCTCACGAAGGAGCGCTTCAAGTTGCGCCTCGTCGAGCGGGTGATCGCGGCGCTGCCGCCGCTCGCCCCGCCGCCCGCGATCGTCGCGGAGATCAAGCGCTACGACGACGGCGTGGCCAAGGTCGCGGCCGAGGAGATGCTCCGCGTCGCCGCGCACCTCGTCGTCGGGCAGACACGCCTGCGCTCGGACCTCGACCTCGGCGTGAGCATGTCCGTGATCGCCGAGCGTTTCCTCGGCATCTCGCTCGAGAACCTCGGCCACATCGAGCACGACGACGCCGTGTGGCTGACGGTGCGGCGCAGGCAGCCGCTCCTGATCGACAGCCCGACGTCGAAGAGCGCGCGTAACATCGAGCGCGTCGCGCGCCGCATCCTCGCGCTGCTCGCCGCGCAGAGCACCCGCGGCGGCGCGCTCCCGCCCCGCGCGCCCGTCACCCAGCAGCGCGCCGCCGCCTTGCCCGCCACGCTGTACGAAGTGCTGGGCGTGCCACGCACCGCGGCCGACGACGAGATCCGCCGCGCCGTGAAGCGGCAGCGGGAGATCTTCCGCGAGGGCAGCTTGCCGCTCTGCTCGGTCGTCGCGCCCGAGGTGTTGCGCCAGGTGCAGGCGCGGATCGAGGAGGCGCACGACACGCTGCTCGATCCCGTGCGCCGCCGCGCCTACGACCTCTCCACGTTCCCCGACGACACGCCGGCCACGGTGGTGCCGCAGCGCAGCAGCAACGCCGCGCAGATGGCGGAGCTCGCCATGCTCCAGGCCGAGCTCGCGCGCGAGATCAACGCCGAGACGCAGTTCACGGGCGCGCTCCTGCGCAAGGTGCGCGAGTCGCAGGGGATCGAGATCACCGAGATCGCGCAGCGCACGAAGATCAACGTCGCGCACCTGAACGCGATCGAGAACGAGTCGTTCGGGGATCTGCCGGCGCTCGTGTACGTGCAGGGCTTCGTCCAGCAGGTCGCCAAGCACCTGAAGCTCGACCCTGCGCAGGTCGCGAAGACGTACTCGCGAAGGCTGCGAGATCTCTCCCTTGGGCGCGCGAGGAGCAGTGGATAAGCCTTCGGACGAAGGACGGGATCGGCTCTTTTCAGCCGCCCTCTTCGTGCTGGCGCTCCTGCCGCGCCTCTACGTCGCCATCGCCTGGGCCCGCGAGCCGGTGTGGGACGGGCACTACTACGACTTCGGCGCCCGCCGCATCGCCGAGGGCCTCGGCTACTCCGACGATGTCGTCGTCGGGGGACAACGCATCTGGCACCCGTGGTGCCACTACCCCGTCGGCTACAGCGGCTTCCTCGCGATCTTCTACCGCCTCTTCGGCGCAGGCCCCGCGACCGCGCCCGTGGTCAATGCCGTGACGGGCGCGCTCGTCGCGGTGCTCGTGCACAGGCTCGCGCGGTACGCGACGACGAAGAACCGTGCGCGCGCCGCGGGCCTGCTTTGTGCGCTCGATCCCGGCCTCATCATCTACGCCGCGCTCGTGATGACGGAGCCGCTCGCCGCGCTCGGCCTCGTCGCGGCGGGGTGGCTCGTCGCGCGGGACGCCAAGGAAAAACCCCTGCGCGGCGCGCTCCTCGCGGGCCTCACGCTCGGCCTCGCCACGCTGGTCCGGCCGCAAAGCTTGCTCTGCGCGCCGGCCTTGGGTCTGTTCACGCTGGGCGACGGGACGCTTCGGACGAAGCTGAAGAAGGGTCTCGTCACGGCCGGCCTCGCGCTCGCGACCGCCGTGCTCGTCGTCGTGCCTTGGACCGCGCGCAACTGCCGCGTGATGGACGGGTGCGCCTTCGTGTCGACGAACGCCGGCTGGAACCTCGCGATCGGCGCTTCCCCGCACGCGACGGGGCGCTTCGAGACGCTGCGCGCGAGCGACGGCTGCAAGGTCGTCACGGGCCAGGTCCAGCAGGATCAATGCTGGCGCGACGAGGGCCTGCGCTGGATCACGAACGACCCGATCCGCTGGCTCTCGCTCGTCCCGAAGAAGCTCGGCCACACCTTCGATCACGAGTCGTTCCCGATGGGTTACCTCGGCGAGGCGAACCCCGCGGCCTGGCCCGAGCCCCGCAAAGCCACGGGCCGCGCCGTGCTCACCGCCGTGCACGTCGTGCTGCTCGCGCTCGCCGCGCTCGGCCTCGTGGCCTCCCCGCTCGGGCGTTTGCCGCTCCGCGCGCGGCTCACGCAGATCGCCGCGTTGCTCGCGGTCGTGGGCGTCGTCCTCCACGGCATCTCCGCGGACGCACATCCGTTCTGGCCGCTCGCCCTGCTGATCGTGCTCTTCGGCGCCTTGCCGCTCCCGGGCGCGCCCGCCCGCAACGCGAGCGTCGGGTACCTCGTCTTCGCCGTCGCCACCGTGGCGCTGACGCACGCGGTTTTCTTCGGCGAAGACCGGTATCACGTGGTGATCACGCCGGTCCTCTGCCTGCTCGCGGCCCTCGTGTTTCGACCCTCCCGAGCGCTCGCCGCGCCCGCCGCTGCGGCCGTAGACGTTCCCCACCGTCCTGACCAGGTCTGATAGAGTACCGTCATGCTGAAGAACCTGAGCCGCGAGGATCGTCTCCGGGTGATGGGGTTCGTGTGCTCGTTTGCCTGGGCGGATCTCGAGATCAAGCCCAAGGAGCGCGCTCTCGTCCACAAGATGGTCAAGGAGCTGAAGCTCGATCCGGACGAGGCCAAGCAGGTCGAGGGCTGGCTGCAAGTGCCGCCGCGCGCCGAGGAGGTCGACCCGGCCGCCATCCCGCGCGCGCACCGGCAGATGGTGCTCGATTTCGCGCGACGCATGGTCAAGGCCGACGGGACCGTCGATCCGGAAGAGGAGGAGAGCCTGTCCCTCCTGGAGGCGCTCTTGGCCTGACGGTCGGGGGCTCCGGTCGGGCGGCAGAGCCGTCCTTCCTCTGCCCCCCGCGGGCGTAACCGGTCGCCATTCCTCGCGTCCGTCTGGTACGCTCGGAGCGTGCTTCGCCAAGGTCTCGGTCGCCGGCACGGCCCGCGGAGGATCCCCCTCGCAGGCGTGGCGACCGCGCTCGCCCTCCTCCTCGTCCCCGCCCGACCCGCAGGCGCATTCCCGCACGTCGTCCGCGCCGGCGAGACGCTCGCGCAGATCGCCGAGCGCGTGTACGGCCGCGTCGAGATGGAGCAGATCCTCGTCTCCGCGAACGCCCTCGACGCAGGCAGGGGCCTGTCGATCGTGCCCGGCATGCGCCTGGAGATCCCGTCCGTCGGGCATCACCGCGTCGCCGCCGGCGAGACCTGGACCTCGCTCGCCGATACGCTGCTCGGCCACCCCGATCGCAGCGACGTCCTCGCCCTCACGAACGAAGCCAAGCCCTGGATCCAGCCGACCGAAGGCCAGGAGATCCGCGTCCCCTACAACCTGCGTTACGTCGCCGGTCCGGGCGACTCCACGCTGACCGTCGCCTACCGCTTCCTCGGCCAGCGCGACAAGGCGTGGATGCTCGATCGGTACAACCGCCTCGGCGGCGAGGCGCTCCAGCGCGGCGACGTGGTGCTCGTGCCGCTCACGGAGCTCGAGCTCACGGCCGAAGGAAAGACCCTCGCCGCGAGCGCCGGCGCGCTCGTCCGCTCGGAAGGCGCAGGCCGCGCGCGCGACGCCCAGCGCCGCGTCGAGACCGACCTGCCGCAGCTCGCCGCCGACGTGCGCAACGGCCGGTACGTCGACGCCGTGGCGCGCGCGAGCCGCATGCTCGGCTCGGGGGACCTCTCGCGCACGCAGCTCGCGCAGATCCACCAGCGCCTCGTCGAGGCCTACGTCGCGCTCGACGCCCAGGGCCTCGCCGAGACTTCCTGTCTCGCCTGGCGCGAGGCCGATCCCGCGCTCGTCCTCGACCCGATCGAGCTCTCCCCGAAGATCGTTCGTGCCTGTACGAACGCGAGCACCCTCGGCGCCGCCGCACCGCCCCCCTCCGTGATCCCTTCTGCGTCCGCGTCCGCGGCGCCCTCCGCGCCACGCCGCGCGCCTGCGGGAGGTCGGTAGGCGTGGAGCAAGGCGAGCCGCGCGCCCCGATCGCCTCCGGCGCCGAGCAGCTCGCGCCGGGCTGCGTCGTCGCCGCGCGGTACACCGTCGAGTCCGTCGTCGGCGAGGGCGCGAGCGGCATCGTCTACGTCGCAAAGGACGGCGAGACGGACGCGCGTGTCGCGCTGAAGGTCATTCACCGGAGCCTCTGCTTCGACCCGCTCTTCTCGCGCCGCTTCACGCGCGAGGCCTCGATCCTGACGCAGCTCGAAGGCAACCACATCGTGCGCCTGCTCGACGTCACCGAGGACGACGGCCTGCCCGTGCTGGTCCTCGAATACGTCGAGGGTCTCTCGCTCGACGTGGCGCTCCGCAAGCATCGGCCCTCGATCGACGATGCCGTGGAGATCACGCTCCAGATCTGCGCCGCGCTCGGCGCCGCGCACGCGGGCGGCTTCGTGCACCGCGACCTCAAGCCCGCGAACGTGATCATCCAGGGCGAGCTCGGCACGGGCCGCGTGCCCATGGTCTGGGTCGTCGACTTCGGCCTCGGCAAGGCGCTGCACCGCGATCCCTCGGGCACCTCGCTCACCGAGCGCAACATGATCCTCGGCACGCCCGAGTACATGTCGCCCGAGCAGGTCCGCGGCGACGACGTCGATCATCGCTGCGACATTTACGCAGCCGGCGTGCTCCTCTTCGAGATGCTCACGGGCCGCGCGCCGTTCGCGGGCAAGACGCCCATCGCGGCCATGACCGCGCACCTCACCGAGCCTGTCCCCTCGCCGCGCGCGTCGAGCCCCGATCGGGACATCCCGCCCGCGCTCGAAGCCGTCGTCCATCGCGCCCTCGCGAAAAACCCCGACGAGCGGTACGAGACCGCGCGCGCCTTTGCCGAGGCCCTCTCCGGCGCGCGGGACGAGCATCACGTCATCGCGCCTGCGGCCGTCGACGACGCCGATGCGCTCGCCATCGGCGACACCGAGCTCGAACTCCGCACGGCCGTGGCGAAGGCCGTCGCGCTCGATCCCAAGCCTGCGCCGCCCGTGAAGACGGCCGCGGAGCGCCCGGGACAGCCGGCGACGCGGTGGCCGTGGATCCTTTTGGCGCTCGTGCTCGCGGCCGTGGCCATCGCCGTCGGCGCGATGGCGGGCGCGCGGTAAAAGCCGCGCATCGCGGATGGCTTTCGCGGGGCATCGCGGCGATAATGCGCCGCGATCATGAAGACGCGCTTTCTTTGGCGAAAAGGTGTTCTCGCGGCCTCTGCTTTTGCCCTCGGGGTCGCGCTTTTTCCGAGCGCTGCGCGCGCCGAGGTCGTCGCCGTGGATTGCGACGTCGATCCCGACTGGTGCAAGACCGCCCCGATCGCCTTCTCGCACAGCGACTCGCTCCCGATCGAATGGAGCTTCGACACCGGCTGGGTCCCGGCGAACTCGCCCTTGCAGGTCCACCTGTGGGCGGGCGTTTATGCGACCACGCGCGTCACGCTCAAAGGCGCGCTCGAAACGAGCTGGCCCGAAGCGCTCCTCCTTCGCGCGCCCGGCACGCCCGAGGGCGGCTTGCTCTCGTATCACTACGGCGTCGAGCTCGGCGCGCAGGCGCAGCTCCACGTGAAGATCGCCGGCATCCCCTACGATTGGGTCGGCGACATCCCGTACATCCCGCAGATCGACTTCCAGGTCGAAGGGGAACAGATCTTCGACGCATGGGGCTGGAAGCCCGGCGTCACGCTCGCCAGCAAGACCACGAAGCAGACGATCATCGAGGTCCCCCTCAGCGACATCATCAGCATTCCCAGCGTCCTCGTGGACGGCGGCCTCAAGGTCGACGTGCAGATGGAGCTCGCCGCGACGTACACGACCGAGCGGATCGTCGTGGAAAACGTCGAGGGCAAACCCGTCGCGGGCGGTGACATCACCGAGGAGGACGGCGAGACGAAGGCCGAGTACTTGAACGGCCCCTCGATCGACCTCGACGTGCATCCCGAGGGGAACATCGATTACGACGGCATCATCCACCTCATCCCGGGCATGTGGGTCGAGATCCTCGGCCAGAACTTCTCGTTCGACATCGTCGACATCCCGATCTCGTTCCCGATCACGGAGACGAAGTGGTCGTTCCCCAAGCAACGCGTCCACGTCCCCCTGCCCGACCTCGTGCTGCCGAAGGCCGAGATCGATTTCGGCGAGGTCGAGGTCGGCCAGAAGAGCCTCGAGAGCTTCGGCTTGTGGAATGCGGGCGAGGCGCGCGCGAAGGTCACGATCGTATCGAGCAGCCCGGAGCTCTTCCCCGCGTGGGATCCGAGCCTCGAGATCGAACCCGGCGTCACGGCGGACACGGCCGTGCGCTTCATGCCCAAGAAAAACGGCCCCTTCGAGGCGACGTTGTTCATCGCCTCGAACGATCCGAACGACCCGGTCCAGGAGATCGTCCTCAAGGGCGTGGGCTTCGGCGGCCCCGTGGCTCCGTCGCAGGACATCTCGCAGGAGAGCGGCTGCGCCTGCCGCGCCGCGGGCACCGACGCGCCTCTGCCCACCTCCGGTGGCCTCGCCCTCACCGCCCTCGCCGGCGTCGCGGCCTTCGTACGTCGGTTCCGCAAGGGGGGTCCACGTTGACCCCTATGGGTCAACCGATACCCTCCTGACGGAACGTCACGGGATCGACACCTACGTCATTTCGATAGCTTACAAAATCAAGCCTGGGTCTTCCTCGACCCCCCCATTTGACGTAAATCTGCGAAACTTCGTCAATTCCTTGGCTGGCATGCCCGTTGCTGATGTCCATTGCGGACCTGACTTCAGCATCGGGGAGTTCCTGACATGTCGACGGCCACGCAGGATCAGCACAGCCACGAAACCCAGCCCTCTTCGCAGACCCGCGCCGTGCGCCCGGCGCTGGCCTTCATGGGGTCTCGCGTCGTCGGGCAAAGCGCCATGATTGAGGAGGTCGTCCGCGTGATCGGACGCCTCTCGATGTCCCGCGCGCCCGTGCACTTCGTCGGTGAGCCCGGCGCCGGCAAGCGCTTCTTCGCGCGGGTCCTGCACGAGACGACGGCCCAGGGCCCGCTCGTCGTGCTCTCCGACGAGAGCGCGCCCCTCGACGCCGCCGCGCTCCACGCCGCCGCCGAGAGCGCCCGCGGAGGGACGCTCGTCGTCGTCGCGATCGATCGCCTCCCCGCCGAACTCTCCGACGAGCTCGTCGCCCTCGCGAACCACGGCGACACGCGCCTCGTCGCGACCTCCGAGCGACCGCTCGATCCGAGCAGCGGCTGTCACGCCGCGCTCTGCGCGCTCTTCGCCGAGACCACGGTCAAGCTCCCTACCCTGCAAGAGCGCGCCAACGACCTGCCCCAGCTCGTCCAGCATTTCTTCGAGCTCCACGCCGCGCGCGCCCATCGCAGCGATCTGCGCGGCATCTCCCCCGAGGCGAGCTCGCTGCTCGAAGGTCACATGTTCGCCGACCACGTGCGTGGCCTCGAACGCGCGATCGAACAGGCGATCGGCTTCGCCGAGGGCCCGTTCGTGACCGTCTCGGATCTGCCCGAGGAGATCCGCGCGCCGAAGGCGCCCGCCTCGCCGCTCCTGCTCGGCGCCCTGCCCGTGCAGGGGCTCGATCTGCGCGCTGCGGTCGAGGAGTTCGAGACGCGCATGATCCTCCAGGCGCTCGAGCGCACGGGCTGGAACAAGAACCGCGCCTCGCGCCTGCTCGGCCTGAACCGCACGACGCTCGTCGAGATGATCAAGCGCAAGCGCCTCGCGCCGCCGCCCGGCTCCCGCAAGCCGGTCTCTGCGAAGGCCGACGCGCACGAGGCGCTCGCCCTCGCCGACGCCGAGTGATCAGCGCATCACGTCTTTGAAGCTCATCGCCGGCTTCGGCGGCCCCTCGTGGGCCAGCCGGATCACGAGGTCGGCCATCTTCTCCACCACCCACGGAAAGTGCTCGGGCCCGAGCGACGTGATGTCGAAGTCGGGCGCCGAGTTCATGAAGTCGATCGCGTACGGCGCGCCGTCGCGGATCGCGAGCTCGACCGTGTTCATGTCGTAGCCGAGCGCGCGACAGAGCGAACGAGCGTCCTCCACGCACCGCGCGAGCAGCGCGGGTTCGAGCGGCGGCATCGTCTCGCTCGCCCGCACGTACCTGTCGAAGTGCCCGAGCCGCGGATCCCACAACGCGGGCAGCACGTGCTCCTTGCCGATCACGATGCACCGCACG
Source organism: Polyangium fumosum (assembly GCF_005144585.1). Lineage (GTDB taxonomy): Bacteria > Myxococcota_A > Polyangia > Polyangiales > Polyangiaceae > Polyangium > Polyangium fumosum. Next base: position 98,216 of record NZ_SSMQ01000041.1, on the reverse strand, counting down.
TACTGCGACCACGGGATCGCCTCCTGCGCGATCATCGTGAGCATCCCCGTCCGATCGTACGCGCGCCACAGCTCTTCGAGTGAGCTCACGCGATAGACGTCACGGAACCCTCCGCCCCAGTGCGGCTTGATGAACATCGGGAAGCCGAGCTCACGCGCCGCGCCTTCCCAGTCGAGCGGGAAACGCAGGTTGCAGAGCGTCTCGTTCGACACGCCCTCGCCGTACGACTTCGACGGCAGCACCACGGTCCTCGGCACGCGCACGCCGAGCCGCGCCGCGAGTGCTGTCCCGAAGAGTTTGTCGTCCGCGATCCGCCAGAACGGATTGTTCACCACGCGCGTGCCGTTCAGCACCGCGAGCTTCAGCACGGGCTGGTAACACGTCACCTCGTGCGAGATGCGATCGACGAGCACGTCGTACGGCGGCGGCCGATCGATCGAGGTGATGTCGAGCTCGGCGTAACTCGCCACGACGCCGGCGTCGCGCCGCGCGACCTCGGCGATCAGGGCATCGGGAAAAGAGCGCTCACGTCCGACGAGCAGGCCAACGCGGAGGACCATCCTGCCCTCCTACACCAAACCTCCGCGCTCGTCACAGGGCCATGGCGCGCAGCTCGCGCTTCAGCACCTTGCCTGTCGGGTTGCGCGGCAAGGACGGAACGAACACGAATTCGCGCGGCACCTTCGCGCCTGAGAGCCGAGCGCGCGCGAACGCTTCGAGTTCCTTCGACTCCGCGCGCGCGCCCGCCTTCAGCACCACGAACGCGCGCACCCGCTCGCCCCAGGCTTCGTCCGGGACGCCCACGATCGCGACCTCCGCGACCGCCGGATGATCGTGCAGCACGTGCTCCACCTCGGCCGGATACACGTTCACGCCGCCCGAGATGATCATGTCGCGCTTGCGACCTTCGAGGAAGAAGTAGCCGCGCTCGTCCCTCCGCGCGAGATCACCGACCGAGAAGAACCCGTCGCGCATCGCGTCGCGCGTGCCCGCGTCGTCGGCGTGGTAGCCCGAGAAAAGCTGCCCGCTCCGCGCGTAAAGCTCGCCCACCTCGCCCGGCCCGCAGATGCGCCCCGCCTCGTCGTAGAGCCGCACCTCCGCGCCCGGGATCGTCCGGCCGATCGTGCCCGGCGCCGCGCGCAGATCCGCCGGCTTGGCGAGCGTCACCACGCCCGTCTCCGTCGCCCCGTAGAAGTTGAACAGTTTGTCCCCGAAGAGCCGGAGCACGTCGTTCGCGAGCGGGATCGAGATCGCCGCGCCGCCCGTGAAGATCGCCTTCAGCGACGACGTGTCGTAGCGCCGGATCGTCTCCTCCCCGAGTTCCACGATCCGGTGCAGCATCGTCGGCACCACGGCGGTCGTGGTCACGCGGTAGCGCTCGATCGCTTCGAGGAACGACTCGGGCCGGAAGTCGCGCAGCACGATCACCGTGCTCCCGACGAGGTACGACATCGTGATGAACCCGAACGCCGTCGCGTGATAGAGCGGGCACACCGCGAGGTGCACCTCGCCCATCTCCATCGGCGTCTCGCCGATGAACGCGAGCGCCGCGCTCGTCGCTCCCTTCGCGAACTGCCGCACCGCGCCCTTGGGTTTGCCCGTCGTGCCCGACGTGTACATCACCACCGCGGGCTCGTCGCCGGGCTTCGGCGGCGGCCCCTTCGCCGACGCGACCAGCGCTTCGAGCGTCGGGAACGGCGCGGCCTCGCCACCCACGGAGAAACATCGCGCTTCGCCGATCTGCGCGAGCTTCGGCGCCGCCTCGCGCACCGTCTCGACCACGTCCACGTCGAAGAAGAGCGCGCGCGCGCCCGAGTGCGTCGCCACGTACTCGAGCTCGCTCGGCGTCGACCGGAACGAGCAGCTCACCGCGCCGCACCCGAGCTTCCCCGCGGCGATCTGCAACAGCACGAACTCCGGCCGGTTCTTGATCATCAGCGCGATCCGATCGCCGGGCCGAACACCTCGCTCCGCGAGCCCCGCGGCGATGCGCTCGATGCGCTCGTTCATCTCCTGAAACGAGTACGCGCGATCCTCCATGAGCCTGCCGCTCGGCGACGCCGAGAGCCCCACGAGGCCCACGGTGTGCGGATCGTTGTGCGCCATGAAGTGAAAGAGCAGCGGCGGCGTGGCCTTGCGTGTCCGCAAAAGCTCGCGCGCGGTGGCTTCGAGCCCGGTCCAGCGGATGTGGCTCGGCATCTTGGTCTGGATCGCGACGCGGCCTACCGTCCGCGCCCCGAACACCACATCCTCGGCGGCCCGCTTGAGCGAGGAGAGCCTCTCCTTCCAGTGCATGCCCGGATTGTAGTCTCGCGACGTTGGGGATAGGTTACTCCCGTGAGCGACCGGCGAAACACCGGAGGCCGCGCGGCCATCGAGCTGAACGTCGAGTACAAGCGGCTCAACACGTTCTTCGCCGACTACACGCGCAACATCTCGAAGGGCGGCACCTTCATCCGCACGGACCGGCCCCTCGACGTGAACACCGAGTTCGTCTTCGCGCTCAGCATCAAGAACCTGGCCGAGCCGCTCCGCCTCCGCGGGCGGGTCAAGTGGATCGTGCGTCCCGTCGACGCCACGCCCGACTCCCCCGCCGGCATGGGCATCGAGTTCCAGTACAACGACGAGAAAGAGCGACGCGAGACCGAGGCGATCGTCGAAAAGCTCATGGCGAACGAGCTTGGCGACGAGCTCGCCGGCAAGCTCCTCGGACACAAGCTGAGCACGAAGGCGTAAGCGCGAAGCGCTCCGGTTCGTCTACGCCGGTTTCCAGCCTGCTTCCGACGTCCGGGGGGCCTCGTGCCCTCGTGCAGGTTCGCGCCCGCCGTGTACACTCCGCGAAGATGCCTTCGAGATCTACGCCCCGCGCGCGCGCGTTCGCCCGAGCCATCCTCGCCTCGCTCCTCGCCGCCGGCTCCGTGGGCTGCGGGACGTCGAACCGGACCACGAAGACCCCCGTGCAGGTCGTCGAGGGCCCCGTCCGCGCCGTCGACGTCCAGGACGCGGACTTCTCCGCCAGCCTCGCGCGTGTCCTCTCGGACGGCGCGCGCACCCCGCAGCGGCTCGGCCTCGTCGCGGGCGTCGTGCGCCGCCAGCTCGCGCATGCCGAACGTCGCTTCGCGCTCGGACATGCCGAGCGAGGGACCGCGAGCGTGCTCGGCGCGCTCTACCTCGTCCGCGTCGGCGAAGGGCAAGGCGCGATGGTCGACGCGACCGGCGCGCGCGCGCTCGACGGCGCGATCCGCCACCTCTCGGGCCTCGGCGACGAGGGCCGCGTGCACGCGCTCATGCGCATGCGCGCCGCCGCGCTCGGCGCGAACGCCCCGGGGCGCACCGAGCTCGACGAGCACCTCGCCAACCTCGAACGCTGGATGGGCGACACCCACGCGGGCAGCCCCGGCGTAAAGCTCGGCGCCGAGGCGCGGTACCTTGCTGCGCGCGCCATGGTCGATCCGTCCGGCGAGACGCTCGACGCCGCGGCGAACGCGATCGAAGCGTGGGTCGGGCGTGGCATCGAGATCAACCGCATCTTCCGGCAGACGGGCAAGCGGCCCGAGCGCGCCGAGGCCATGGAGGCCGCGCGCGCCATCGAGACCGGCGCGATGATGCTCGCCTCGATCTTCGCGCGGCACGGCGACGCGCAGAGCGCCCTTTCGCGCATCGAGAGCTCCGAGGTCCGCCTCATCGCCGCGCCTGGCCTCCGCCAGGGCCTCCTGATGGCCGCCGAGGACGGCGACGCGCGCGCGTGGGAGCTGCTCGCCTCGGCCTTCGTCAACGAACGCACCCCGATGAGCGACGACGAGGAAGAGGACCGCGAGGAGCGCCTCGATCCGCGCCTCGTCGAGGCGGGCCTTTGGGGCAGCGTGCTCGAAGCGTACCGCAAGGACCCGAAGGACTTCTCCGCGGCCCGGATCCTCGCCGGGGAGCTCGTCCTGCTCGGCATGTCCGAGGGCGCGCCGGCCGTGCTCGCGAGCGCGCTCGGCCCGCAGCCGAACGCGAGGCTCCTCGCGGCCGCCAACCACATCGTCTTCGATGGCATGGCTGTCGACGCCGACATCGGGGACATCGACGCCGTGCGCCGCACCTTCCGCGCGGCGGCGCCCCTGCTCGCGGCGGCCGATCGCCCGGAGATCGCGGCCGCGGGCCTCGAACCCACGCCTTCGCGCCTGCGCTTGCTCATGGCCTCCGTCGAGGTGCACGCCGGCGACCTCGCCGCGGCGCGCCCGCTCTTCGTCGCCGCTGCCAAGGGCGACCCTTCGGTCGCCGCGTGGCTCCGCGTCGCGCGCGCCGATCGTCAGGCCAAGGACTCCGCGGCGGCGCTCGACAACCTGCGCCGCGCGTTCTCCGCGCCCGACGCGCGTGCCTCCCTCGCCGACCTCGCCGAGGCGCACCTGCTCGCCTTCGAGATTCACCGCGACCTTGGGGCCACCGATGCCGCCAAGGCCGAGCTCGCGGACGCGCTCTCCGCTGCGCTCGCCTCGCAGAAGCAACGCGGCGAGGCGGGCACGCGCGCGCGGGCCGAGACCTTGCTCGGCCGCGTCCTCGAAGCGTACGGCGACGCCAAGGCGGCGCGACGCGCGCAGGATCGAGCCCTCGCCATTGCGGCCACCGATCGTCCTGCCCTCGGCGCCACGGTCCTCCAAGTCGTCTCGCGCGCGCTCGTCCGGCGTGACCTCGACGCGGCGCGCGCGGCTGTTCGCCAGGGCCTCGAAGCCGACGTCGATCAGGAAGAACGCATCTATGGTGGCCTCTGGCTCTTCCTCCTCGAACGGGAGCTTCGCGTGACGCCGGACGATACGACTGCGCGTGCGCTCTCGACGAATGGCGATCGCGACGCGTGGGTCGTCAAGCTCGCGCAGTGGGCGCTCGGGCGTATGACGGACGAAGGCCTCCTCGCGGCTGCGCAGAATGCCTCGCAGCGAGTGGAGGCGGAGTTTTACACGGCCATGGCACGCCGTGCGTCGGGCGACCCGGCCACACAGGAGCGCCTGCGTAAAGTCGCAGACAGCCCGATCTTCGATCTCGTCGAGGTCCAGCTCGCGCGGGACCTGCTTGCGCCGAATTTTCGCGCAGAGCTGCCCCAGGGCGCCGCGTTGCCCTGAACGGCACGCAATCGCCGGCGCATTTCCCTCCCGCGGCCGGCCACGAATGATATCATACATTCATGAAATTCTTATTGCTGCGGGGTGCTTCCGTCCTCGTTTCTGCGGGCGCGCTCTTCCTCGCCGGCTGCGGCGCCGATGGACCAGTCGTATGGCCTATCAGCGGCGCGACCGAGGGTGATTTTCCGCTCTCATCCACCTTTGGCCCCCGCGTCCGTACGGAAGACGACGTCTACGACTTTCATCGCGGCATCGACATCGCCGTCCCCGAGGGCACGGACATCTACGCGATCGCCGCGGGCCGGGTCAGCGAGATTCAGAAAAACACGAGCGCCGGCGGTATGCTCGTCAAGGTCGATCACGGCGGCTATTACAGCACGTACGTCCATTGCTCCGACGTCGAGGTCGACGTCGGCGACAGCGTCGACGCCGGCGAGGTCATCGCCCAGAGCGGCAAAGCATCCAATGGCTTCGCGCACCTCCACTTCGAGATTCGCAAGCCCGGCGACAACAAAAAGGACTGCGTCCACCCGCTCGAAGTCCTGCCCTACACGGACAAAGGCGCACCCACGCTGGAGATCGGCAAGGTGGACATGACGAACCCTCTCCAGCCCAAGATCACGATCACGGCACGCGTGGGCGCGGGCGAGCTCGATCTCCGCCGCGTCTCCGTCGCCACCTTCGAGGCCGACGCCGGCGTCATCCTCGAAGGCCTCACGCCCCTCTCCGAGCGGTCGTACGACACCGATGACTGGAATCGCACCTATACGTCGAGCGAATCCGACATCGTCATCGACGACCCCGACAACGAGGGAATCCTCGTGCGGCCGAAGAAATACAACAACACGATGCCCTCGTACGAAGTCGATTTCACGTTCACGGGGCTCGTCGGCACCGTCACGAGCGGCCTGCTCCGCATCCGGGCCGTGGCCACGGACGTGACGGGCAACGTGATCAGCGTCGAATCACATTGACGCGCTGAACAGCCGGCCCGCGTCAGGGCAGGAGGTTCAGATTGTCGAAACGTGCCCGGCCCGGGTTCGGCGCCGGCGCGTCGATCCCTCCGGTCAGGGCCACGTACAGCTCTCCGACGACGGGCAGCGGGTTCGGCTCGCTCGCCTGCACCGTCCATTGCTGCGCGTCGGGCGACGTCTCCCAGAACGTCGTCCCGTCCTGCTCGCGAATGCGCCAGAACGCGTGCTCGATGGGATCGTATTCGGTGAACGCCACATCGGTGTAGTTGTCGGCGAGGATCTTGTGGCAGTACAGCGTCCCCTGGTAGAAAGCGATCTCGACCGCGTTATCGCTCCCCGTGCCGATCTGGAACGCCGCATAAGCTTGGGCCGTCGGGTCCGGGACCTCCAGCACCTGGACGAACGCGCCACAATTCGAAACGTCGTACGGCTGGGTCGAGTAATGCACCGCGTATCCGGTGGCACCGGGCGCGATCGTCACGACCACGTTGCCCTTGGACTCGGCGACCGACGCGCCGCCTTCCGTGTAGAGCGACCATTTCTCCGGATCGATCATCTCGTCGTCGAAATCGTCCTTCAAGGCGATCGTGCACTGCGGGGCCCCGCCCCCACCGCCCGCGCCGCCCGCGCCGCCCGCGCCGCCCGCGCCGCCCGCGCCGCCCATGCCGGAGCTTGCGCTGCTGCTGCTCACCGGCGCGCCTCCGCCTGAATCGCTGCCGCTCGAAGCGCTCGTCCCCACGTCCGCGCCTCCGCCGCCGAGCCGCGGATCGTACGCGTCCCAGTCCCGGTTGCAGCCGACGAGGCTTACGAAGAGCGGCAACCAGGCGAGCCTCGAAATCGTGTTGTTGTACGTCATGCCAACCCTCGCCCGGCTCAGAACGCCCCACCCACTTCGACGAACGCGCCCGCGGGCCCGACCACGACCCGCGCGTCCGTCTTCTTCGCCCCCTTCGGCCCGCCGAGCGCGATCATCAACGCGCCCGCCGCCACGCCCACCGCGCCGCCCACGAGCGAGCCGAGCGCGATCGTATCGAGCCGTTTTCCCTCGTCGATCACGTCCGCATACCGCGGCTCCCTGCACCGCTGACCCCCGCAATCCGCGATGAGCCCGTCGTATTTGTTCTGCGCCATCGCGGTCGTCACGCCAAACACCCCGAGCCCCACCACGCCGAGCCCCGCGACCACGTACCCGGCGATCCGCACGCCGCCGCCCGTCGTCGATTCTGCGGGCGCGGGCGTGATGGGCTCGTTTTTCGGCGCCTCGGCGCCCGGGGCCACGAAGATCGTCTTCGTCTGCCCGCCGACCACGGTCTCCTCGCGCTGCATCCGCGCGCCTTGGGCCGGCTCGACCACCACCACCACCTTGCCCGGCAACACGACGATGGCCACGCCGAGCCGCTCGGCCGGCAGCGCCGTGCCATTGAGGGTCACGCGGGCACCCTCGGGCTGCGCGAGGGCCACGATCACCTTCGCCACCTTGGGCTCGAGCGCGGCGAGGTCGGCCGCGGCGCTGTCGCGGGCCCGCTCGTATTTCGGTTGCTCCTGGGCCAGGACCGCCGCCTCGACCCGCGTCGCCGCGAGCTCTTCATACGCCTCGACGATCTTGCCAAGCGCGAGCAGCGACCGGGCGACCATCATCCGTGCATTCGGGCTCTTCGTGATCGCGTAGGCCTCACGAAACCGGGCGATCGCCTCCTCGTGCTGGCCCTTGTCGTACAGATCCTGCCCCGCGTCGAACGCCTTCTGCGCCGCAGCCGCGGATGCGGACGTTGGCGCGGCGAGCGCGGGCGCGCCCGACATGGCGATTTGGACCGCCACCACGAATGCAGCGAGGGGACGTCGCATGAAACGCGTCATAACTCCCGGGGACGATAGCCCCCCTTCGACGGAGGGTTTGCCGTCCGAAGGGTCGAAGCCGTCGAAAGAGGCGCCGCAGGCTTTGCCACCGCGGACGGCGCCGCCTGCGTGGGTGGGGGCATCGGCGCCGCCGCCGCAGACGCCCCCGTCGACGCGGCGGGCAGCGGCTCGGCGGCCGTCGTCACGGGCGGCACCTGCGTCTCGATCGGCGCGCCCTGCGCGACGTGCCCCTCGCTCGGCCCATTCGCTTCCGGAGACGGCTGCCCATACCGCACCCCTACGAACACCCCGAGGGCCGCCGCCGCCACGGCCACCAGAACGAACATCCCCCGCAGCGACCTCTTCTTCGGCGGCTCGACCTCCGCGTCCCGCGTGCTCGTGAGCGCCGTGCGCGCCGGGGTCGCCGCCGGCGCGGGCAGGGCTGCCTCTTGGCTCCCCGTTCCTCCCGGCCCCGTCACGCTCGAAATGCCGGACACCGTCGAACGCCGGCCCTCCGGGGCGAGCGCCGACGGCGCGCGGTGCACGTTGATTGTCCGGACATACGCCGCCACCACGCGCGCGTTGGCCAGCACGACCCCGTCGGCGCGCGCCGCCGCCTCCAGCGCATCGGCGAAATCGGCGGCGCTCGCGTGACGCTCGTCGGGGTTTTTCTCCAGGGCCTTCATGCACACCTGCGCGACGGCCTCGGGCACCTCCGGGATCACCTCGCGCGGCGACACGGCCGCGTTCTCGGTGATCTGGTACATCATCGCCACCTCGCTCTCGGCCCTCACCAGCCGGCGACGGGCGAGCATCTCCCATAACACCGCCCCGGCCGCGTACACGTCCGTGCGCCTGTCGAGCGGCTTCGAACGAATCTGCTCCGGGGCCATGTACGGCACTTTCCCCTTCACCGTCCCGGTGCGCGTGCTCGAAAGCCGTGAATCGGCGCGGGCGACCCCGAAATCCGTCAGCTTGGTGGTGCCGTCCGTGCTCACGAGGATGTTTTGCGGGGACACGTCGCGATGCACGATCCGGAGCGGCACGCCCTGTTCGTCTGCGAGCTCGTGCGCGGCTTCGAGGCCTGCGAGCGCGTCGAGGAAGATCCGGAGCGCGACGTCGATCGGGACCGGATCGTTCTGACGAACGGCGCGCCGCAGGATCTGCTGAAGGCTCGGCCCCTCGACGTATTCCATCACGAGCGAGAGCGCGCCCTCCTCGGCCTCGGTCACGTCGAGGGTCGCGACCACGTTCGGGTGCCGGATCCGCGCGGCGAGCCGGGCTTCGTCGAGGAACATCGCGACGAACTCCGGCTCCTTGGCGAGGTGCGGGTGCATCTCCTTCACGGCGACGAGCCGTTCGAACCCGCCGAGGCCGTGGGTCCGCGCGAGGTAGACCGTGGCCATGCCACCGGAGGCGATCTCGGCGAGCTTGTCGTAACGGCCGCTCTCGGATGCCATTCGGGGCAGGGTACACGAGGTGCCCAACCTTCGGAAGTCCTCTAGATCACGAGCCCGTCACGATCGACGAATCGTCTGTCCCGCCGACCGAAATCACGGCGCCCCCTTATGGCAATGCCATCACCTCCACCACCGCCGCCCCCTTCGCGCCTGCCTTCTTCGGCGCCACGAGTTTTCCGCTCTCCAGATCAAAACGCCCCTCCGCCGCCTCGATCACCTTCTTCGACTTCGCCCCGTCCACGCCCGCCGCGCTCGTCACCGACACGCGCACCACGCTCCGCTCGAACACCGCCGCGAGCAGCCCGACCGTGTCGATCAGCGCCTCCTCGTCGAACTTTTCCTGACGGAACACCACGAGTGGCTTCTCGCCCTCCGCGAGCTTCCCCTTGCCCGCCTCGCTCTTCCCATCACCGCCGGGAAGCACGCCCGAGCGCGCGAGCGCCGCGATCACGTTCGTCGCAATCGGCGGCGTCTCCGGCGGCGGCGTCGCGAGCACCGAGGCCCCGCGGTAGAGCTGCCACGTCCGCTGGAACAACGTCGGCAGCGTCAGCGCCCCGCGCCCCGACAACCCCGCCATCCTCGCGTTGTCCCCGATCGACGCCGGGGCCACGTCCCCGAGCCGCCGCAGGAGCGCGAGCGGCTCCGGCGCGCCCTTCGCCGCCGCCACGATCCGCGCCCCGCCCGGCGGATCCGCGGCGAGCTTCTTCTGCCCCTCCAAAAACCCCTTCGCGAGCGCCGCGAGCGCGCGCTCCTTGTCCGTCACGAGCCCACGCGGCGCCACGGCCACGAGCGGAACGAGCCGCGGCGCGTCCGCCGTCGTCAGCACGATCTTGCGCCCCGCCGCGCCGTCCGCGCCCGCCTCCGTCCGATCGAAGGCGACGAACCCGGCCTCTTTTTCCTCACGGCTCCCGGGCGCCACGACCTTCACGTTCGCGGCCGGCACGCCCGCGACGTCGAGCAAGAAGAGCCCGACGAACGTCGCCGGCGCGCCCGGCGTCCCCACGAGCGTCACGTCGCCCTTCACGGGCCCCGTCGGCAGCCCGTCCTTCGCCGCGAACGCCTCCCGCCCGCGGGAGAACCCCACCACGAAAAACACCTCGGGCGACAGGGCCCGCAGCCGCTCGTAGGCCGCGAGGAACGTCGGCAGCGGCACCACGGCCACGTCCGCTCCGTTCTCGTCGCCGCCGCCGCGCGCGAGCGCCTCCTCGACCGCGCTCATCGCGTCCTGCACCGAGATCCGCACGTCGAGCCCCACCGCCGTGAACACGCTCTTCGGCCCCGGCGCCTGCCCCTCGTTCGCGAGCAGCCCCGGCGCCGCCAGCTCCCAGCCGAGCGACACCACCTTCAGCGGCCGATCGAGCAGCGGCTCCGGCTTCGCGTCCACCGCCGGCGCGCCCGCGCTCCCGCTCCCGTTCGCCACGGGCGCGGCGCCCGCGCTCCCGCTCGGCACCGCGCCTGCGCTCGCGACGGCGCTCGTCTCGGGGCCTGCGCTCGCGCTCCCGCTCGGGGCGGGCAACGCCGCTTCGACGGCCTCGGGCTTCGGCGGCGGCGCCGTGTGGGGCGCGCGGCTCCGCGTCACGAAGATCGCGCCGAACCCCCCGAGGAGACAGATGAGCAAAACGAAGACGATTTTCTGGCGCAAGGGACTCACCACTGGCTGGAGGAGGCGCTCGGATCGCCGAGCTTGCGCCGCCCGGGGTAGCTCGTTTTGACGAGACGCTTGAGCTCGTTCACCGGCACGGCCAGGTTCAGGTTCTGCGCCCTCTCGAAGGCGCCGCCGAACTGGGCCGTGTTGATCCCGATCACCTCACCGCGCATGTTGAACAGCGGCCCGCCCGAGTTTCCCGGGGAAATCGGCACCGAGATCTGGATCCACTGCCGCCCCTCGTGCAGCCGCCGCGCCGAGACGAGCCCGTCGGTCAGCGTGTGTTCGAGCCCGAGCGGGTTGCCGATCGCGATCGCCCTCTCGCCGACCACGATCTTCTCCGAGTCGCCGAGATCGAGCGGCTTCACGTCCGGCGGCGCGCCGCCTTCGAGCGGCTCCTTCAGGTTGATCTCGAGCAGGGCCAGGTCCACCTCGCGGTTGTCCATGAGCACCTGGATGTCCTGGTAGGCCGCGCCGTTCTCGAACTTGATCCGCGCCGACGTCGCGCCCTCGATCACGTGGTGGTTCGTCACGACGACCCCGGCCTCGTCGATCAAGAACCCGGTCCCGCCGCCCTGCGCCTCGCCCTTCTTCACGAAGATCGTCACGACCGAAGGCGAGAGATCACGGAACAGCTCGGCCGGCGTCTTGTCGAGCTTCCCCGTCGCGCCGGCGTCCCCGGGCGCGCTCGCATCCACGGGCGCGCTCGCGTCCACGACCGCGGGCACGGCCGCCGCGTCCACCGCCGCGCCCGCGTCCGCTGCGGCCTCGGCGTCTGCGCCTGCGTCCGCGGCCACGTCCGCGACGGGCGCGGGCGTCGGCTCCGGGAACGCGGGCCGCACGCCGCCGAGCAGGTACGCGACCTGCGCGAGCTGCTTGTAGCCAGCGGCGGCGAGCCTGTCGCCTTCCTTCACGTAGAGCGACCCGGTGAACTTCGCGGCGCCCGTGAACGCGAGCGCCACGCCCAGCCAAACGATCGCGAGCACGTCGGTGATGATGCTCGCGCCGCCCTTGGTTTGCCCTTCGGGCAGGAGCCTGTCGGCGATCCCGAGCGGCACGATCACGGCCACGGCGAGCGCGACGAGCACCCGGGCGTAGCCGTTCTCCGTCAACGCGCCGACCACGGCCATCAGCGAGATCAGGGTGGCGACGAACCCCCAGACGATCGCGACGATCTTGAGGAGGGTCAGCGCGACGCGAAAGCCTTTCGACGGCTCGCTCGACGTGGGCCTGGGTGCTGGCTTGGGCGTGGGTTTGGGGCTGGGCATGGACGCTCGTGCGGACGCTCGTGCGGAGGGAGCGTCGCTCTCGGTTCGGCGTCGCGTCAAGCCAGAGCTTGCTTGGAGCGGCGATCCGGCGCTAGACGATGGGAGTGTCCGACGACGCACGTGCTCCCGAGCCCGAGACCGATCCAGTCCTCGCGAAGCTCGACACGCTCCCGACGAAGCCTGGCTGTTACCTCTTCTACGACAAGACCGGCGCTGCGATCTACGTAGGCAAGGCGAAGAGCCTGCGCTCGCGCGTCCGCAGCTACTTCCAGGAGGGCGGCAGCGACTCGCGTTACTTCATCCCGATCCTGCGCAAGATCGTGCGGGACCTCGAGACCGTCGTCACCTCCACGGAGAAGGAAGCGGCCGTCCTCGAGAACGAGCTCATCAAGAAGCACAAGCCGCGCTTCAACGTGAAGCTCCGGGACGACAAGGACTTCCTCTGCTTGCGCATCGACTCGAAGGCCGCGTGGCCGCGCCTCGAAACCGTGCGCCGCCCCTCGCCCGACGGCGCCCGTTACTTCGGCCCCTTCCACTCGGCGACGAGCGCGCGCCGCACGCTGCACCTCGTCAACAAGCACTGGAAGCTCCGCACCTGCACCGACCTCGACATGGCCTCGCGGCGCAGGCCCTGCTTGCAATACCAGATCAAGCGTTGCCCCGCGCCTTGTGTCTACGAGGTCGACCGCGACGAATACGCCGAGCAGGTCCGCTCCGTCTCGCTCTTCCTCGAAGGCCGGCACGACGAGCTCACGGGCGAGCTCGAAAAACGCATGAAGGAGGCCGCGCGCTCCATGGAGTTCGAGCGCGCGGCGATCTACCGCGACCAGCTCAAGGCTGTCGAGATCGCGCGTGAATCGCAGCGCGTCGTCTCCGTGAAGGACGTCGACCAGGACGTCGTCGGCCTCTACCGCGAGGGCTCGATCGCCGAGGTCGAGCTCATCAAGGTCCGCAGCGGCCGCGTCGCCGACACCGTCTCGTTCTCCTTGCGCGGCGTCGAGCTGCCCGACGAGGAGATCCTCGGCAATTTCCTCACGCAATATTATGGCGACGAGGCCGAGGTCCCGGTCGACGTCATTCCGGACGAGATCCTCCTGCCGGTCCTGCCCGACGGCGCCGAGGGTGTCTCCGAATGGCTCGGCGATCGTCGCGGCCGCAAGGTCGCGCTCGTCGTGCCCCAGCGTGGCCCCCGCGTCGAGCTCCTCGCGATGGCGCGCGAGAATGCCGAGCACGCCTTCAAGGAAAAACAACGCGCCTCGGACGACATCGAAGCGCGCCTCGACGACCTCCGCGAGCGACTGCGCCTGCCCTCGCTCCCACGGCGTATCGAGTGTTGCGACATCTCGCACCTCGGCGGCGGCGACACCGTCGGCTCGATCGTGGCGCTGCGCGACGGCCAGCCCGACCGCAAGCATTACCGCAACTTCCGGGTGCGCACGAAGACCGAGGGCGACGATTACGCGGCGATGTACGAGGTCCTCGCCCGCCGCTTCCGGCGTGGCCGCACGGCGAGAGAGGTGAAGGAGGCCGAGGCGGCCGCGGAAGCCGCCGCGGAAGCCGCCGCGGAGGCGGAGCTGGCCACGGAGACGGAGATCGAGGCGGCCGCGGACGCAATGGCGGAGCCCGAGACCGAGACCGAGACCGAAACCGAAACCGAGGCGGAGACCGAAGCGGCGCCGCCGTCGTCGGGCAAAAAGGCCGAGGCCGAATGGGACTTGCCGGACCTCTTCGTGGTCGACGGCGGGCGGGGCCAGCTCAATGTGGCGCTCTCGGCGGCGCGCGACCTCGGGCTCCACGATTTGCCGATCGTGGGCCTGGCCAAAGAGCGGGAGAGCGTGATCGGCGAGAAAATGGTCGACCGCGTCTATTTGCCTGGCCAGAAGAACGGCATCTTGCTCCGGCCTGGCAGCTCGTCCTTGTTTTTCCTGGCGCGTGCCCGCGACGAGGCGCACCGGTTCGCGAACCACATCCGCGAAAAGCTCGGCAAAGCGCGGCGCCTGCGCTCCGAAATCGAGGACATCGCCGGGCTCGGCGACGCCGTGCGCAAGGCGCTCCTGCGCGAGCTCGGCTCGATGGGGGCGCTACGCACGGCCACGGACGCGCAGATCCTCGCCGTGACGGGCGTGACGAAGCGGCATTTGACGGCGATTCGGAAGGTGATCGCGGCGCCCGGTGAGGCGGTGGCACCGGCGACACCGGCCCCGACGCCGCCGCCGGCCGAAGAGGCTACGCCCGTGGAAGAGCGCAAAGACGAAGCTTAGCTCTCGTGGACCAGCGTCCGCTGGGCGTGGTGGGCCTCCCGGGAAACGCGCGCCGGAAGCCTTCCAGATAGGCCGTCCAGCGCTCCTCGGTGAGCGTCGTCAGGTCGTAGCGGTCCTCGAACTCGTAGACGTCGGAGATGCTGCCATCGGGCATTCGCTTCACGAGCATGTGGGTCAGGGTGAGGGTCTCACCTTCGATCCGGATGTCGTCCGTGGGCGACGGGTCTTCCTGAAAAAGGCTCCGCAACCCGAAGGTGTCCCCGTCGTGCTCGACAGCCTCGCGCGAAGGCTACAGCCGGGGCTGATCCGCTATGGCTCCGGGGTAAGGTTCAGGCGTCCTTTTTGCGCGGAATCCATTGAGCGTCGATCAAACAATCATAGATCGTCGCCTCGCCCGGCACGCGACTCTCATGCTGGAGGTCTGAGATGACGACGTGCCCAATTTCGGGCGGCATCAACTCGTACCCCGGGAACCCTGCTTCAATCTCCGGCACGAGCCTGTCTGCGTACGTTTTTTCCTCTGGCGTGAGGTCGAAGCGCTCCTCACCAGGTCCCGAAAGCCGGTATCCAAATGCGTCTTTCTCGTCACGCCATAAAAAGCGGCTGCTGTAGAGGACGTAATAGGGACCGAGGAAGCTCACCTGAAAACAGAGCGCGTGGCCTCCGACGTCGTTGGGGAGCGTAGGAAGCCATAGATCGGCCGCATAGCAGTTGCCCTCTGGAAGCTTGGCCAGATACATGACCTTATTTGCGATGCCGCAGTCAGGCAACCGTTTCCCGAGGCGGCCGAGGAACGCGAGCCATGACGGGTAGTCGGCGACGGCTTGCTGGCGGCGCTCCGCCAACCGTCGCGCTTCCACGGTCTCCCTGTATTCGGGTTCGTGGGGGTAGACGCCGAGGGGAGGATGATACTGACGGGCGAGCTCGATCAACGCCTCGGTCGAGTGCTTCATTGTGCGTTTACTCTAGCCCCGACCCTCGTCATCCGCATGTTCAGCTGCGCCTCCAGCTCGGCCGCAAAGGCTGGGCAGTAGGTCGCTCGCAGCCAGTTCAGCTGGCTCTTCATCACGATGCTGGACGCGGAGGTCGCTGCTTGTGCCGTGACCGTGGCAGCTCTCTGCGGAGTGATCACCCCATGGACCGAATGCCGAATCGGCATCCCCACGACCACCTGGCAAACCCAAGCATTCGAGGAGAATAGATTCCGCCTATCGACAAAATTCAGCACGGCCATGGCCGACTGCCACCCGCCAGCTGAACCCGCCCCATCATCAGCAACGATCGTGACGAATGGGAAATATGCCGCCGAGAATCCGCCAGCCCCCACGAACGCACTTTCAGCGTCCGCGACCTCTTCCGTCTCCTCCTCGACGTCCCCCGGTGCCGCCTGCGCAATCGCAGAAACCGCCGCACAACAGGCGGCGACCATCCATGCAAACCAGCGCTTGCCAGCTCGAACCATGTCTCCCCCCTCCCCGGCAGGGTCCGCCGGCCACGCAGGGCTCCATGGGTCTGCTCGGCGCCTCGTCGAGGACCGGAGCGGCCGTCTGCGCATCGTGAAGGATGCCGGGGTGCGGTTCAGGCGTCCTTTTTGCGCGGGAACACCTGCTCGTCGATCAGGCAATCGTAGATCGTGGCCTCACCCGCATACCGCAGATGGTGTTGAACATCTGGAACGACGACATGGCCGACTTCGGGCGGCATGAACTCGTACCCGGGATACACGACTGCGATTTCGTGTGCGACCCCATCCGCATAGGGTTGCTCCTCGGGTGTGAGTTCGAAGCGCCGCTCCGCCGGTGGGAAGAGATTGCCGTAGCTGTCCGGCTCGTCGAGGTAGAGATAGCGGTAACTATGGAGGACGTAGTACGGTACGAGAAAGCTCACCTCGAAGGCGAGCGAGTGAAAACCAACGTCCCGGGCGAGCGTGGGCAGACAGATGCCCCCCACGTGAGCCCCGACCGGTCCTGCCCCCCAAAAGTGCGGGAACGCGTTCTCCACGTCGCAATCCGGGAACCGGTCCCGGAGGCGGCGGAGCAGGCCGCGCCAGACCTCGTATTCTGCACCTGTGATGGCTCGTCTGCGCCGTTCGATCAGCCGTCGATGTTCCTCGGTCTGCCTGTACTCTGGCGTGGAAGGCGTGATGCCGATACCGGGATAGTACTGGCGGGCGATCTCGATCAACGCCTCGGGCGAGTGCTTCATCGTGCGCTTACACTAGCGCCGAGCCCTGACTTCTGCATGTTCAACTGCGCCAGCAGTTCCTTCTCGAACTCCAAGCAAAAGAGCGCTCGCAACCACTGCGGTCTTCTATGCATCACGATCGTAGAAGCGTTGGTCGCGGCTACGGAGGTCACCCGCGCAGCCTCCTGCGGAGAGATGACCCCATGCGTCGAATGCCGGATGGGCATTCCGACGAACACCTGACAGGCCCATCCCTGCGGGAACAGGTGCCGCCCGTCCACGAAGTTCAGTGTGGTGGCGGCGGCTTGCCATCCGCCTGCTTTATCCGTCCCGTCATCCTGGACAATTGTAACGAACCGAAAGAGTGCCGCCGAGAATCCGCCAGCCCCCACGAACGCACTTTCAGCGTCCGCAACCTCTTCCGTCTCCTCCTCGACGTCCCCCGGTGCCGCCTGCGCAATCGCAGAAACCGCCGCACAACAGGCGGCGACCATCCATGCAAACCAGCGCTTGCCAGCTCGAACCATGTCTCCCCCCTCCCCGGCAGGGTCCGCCGGCCACGCAGGGCTCCATGGGTCTGCTCGGCGCCTCGTCGAGGACCGGAGCGGCCGTCTGCGCATCGTGAAGGATGCCGGGGTGCGGTTCAGGCGTCCTTTTTGCGCGGGAACACCTGCTCGTCGATCAGGCAATCGTAGATCGTGGCCTCACCCGCATACCGCAGATGGTGTTGAACATCTGGAACGACGACATGGCCGACTTCGGGCGGCATGAACTCGTACCCGGGATACACGACTGCGATTTCG
This sequence comes from Polyangium fumosum, assembly GCF_005144585.1. Taxonomy (GTDB): domain Bacteria; phylum Myxococcota_A; class Polyangia; order Polyangiales; family Polyangiaceae; genus Polyangium; species Polyangium fumosum. The sequence continues at coordinate 80,683 of NZ_SSMQ01000041.1, read as the reverse complement.
TGTGCGACCCCATCCGCATAGGGTTGCTCCTCGGGTGTGAGTTCGAAGCGCCGCTCCGCCGGTGGGAAGAGATTGCCGTAGCTGTCCGGCTCGTCGAGGTAGAGATAGCGGTAACTATGGAGGACGTAGTACGGTACGAGAAAGCTCACCTCGAAGGCGAGCGAGTGAAAACCAACGTCCCGGGCGAGCGTCGGCAGACAGATGCCCCCCACGTGAGCCCCGACCGGCCCTGCCCCCCAAAAATGCGGGAACGCGTTCTCCACGTCGCAATCCGGGAACCGGTCCCGGAGGCGGCGGAGCAGGCCGCGCCAGACCTCGTATTCTGCACCTGTGATGGCTCGTCTGCGCCGTTCGAGCAGCCGTCGATGTTCCTCTGTCTGCCTGTATTCGCGCTCGACAGGCTCCAAGCAAAAGAGCGCTCGCAACCACTGCGGTCTTCTATGCACCCTTGCCGCCCAACGATGATCCCTTTACGGGCTCACTCGTCTGGCAACCCCTGACAGCAGAAGACCCTCGGATCGACGCCCTTCACCTCTCCCACGTGCTCCCCACCCTTCGGCTCACACGTCCCGGGCTCGTTGACGGTCCACTTCGCCGACATCGATCCGAGGGCGAAGGAAGCTGCGCCGAAGTTGATGCAGCTCCCGTCCAGAGCCGGCACGTTCTCGAATAGCGACATGGGAACGCCAGAGCATACCGCGTCCTGGAACGCCGACAGGGTTGCGCTGCATTTTGCTCCCGTAGGCTCACCGCATTCGCAGGGCGAGCACTCGACCTTCCCGGTGGTCCCCCGGTAGGCGAGGACGCGCTCGGGAAACGCCTCGGGACATTGCGGCAGGTTCGCCTCATCGACCGGCAGCGTATATTGCACACATTGCCTGAACTCGGGCGGAGGTGGCTCGGTGCTCGGCAGGCACGTCTCGCTCGTGGACTCGCAACGCCCTTCTGCCGTGCCATGACAGGCTTTCGCGTACTTCCCCCAGGAGATGCCGTTCGCGAACGATTTGGGCCCACCAGGCGGGCCAGGCGCGAAGCCCGGGGCCTTGGGGGCAGGGTCCCCGATCGGCTCGCATCCCGTCACGCTGGGAGCCGCCAGTTCGATCGACGAGAAGCTTCCCGAGGGGAGCACGGCGGGTGAGACGCACGAACCGTCCCAACCTTCCGGGCCTGAATACTCCGTGGGATTGGCGCCTTGGCAGAAGCTCGCGGCGTCGACGTTGATCGAGCTGGGGAGCGTGCAAGACGCGGGTCCGCACGAGCAAGCCGCACATTGCACATGCACCGACAGATCGGCGAACCCGGTATAGAACACGGTATCGGCTCGATCGGGACAGTCGGGAGCCTCTTCCTCCGCCCCCATCCACAGAAGGACGGCCTTCTCACGGAAGTCCGACGTTCCCATCGGCACACACTGCCCGCCTCGCGCGACACACGACAGGGGTTCGAGCCCATTGCCGCCATCGGGGAAGCAGTAGCCATTCGTGTCGGCGTCGGGGCTTGCATCGGGTTTACAGTAGACGCCTACGTGTAGGGGTTCGGTCGAACATCCGTTCGCGCCGAGCGTCGCCCCGACGCCTAGCCCTGCAAAGACAATTGAGACGAGAAGCCCTGCCCGTTGCTTACCTACAAGCATGACGATAGCCTTCCTAGCGCCCGAACATGAGCGATGCGGAAACAGAAAATAGGACCCTGTTGGTCTGCCACACGGGAACAACGTCGCCTTCCGTCGTAACGACATCAACGACCAGATCACGAGTTAGTACCGTTGCGTCGGCGAAGAGTCTCGCCGAAAGCTTATGAGTAATAGGAAACGTAGCCCCAGCACCCAGGCCCAGAGAAGGGATAACGTTGGTGCCAGAGCGCAAATAATAGACGTCGTTGGCGGCCATCGAATGCGCCCAAAACGTCACACCACCGAAAGCGCAGCCATCCATCCAGCCCCATTGTGCACACGGCCCCACAACCGCGGACGCCGAGAACGTATCGATAGGCAGGCCACGGGTATCGCCCAACGACCAGGCGCCGCGAATCGTTGCCACGGCTGAGAACTCCTTGCGTCGATAATAGCCGCTACCTGATATCCCGACCGACACGGAAGGAGCCGCCCCCAATACCATCACAGGTCCGATGCCACCCCAAAGGCGAGACGACGACGCATCCGCGGTTGCGTTCGACGGTTCTCGATCCTGCGAGGAAGGCGCCGTGCGGACAGCTTCGCGGACAACCACCCGTCGTTCCTTCGGCTCCTTCTCGATCGTGATGACCTGCGGCTGAGCCTGGGCAGGCTCAGGAAACTCGAATTGCAGGAGCATCGACTTCCCGCCGACGCATTCTGCGGTCTGCTTCAGGTCCTCTCGGCCCGAGAGTGTCGCCGTGACCTTCGTCTCGCCAGGCGAAATGAACGTCCAAAACGCACCTTCGCTTCGAACACGCTTGTCGCTTCCGATCGAGATCATGGCGTCGACGTCGCTCGTCATGACATCGAGGCGACAGACGCGTCGGCGCACGCGTTCGTACGCCTCGAAGAATTGCCTGCGTTCGGCGGACGAGATCCCGGCTGCCTCCGATACGGCAACTTGCAGTGCAAATGCCATTTCGAGATCGGTTCGTGGATCCGGCAGGAACATCGAGAGGACGAGACCGAGGCGTCCGGACAGGCGAGGGTCATGCTTCATCGAGAGGGCTTCCGAATACGCATCGGCAGCCTCATTCAGCCGGCCCGCTTCGAGGGCTCGATCTCCCACGGCAACGCGCGACTTGAAGCGCTCCTCCGCTTCAGGGCTCAACTTGCGATACCGGCTCGCCCGCGTGGGTTTGGGTTCGTTCGGCGGAGCAGAAGACGTCTCGGGTTCCGCCGCCATCGTGGAAGCCGAAAGCGTGAGCAGAAGCAGCAGAGTCGCGCGTGAGGAAGGACGAACCACGGGACGAGCATCCTACACCCTCGGACGAACTCTTGGCAAGGGGGTGGTTGGCCACGGACGAACCTCACGACCCGGCTTTGGGCGTCACCGTCTGTAAAACCGCCTGGGCGCAGCGGCCCGCCGTCTGAAACGTCGCTATCAAGTCATGCCTCACGGCCGAACGTTGGCGATCGTGGCCTGCATGAGGGCGATCACCTTGTAGGCCGATCCAGCTCCAGAGAACGCCCGGACCTCGCCCGTGCAGACCGTGAGGAGCTTTCCCGCATTCTGCACCCTTCCGATCGCCAAGAAATGGTCCCCGAGCGCGGGCCGCATGAAATTGATCTTGAACTCAGCCGAGACAACATCGCATTCAAGCGGCGCCTTCGTCAACGCTGCATACCCACAAGCACTGTCGACGATGCTCGTGATGGCGCCCGCATGAACATAACCGTTCTGCTGGGAATGCCGCTCGGAGAAAGGCAGCGTGATGTGCACCTCGCCATCTGCCACCAAGGCGAGCTTTGCACCGAGGGTTGCCATCAGGCCCTGCGCATGAAAGCTGGCCGCGATTCGGTTGTGGATGTCGCTCATCGAAGTGGGGGGCAGGTCGTGAAGGGTTGCAGGACGCCGGACGGCCTGCGGGGGAGCCGCAAAGCCGCCGGGGTCGAGGCCGCAGCGTGCCACGACGCTCCTGTCCATCGCAAGCGCCGGTCCTCCAAACGGCGGGCGAAAATCCACGATGTGCTTCGCGCGTGCGCCGTGCTACCCATGGCGCCCCCATGATGACCCGCTCCTCCCAATGCATTGGCACCGCCCGTCTGCGAACGTTCGTCGGGCCTCGGCTCCTCGCGTGGGCCCTCGTGCTCCCAGCGGCTGGCAGCGCGTGCGGCGGCACCACGCCTCCTCCCGCCGCGGACGCCACGAATGCGACGGTCGCTCCCACAGCCCAAGCCCAACCGGCGGGCCCGCGGGAGGTGTGTGAGCACCTGCGCGCCGTCGTTTCTCAGGAGCTCTCGAAAGACGGGCGCCCCGTGAACGAAGGCAAAGAGCAAGAATTCATGCGGGGGTGTTTGGAGGAGGAGTCGACAGGGCAGGCGGATGACAAGGAGCGCTGGGCAGGCCGTGCCGCCTGCTTCCTCGCCGCGAAGACAGGCGACGACGTCCTCGCCTGCGAAGAGAGTCACCCCTTTCCGAGCGTTCCCCTCGATTGTGATCGATTGCTCGCGCCGGCGGACATCCAAGCGGACCTCGGCCTGTCGATGAGGCCGTCCGATGACGATGAGCCGACCTCGACGGAGACCTGCAGTCGCGACTTCCACACGGACGATGGGCGGTTCTTGATCGTTTACCTTCGATCGCACCGGACCGCGACGGAAGCCGCGGAGCTGGTCCGAGGGCCTCATGAGAAGGCGACGCAGGCGAAACTCCTGCCCGGCCTCGGCGACGTGGCAGAACGTCATGTGGAGGGCTCGTTGTGCCGTGTGGCGGTGGCAAAGGGTCGCGTCACCATGGTCATGACCCTCAATCCGCGGCAACAGCCGTGCGCGTTCGACGCACTCGAACGCCTGACAGCCAAGGCGACGGCGCGCTTGCCCTGACGTCTTCGGACCCCGTGATCGAAGTCCCCCGACCATGACTTCAACCTCGCCGACTCCGTGATCGAAGTCCCCCGACCGTGACTTCAACCTCGCCGACCCCGTGATCGAAGTCCCCCGACCATGACTTCAACCTCGCCGACCCCGTGATCGGAGTACCCGGACCGTGACTTCAAGCTCGCCGACTCCGTGATCGAAGTACCCGGACCGTGACTTCAAGCTCGCCGACTCCGTGATCGAAGTACCCGGACCGTGACTTCAAGCTCGCCGACTCCGTGATCGAAGTACCCGGACCGTGACTTCAAGCTCGCCGACTCCGTGATCGGAGTACCCGGACCGTGACTTCAAGCTCGCCGACTCCGTGATCGAAGTACCCAGACCCCGTGGTCGAAGTACCCGGACCATGACCACAAGGTCCCGGACCTCGTGCACCGCCTCACCGCTCCCCTCCAATTTCCGCTTCTGTCCGCCTCGGAACGCCCTATGGTAGCGTCGCGGGTTGACGATGAGCGGCGTAGTCGAGACCGAACCGATGGCATCGGCGCCCTCGCCGCTGGACGCTCCCGAGGAAGGGCGGCGGCTCGCGGTGGTGGTTCAGGCCCAGCAGGGCATGGAGATCGCTCTGCTCGTGCCGGACACGCCGCTCGTCGTGGGGCGGACGGAGCCTTCGGATCTGCAGGTTCACGACCGCACCCTCTCCCGGCAACACGCCCGCTTCATGCTCGCGGGCGATCGGCTCCTCGTGGAGGATCTGGGCTCGCGCAACGGGACGTGGCTCGCCGGGCAGCGAATCGACAGGGCCGGCATCGAGATCGGCGACGAGGTGATGCTGGGCAGCGTGCTCGCGTGTGTTCACGTGCTGGCCCCCACGGGGGAGTCGCTCGGGATTGACGGCGAAGAGGGGTTCTTGCGCCGCGTGAACGAGGAGGCGGCGCGGGCGCGCGAGCTGCGGCGGCCGTTCGCGCTGCTCGTGGTGCGCGCGAAGCCCGTGGGGGATCGGTCGCCGCACGTGCGGGACTGGCTCGCCGCGGTGCGGGAAGCGATCCGGCCCTTCGATCGGATCGCGACGTACGGGCCCGGGGCAGCGCAGGTGCTCTTGCCCGAGATGGGGACGGAGGAGGCGACGCGCGTGGCGCAGCGGATCGTGGCGTCGCAGGGGAAGGAAGGGGCGCAGCTCCGGGTCGGCGTGGCGGCCTATCCGGACGCGGGGAGCACCGTGGAGGCGCTGATCAGCTTGTCCCGCGACGCGGTCAATCGTGCGACAGCGGAGCGACCCGTGGAGGTGGAGGGGACGAGGGGGTTCGCCGACGGGGAGGTGCTCGAGGACGACGCACTCGTCGCGGGTCGGGCGATGCGCGAGGTGCTCTCGACGGTGGAGCGGGTGGCGGGGGCACGGGTGCCGGTGATCCTGCACGGTGAGACGGGGACGGGGAAAGAGGTGCTCGCGCGGGCGCTGCACGAGCGCGGGCCGCGGCGAAACAAGCGAATGGTGCGCGTCAACTGCGGGGCGATCCCGAAGGAGCTGGTCGAGAGCACGCTTTTCGGCCACGAGCGGGGAGCCTTCACAGGGGCGGCGGCGCAGCAAAAGGGGGTCTTCGAGGAGGCCGACGGGGGGACGGTGTTCCTCGACGAAATCGGCGAGCTGGCCATGCCGGCGCAGGCGGCGCTCTTGCGGGTGCTGGAAACGGGGACGTTGTGCCGCGTGGGCTCGGTCCGGGAAATCACGGTGGATGTGCGGGTCGTGTCGGCGACGCACCGGGATCTGGAGGCGATGGCGCGCGACGGGGCATTCCGCTCCGATCTGTTTTATCGATTGAGCACGGTGGTGCTCGAGATCCCGCCGCTCCGGGAGCGGGTGGATGAAATCGAGCCGCTGTCGCGCAGGTTCCTCGCGCGGGCGAACGAGGGCAATGCGCGGGCGGTGCAGGGGTTTTCGCCGACGGTGCTCGAACGGCTGCGGGCGTATGCGTGGCCGGGCAACGTGCGCGAGTTGCGGAACGTGATCGAGCGAGCGGTGGTGGTGGCGCGCGGGACGTTGATCGACGAGGAGGATTTGCCGGCGCGGGTGCGGGGGGCGGAGAGGCCGGCACGGGCGGCGGTGGAATGGGAGGGGCCAGCGCCGACGAGGACGGCCGACGTGCCCGTGGAAGGCGAAGGCGAGGATCCGGCCGGGGTCCGCGAGCGCGTGGAGGGATACGAGGCGACGATCTTACGGGAGGCACTCGAGGCGGCGGGCTGGAGCCGAAAGGCGGCGGCCGAGCGGCTGGGCATACCGGTGCGAACATTGTCGTACCGGATGAAGCGGCTCGGCCTCCGGCGACCGGGGCGCTCGTGACCAACGCCTCGGATCCGCTTGGATCAGGCCAGCGAGGGGAGGTGGTGTCGCAGCGGGGCCTTCTCGGCCATGGTCCTGCCAGGTGCCGTGATGAACTTGCCCGAGCTCGCGTCGTACATCAGCGAGACCTCCGTGACGGGGCCGCCGAAAATGACCTCCGTCATGGGTGAGGTCACGTTGGTGACGACTGTGTTGCTCACCACCTGGGATTGCACCCACAGATACACCGTGGTGAACGGGGTCATGACCGCGGTGCTGTTGTAGATGACCGGAGCGGCGGACACGGCGTTCCCCAGGGCCGGCGTTCCATCCACCACCGCGTCCTGGAACAACCCGAACGTCAGGTACCCTTTGGGCAGGTTGTTATATTCATTCACGGCCGTGTAGGAGCCCTGTCTCCCGCCCGTCGACGGGGGACCGAAGAACCCGGCCGCCGTGAGCGGATAGCTCTTGTTGTCCAGGGCCGGGAACTCGGACTTCGACATCTGCGTGAGCTGCGCCCCGTTGATGATGTCGACGTTGGACGCGTAGATGCCGTATTGTTCTTCCCAGGTGACCGTGTTGCCGAGCAGCGGCCTGTACACGAGCCACGCGACGTTCGGCATTCCGCCGGCGTTCGGCTTGGCGACGACGATGTTGGACCCCGAAGCGTAGAAGCGGTTCAGGTCCTCCTGGGTAAACGCGGTGCTCAACTTGAACGTGGGCATGATTCGATCTCCTCTGGCTTCTTCTTGAAGCCACTTTCTATTGGGCTTGGCGACGCGCCCCCTCAGCAGCGAGGGGACGCTTCGTGGGAATTCTTCTTTGGTCCGCTGGCCGCGCCGGCTAGAAGCCAACGGTACTGACCAGGATGTTGTGCGTGCCCGAGGCCGGGAAATGGCCGGAACCCGAAAACGTGGGGGGCGCTCCGCCGGCATTGGCATGTCCAAGGATGTGATCGAGGTTGTCCGACACGCCGACGAATCCGGGAAGAATGTAGGGCAGAGCCGGGATACCGGTATTGTGATTGAGCGTGGCGACGTTCACGTTGAGGTCACCGGCAATGAGACCCAGGTTGTTCGGCCCCGGGGCGACGAGCGGCCCATAGATGCCGGAGTTCTGGAGGAACAGATAGGCATCGGGGTTGGCGCCGCCTCCCAACGTGGCGCCGGTGAGCACTTGCCCAGGCCCGCGCGGCGCATGCCACGTCAGAAACGGCACGTTTCGGCCGCCGACGGTCAGCGTCGCCGTCGCCGGCATACGCATGGTCGCGAGCTCGGCCAGGGCCATCTGCCGTGCCGAGAGGCTCAAATGGATGTTCATCCAGTTCAACAGCGCCTGATCATTGGCCAGATCGGCCCTGGCAAAGGACCCCTTGCCGCCGATGCCGATGCGGAGGAGGAGGATGTAACCTCGTCCGCCGGGGCCCCCCTCGGTGGCGTGTGCAGGTGGCTGGTTGTATGCGGCGCCGAGCCCCTGCAGCATCTGGTAGATCGGGCCCCCGGGTGCTGCGTTCGCCTCCTGGATCACGATCAGATCCGGCAGCCAGCCGTTGGTCGTGAGATGGTTGATGACGTCCAGCAGGTCGGCTGCGCCCTGCGGCGTCTCCCCCGTGCTGTTCCAGGTGATCACGTTCAGGTTGGGCATGGTCGGGTTTGGCCGGGTGAATGGTTCGATTCCGTCGAGCACCGCTCGATTCGTCCGTGCACATAAACCGAGCAATCCGCATGCCAATCGTCCATGCGACGGCGCCCCCTCATTGCCGCTCGGGAGCGGCAACAATTGGCCCGACGCCCCCTCCCCCCGAAAGCAACCTCTTGCCGCGGGCAACATCTTGCCCTCACGCTCGGAAGACCCCTCGACCTCACACAAGCGAGGCGGGTAACATCGCAGTCGGATGAAAGCGGCTGGACGCTCGCTCCCGCAGATCGGCTCCTATCGGATCACGAGCGTCCTCGGTCGTGGAGGCATGGGCGTCGTCTACCGCGCCAAACACCCCACGACCGGTGCCCCCGTCGCGCTAAAGACCGTGGCCCTCCCCTCCGCGAGCGCGATCGCCGCGATTCGCCGGGAAATCCACGCGCTGGGGCGGCTCCAGCACCCGGGGATCGTGCGTTTCCTCGACCAGGGCGTATCGGACGGACTGCCCTGGGTGGCGATGGAGCTCGTCTCGGGCCAGACGCTCCGCGGCCACCTCGACCGCGTCCACGCGCCCCGCGTGTCCCCTCGCCTCGCCGCCCGGACCACGAGCCCGAGCGGCGCCACGACCCGCCCGGACGCGCCTCGCCTCCGCGCTCCCCCCGCCGCGGGCGGCCGCGCCTCGATACGCACTGCCCTCCCCTTGCTCGCGCTGCTCCGACGCCTCACCGCGCCCCTCGCGCACCTGCACGCCGCCGGGCTCGTGCACCGCGACCTCAAGCCCGACAACGTGATCGTCCGGAGGGACGGCACGCCCGTGCTCGTCGACCTCGGTATCGCCGCGCAGTTCGGCGGCGTCGAGGGGCGCGAGGCGATCGAGATCGACGGCATGATGGGCAGCCTCCCGTACATGGCACCCGAGCAGATCCGGGGCGCCCTCGTCGACGCGCGCGCCGATCTGTACGCCCTCGGATGCATCCTCTTCGAGTGCATCACGGGCGCGCCGCCCTTCGCCGGCCGCGACGCGGCCGCGATGAGGCACGGGCACCTCAACCTGCGACCCCCGCCGCCGTCCTCGAAGGCGTCCGGCGTCCCCGACGCGCTCGATCGGCTCGTCGCGCGGCTGCTCGCGAAGCGGCCCGAGGATCGGATCGGGTACGCAGAGGACGTGGCGGACGCGCTCGCCGCGCTCGATGGTCCCGGCAGCGATGCGCCTGCGGCGTCGCGGAGCCGCGCCTATCTCTATCGACCCGCGCTGGAGGGCCGCGCCGCGATCCTGGCCGAAAGCACGGCGGCGATCGAGGCGCTCGCGGCCGAACGACGCGGGGGGCTCTGGTTCTTCGGGGGCGAGAGCGGCGTGGGCAAGACGCGGCTCGCGCTGGAGATCGCCCAGCGCGCCGTGCAAAAGGGCGTGACGGTGTGGACCGGGAGCGCCGTCCTGCGTGGAGACCCGCTCCACCTCGTTCGCCCGGCGCTCACGGCGATCGCGGATCGGTGCCGCGCCGCGGGGGCGGACATGACGGCGAGGCAGCTCGGCCCGCGGGGCAAGCTGCTCGCGCCCTACGCGCCGGCGATCGCGGATCTCCCCGGCGTGCGAGAGCTCCCGGAGCCGCCCCCGCTCCCTCCGGAGGCCGCCCGAGCGCGCGTGCTCGACGCGCTCGAAGAGACCCTCCTCGCCTTCGCGACGCCCGCGCCGATCCTGCTCGTGCTCGACGATCTCCAGTGGGCCGACGACCTCTCGCTGGGCTTTCTGACTTCCCTCGCAGCGAAGGAGCGCGGTCACGATGGGCTTTTCGTTCTCGGCACGTATCGCCTGGAGGAGCGCACCGAGGAGCTCTCGGCGATCGTGCGCCGGGAGAGCGCGCGCGACGTCCAGATCGGACGGCTCGATCGCGAGGGCGTCGCCGCGATGATCACGAGCATGGTGGCGCTCGTGGAGCCGCCCCGGGATCTCGTGGATGGGCTGCATCTCCACACGGGCGGCAATCCGTTCTTCGTCGCGGAGTACCTGCGCGCGGCGCTCGGCGAAGGGCTGCTCGCGCGGGACGCCGCGGGGCGTTTTCAGCTCGGGGAGAAGGCGCTCTCGATCACGCTGCCCCACACGCTGGGCGAGCTTGTCGAGCGGCGTCTGTCGGCGCTGGGCGAGCTGGCCGCGCGGGTCGTCGCATGGGCGGCGGTGCTGGGACGCGATGTCGACACGGCGATGCTCGACAAGCTCGGAAAGTTCGAGGACGTCGCGATGTTGGACGCGATCGAAGAGCTGCGGGTCCGGCAGATCCTCGAAGAAAAGGGAGATGGGCGGCTCGCCTTCGTGCACGACACGATCCGGGAGGTCGCGCAGGCGCGGATCGCGCCTGCGCTGCGCCGGGCCATGCACCACCGCGTCGCGCTCGCGCTCACCGCGGACGGCGAGGAGCGGCTCGCGGAGATCGGCCATCATCACGCGGAGGCCGGCGATCACCCGCAGGCGAGCGTCTTCTTTGCTCGCGCGGCGGATCGAGCACGCGCCTCGTACGCGAACGGGGAGGCGATCCGGCTCTACCGGGCCGCCGTGGAGGAGGCGCAGGGGGCCGCGCCGGCGGGCGTGCTCGAGAGCCTCGGCGACGTGCTCGGGCTCGTGGGGCGGCAGCAGGAAGCGCGGCAGGCCTACGCCGACACCCTCGCGGTCTTGCCTGCCGAGGGGGCGATCACGCGCGCCCGCGTCCATCGCAAGATCGGCAAGGCGTGGGAAGTCCACCACGACCACGGTGAGGCGCTCGCGGCGTATGCCGAGGCCGAGGCCGCGCTCGGGGCCTCGGCGCCCAGGGCTTCCGCGGCATGGTGGGATGCGTGGGTCGAGGTGCAGATCGACCGTATCGCCGTGTTTTACTGGGCCGCGCGTGTCGACGAGATGGCCGCGATCGTGGAGCGGGTGCGGCCCGTGGTACAGGCAGGGGGGACGGCGGCGCAGCGGGCGCGTTTCTTCCGCGCGCTCACGCAGATCGGGCTGCGAAGCGAGCGGTATTTGCTCTCGGCCGAGACGGTGCGAAACGCGCGGGCTTGCCTTCTGGCCTGCGAGCAGGAAGAGGGCTCGCCGGATCTCGCCGCGACGCGGTTCGCGTTCGCGACGGTGCTGCTCTGGCATGGGGCGCTCGACGAGGCGGAGGCGCGGCTGCTCGACGCGCTCGCGGAGGCGGAGCGCACGGGCGATGTGACGCTCGAAGCGCGGAGCCTGACGTACCTGACGCAGGTCTGGCGGCGACGACGGCGGGTGGCCGAGACGCGGGCGTGGGCGAAGAGGAGCCTCGGGACGGCGGAGGCGGCGGCGATGGACGACTACGTGGGCGCGGCGCTCGCGAACCTCTCCTGGGTCGCGCTCGCGGAGGGCGATTTCGGCGAGGTGATGCGCCTGGGGGAGGCGGCGCTCGCTCGCTTTCGTTCGTCGGCGCTGGTGTATCCTTTCCAGTGGATGGCGCTCTTGCCGCTCGCGGCGGCGGCGCTCGCGCGGGGGGATCACGAAGGCGCGGCCTGCTACGCCGCGGCCCTGATCGAGCCGGGACAGCAACGGCTCCCCGAGGCGCTCACGGCCGCTTTGGAGGCGGCGCGGGACGAGGTTGGCACGGAGGATGCCTTGCGGCGCGCGCTCGTCCGCGCTGGCGAGACGGAATACCTATGATCGAGAAAGGCAATTGAAGAACCATGAGCACGCTCATCCTTCACGCGGAGACCCGGAGTCTCGTCGTCGGGCAGCAGACGCAGCTTTCGTTGAAGAGCGTTACGAAGCAGCAATCTCTGTCCTGGACAAGCTCGGACTCGCGCATTGCGACCGTCGATCAAACAGGTCTCGTGACGGGCATCAAGCAAAGCAGTTCGCCCGTGACCATCACGGGCATGGACGAGGATGAAAACACGGCGAGCGTCACCCTCTACGTAGGTTCTCTCGAGGTAGCCCCGAGAGATACGGCGATCGAGACGGGTAACGACATCACGTTCTCCGTACGCGGCGTGGACGCCGTGACCTGGACGAGCTTGAACAAGGCCGTGGTGACGATCGGCCCAGAGGACGGGAAGGCGGAGGCCATCAACCTCGGGACGGCCATCATCCAGGCCGCCGACGCGAACGGCAATGTTGGGTATGCGACGCTGCGCGCAGGGATGCTGCTCGTCTACGGCGCCGACGGCGCCCTGTACGCGCTCACGCCCGACGTCTGGACCTTGGCGACCATCGTTCCTACCCAAAGCAGCCAAGTCCCGTCGCTCAGCGACATGAACAGCAAGGCCCAGTCCAGCGACAAGACGCTCGCCTCCTACGTGCCCCCCTCGCCGACGTGGACCACATGTTACGTCCTGAACCCCTCGCCAATCACCCCGGCTCCCGGGAAGCTCGTGAGGAAGGTGTGATGGCATGTCCACCACGCCTGCAGCGAAGCGCTTTCGGCGGGGGACACACCGCATCGTCCCGCCCGAGGCGACGCTCGCCCGCGTCCAGGGCCTCCTGCCCATCATGGGTATCACCCGCATCGCCGACGTGACCGGGCTCGACACCATCGGCATTCCCGTGGCGATGGCGATCCGGCCGAACGCGCGCTCGCTCTCGGTATCGCAGGGCAAGGGCGCGGATCGCGCCTCGGCGCGGGCCTCGGCGCTCATGGAGTCGGTGGAGCAGTATCATGCAGAGCATATCGACCGACCCCTCCGGCTCGCCACACGGAACGAGTTGCGCTTCTCCCACCGCGTGGCCGACCTCTCCGGCCTGCCGCGCCTCGCGGGGAGCGTGTTTCACGACAACCTACGCACGTTGTGGATCGAGGGGCAGGAAATGCTCCATGGCGGCAGCATGTGGGTGCCTTACGAGATGGTCCATATGGATTACACGCTGCCGCTCCCCTCGGGCAGCGGGTCCTTCTTGATGAGCTCGAACGGCCTCGCCTCCGGCAATCACCCGCTGGAGGCGCTCGGCCACGCCCTCGCCGAGCTGATCGAGCGCGACGCGACGGCGCTCTTCCAGCTTGCCGGTGAGGCACAAAAAGAGGCGCGCGTGGACCTCTCCACGGTCCCTGACCCCCTCTGCCGGTCCCTGCTCGACAAATACGAAGAGGCGGGCGTGGAGGTGGCCGTCTGGGAGGTGACGTCCGATATCGGAGTCCCGGTCTTCTCGTGCGTGATCGTGGACCGGGAGCCGAACCCCCAGCGGCCGATCGGGCCGATGGGGGGCATGGGCTGTCACCCGTCGCGCGCCGTCGCCCTGTCGCGTGCGCTCACGGAGGCGGCCCAGAGCCGGCTCACGCTGATCACGGGGTCTCGCGACGACGTGCATTGCCACGAGCGGCCCGAGGGGGGCGATCTCGACGCCGCGCGCCGGGCGCTCCGGATGCTCGCGGCGTCGCCGCCGGCGCGAAGCTTCGAGGCCGCGCCGGATCACGAAGACGAGACGCTCGACGACGACGTGGCCTGGCTCCTCGAACGCCTCGCGGCGGCAGGGCTCTCGCAAGTCATCACGATCGATCTGACGAAGGCAGCCTTCGGGATCCCGGTGGTGCGGGTGATCGTGCCGGGGCTCGAGGCCAACCATGATGTACCGGGGTATGTGCCGGGGCTTCGCGCCCGGAGACGCATGGAGGGGCGCACGAGATGAAGGTCCATATCTTCACGGGCCCAACGCTCTCAGCGGAGGAGGGCCTCCGGGAGCTCGACGCAATGTACCGCCCCCCGGCCGCACAGGGCGACGTGTACCGCGCGGCGCAGGAGGAGCCGGCGGTCATCGGGATCCTCGACGGCTCCTTCGAGCACGTGCCCTCCGTGGCGCACAAGGAGGTGTTATGGGCGATGTCACGGGGCATTCACGTCTTCGGCGCGGCGAGCCTGGGCGCGCTCCGGGCGGCGGAGCTTGGGCCCTTCGGCATGGAGGGGGTGGGCGAGATTCATGCGGCGTACGCGCGGGGCGATCTCACGGACGATGACGAGGTGGCGGTGGCGCACAGGCTCGCGGAGGGGGGGTATCGACCGGTGTCGGAGGCCATGGTGAATATGCGGGAGACGCTGCGCCGCGCGGCGCAGCGCGGTGTGATCACGGAGGGATCACGCGAGGCGCTGATCCAGGCCGCCCGGGAGCTGTTCTATGCGGAGCGGTGCTACCCGGCGATCCTCACGAGCGGGCGCGTGCGCGGGGTGCCGGAGGCGGAGCTCTCCGCCTTACGGGACGCGCTGCCGGAGCTACGGGTGGACGTGAAGAAGCGCGACGCGCTCGCAATGCTGCGGCTCATCCGGGAGCGGATTGCGAGCGGGCTTGCGCGCAAGGAGGTGCGGTTTCCGTTCCAGCACACGGACGCGTGGGCGTCGATCACCCGCCGGGCACACGAAAGGGCGGTACCGATCACGGACGAGCGGCGCTCTTGAGCTCCGCGGATACAGCCCGCCAGGTGCTCCGCGCCAGCTTCCACAGCTCCCCGTCCTCCCTCGGGCAAGGCCCGAGGCGCCCCACTTCGACGAGGCCACGGGCCCCGAGGCCGAAGAGGATGTGAGCGACATGCCCGATCGGCTCGGCGACGACGCGATCGACCGCGATCATTGACGCAGAGCGACACCTTTTTTCACCCATTTTGATCTTGAGCCCGACCGCGAAGCCGGTTTAGGGTGCCGATGCCAAAAATCGGACAGTACGCGCATTGGTCCGGGCGGTCACGTCGAGGAGGCGGCTTCCATGCCGATCTTGGAGCTATCGTTCGCATCTGGTGAGACGTCGTTGTCGGTGCGCTATTTCTCGGTGCACGAGTCCGTCTCGAGCTTGTTCAGCGTGAACGTGATGGCGCGCTCGGAGAGCCCCTCGATCGATCTCGAAGCGATCGTCGGGCAGCCGGCGAGCCTCCGCGTCATCAGCGGCTGGGCGTACGCGCGCCTCGGCGGCGCGCGGCTCTGGAGCGGCGTGGTGAGCTCCATCGAGCAGGTGCACGCGGTGCAGCCGGGAGGCCTCGGCAAGGAGCTCTCGACGTATTCGCTCCGCATCGTGCCGACGTTGTGGCTGCTCACGCAGCGCCGCGGGTATCGCATCTACCAGCACCTCTCGATCCCCGACATCGTCGATCGCCTGCTCGGCGAGTGGAGCGTCGAGGCGAAGTGGGAGATCGATCGGGGCCGCTACCCGAAGCTCGAGTACAAGGTCCAGTACGGCGAGACCGATTTCGCCTTCGTCAGCCGCCTGCTCGAAGAGGCGGGCATCTCGTACACGTTCCCGGACGACGACGCGAAGGGCTCGAAGTTCACGTTGAGTGATCGCCTCGAAGCGAACCCCGCGCGCCCCGGCGGCGCCCTTCCCTACGTGGACAACCCGAACCGCGAGTCCGAGAAGGAGTACCTCTCGAAGGTCCGCCTCACGCACATCGTCCGGCCGGGCGCGCACACGATTCGCGACTACGACTTCCGGAATCCGATGTTCGCGCTCTTCGGCGACGCGCCGAAGGCCGAGGGCCCCGAGGCGAAGTACGAGCAGTACCATTACCAGCCGGGCGCCACGCTCGTCGAGAACGGCAAGGGCGGCGGCGGCACGCCGGCCGCAGACGACAAGGGCACGGCGCGCTACGATCAAGGGTTCGGCAAGGAGCGCGCCGATCGCATGCTCGGCGGCACGCGCGCGGACAAGCGCACGATCGGGTTCGAGACGAACACGATCGACCTCTGGCCGGGGCAAATCTTCTCGGTCGACAAACACCCGCACGCCGAACTCGGCGAGGACAAACGCCTGCTCGTCACGGAGTTCTCGGTCGAGGGCACGCCGGGCGAGGAGTGGACGATGTCGGGGCAAGCCGCGTTCACGGACGCGCCCTACCGGCCGCAGCAGAAGACGCAAAAGCCCAAGGTCGAGGGCGTGCAGAGCGCGGTCGTGGTGGGCCCCGCGGGCCAGGAGATCCACACCGACGAGTTCGGCCGCGTGCGCGTGCAGTTCCCCTGGGATCGCGAGGGGAAAAACGACGACGGCAGCTCGTGCTGGATCCGCGTGAGCCAGGGCTGGGCGGGCACGGGGTACGGCATGATCGTGATCCCGCGCATCGGGCACGAGGTGATGGTGGGCTTCCTCGACGGGGATCCAGATCAGCCGATCATCGTGGGCCGCGTCTACAACGCGAAGCAGGCCGTCCCGTACAAGTTGCCCGACAACAAGACACGCTCGACGTGGAAGAGCGACACCTCGCTCGGCGGCGGCGGCTTCAACGAGGTCATGTTCGAGGATCTCAAGGGCCAGGAGCTCGTCTGGGAGCAGGCGCAAAAGAACCGGCGCAGGCTCGTCAAGAACGACGAGACGATCACGATCGGCCACGATCGGCAGAAGCTCGTCTCGAATGACGAGCAGGACAAGACGATCGGCTTCGTGAAGGTGTTCGTCGGCAAGGACCAGGACATCGTCATCAAGCAGGACAAGCGCGAGCGCGTCGAGGGCAACAGCCACCTGCACGTGCAGGGCAAGCGCAACCAGCGCATCGAGGGCAACCAGTCGCTCGAAGTGAAGGGCGACCGGCACGAGCTCATCGGCGAGAACCACGCGCTCGCGGTGTCGAAGGAGCTGCACATCAAGGCGGGGACGGCGCTCGTGATCGAGGCCGAGGACCTCACGCTGAAGGGCCCGGGTGGGTTCATCCGGATCGACGGCAGCGGCGTCACGATCCGCGGCACGAAGGTCTACATCAACAGCGGCGGCGCGGCGGGCCAGGGATCGGGCGCGTCGCCGGAGAAGCCGGACGAGGCGATCGAGGCGGTCGTCGACGACGTGAGCAAGACGCTCATCGCGCAATAAAGGAGCCACGAAAATGCCTCCTGCCGCACGAATCACGGATCGTCACGTCTGCGGGATTCACCCGCCGAACGTCATCGTCCAGGGCGAGGACACGGTCATCGTCGGCTTTCAGCCGCAGGCGCGCGTCACCGACGCCGAGGCCTGCGGCGCCGCCATCTCGGCCGGCGAGCCCACGGTCATCATCGGCGGCAAGGACGCCGCACGAAAAGGCGACCCCACGAACCACGGCGGAACGATCGCCTCGGGATGCCCGACGGTGATCATCGGGAGCAATCCGATGGCCGTGCTCCAGACGGACAAACCGTTCTGCGAGGACTGCGCCCGCAAGGCGGCCGAGCGCGCTGCGCGCCAGAAGGCCGGGAGGGACGGGTCGTGACGGAGCCTCGCCTCATCGTCGAGGTGCGGTATGGCAAGCTCGCCGGCACGAAAAAGGCCGTCGAGGCGGGCCGCGCGCTGAAGGTCGGCCGCACGGATCTCGCGGACCTCGTCGTCCAGCACGACGGGCAGATGTCGGGCACGCATTTCGAGCTGCAATGGGACGGCGCGTCGTGCTTGTTGCGTGATCTCGGCAGCCAGGGCGGGACGCGCCTCGGCGGCCAGGCCGTCGAGCAAGGCGAAGTCCCGCACGGCGGCTGGATTCAGGCGGGCGAGACCGATTTCCTGGTGTACGTCGAGGGCAAGACGCAGCCGCCGCGGCGCAAGCCGACCCGGTCCCCCGAGGACGAGCAAGCGCGCCTCGACGCGGCCGCGCGGGCGGGCGAGGTCTTGCGCGCCGAGGCGGCGAAGGTGCCGCTGTATGCGGTCGTCGACGGCGCGCGCGACCGCCGGATCCTCGAAGTGCTGCGCGAGGGCGTCGAGCCGCACCAATCGCTCTACGACGGATTGCAGGGCGAGACGCTCGAAGACGTCGCGCCGTACCTCGTGGGCCCGTTCCGCAAGGACTCGGCCTTGCTCGACCGGCTCCTCGCCGAGGGGTTCGGCAATCGCTGGTGCATCTTCTGCACGAGCTACGACAAGTTCGTGGAGGTGCGGCGGCACTGGCGGCGCTTCTTGATGGTGACGCTCGAATCGACGAACGAGAAGGTCTACTTCCGTTTCTACGATCCGGGCGTGTTCCGCGTCTTCTGGCCGACGTGCAGCACCGCGCAACGCCAGGAGTTCTCGGGCGGCATGGAGGAAATCTTCGTCGAGGAAGAGGACCTCTCGCTCTCGGCGCTCGTAAGGCCTCACTGATTCGGAGTCAATGCCGTGGCAAACCTCGAGCTCTCCCTCGCCTCCGGTCAACGCGACCTCTACGTGCGGCGTTTTTCCGTCCGGGAATCGGTCTCGAACCTGTTCTCGATCCACCTCCTCGTCCGCTCGCCCGACCATAGCCTCGACCTCGGGGCCGCGGTCGGGCATCCCGCGGGCTTCCGCCTGCACGCGGGGTATGCCCACGTGCAGGGCGGCGCCCAGCGCACGTGGACGGGCATCGTGGCCCGCGCCGAGCAGGCGCACGCGATGCAGGAGCTGTCCGCCGAGGACGCGCTCTCGACGTACCAGATCCACATCGTGCCGGAGCTCTGGCTGCTCACGCATCGCCAGGGCAATCGGATCTACCAGCAGCTCTCGATCCCGGACATCATCGATCGTCTGCTCGCCGAGTGGAACATCCAGCCGACCTGGCGCATCCAGCGCGACCAGTACCCGAAGCTCGATTACAAGGTCCAGTACCGGGAGACCGATTACGCCTTCCTGTGCCGCCTGCTCGAAGAGGCGGGCATCGCGTATACCCTGAGCGAGCACCCCGAGCGCGGCACGACGCTCGTCTTCGGCGATCGCATCCAGACGAACACGCCCCGCTCCGGCCCGCCCATTCCGTACGTCGACAACCCGAACGAGTCGGCCGAGAAGGAGTTCATCAGCCGCGTGCGCTTCGGCCGCGAGGTCCGCCCCGGCGCGGCCACGTTCCGCGATTACGACCCGCGCAAGCCCGATCTCGCCCTCTTCGGCAAGGCCGAACCGACGGCGGGCATCGAGGGCAAGATGGAGCAGTACCATTACGACGCGGGCTCCTTCCTCGTCGAGACGGGCAAGGCCGAGGGCACGCCGAACGCCGACGATCGTGGCTTCGCGCGGCACGACGGCAAATACGGCACCGAGCTCTCGACGCGTGTCCTCGAAGCCGAGCGCACGGGCGAGAGGATGATCTCGTTCGCGGCGAACACGTTCGACCTCGCGCCGGGCGTCATCTTCTCGATGGGCCGCCACCCGCATGCGGCGCTGCCCGAGAGCCGCGCGTTCCTCGTCGTCGGCGCCTCGATCGAAGGCACGGACACCGGCGATTTCAGCTTCTTCGGCCACGCGTTTTTCGCCGAGGCGCCTTATCGTCCGGCCCGACAGACGCCGAAGCCGCGCATTCACGGCCTCCAGAGCGCGACGGTCGTCGGCCCCTCGGGCCAGGAGATCCACGTCGACGAGTTCGGCCGCGTGCGCGTGCAGTTCCACTGGGATCGCGAGGGCCAGAAGAACGAGCAAAGCTCGTGCTGGGTCCGCGTGAGCCAGGGCTGGGGCGGCATGGGGTATGGCATGATCACCGTGCCGCGCATCGGCCACGAGGTGCTGGTTTCGTACCTCGAAGGCGACCCGGACCAGCCGATCATCGTAGGCCGCGTCTACAATGCCGCGCAGCAGGTCCCGTACAAGCTGCCGCAGGACAAGACGCGCAGCACGTGGAAGAGCGACTCCTCGCTCGGCTCGGACGGGTTCAACGAGATCATGTTCGAGGATCTCGCGCAGAAAGAGCTCGTCTGGCAGCAGGCGCAAAAGGACCGCAACCGGAACGTCAACAACGACGAGTTCGCCACAATCGTCCACGACCGGCAGAAGCTCGTGAAGAACGACGAATCCGAGCAGACCCTCGGCAACCGCAAGTTCTGGGTCGGCAAGGATTACGACGAGGTCACGAAGCAAAACAAGAACGAGACGTACAACAAAGACGTCCACCTGACGGTGAAGGGCAGCCGGCGCGAGCGGGTCGACGGCAAGCAATCCCTCACGGTGAAGAAGAGCCGGCACGAGAAGGTCGAGGGGCGCAGCGCGCTCCGGGCGGGCCAGGAGATTCACCACGTGGCCGGCGAGGCGTGGGTCGGCGAGGCGGGCGGCGCGGCCACGATCAAGGGCGCGGGCGGCTTCATCAAGCTCGACGGCGCCGGCGTCACCATTTCGGGCACGATGGTGTGGATCAACGAGCGCGGCGAGCCCGGCGACGGCAGCGGCTCGAAGCCCGAAGGGCCGTTCGAGGAGAAGGAAGAGGAGCAGCCGACCGCGGGCGAGAGCCCGGACGATCACGCGCCTTCGCCCGAATACACGATCGACGATCCGGCCGACGGAGACGGGAGCGCGATCCCGATATGAACGTCGGGACGGAGCAGCAGCAGCAGGTCGCGGGGACGGGCAACGGCGTGCAGCGGTGCACCGTCGTCGTGGTGATCGATCCGGGGCACGGCGACACGCACGACGAGAGCACCATCATCGACCCGGGGGCCGTCGGCGGAGGCCTCAACGAGAGCGACGTCGTCCTCGAAATCTCGAAGCTCTTGAAGAGCAAGCTCGCCGCGAAGACCGATCTCATCGAGTCGGCGCACCTGACCCGCGAGGGCAACGTCGACAACCCCTCACAGCCAAAACTCCTGTGGCGCCAGCAGGTCGCGGTGGCCAAGAAGTGCGACGTCTTCGTCAGCCTTCACATGAACTCCTTTTCGAGCGCCTCGGCCAACGGCAAAGAGGTGTTCTACAACCACAAATCCTCCAACAAGGCGGAGAGCGCCAAGCTCGCGGCCGCGCTGTATGCGGAGTACAAGCTTCCGATCGCGGGGCGCGAGCCGCCCATCAAGACGTCGGGTCTCAGCGTGCTCGCCACGTACAAGTGGAAGTCGAGCAAGCTCGGCATATGGCGCGACGCCACGATCTTCCAATCGGTGAAGGCCGCCGCGTTGTTCGAACTCGGCTTCATCTCGAATGATGGAGACCGCAAGGCCGTCATCGACAACAAGGACAACATCGCCGGCTGGCTCTGCGATGGGGTCTGCTCCTACGTGAGCGCCAATCGCGCCATTCTCTGCGTCTGACCTCGGAGGCTCGATCCCGTCATGGCGACCGTAACCAGCGAGCAACAACAGGCGATCGCGGGGGCGCAGGCCGATGGCAATGCCGTCCAGAGCTGCGCCATCATCGTGGTGATCGACCCCGGCCATGGCGATCGCCTCAAGGCGAAGAACCCCGTCGACCCCGGCGCCGTCTCCGGCACGATCTACGAGAGCAACATCGCGCTCGACGTCGCCAAGAAGCTGAAATCGAAGCTCGAAGCGAAGACGGACTGCATCAAGGCGGTGTACCTGACGCGCGAGGGCGAGATCACCGACGTCCTGCCGAGGCTCAAATGGCGGGTCGCGATCGCCAAGGAGAAGAAGGCGAACATCTTCATCAGCCTTCACCTCGACGCGGCCGGCGCGACGGCCTCGGGCCAATCGGTCCTTTATCACCCGAGCTACGCCCATTCGAAGACGCTGGCATCGACGCTCTCGGGGCGCGCCAAGATCATCAAGACCCGCGGCGCCAAGTCCCGCGACAACCTCTACGTGATCAACCTGAAATATTTCGGCCCGGAGACCAAGGCCTCCGTGCTGATCGAGCTCGGGTTCATCACGAACGACGCCGACCGGAACGCGTGCATGACGCAAGGTGACGCCATCGCCCAGGAAATTGCCGACGGCGTGGCCGATTTCGCCCTGGCGAACAAGGCCATCTTCTCGGCCACGCCGGCGAAGGCGGCCCAGACGCCCGCCAATGTGCCGATTCCGAAGCCCCGGCCGAAACAATGACCGTCAAACCGCTCCGGCGCCGGGGTCACCCGCGCGCCGGAGCCGTTCCTCGCCCCGGCCCCAGGGGGACGTGAGCACGGACAGGGCCTCCGTGGGGCCAATGTCGAAATCGATGTCCCACACCTGCCCGGTGCTCGCCATGCGATACCGGGCGCGGCGCGCGTCGAGCACGGTCGCCGTACCCGGCGGCAGCGGAATCACCCGGCCGAGGCGGGGCCAGAGGGCCTCCTCGCCCTCGATCTGCACCGAGACGCCGTCGGGCTGAATCTGCATACGTCGTCGCCCGCGGTAGACGCGCATCCCGAAGCGGCGAATCTCCGCGAGGTGGTCGAAGCGATTCGCGTCGGACGTGGGCTGCATCCGGGTGACGAGCCGCGCCGGCCCGAAGAGCCGCTCCGTGATCGCCATCATCACCACCGCGAAGAGCGCGCTCGGCCGGAGCCGAGCGGCCCATAACGCCCGCCACGAGGTGATCCGCAGGTGGGCCGTGCCCTCCCATCGGGCGACGGCCTGGCGATAATAATCGCCCCCCATCAGCTCAGCTCTTGGCCCCGGCCGTCCCCCGCTCCGGCACCGTGACGGTCCCGACGGCGAGCGCCCGGATCGCCTCGCCCCGCGCCTCGTATTGGTCCTGCGCCGGATGCAGCTCGCCCACGATTCTCGCGCGGAACCTGCGGAACATCGGCAGCTTGCGCGCGACCGCGTCCGGCGCATACGCCACGATCGGCTGGCTGTCCGAATGCAGGCGCAGGAGCAGCCGCAGGTACGTCCCGCCGAGCACCTCGCGCTTCTGGTAATGACGTCCGCCGATGAGCGCCCGCTCGGCCTGCATATCGAGCGCGTCCGCGGGCAAACTCTTTTTCTCCCGGGTGAACGCCTCGCGGATCCGGTTCGACAATCCCTCCGGCACGACCGGCGCCCAGGACAAGCCCGAGCGCGCGATGAACTTGTCCGCGGCCTCCACAGCAGCCTTCAGCCCCTCGTCCGTGGGCCCGACGAGCGGCGCCGCCGCGGTCGAGAGCGCCTTCAGCGTCTCCATTTCGTCGAACGGCGTTTCGAGTTCGCCGCCGACGAGCACGATCGGCGTCGCGTACTTGCCATCCTCGCGAATGGCCTGGTCCATGAGCTCCACGAGGCTCCGGTCGTCCATTCGATCGGCGCGGGCGAGGATCTCGAAGATCTCGCGGCGATCTTCGATTTCCCACGCCTCCTTGCCGGCGAGCACGTCGTCGATCTCCTTGTCGGCGCCGCGCTGTTCGAGCTCGGAGAGCAGCCGCCTCCACGCCGGGACGCGCCGGATGCGCGGCACGAAGCTCGGCTCGAACCACACGAGGTGCAAGAGCTCGCGGACGATGACGGGCTTCTGCGCCTCCTCCTCCGCGACGACCGCGCGGATCTCCCGGCGTGGCGCGCTCCACGCGCGCACGCCCGCCGCTTCATTCGATGCGCCGAGCGCGCCGCCGTCCGACGCCGAATCCTTGGGCGTCTCCGCGACGGCCGCCGCGGCCGCAGCCGCCGCCGTGCCGAGCGTCTCGCGCACCGGCGCCACGCCGCCGGGCGCGCCGCCCGCCCACGGGCTCGCCCCGCGGCCGCCCTCGGACGATATCGTTCCCGGACGAACCGGCGCGGGGACGGGCGACGGGGGCGCCGCGGGAATCGCAGAGAGTTGCACGGGCGCCGGGAGGGGCACGGGCATGGGCACGGGCGCGGGCACCGGCGGCGGCGCGGCCACGACCGGCGCGGGCACGACGGGCGGGATGAACGCAGGCGTCGAGGGCTTGGGCGCAGGCGGCGGCACCGGCGGCGCGGGCTTGGACACGGGCGGCACGGGCGCGGGGGAGACAACGGTCCCCGGGAGCGGGGCGCGCGCCGCCGCGGGCAAGGGCGGGGGCTTCAGCGTCGGCGGCTGCGGCGATTGGAGCTGCTGCGTCCAGGGGAGCGGCGCCGACGTCGGCGGCTGGAGGACCGACGATTGGAATGGCAAATCGCCCGAAAGCGAGGGCTGCGGCTCGCGCGCCGCCGGTTGCAGGGACGAGGCCGCGAAGGGCAGCGCCGCGCGGCGCGCCGCCTCGGCCTCCATCTGCGAAATGATGTTCGTCTGGGTATGGTCGTCCTCGGCAAACCCCTTCGATTCCGAGGCGGCCATCGTCTGGACGATCTCGCCCCAGCTCAGGTCGTGCCCAGGCATCTCCATTCCCACGATCACGCGCCCCGGCTCGTCCGGCCGCGCGAGCGGGACCTGCACGCGCCAGGTGAGCGTGGCGATTCCGCGGTCCGTATCGATCCACAGGGCATCGGCGCGCACCTTCTGCCGTTGCGCAGGCCCGTTCCCTCGGTCCACGAAGATCGCGGGCCGCACGCCCGGCAGGTTCGTCACGAGCCGCGTATGCTCGGGGTGCAGGTTCTCGAGCACGATCCGCTCGTTGTCGCGCAGCGCCGTGAGGAGCTGATCCGAGGGCGATGCATTAAAAAACGCCTCGCTCGGCCCGTCGAGGCCCACGCCCGCGGGCGGCGGCGCGCGCCCCACGAGGTCCGCCCGCGAGGGCCAGCTCGTCGCGATGGGCGCGAAACACACGGGCGGCACGAAATCCTCGGCCGTGGAGACGTAGATGCCGAGGGGCTGCAGGTTCGGCAGGGCACGGCGGCCATAACCGTCCCGCACATCGGCGCGCACGCCGACGGGGTTGTTCGTGCCGGGCCCGCCGCCCGCGCGCTCCCACGTGAGGCGCATCCGCGTGAACCGCGTGCCCTCCTGGAGCGAGCCGTCGGGCAGGAACGAGCGGTCGCAGAACACCTCGATCGCCTTGTCGACCTCGCCGACGATGAGGCGCGCCACGAGGGATCGGACCGGCTGTTGTCCCGGGGCGTAGGCATACCCGACGAGCGTGACCTCGGGGCGCGGCTTGACCGGCACGAGATCACTCGCGGCACGCAAGCTCCGGTTCGGATCGTCGTCCCAGTGATCGTCGGCCTCATTGAGGGCTTCTTGCTCGTTCGAGAGCACGGCCTCGCCTGGCTGGAGCCAATACGTGGCCTTGCAAACGACCGTGAGGACGAAGCCCCCCGCGCGCTTCTGCCACACGATGGACCCCGTGCGCAGGGGACCGACCGAGAGGATTTGCATCGTGCCGAAGCCTATCTCAACAGGCGCGGGATCGAGGGGAAAAATGGACCCGCGTCCCGCGGAGCGGCGACGTGGTTTACGCAGCGGTGCGTCATCCGCTACCCGTTGACGCGCCCGGCGCGGGTCGATACGCCTCGAAGCATGCACAAACCAATCTCGGGTACGATGACAGGAAGGTTTCTGCTCCTCGGCCTCGGTCTTGGCCTCGGGCTCGTCGCGAGCCGGAGCGCGTCCGGGGAACCCGTGGAGGAGGATGGTGTGCCGGCCGGCATGGTGGCCCACGTCGAAGGGGGCGTTTGTCCGCCCGGATGGGCGCCCGCGCCGAACGTCGAGGGGCGGCTCGTCGTGGCGGTCGCCGAGGGCAAGGACGTCGGCGTGCAGGTGGGCGGGCCGCTCTCCGACCGCGAGGATCGCACGCACACCCACGACTATGCGGGCGAGATCGCCCTGCCCTCGAAGTCGATCGCGGCCGCCGACGGGAGCAACCAGGCGGGCGCGCAGGCGCAGACGTACGCCATTGCGGGGACGACGAACCCCGGTGTCTCGGGCCTTCCTTTCGTGCAGGTGATGGCATGCGTCAAGCAATGAAAAGCGCGGCCGCGATCACGGCCATCGCCCTCGTCACGGCATGCGCGACCGGATCCGTGTCCACGACCGGCGACTCGCAAGGCGCCGGCGGGGAGGGAAATGGCGGGAGCGGAGGGAGCGGCGGCGTGGGCGGCGGCCCCGGGGCGCGCGGCGACGCAATGCCCACGAACACGATCGGGTTTTTCCAGGTCCCTGCCTGCCCGAGCGGATGGGAGCCGTACAAGGCCGCGGCCGGACGCACGGTGCTCCCGACGATCGCCGACGCGGCGGGCGGAACGACCGTGGGCGAGCCGCTCCTGAGCGGCGAAGAGCGGCCCCACACGCACGGGGTGAAAGCGACGTTCGACCTCGTCCCCATCACGTATGCAGGCGTCTCCGGCGGCGGCAACAACGGCGTCTCTGCGGCGGGAACGCTCGAATTCGGCACGACCTCGGAGAAATCCACCACGGGATTGCCGTACGTCCAGCTCCTCGCGTGCAAGAAGCTCGCGGCGCCGGAGGCCGGGGTCAAACCATTGCCGAAGGGCATGCAGATCTTTTACGACGGCCCGAAATGCCCCGCGGGCTTTCAGCAGGCCGCCGCAACGCAAGGCCGGCTCGTCGTGGGCCTGCCGAAGGACGCGCCCCCGGATCTCTCGTTCGGCGGCGAACCCCTTTCGAGCGCGGCCTCGCGCACGCATACGCACGGAGGCGAGGTCTCGCTCGCCACGACCTCCCACGGAATCGGGCTCGTGAGCAACGGCGCCGCGACCGGGTATGCACGGAACGACACGTACACGGCCCAAGCGGAGACGGACGCGAGCGAGGCGGCGCTCCCCTGGATCGAGCTCATCCATTGCGAAAAACAGTGACGGAGAGCGCGAACGTGGCCCGAGGCGCGGGCGTCTTGCGAGAGCAGGCGACGCTCTGCCTGCGCGAGCTCACGGCCGGGTTTCCGGGGGCGGATCCAGCGGGGCTCGTGAGCGTGGTCCTGCGCCTCGTCGTCGTTCTTTTTGCTTCGTCGCGCGGGCTCTTTCCGGGCGATGAGCTCGGCGCCTTGCACGCCGAGCTCGCCGCGGTCGAACGCGCCTCGCTCGCCGATCGTCACGACGCATGGCCGCGCGTGAGGGCCCTGTTTCGCCGTCTGCATGAAGGCGCCCTCGGGCAAACGCCTCCTCCGGGCCCCGCCCGGCGCGGCGCGCTCTTCGACGCGGACGCCTTTCCATTCCTCGAAGGGCGGCTCTCCGACGCCGTCGTCCTGCGGATCCTCGACAAACTCCTCCTCGTGTCGGGCGAGCGCCTCGGATACGCCGACCTCGACGTCGAGCACATCGGCACTGTGTACGAGACGCTGATGGGGTTCTCCGAGGAGCGGCGCCGCACGGGCGCCCATTATACCTCGCCGCTGCTCACGCGAATCATGGTCGAGCGTACGCTCGCCCCGCTCGTGCGCCCGGACGCGCGTCCCGAGGAGATCCTCCGCCTCTCCGTCTGCGACCCCGCCATGGGCGCGGGCGCATTTCTCGTGCAGGTCTGTCGATGGCTCGCCGAGCGCCTCGTCGCCGCCTGGGAGCGTGACGGGATACCCGCGGATTTGCCGCCCGGCGAGGGTCCGCAATCCCACGCGCGCCGGCTCGTCGCCGCGAATTGCCTTTACGGCGTGGATCGCAATCCGATCGCCGTGGACCTCGCCCGGGTGTCGCTCTGGCTGCTCACGGCGCCAAAGACGCATCCCTTTTCGTTTCTCGAAGCGAGCCTGCGCCATGGGGATTCGCTCGTGGGGCTCGGGCGCGAATCGATGGAAGCCATCTCCCCAGCGAAGGTCCACGAGCGCCTGGCCGAGGCAGAGACGCTGCGGCGACGTTTTTTCGAGACGGCCGATCCGGATCTCCTCGCCGAGGCCAACCGCGCGCTCGCGCCGCTGCGCACCGTGGGCCATGCCCTTCTCGCCGCGCTCTTTGCCTCGGACGATAAAAAAGCCCAGAAAGAACGCCTGGCGGCCCTGCCGGATCTGGCCGCGCGTCATCTCGCCGGCGAGGGCGGGACGGAGTTCGAGGCCGAGGCCACGGCGTTCGCGGCCTCGCGTTCTCCGTTCCACTGGGACATCGAGCTCCCGGAGGTCTTCGGCCGCGGCGGGTTCGACGCATGCGTGGGAAACCCGCCCTGGGTCTCGTACGCCGGCCGCGCCGCGCAGCCGCTCGCCAACGAGCTGCGTGAATTTTATCGACGCACGAACCCGGCCTTCGCCGGATATCGCAATTTGCAGGGTCTTTTCGTCCACCAGTGCGCCCGCATGCTTCGACCGGGAGGTCGTCTCGGGCTCGTTTTGCCGACGTCGATGTCGGATCTCGGCGGGTATGAGCCCTCGCGCCGCGCGCACGACGCGCTCTGCGTGTGCGACGACGATCTGCCCGATTTCGGGGACGCATTCGAGGGCGTCTTCCAACCGAGCATGGGCCTGCTCTCCACACGCCGGAAGGAAAAAGCCTCGCTCGACACGGCGCTCGCCTGGCCGCTCGCGCGCACGGACCTCGACGCCGAAACGGCGGCCCTGCTCGATACCCTCTCGGCCCTGCCGAAGCTGCCCCCGCACCTCTTCGGCGAGCGCGGGTTTCAGAGCAACGGCGACGACGTCCGGCACCTCCACGAGCGCGAGGCGCCCGAGGGGCGTCTCCAGGTCGGCCTGCGTGTGGGCGGGGACATCGAGCCGTTTTCCCGGCGTCCTCCGCGCCTCTATTGTGATCCCGCCGATTTCACGGGTCGCTTCCGCAAGGACGCCGAATGGCTCACCGTGCGCCTGCTCATTCGCCAGACGGCCCGTTTTCCCATGGTCGCCTTGTCCGACGGCCTCGCCTTCCGGAACTCGATCCTCGCGGGGTTCGCCGACGAGCGGTGGAGCGCGGTGTTTCTCCTCGGATGGCTCAACGCGAGCCCCATTCGCTGGTACCATTACATGCGGCACCGCGACGCCCGGCAGGGCATGCCCCAGGTGAAGATCACCCACCTGCGCGCGCTCCCCGCGCCGGCCGACCTCGGGCTCGTCCCCGAGATCGAGGCGCTCGCCGAGAGTTTCGGCGCCCGCAATCAGGGCATCAGCCGGGCCGAGCAGGACACGCTCGACGATCTCGTCGCCCGCGCGCTCGGCCTCTCGCCCATGGAACGAGGACCGATCGAGCGATGGGCACGGACCGTGGCCCCGGACCGCGCCCCCTCGCCGTGACGCCCGTGCGCGCGCCTCACCAGCCCTTGGCCGATTGAATCGCGGCCACGAGCTTGTCCGCCATCTTCTGGTGCGTGGCGACGCTCGGGTGGTAATCACAGCCGATCCCGTCCACCGCCGCGTTTTGCTCGCCGAGGTCCACGAACCCCACGTTCGTGTCGCCCTTCGCCTTGCGGGCGTCGAGCGTCGTGTTGATGTGCTGCTTGACCTTCGTCAAATGCATCGCGCCGGAGGGATACGAGTCCGAGAGCATGGAGCCGACGGCGCAGAGCAGGTACGCGTTCGGGTAATGCCCGCGCAGCTTGTCCAGGAACCCGGAGAGCGCGTCGATGTATTGTTGCCCGGGGTCATCCTTGGCAAAATCGTTCGTCCCGAGGTTCACGACGACGACGTCCGGGATGTAGGAAAAATCCCAGGTCGAGGCCGGATCGTCGGCGAGGGTGCGCTCGAAGCGGATGGGCATCTGGTTCTGCGTCGCGCCGCTGTAATCGCGGTACACGCCGATCCCCGAGTACGAGATCCCCATGTGCGCGGCCCCGAGCTTGCGCGCCGCGAGGGCGCCGTACGCCGAATACTCGTCCTCGGTCTCGGGCGAGAACGGGCAGAGCGGGCCCGCGCCGGTGTTGCCGTAGCCGCAGGTGATCGAATCACCGACGAGCTCGATCTTGCGGCTCCACGGCTCGGGCGTGGGGACGAGCGCGCCGCCGGGCGCAGGCACGAATCCCTTGAACTGCACGACGCCCACGTACGACTCGGTGCGTTTTTCGAGCAAGACCGTGTGCTCGCCGGCGGGCAGGTTCGCCGCGAGCGTGTACGTGTCCTTGGCGCTGCTCGTCGCGAGGTCGGTGGGCGGTCCGTCGTCGATCACGACGGCAAAATGGTTGTTGCCGGCGTCCGCGAGGCGCACGTCGAGGCCCGTGCCCGAGAAACGCGCGACGATCGTGCTGCCGGGCCAGGCGAAGCGCGGATCCGCCTCGTTCGTGAATCGACCGATGAAATGCACCTCCGCCGTCGGACCGCCGCCGCCCGCGCCGCTCGACGACGAGGAGCCCGTGGAGGACGACATCCCGCTCGACGACGCGGAGCCGCCGCTCCCCGAGCCCTGCGTCCCTCCCCCGCCCAAAGACGGGCTGCACGCGAGGGCGAAGAGAGCGAGGGAGGCAAAGGAGGCAAGCGCGAACGTCTGCATGCGCCCGAGGATCGCTCCCCGGCGCGCCGCTGGCAACAGCGATCACGTCCCCTGCGATATCGAGAGCGGGCCTTGCAATTCGTCGAGCGTCCTCCGCCACCGCGGCAATTCCACCTGGAACGTGGAGCCCTTGCCCGGCGCGCTCTCCACCCGCACGGTCCCGCCGTGTGTCTCCACGATCTGCCGCACGATCCACAACCCGAGGCCGAGGCCACCAAAGGATTGGTTCGTGACGGCGCGCTCGAATCGCTCGAAGATCTTGCCCTGATCCTCCGGTGCAATGCCGACGCCGTGGTCGCGGACCGTGAGGCGCGCCGTGCCCTCGTCCGCTTCGAGCCCGATCTCGATCGGCTTGCCGCGGCCGTACTTGATCGCATTGCCGAGGAGGTTC
Organism: Polyangium fumosum; assembly: GCF_005144585.1. Taxonomy (GTDB): domain Bacteria; phylum Myxococcota_A; class Polyangia; order Polyangiales; family Polyangiaceae; genus Polyangium; species Polyangium fumosum. Next base: position 50,116 of record NZ_SSMQ01000041.1, on the reverse strand, counting down.
GTGACCACCTGTTCGAGCCGCAGCCGATCCCACGCGCCGAGGATCGGCTTGTCATGAGGAAACGAGAGCTGGCACCCGGCGTCCTCGATCTCGCGACCGAAGCGCGTGACGACGTCGTGCACCAGCGCGCAGAGGTCGACCTCGTCGAGGCACAAATCGAGCTTGCCCGCCGTGATCCGCGAGACGTCGAGCAGGCAATCGATGAGCGCCGCGAGCCGCCCGACCTGCCGATAGGCGACCTCGAGCGCCGGCGCCAGGCGCTCCTGGTGGGCCCCGGCGCGCGCATCCCGCACGAGGCGTTCGAGCTGCAACTTGAGGGGCGTGAGCGGCGTGCGCAGCTCGTGCGAGGCGACGGCCAGAAAGTCGTCGCGCGCCGAGATCGCCTCCAGCGCCTCGTGAAAGAGATTCGCGTTGTCCGTGGCCTGCGCCTCCATCCGCTGCGCCTGCTCCCGGATCCGATTCTCGGCGTGCTTGAGGGGCGTCACGTCGACGTCCATGCAGACGAACTCGCAAGCGCCCGTGATCGTCGGGATCGAAAAGATCGTCGAGTACACCCAGACCTGGCTGCCGTCCTTGCGATAACACGACCATTCCTTGGGGCCGTTCGGTATGCCCGTGCGCGCCATCTCTTCGAGCGTCTCCACGAACTTCGCCGTCGAGGGTGTGTCGAGCATCATGCCGTCGAGCGTCTTGCCGACGACCTCGTCCTCGGACCAGCCGAAGAGGCGCTCGGCGGCCCGGTTCCAGTAGAGCACGCGGCCCTGCAAATCGTATCCCTCGATCGCAATGTTCGGCGTATTGGAGACGATCGCGCGCATACGCGCCTCCGCGTGACCGAGCGCCGCCTTCGCGACCTTCGCCAGCGTCACGTCCCGAAAGACCACCACGCCGCCGCGGACCCGACCCTGCTCGCCCAGGATCGGCCGCGCGGAGGCGAGGACATGGATCCCCTGCGGCGCGCGCGGGTTCTTCACGTAGAGCTCGACGTCCTCCACGCGCTCGCCTTGAAGAGCCCGCCAGAGCGGAATGGATTCGGTTGGGCAAGGCGTTCGTTCATCTGGAAAGAAAACACCAAACGCTTCGGTCCACGCCTCGGGGGAGGCGTCGACAGGGACCCCGACGAGGCGCGCCGCGGTCCGGTTCCACGACACGAATTTGCCGGTCTGGTCCACCACGACGATCGCGTCGTCCAGCACGTCGAGGGCGCCGCGGAGGAGGGCCGACTCCGCTTGCATTTCACGAACGCCAGAGAAGACGTATTCCGTCATGGGCTCCTCGCGCTGCCCGTCGCCCCTCGTTTTGCCTCATGTCCGCATCCTCTTTTTCTTCTCGATGCAGCTCGGGCGCGTACGACCCCGGAAAGGAAGTAGTCACGACGGCAATGGATGTCGAGGGCCGACGTGCCCGTCTCCCGGGAGCGCCTGGAAGCCGCCGGGCGACCTCTCATGGCCCGTACCAGATGGGCGAGCTCCACGCGCGGTGCTGCACGGTCATCGGGACGGACACGTCCGTGCACGCCGCCGGCGCCGAGGCCGGATCGAGCGCGTTGCATTCGTACGTGCTGTAGCGGCAGCTCGGCACCTCGATGGCGCGGGCATAATAGAAGGCTCGCTCGTTCGGAACGAAATCGGGGTCCGTCCAGACGGCGCAGAGCTCCTCCGCGCCCTCGGCCAGCACGTCGCAGGTCGCCGTATCGACAGCGGGCTCCGGGGCGGGCGTGCCCGCGACGTCATAGACTTTTTCGTATACCTTTCCCTCGCGCACGTAGCCTTTGATGATCTGAAGCCGTTCGAGCGGCCTGCCTGGCCAGCTCGCCGTGCCGGGGTCGGCTGTCGCCTGTACGAAAAACGTCGGCTCCGCTCCCGACGACGTTCCGAGCATTCCGCCCATGGGGACGCCGGCCGCGTAGGCCTCTTCGAGCCGCTCGGGGCGCCCGCAGAGGCCCGCGTCGTACCCGAAGCCGCCGAAGAAGCGGATCGGAATGCGGGCGCCGCTCGTGGCGAAGGTCTCGCGGCGGCGGATCGCCTCGAAGATCGACTCCCGCGAATTCTCCTCGGCCCAGACCCCGGCGAGCCCGCCTGGATTGTTGATGACGCCGTCGTGCGTCTCCGTGCCGGCGCCGAGGCGCTTCTCCGGCGTGTCGTCGACGAGCCCGACGTGCCCGGGAAAGCCCACGCTGGACGTGTTGCCCGGCGTGCCGTTGTGGGTGTCGGTCGAGCCGATGAGGCCAAACAGAAAGGGGTTCGTCCCGAGCCGCTCGGCTTCGAGGAGGCCGGTTTTCAGGACATACCGCAGGAAATCGTGCCGATGCGTGCAGCCCCAGAGGCGCATGCCCCCGGAGCCGGGCTTGTCGCCGCATTGTTCGTCGTCGTCCGGCCGGAGCTCCTCGAAGTCGCAGAGCGGATCGACGTCCGCCTCGACGTCGAGGAACCCATTGCGGCACTCGCTCGATCCTTTGTGCTGAAAGATCTCGGCGACGGGCTCCATCTCCGCCCGGAGCGCGGCGCGCGCGGCTTCTTCCTCGATCGTCGCGCCGCCGGGGTAGGTGGGGTCGAAGAGCCGGCCGTTCGAGAGGTTCGAGTTGTGCGGGAGGACGAGCACGTCGCAGCCATTCTCGGCGGACTTGCACCCGTCGCGCAGGAGCGTCCAGAGGTCGAGTGGTGTCGGGGCCTCGAAATAGGTGACGGGCAGCTCGGGCACGATGTCGTTCACGAAGATCACGTTCCGGTGCAGGTTCGAGATCCCGAACGTGTTCGTGTATTCGTACCCGACGAACGTGGTGAGCGAGCAGGACGCGCTGCGATCGTAGGCTGCCTCGGCCGCGTCCTGCATGGCTTGCCAGCGCTCGCGCGCCGCGGCCTCGCAGTCCTTGCCTTCGCCGCAGAGCTCCGCGACGCGCATCGGGTTCGCCTGGGAGAGGCGCACGGCGAAGGTGGAGGCGCCCTGCCCGACCTCCTCGCGATACGTCTGGCACGTGAACGTGTCGTACTTGGGCGAGGTGGGCGTCGTGCAATGGTACATCTCGCCGAGGAACTCGCCGTGGTCGGTGACGGCCACGAAATCGAGCGGCCTGTCGATCCGCGCCTCGCGGGTCCCCTTCCCCGCCGCGTCGAGCGGCGGCAGGTGGATCGGCTCGCCACGCGCGAAGCGATACGCGTCGGCCGGCGTGACCACGGTGTCGTAGGAGCGGGCGTCGAAAGAAAACGCCGTGTGGACGTGGAGGTCGCCGTAGAGCGGGACCCGCGTGGGCACGCGCGTTGCGCAGGCGGCGCGTGGTCGCGGCACACGCGGGGGCGCCGTAGGCGTAGGCGCCTCCGCGCAACCGTCGAAGAGGAGGAGAAGTGATAAAGCGAGCCCGACGATCCTCACGAGATCATGAAAAACGGACCCGGCCCCGTCGTCAAGCTCAGCAACCGGGTACGGTGACGTCGACGTCGAGCACCGCCGCGGCCGAGACCATGGTCTCCTGCGGGGGGCGCTTGCCCTTCGTCGTCGTCGTGAGCTTCATCGAGGGGGCGACGACGTAAGGCTTCAGCTCGGCGCCCGACACGACGAAATCGAGCGAGGTCTTCCCCTTCGGCACGGGATCGAGCTCGGCCACGAGCACCTTCGGTTGTCCCTCGGTCTCGGCGAAAAAGGCGATCGATTCGATGAAATCGAAATTCGCCCCGGTCGGCCCGTCGATGACGAGCGAGAGGGAGATCATGCGCACGGAGTCGACGTCTTCCTTCGTGACGCCCTGGTTGTCGAGCTCCTGCGTCAGGTTGATGCTCTGGAAATCGTCGAAGGCGAGGACGCCGAGCAGCTCTTCGAGGATCGTGCCGGGGGGGATCGTCGCCTTGGCGCCGACGTCCACTTCGAAATTGTCGAGGTTGTCGCAGCTCGTGACGGCGGCTGCCGCGATCGCGAGGACGAGGTTCTGGAGCGCGACACGGCGGTCCATGCGCACTCCCGGGAGCGGCTTGTGCATGCCTCATTGAGCCCCGATCCGCGGCGCATCGCAAGAGGCCGCGCGCACGAACCCGCCGTTTTCACGCCGAGGAGGAGCGTCTTCCAGACCCCCTCAATTCATGTACGCCCCGCGATCCCATACCCCCGCCTGGGGCCGTCCCGCTTGCAGGATGTCCGTCGTGACCGTGCCGTACGTGGCCTGGTTGTAGACGTTTTTCCCGGTACCGTCGCCCTGGCCGTTCGTCTTCAGGCGCAAATCGCCGGCCATCGCATTGATGAAGACGGTCGCCGCGGTGGACGTGTTCGTCGTGTCGTTGTTGGACGTGAACACGGGGGCGGGCGCGCTGAAGAGGTTGTTGTTGAACCCGAAGACGAGGTTGTTCTCCGCCGAGTCGAGCGAGACACCCGCGCCCGAGCCGAGGTTCACCGCCGTGCTGCCGCCCGTGATGCTGAACAGGATGTTGTTCGTCAGCCGCCAGCGCATCTTGCCGCTCGACGCCGCGGTGCCCCAGATGCCGTACGTGCGGGCGAGCATCGTGTTGTTCGTGAAGATCAGGTTGAAATCGACGCCGCCGTTGCTGCCCAGGAAATTGACGAGGTACGCATTGTTGCTCGCCGCTTCGATCACGTTGTTCCGCGCGACCAAGGAGGCGACGCTGGCCGCGTTCGGCCCGGAGCCGTTGATGGCATAGGTCACGGCGCCGCTGCTCTTGCCCTCGACGCAGACGCGGTTCGAATCGAGGATCGTCGCGCCGCGCTGATTGCCGAACTGGATGGCCGTGTGCGTCGTCGAGGTGGTGGAGCGGGTGTACACGTCATTGCCGAACAACGTCGCCGTGCTGCCCGTGCAGGCCGTCGCGCCGAGCGCCGCCGAGGTCGCGGCGCCGCCGCTGAACAGCGTCTCCACGTAGTTGCGCACGAACGTGCCGGCGCGGAGGTTGTGCTGCGTGAGCGAGGTCGTGGGCGCCGCGAGCATCCGGAAGCCGCCCCAGACCGCCTTGTTGTGGTCGAGCGTGAGCTGCCCGTAAAACACGGTGGGGTACGTGTCCGGATTCCAGTTCGCGAACGAAGAGCTGAATCCGCCCTTGATCGTGAGTTCCTTGGCCACGATGACCGAGGTCGACGCATACCCGCCCTGCGCGACGAGGATCGTGCTGCCTCCGGGGGCCATCGCCACGGCCTTGCAGAGCGTCGCCCAGGCCTTCGCGGGGCTCTTGCCGTCGTTGTTGTCGCTGCCGCCCGCGGCATTGACGTAATACTTGACGGCCGTCTCCGCGATCGCGATCGCGATCGTGGAGGCCGGGGGGAAGATTTGCTCGCAGTTCGTCGTGAGCGGGTTTTGCGAGGGGATCGCGAAGCTCGTGCAGCTCCCCGAGGCGATCGTCGACGCGCCGCAGGCGCCGCAGGCGAGGCTCTCGTCCGCGTCGCCGTCGCAATCGTTGTCGAGGCCGTCGCAGATCTCGGCCGACGCCTGCACGTTCTGCACGCAGGTGACGATGCCGCCCACGCACGTATCGGTCCCCGCGGCGCACACGCCCTTGTTGAAGGAGAGCGTGCAAGCCGCGCCGCCGTTCGGGTTGCCCTCGTCGATCGTCCCGTCGCAGTCGTTGTCCTTGCCGTCGCAATACTCCATCTCGGGCAGCATCGAAGGCTTGCACTGGAGCGCGCCCATCATGCAGAGCGTCTTGCCCGGCGAGCACTCGCCCGGCATGCCCGTCGTGCACGGCTTGTCGGCGTCGACGCCGTGCGTGTCGATCTCGCCGTCGCAATCGTTGTCCTTGCCGTCGCAAATCTCGTCCATCGGGGCCGGCGCGGCGCAGATCAAGGAGCCCATGAAGCATTTCGTCGAGCCGAACGCGCACTCGCCGAGCTGGTTCGTCGGGCAGGCGATGCCGCCGCCGGGGTTCTCCTCGTCCGTCATGCCGTCGCAATCGTCGTCTGCGCCGTTGCAGGTCTCCATCGTGGGCTTCGCGTCGGGTATGCAGTTGAGCGCGCCGCCGTCACAATGGTATGTCCCTACGGCGCATTGACCGGGAATGCCCGACGGGCACACCCCACCGCCGCCCGGATCGCCGTTGTCGATGACGCCGTTGCAATCGTCGTCCTGGCCATTGCAGATCTCGTCGACGGGGTCCTTCGGCGTGCATTCGGGCGGATCCCCGCCGGCAGGGTTGCAGGTGGATACGCTCACCTGGCAGGCGCCCTCGCCGCACGTGATCTCCGGGAAGCCGTCGTCGACGACGTTGTCGCAATCGTCGTCGATCGCGTTGCACGTCTCGATCGAGGGGAGCGTGTCGCCCTCGCAGGGCCCCCACGTGTTCTCCGCGATGCACGTCTGCGAGCCGTCCTTGCACGCGCCGATGTTCCGCGTGTCCATCGAGCCGGTATAACAGGCCTGCGTCTCGCCGACCGTGCAGGGGCAGCCCTCGTCGACCTGGCCATTGCAGTTGTCGTCGATGCCGTCGTTGTCGTCGTCGCAGAGCTCGTCCTGCGAGGGCGAACCGGGCACACAAGGCACGGGCATGCCGTCCACGCACGCCTCCACGCTCACGAAGCAGACGCCGAAGCCGCAGGTCGCGAGCGGGAGGTCGTCGATCGTGCCATTGCAATCGTCGTCGATCCCATCGCAGGCCTTCTCCACGGCCGTGCACTCCGCCCCGCCGCTGCCGCCCTGGCCTCCGGCGCCGCCCTGGCCACCACCCGCGCCCGTCCCGCCGGGACCCGTCTGCACGAGCACCGGGTCGTCGATGCCGAGGGCTGCATTGCACCCGGCAGCCCACGCCCCAACGCCCACGAGCACGAGCCCAAGCACCAATGCACGCCGCATGACCGAGTTTCCCTTCGGGCGCTAGAACTGCCCCGTCCAAAGAAAAGAAGAAGGACCCACGAGGATCGCCGTCGTCTGCGTCTTCGTGCGCTTCGGCGCCGTCAAGAAGAGCGCGAGGCCACCGGCGAACGCGACGCCGCCCGCGATGAAGAGCCCCGTGGAAATGTTGCCAGACTGATAAGCATCACGGCGCGCGTCATAGCCGAACTCGTTGCAGGTGTTGCCGGCGCAATGCCCGTCCACCTCGCTCTCGTCGCGCTTCTGCACCGCGCGGAGCCCGAAATACGTGCCCACGGCGCCCGCGCCGAGCCCCGCGATCCCGAGCCCGAGCCCGAGGACGCGCTGGGTGCTGAAAAAGCTCTCTTTCGGGGCCTCCGGAATGCGGTCGGGCGCGCGGGGCCCCCGCGGCCCGGGGAGGCCCTGCATCGGCGTCGTCGGCGCCGTGTTCGCTCCCTTGGGCGGCTCCTGCCCCTTGGTCTCCGGGGTCGTCTTCGGCTCAGGCTTCGGCGCGGCCTCGTCCTCGAGCGCCTGCACCGCGACCGTGAGCTCCGCGCCTTCGGCAATCGCCAAGCTCTTCTCCCAGGACTTTTTCCCGGGCGCGCTGGCATCGACCACGTGCTCGCCACGCTCGGCCGGCAATCGCTTCCCGATCGCCTCGCGCGCGAGCGGGACCCCGTCCAGGGTGACGACGACATTCGGCAAGGCGAGGACCGCCTCGGGCACGGCGACCGTGATCCAGCCGAGCCGCGGCTCGATCTCGCCCATGCGCGATTTCGCCTCGTCGCCGCGCTTCTGCGCCGTCGATTTCTCGGTAAAGCTCTTCGACGTCGAGGCAATACGCGCCGCGTCCTCCACGATGGCGCGGTACGTCTCCCACGCCCGCGCGAGCCGGCCCATTTTCCGATAACAATCGCCGAGGCCGATGCGGGCGCCGAGGCCGGGGCGCAGCCGCACGACCTCCTCGTATTTCGGACACGCCGTCGCGTAGTCCCCCGCGATGAACGCCGCGCGCGCCTCCTGGAACAACGCCGTCGCCCGGGCCTCGTCGGCCGGGTCTCCCGCGTGTGCGCCCGACGCGACGAGGACGACCCCGAGCGCGACGAACGAACGAACGATCCACGCGCCGGGTTTTCCGCTCATCATGCGCAAAGCCGTCTCCTAATCGATCGAACTCGGAGGCTCGTAAGGCTTGCGGGTCGACTTCGTCCCCGTGCTCTTCGTGGGAGGGGGCGCCTGGGTCGAAGCCGGGCGGACCGTTTGCCCGGGCGATCCGGTTTTTCCGGGCAATGCGGTCGTCTGCGCGGCCGCAGGCGTGCCGGCCGCGGGGGAAGGCTCGACCTCGACCCCCTCCGCGCCCACCTCAAGCGGCGACGAGGGCGACGAGGGCGACGCGGGCTTCGCGAGCTCGGTGCGCGGCGCCTCGCCCGCGGCGATCGGCGGCAAGGGCACGGTGTCGGGCAATCCCGCGCGCGCGACCGAGAGCGGCCCCGCGCTGACGAGCGCCCGCACCCCGAGCCCACCCACGAGGGTAAGCACGCTGCAAACGAGCGTGACGAGCGCGGCCGTCGTCCAGCGCGACCGTGCCGGCGGCGGCGCAGGCGGCGTCGAGGCCTGAATCAACGCGACCGACGCGCGGGTCGTCGACGCTTCTTCGAGCGGCCGCTCCGGCGCGTCGGAGCGCCGCACGAGCGGGATCGTCAAGTTCATCCGGAACGAGTCCGGCCCCGACTCCGCGTACTGGTCACGCAGCTCCGCGATCGCCTCGGTCGCGCGCTGAAAACGATCCTCGGGGTGCAAGGCCGTCGCGCGGGCGAACCAGCCGTCGAACCAGGCCGGCAAGACCATGCCGCGGCGGCGCAGCGCGCGCGCCGTGGGCATCTCCTCCGGCCCCTCGACGACGCGGCGGATGAGCGCGTATACGCCGTGCTCGCGCGCCTCTTCCTGCCAGTACGCCTCGCCGGTGAGCATCGTATACGTGATGTGGCCGAGCGCGTGGATGTCGGTCGCAGGCCCGATCTGGCTGCTCTTGCCGGCGATCTGCTCGGGGGCCATGTACGTCGGCGTTCCGACGGCCTGCGTCATGTTCGAGTTTGTCCCTTCGGAGACGATCTTCGCGATGCCGAAATCGAGGATCTTCACGCACGGCGAGCCGTCGTCGCGCTCCGCGATGAACAGGTTGCCCGGCTTGAGATCACGGTGGACGATGCCCCCGGCGTGGGCCTTGTCGAGCGCGAACGCGACCTGCCCGAGGTAGACGAGCGCCTCGTCGATCGGGATGTGGCCGCGCTTCTTCAGCATCGCGCCGACCTCCTCGCCGTGGAGCAGCTCCATCACGAGGAAGGGCATGCTCGTGATCTGATCGATGCCCGCGTCGGTCACGCGCACGACGTGATCGCTCCGAATCTCGCCGGTGATCCGCGCCTCCTGGGCGAACCGATCCCGCAGCACCGCATCTTCGAGCACGCCGGGGAGCATCACCTTGAGCGCGCACAGGCCATGCGTGCGCTCGTCGCGCGCCTCGTGGACCGCGCCCATCGCGCCCGCCTTGATGCCCCGAAGGACACGATAACGCTCGTGAAATAGCGTTCCAGTCGGGAGAAAGACCACGCTCGGGGCGCCCATGCGTTCCTCGGATGATTCCCCATTATGCCAGAGTTCAGGCGCTGGGGACCAAGATCCTACGCTTCACGCGCGATCGTAATCCCCGACCCCCCCACGGGGCCGCCCCGACCCTAGCCCTTCTTCCGCGGCCGAGGGATGTTGTAGGCCGAGAGCTTCGAGACGAACGTACGTCGTGGCATTCCGAGCATCGCCGCCGCCGCGGTCTGGTTGCCCGCGCATTTTTCGAGCGCGTCGATCATGCGCTGCCGCTCGAGCGAGCCGAGCTCTTCTCGCAAGCTGCCGAGCGAGGCCGTATCGACCACGCTGCCGCGGAGCTGCGACGTCGCGTCGTCGGCAGCGATCGAGAACGGTGACAGCGACGGGTCCATCGGCGTGAGCGGGACGGTGCCCGTGAGCGGCACGTTGCGCGGCGAAGACGCCGTGCCTTGCACGCGCCCCTCCAGCACGAGATCCTCGGGCCGGATCGCGCCCTCGCAGAGCACGACGGCGCGCTCGATGGCGTTGCGCAGCTCGCGCACGTTGCCCGGCCACTCGTAGCTCGTCATCGCGGCGAGCGCCTCGCGCGTGATCTCCAGCGGGCTCCTGCCGATCGACGCCGCCGCGCGCGCCGCGAACGTCCGCGCGAGGGGCTCGATCTCCGAACGCCGCTCGCGCAAGGGTGGGATCGAGAGCGCGATGCCGTTGAGCCGGAAGTAGAGGTCCTGGCGGAACGTGCCCCTCTGCACCTCGAACGCGAGGTCGCGGTTCGTCGCGGAGACGAACCGCACGTCGATGGGGCGCGGCGCGAGCCCGCCGACGCGCATCACCTGGCGGTCCTCGAGCACACGCAAGAGCTTCACCTGGATGCCGAGCGGCAGCTCGCCGACCTCGTCGAGGAAAACCGTACCTTTTTCCGCGGTTTCGAAGAGGCCGGGCTTCGAGCGCACGGCGTTGGTGAACGCGCCCTTCTCGTGACCGAAGAGCTCGCTCTCGAGCAGCGACTCGCTGAGCGCCGCGCAGTTGAGCCGCAGAAACGGCCCCGATGCGCGCGGCGACTTGCGGTGGATCGTCTCGGCGAGCACCTCCTTGCCGACGCCCGTCTCGCCGAGCAAAAGCACGCTGATCGGGCCCTCGGCGACGCGCTCGGCGAGCGCGTAGAGGCGCTTCATCGCCTCGTCGCGGATCACGTAGCTGCCCGGCGACCCCTCGCCGCGCACCTCGGGCTCCTCGTCGTCGAGCTTGCGGACGACGAGGATCGTCGAGCCGAGGTTGATGGCGTCGCCGACGCCGAACTCCACGAGTTTCCCAGGCTCGACGCGCGTGTCGAGCAGGCGCACCGTCCCGCCTGCGCCCTTCTCGCGACGCACGGTGGTTCCGTTCGCGCTGCCGAGGTCCTCGATGCGCAAGGGGGGTCCGATGTGGATCAGCGCGTGACGGCGCGACACCGAGCCGTCGTCGATCCGGATGTCGGTCTCCTCGGCGCGGCCGAGGATCACCTTCCCCTCGGCGGGCAGCGGGTGACGGGTGACGCCGCCCGCGGCGAAGACTGCGAGCTCGAGGCGCCCCTTCACGTTCTCGTCGTTCCCTTCGTTCCGATGAACAGCACCGCTCGCGGAACCGTAGGTCGAGCACGCCCCGAAACGCAAGCCACCATGCGTCGGGGCGTTCGCTTCGAACCAGCGCCGAGGTGAGCGCGGGCCGTGTGTCCCCTCGCGGAGCGGCTGTCCAACGTAGACACGGTGGTCCGGCTTCCTTTTCCCAGGCGCCCGCCTCCTCCACGCCAACGACGAGGCCGCCTCGCCGAGCCCTCCACACGAAAAACGTTTCCTTGTCAACAGTCAACTTCCCTGTGTGAAAGTGCACCAAGTTGCACCAGTGCGGAGCGGCGCGCCGCGGTGGGGAACCTGCGCCGCAGACCTGATGAGGCAAAGCATCACCGTAGGGCATGCGCGTCAGCCCATTTCCGCCTCAACGAGGGCCCGCGAAGCGCCAATCGAGCAGAATCGGCTCGACAATCCCATGACGGATACAGTTTCTCGGCCTTTTTCTCTCGTGGCATGGCGAATGCAAAAACATCGGCGCGAGGTTCTCCCTATGAACAGCTTGAAGACCCTCTACGAACCACGCGTCCTTTCTCTCCGCGCCGAGGTCGAAGATGACCACGTCCTCGGCGAGATCTTGGCGGCCGACGCGTCCCCCGTCCTGGTCGAGTGCTTCCTGCTCGAATGGTTCGCTCGGACGCCCTATCTCATGCAACCGACCGCGCGCTGGTCGAGGCGCGCCGCCGAGCAATGCGACAAGCTCGGGCTCGACGCCATCGCCCAGTCGTTCCGCAAGCACGCGGCGGAGGAAGACGTCCGCGCGTCGCTCGTCCTGCGCGACGCGCGCGCTGTCGCCCAGATCATCAGCATGCGTTGCGGCATCTCCCTCGACGTCGCCATGCTGGCCGAGCGCCCGACCGTCGTCATGCGGGCCTATCGCGTGCTGAACGAGGAGGTCCTCGGGGCCGACCTGCCCCTCGGGTATGCCGCGATCCAGTACGAAACCGAGCGCATCACGAGCGCGCTCAGCATCGGGCTGCTCCTCCAGTCCCAGCGCGTGCTCGGCGCGGACATGGCCGAGCGGCTCACGTGGCTGCGAAAGCGCGCGACCATCGGCGTGGAGCGCGCAGCGCTTTATGCCGCGACGCTGGAGACGATCCTCGACGGGATGCCGGAGGCCGCCGAGCAGCTCGCGGAGATCGGCGCCGGCGCGCTCGACATCTACCGGCATTTTTTGCGCGAATGCGTGCAGGCGGCGCAGGCGAGCGCGCGCGCGATCACGGGCGAGCGGCCCTCGAATCCGCGGAGCTCGCAGCCCGAGGCCTTCTTCTGAGTGGAATGGTTTTACAGGGAGGTGCGCGCAACCCTGCGGAGCCGCTCGATCCCCTCTTCCACGTCGGCCGACGTGATCTCGCGGAAGCGCAGCGGCGAGGGGCCAGGAATCGAAGGGTCGTACACGAGGCCACGCGGGCGCACGTTTCCCTGGCGGAGGACGTCGGTCACGAAACGGACGCGCTCCTCCTGATCGGCCGGGACGAGCTCTTTTTCGTATTTCGCGAGCACCTCCGCGATGTGCTCCTCGATGCGTTGCTTGTCGAGCTCGGTCTCGGCGACGCCGGTGATGATCGGGATGAGGAGGAGCGCGCGTTCGAGCGGCAAATACAGGCCGCGGGCCGTCCGCGCCACCGTCTTGAACACGTCCTCGGCGCCCACGTATTGGCGCAGCGTGGGCAGGCAGCCGACGGCGTGAATGACGATGCCCATCTCGCGGGCGTTCTCGGCCTGCGCATACCAGTGGTGCCCGCAAGGGCAGCCCTGGGGGAAGGCGTCGCCGGAGGGCTCCACGCCGTGCGGCGGCGCGTCGCCGACCCACACGACGACACGCGCCGCGCGGGGCCGCCAATCGAGCCGCACGAGGTCGAAGAGCCCGTCCGTCACCGACTCCGGCCCGTCGCCGCCGCCCGAGGCCTCCATGCGCTCGACGCCCTTCTTGATCGACGCGATATCGTCCGTGAGGGGCACGACGCGGCTCGCGAAGGAGCGATCCTGCGGGGGATGATCGCGGTAGCTCACGATTCCGAGGCGCAGGCTGCGGCAGAGCGGGGCGTGACGGAGGGCGTCGATGATCTCGACGAGCCTGCGCTTCACCTGCTCGATGTATTCGCCCATGCTGCCCGTCTCGTCGACGAGGAACACGAGATCGAGCTCGCCGACCCCGGCGCTCGCCACGCGCGCGAGCATCTCGGGCGAATACGCCTCGGAGTCGTTCGATTGCAGCGACGGCGCATTCTGCGAGCGGCCTTGCGGCGCTGGCCTCGCGGGCGCGGGCGCGGCCACCGGTTTCGGGGCGGGGGCGCTCGATTCGAGAACCGCGAGGTCGGGCGGCATGGACAGCGCGTCGTCGTCGTCCGCCAACGCGGGCTCCTCCATCGGCATGAAATCCATCGTCGCCGACGCCGCTTCCTCTTTTGCTTTGCCGCCGATCCCGAAGGCTTCCTTCACCTTCGAGAAAAACCCTCCGCCGCCCCTGGACTTGGACGCTTCGACCAAGCCGAGGTCGGGCGGCGGCGCCGCCTTGGCCGCGGGTGGCGCGCCAAACGCCGGGGAGGGCGGCGGAGGCGCTCCCGGCGCGGGGGGCGCGGCGCCCTTGGCCATCGCGGGTCGCGCCGCCGCAGCACGCGGGCCGGCGGATGCCACGGGCGGGGCAGACAGCGATCGCGCGGAGAGCATATCCATGCCACCGCCCCCTCGCTCCCGCCTCGCCTTTTCGAGGAACGGCCCTCCGCCTTCCGCGGCCGGCGCATCTTCCGCGTCCTCGAATCCGTCCTCGCCCCCGTCCGCGTGCGAGGCCACGGCCTCCATTTGCACCTTCTTCGCGGGCCCCTCGACACGTTTTTCGCTGTCCTCGGCCACGAGCGCCGTGTACGGGCTCAGGAGCTTGTGCTTGAGCGCGAGCGCGAGCACCTCCAAGCGCACCTCGGCCGCCTCGCCGGGCGCCTCGGCGAGCCGTGACAAACGTGCATCGATGCGGAGCCTCGCCCATAGCCGCTCGAGCCCCGGGATCTGCTCGGATTGCTCCGGCAGCTCCACGTCGACCTCCTGCCGGAACGGCTCGCCCGTCGCGCGCTCCGCCGTGAGCACGAGCCGGCTCTTCCCCGACCCGGCAAAACGCCCGAGGAGCTGCACGGTTTGTCCCCCAAACAGCTCGGGCACCGGGCTCGGATACACGTCCACGGGCATGGCATCATCCCAGGACAAACGCAGGTTCGTGAGCACGGGGCCGGCCTGACGGACGCGGCGCGCGAACCGCGGCACGACGGTCTCGACGTCCTCGCCGGGCAAAAGCACGTCGCTCGCGCCGCCGCCCGCCCGCGCGAGCCGCTCGACGAGATACCGATTCACGGAAGGCCCCACGCCGAGCACGTAAAGGCGGGTCTCCTTGCCCAGGATCTCCGGCGCGCGCCGGAAGATCCGCCCCTCATTGCCCACGGCGCCGTCCGTGAGAAGCACGACGAGCCGCGTCCGCCCCTTCTCGGTGGGCAATTTCGCCGCGCGGACGAGCGCCTCTTCGAGCTCCGTGCCGCCGCGCGCCGTCATGCTCCGCAGGAACACGTCGATCTCTTCGACCCATTCCTTCGTGACCGGGACGAACGTCTCCCCCTGTTTGTCCGCGGCAATCCGGTCGTGATCGAACACGAACACCTGCGCGCGATCCCCCGGCCCGAGGTGATCGAGGATCAAGCGCACCGCGCGACGGGCCTGCGGGAGGCTCTGGCCGCGCATCGAGCACGATCGATCGACGAGGAAGACGACGTCCCGCGGCAGCCCCACCTTGGCGAGCTCGCGCGTCGCCGCCACGACCACGCCGCAGTATTCGCATTTCCACGCCGGCCCGAGGCCCGGCCATTCCTTCACGACCGAAGGATCCCGGAGCGCGCCGCCGCAGTTGTTGCAGCGGAACGTGCGGTGATCGCCACCCGGGCCCGCCTCCGCGAGCGAGAGATCCTCGATCGGCGCGACGGGCGGCGTCACGACGAGCAGGAACGTGCCCATCTTGTCGGCCTGGCGCTCGAAATGAACCCGAGGCCGCACGCCCTTGTCGTGCGCGGCGTGGTAGGCGAGCACGAAATCGCGGTTCGGCACGGTCTCCGACGCGTGCAGCTTCACGCGGAAGGCGCCGCCTTCGAGGGGCTCGACGTCGAGCCGGTGCGAGGGCGAGCGCGGCGGCTCGATCGGCACGCCGGCGCGGATCTCCACGCTGACGCTCACGTCCGCTTTTCGCTCGCCCGTCGCCGCGCGCGGCGGGCGAATCGCCCCCGCGCCCGGCACGTCGGCGGCCGTCCTCGCGTGGTAGCGCTCGGCCGTGACCATCGGGAACACGAAGCGCCACTCGCCCTCGTCGAACGCGAGCTTCTCCTGATAACCGAGTGTCACCTCGATCGTCTCGCCGTCCGGAATGTTCGCGACGCTCAGCGTGAACAGGTTCGGCCGATCCTGTTCGAGCAACGTCGCGCTGCGCCCTTCGCGTCGCGCGGCCTCGTAGGCCCGCTTCGCTTCTTCCTTTTCCTTGACGACGGCCTCGACCGTTCGCGCGCCGATGCGAAAACGCATCGTGTGCACCGACGCCTCGTGCGGGAGCGGGAAGAGGTATTCGGCCTCGATGGGCCCGCCCGTCGTGTTGCGAAAACGCTGCTTCAGCGTGACGCTCGCGACGGGGCCGTCGATCTTGGCCTCGACGTCGGTGTGTTCGAGCGGCAAAGGCGCGCCGCTCGACGTGCGCATGCTGCCCTGGGTGATTCGGTCGGTCGTGGGATCGGTCATGGCGGGCCGAGACGGATGCTACACCGATCGGCGCGGCGTTCTACCGTTGTTCACGAGGTGCGCCGCCCCGGATCGAGCGCGCAGAGCGAGGCGACGAGCGAGGTGAAGCCAGGCGCACGTTCATCGGCCGAGCGCGACGAGCGTGGTCCGTCCTCGGGCGAAATCAGGTGCTCGGCCGCCGGCAATCGATACCCCGAGCCGAGCGCCACGGCGCGCAAAAGCTCCGACGCGTCGTCGCGCCGCTCCTGATCCCAGTCCGTCTCCACGATGTGCACGAGCAGCTCCGCTTGCAGCGGCACGTCGCCGATCGCGAGCGCCTCGGCCAGCGCGGCCCAGCAAAAATCGGCCGAGGCCGCCTCGCCGAGCTCTGCGCAGAGCCTCGCCACGCGCGCGGCGAGCCGCACGTCTTCGAGCGTGCCGGGGCGCGACCGCCATTTGCGTTCGAGGTGCCCGAGCACCACCTCGGCGAGCGCGCGCGCTTTCGAAGCGTCGCCAAAACACGCGAGCACCTCGGCGCGGCGCAGCTCGAAGACGAGCCGCTCGGCCTCGCCCGCCTCCACCGTGTAACGCGCGGCGAGCGCGAGCGCCTCGTCAGGGCGGCCGAGGTGGCAAAGCGCGGAGAGCGCAGCCTCCTTGCGGGCCCATTCGAGCGCAGGGGGATCGGTCGCGCCGCGGCGCGACACGAGCGCGAGCGAGACGACGTCTTCGAGCCTGCGCGCCGCGAGCAACGCCGAGAGCGCCTCCGTCGCCGACGCGAGCGCGATCGCCCGCGCCGCGGCCGGCTCGAGCGCGAGCACGCTCTCCCATTGCGCGCGCGACACGCGCAAGAGCCCCGCGCCGATCTCCGCGCCGAGCCCGAGCGAGCGCACGCGCCCGAGGTGCAAGAGCGCCTCGTCGAGGCGACCTGCCGCGCGCTCCGCGGCGCCGAGCCCGACGAGCGCGGAGACGGCGAACGCGAGCGCCTCGGCCGATCGTTTCTGCCGCGCGGTCGTCGCATAAAAACGGACCGCGGCCTCGGCGATGCGGCGCGCGTCCTCGTGCCTGCCGAGGTGCCCTGCGACGATCGTCGCCTCCTCGAAGCACGGCGCGAGCGCCGGCAGCCGCTCCTCGCGGCTCTGCGCGAGCGCGCGGGCGAGCGCCTGCGAGATCGCCCCCGACCATGCGGCGAGCTCCCATCGAACGGCGCGGCCGCGAAGGCTGAGGAATTCATCGGCGACGAAACGAGCGTCCACGCTCGAGCGCGCCGCGGGCGAGCGCTGTGCAGCAAGGTTCATGCGAGCCTCGTGAAAACACGTCGTGTCCGCGCGCCGCGCAGCGCGGGCAGCCGGCGCGTCCGGCCCGCCCTCGCCACGTCCCTCTTCCGGGCCGCGGTACGTCTGCTTTCTTTAATGGATCGCCCGGCGCATTTCAATGAACGAAGCCCGCCACTCGGACATTGTGTGTCCGAGGATGGCCCGCGCCTCCGGCGCTGCTAGCCTCGCCGCACGATGGCCTCGAAAGACCTCTTCGAACCGCTCACCTTCCGCAACGGCCGCACGGCCCGCAATCGTGTCGCCCTCGCCGCGATGACGAACCTCCAGAGCCACGCCGACGGCGCGCTCTCCGACGACGAGCACCGCTGGCTGAAGCTCCGCGCCGAAGGCGGCTTCGGCGTCATCACCACCTGCGCCTCGCACGTCACGCAGGACGGCCAGGGCTGGGACGGCGAGCTCGGCATCTTCGACGATCGGCTCCTGCCGGGCCTCACGCGCCTCGCCACCACGCTGCGCGAGCACGGCGCCGTCTCCATGGTGCAGATCTTCCACGGCGGCGCACGCGCCGACGCGCGCCTCATCGGTACGCGCCCGTGGAGCGCGAGCGAGATGGAGAGCGACCCTGCGAACCCACGCGCCGCGACGAGCGAGGACATCGAGCGCGTGATCGCCGCGTTCCGCGACGCCGCCGTGCGCGCGAGCCGCGCGGGCTTCGACGGCGTCGAGCTGCACGGCGCGCACGGCTACCTCCTCGGCCAGTTCCTGAGCGCCACCGGCAACAAGCGCGACGACGCCTACGGCGGCTCCCTGGAGAACCGCGCGCGCCTCATGCGCGAAGCCACGCGCGCCGTCCGTGCCGCCGTGCCCGCGTCGTTCCTCGTCGGCATGCGCATCTCGCCCGAGGACATGGCGCAGTCGAAGGGCCTCGACCTCGACGAGAACCTCACGCTCTCCGGGTGGCTCGCCGACGACGGGATCGACTTCCTCCACGTCTCGCTCTGGGACAGCTTCGCGAACACGAAGAAGCGCCCCGACGAGCATCCCATCCCGCTCTTCCGCCGCGCGCTCCCGGCGGACGTCCCGCTCCTCGTCGCGGGCAAGATTTGGACGCGCGCCGAGGCCACGTCGCTCCTCGAACAAGGCGCCGACGCCCTCGCGCTCGGCCGCGCCGCCATCCTGAACCCCGACTGGCCGCGCGCTTCGCGGGACCCCGCGTGGCAGCCGACGAGGCCTCCGGCCACGCCCGACGAGCTTCGCGCGCGGGGCCTCGGCGAGACCTTCGTCAACTACATGCGCCGCTGGAAGGGTTTTGTCGCTGACGAAGCGCGCTAGCGCGCTGTCAGAAAAACGCTCGCGAGGGCGCGGAGAAGAAGCGGTCCCGGAACCCGCGCCCCCGCGAGCGGCGTGATGCACGGCGGTCGACCAACGAACCGCCGTGCCACGACGTCTCTTCTAAACCACCCCGGATGCTTTTGCAACACTGTTGCAGTGCGCCGTTCCCTTGACGCCTCGCCCCTCTCTTTCCAAGATGCCCGGGCGATGCGAGCCCCGCGATCCTCCGAGGTGAAACGGTATGCGGCGATGGCCGCCGTCGCGATCGCCTCCGGCCTCGGCATCACGTGGCTCCTCCTGCCGCCCGCGCCCGAGGCGCCCGTCGTGCATCCCACGCCCGCGCTGCACGTCGCCGGCATGACCGTGCCGATGCAGGGGGATCCCGTCGCGAACGCGCTCGACCTCGTGCGCAGGTACGCGACCGGCGAGATCACGATCAAGCTGCCCGACGGCACGGGCCGCAAGATCCGCCGCGGCGCGCTCGGCGCCGAGATCGACCGCGTCCGCCTCGCCGGCTTCGTGCGCGAGGCGCTCCGCCCCGAGAGCCCCCTCCGCCGCGCCCACGACAGCACGAACCCCGGCAAGCCGCTCGACGTCCCCTTGCCGCTCATCCTCGACGCCGAGGCCGCCGTCGACAAACTCCTCGCGCTGAAGAGCGAGCTCGACGCGGCCGCGACCGACGCCTACGTCGACCTCGCCCAGAAAAAACTCGTCCCCGAGAAGGACGGCCACCGGCTCGACGTCTACGGCACGATCGCGCGCATCGACGCGGCCTTCCGCCAGGGCGCGGACGAGGTCGCGGCCGCCGTCGAGACCGTCCCGCCGAAGCGCCGCGCCGAGCAGCTCGGCAACGTCGAGTTCGGCCACGTGCTCGGCTACTTCGAGACGCGCTACACACAAGGCGAACGCACGCGGGACCGCACGTACAACCTTCGCCTCGCGGCCTCGAAGCTCGACGGCGCCGTCGTCATGCCCGGCGAGATCTTCGACTTCAACGACGTCGTCGGCCCACGCGACGAGGCGCACGGCTACCGCGTCGCGACCGTCATCGCGCAGGGCGAGCTCGTCGACGGCCTCGGCGGCGGCACCTGCCAGATCTCCGGCACCCTGCACGGCGCGGCGTTCTTCGCCGGCCTCGACATCGTCGAGCGCTACCCGCACTCGCGGCCGAGCTCCTACATCAAGCTCGGCCTCGACGCGACCGTCGTCTACCCGACGATCAGCTTCCGCTTCCGCAACCCCTTCGACTTCCCGATCGTCCTGCACGAGACGGTTTCGAACGGCGTCGTACGTGCCGAGATCCTCGGCCCCGAGCGCCGCCACACGGTCACGTACTTCCGGCGCATCGACGCGACCCTCCCGTTCGAGGAGGTCGAGCGCCAGACGCCGAAGCTCCCCGAGGGCATGCGCGTGCTCGCGCAGCGCGGCATCCCCGGCTTCAAGACCACGAGCTCGCGCGTCGTGCGCGACGGCGCGCACGCGCTTCGTTACAAGTGGAGCGACTCGTACCCGCCGACGGCGCAGATCATCAACGTCGGCACGGGCCCGAAGGAACTCGACACCAAGGCGAAGGACGACGAGCACCCCGAGTACGTCGTGGACGAGTACCTCGTGGTCACGCAGGGCCCCGACATCCGTACGCCGGGCGTCACCGAGCCCCAGCCCGGCGGCGGCACGATCGAGAGCCGCGAGCCCGGACAGACGGGCAAGCCAGGCTACTACGAGAAGCTCGGCTTCTCGCACTACCGCAGCAAGGACACGGCCGAAGGCGCGAGCGAGGGCGAGGCATCGGCGACGCAGCCTGCCTCGGCGGAGCCGAAGGACGAGGGCAAGACCAAGAAGCCCGAGGACGACAAGGGCAAGAAGAAGAAGCGCAAGAAGAAGAAGCCCGCGGCCGAGAGCGGGACCTGACAACCTCCGCGCCTCGGGCTACCCTGCGCCGCCGTGCTCTCCCCCCACGTACGCTTCGAGGGGTTCACCGCGACGGACTGGGTCCGCGTCCTGTCGCTCTTTCGGCCCCGACGCACCACGGGCGAGCTGCGTGATCCAAACCGCCCGCGCGGCGGCGTGATCGCCATCCACGACCACGGCCGCCTCCGCAAGCTCCTGCACACGACCGTCGGCCGCCTCGGCACGGGTGACATCACGTGGCCGATGACCGCCGAGGAGCTCGCGAAGCGCCACGAGGCGAGCTTCTGCATCGTGCTCGAGAGCGGCACGCTCGAGCGGATCATGGAGCGCTTCGCTTCGCGCGCGCGCAAAGGCGACGACCTCGCCACGCAGACGCTCACGCTCTTCTCGCTCGCGCAGGCCGAGCTCGCGGCGGGCCGCCTCTCGGCCTGGCCGCTGCGCCTGCGTGGTGTCCCGATCCCGACGCCGGGCATGGTGCGCACGAGCCTCGACGCGGTGTGCCCGATCGGCAAGGCGCTGGTGCTCGGCATCTTCGAGGGCGGCGAGCTCTGGACGAGCGTGGCGCTGCGTCGCGGACAGGACGGCATCAGCTTGATCCTCGGCCCCGACGAGATCCGCGGCGACATGGGCCTGCTCTCGGGCGACTGGCGCCGCGACTACCGGCACCTCTCGCATGCGATCGAGGATCGCGTCGGGCCCATCGCGTTCGGCTGTTATGCGGAGACGGCGAGCTTCCGCGCGCTCGAAGTGGACCCGAGCCCGGGCGCGTGGGCGCGCGCAGCGTTCGTGCGCGACATCATCCTTTCGCCGCTCCCGGCGCCGATGGCGATTCCGCTGGGGATCGACGCGAGCCGCGCGGCGTTTTTGGCGATGCGCAAGGTGATGGAGCGCGTCGATTCGAACGGCGTGGTGGCGGGGTCGATCGAGCGATTGTGGGATCGGGCCGCGAAAAGCGCGCAGCATGGAGAGCTCGAAGAGATGCTCGGCTTCCATCCGCTGGAGCTCCTGCGCAAGCTCCTCGTGCGCGAGGATTGAGCCCGGCGCCTTAGCGCCGCAAGAGCCGATCCCGCCAGGCGCCCGCGCCCCCTCGCAGGAATCCCGCCGTGGGCGACGTGGAATCTTCCGCGCGCATTGTCAATCCGGCGATGGACAAAGAATGTCCCATTCGTGTGACATTCTTGCATTGACCGGCTCGCGATTTTTGTTCACTACAAATACTTCGCGAATGCCATCCGTGTGGTCGATGGCATGGCCACAAGATTGCGCCGCCCATGTACCCGCGTGGTTGTGGGTTCATGGGGAGGGACGGGCCCGCGAAGAATTGGAGGATCCTTAGTATGGGACCACTCGAACTCAACAAGCTCGAGGAATCTGCCACGGGTCGGGCGATCGACGCCGTCCTCAAGGGACAGGCCGTGCTCGATACTTTCGTGGACTTCACGTCCGGCCTCGTCCGCAACGTCTTCGGCACGATCGTCGATTCGACGATGGAGCAGCTCGAAGCGTACACCGAGCTCGTCGCCAGCGTCTCCGGCTCGCTCGAAGCCTACGAGCAGCGCACCTTCCCCAACCTGGAAGGCAATACGGGCGACGTCATCAAGTACATCGCGAACTTCATTCGACCGACCTTCGGCGACGCGGGCTGGACCACGTTCTCGCGCGCCGGTGCCGTCTACACGCCGGACACGATCAAGATCGACGCGACGAAGCTCGCGGATTTCAAGGCGCATTACGCGGGCGTCGTCGTCCCCGTAAAGTTCGCCGGCGAATTGAGCCCCATCGAGCGCACGATCTACGACAACCAAGTCCTCACCGCGAACAACGAGATGCCCGCCGAGCGCCTTTATGCCTTCACGCTCGCGAAGTTCCGCAAGGAGCTCAAGGCCTCGTATGACAAGCTCCTCACGATCCTGAAGCTCGGCATGCAGAAGCTCGTGATCACCGAGGGCCGCATCGCGACCAAGATAACATTCCACGTGTCCGCGTCCGAATCCGACGCGCAGCAGTCGTCCAGCGCGACGACCGATTACACGGTGCAGGCCTCGAACATCGGCGGCAGCCTCAGCGGCTCGGTGCTGAAGCGCGCCCTCGGGTTCCAGCTCGGCGGGGCCAGGACCAAGCAGTCCACCACGCTCAAGGTCAACGTCGTGAACGAGCAAAAGACCGCGGTCACGACCCTCGACGCCGAAATCATGGGCGAGGTGGAGCTGAAGTTCCGGTCGGATTATTTCCCGTCGTTTGATCCGGCGGCGCCCGCCGGCCCCTGAGCGCCTGGGAAGAGGCCCATGAACCACGGCGAGCTCGGTGAATTCGTGGAGGCGCTGCGCCGAGAGGCTGCGAGCGCGAGCGCTCGTGCGATCGAGCTCGAGGGCGCCGGGGCGGGCCAAGGCATCGCCCCGGCGCCCGTCTCGATCGAGCGAATCGAGATCGACATACCGGCCTCGATCATCTGCCACGCGCGCGGCGTTCGTATCGGGCTCCGCCGCCCGCGCGCAGCCCATTTGCTCTCCCGGATCGTGGTCGTCCTCGCCCCGCGCGCGGACGCCTTGGAGGAACGTGCATGACGACCAACCTGGAGTTTCCGCTCGCCGATCTCACGACGACGCTCGTGCGGGATGTCTTCCGCTCGATCACGGATTCGGCCATGGAGCAGGCCGAGGCGTACGCCGATCTCGCCGCCGAGGTTGGAATGCCGCTCGAAGCGTATCAAGAAAAGATCCTCGGCCTCACGGAGGCGGAAAAGCAGGCGACCGTCGAAACCTACATCCGGACGGTCGTCCTCCCCCTGCTCGTGCTCCCGACCGCGGAGATTCCGGACCCTCTTTATTTCGCCGAGGCGCGGAGGGAGCCCTTCCTCGCCCATTTTCATCGCGTCGTGGCGACGGACGTGTCCGGCGCGCCTCGGCTCGTGAGCGAGCTCGTCGAGCCGTCCCAGAGCGCCGTCTTTCCGTGGTTCGTGCAGAAGGCGAACCTCCTCTCGCTCGTCACGGCGAAGATCCGGAGGGACGCGTCGCTCACCCACGCGCGCGTGACGGCCTTGCTCCGCGCAGGGTTGCCGAACATCGTGGTCACGGGGGGCCAGATCTGCACGAAGGTGACGATGACGATCACGCAATCCGAGGTCTCGTCCCCGAGCCCCACGCCGGGCAGTACGGCCTTATCGCCGAAACCTGCGTCCTCGCTCGGCGTGCGCGTGCGGGTCGCCAATGAACGCTCGATCGCCGCTTCGAAGAGCATGGAGCTCGTCGGCAGCGTGCGTATCGACTTCCGCGCCGGCACCTTTCCGCCCCTCGCGCCCGCTTCGACGAAATGATCACGGGGAACCGGAGGTAACGTCATGGCATTCGTCACGCTCACGCATTTTCTCTCCGCGTTCCGCACGTCGCTCGCGAAGGTCGAGCAGTCGGACGGATTCGCCGTCTCCGAGCTCAAGGTGGAGGTGCCGGCGATCCTGTCGCAAAAGGGCCTCGAGGTCTTGCTCGAAGTGCCGAACCCCGAGGCCGGCGTCACGCCGGATCCAGCCTATCTGGCGAGGCTCACGATGAGCTTCTCGGCGCTCCCGCCCGGGGCCGAGCTCACGGGCCCGGGGGGCGCGCCCGTCGATCCGTGGAAGGCGCTCTATTCCGGCACGACGGAGAGCCTCTACGGCATTCACGCGAGATCCTCGGGCGACGTTTACGCCGTGGGAAAGCTCGGCGTCCTTTTGTGGTCGCCGGACGGCGAGACATTCGGCCCCGCGAGCGACGCGACCGGCCAGCGCCTGCACGCCGTGTGGGGCAGCGGCGCGGGCGAGCTCTGCGCCGTGGGTGGCAATGGGCTCGTCCTGCGCTGCCCGAAGCCGGGCGGGGCGTGGGTCCCCATCGCGAGCAACACGAACGTCTCCTTGAATGGCATCGCGGGCTCGGGCTCGGGGCTCGTGTATGCCGTCGGCGACGCGGGGACGATTCTCCAATCAACGACGTCGGGCACGGCGTGGCAGCCCCTGCCCGTTCCATCAAAATCCTATCCCCTGCATGCGGTCTGGGCGTCCTCGCACGGGCATGCCTACGTCGTCGGAGGCGCGGGGACCCTCCTGTACAAGACGGACAACGGTTTCCAGTCGACGCCGAGCGGGACCTCGCGGGATCTCTTCGGCGTATGGGGAAGTGGCCCGAACGACGTGTACGTGGTCGGCGCGGGGGGCAAGATCCTGCATTCGACCGACGGAATGCAGTGGACCGCGCAGACGAGCGGGACGACCGAGAACCTGTACGCAGTATGGGGCAGCGGCCCCGGAGACGTCTATGCCGTGGGGCGCGGTGGAACGATCCTGCATACGTCGGATGGGGGCACGACGTGGAAGCTACAGAAGAGCGGGACGACGGAGGCATTGCACGCGATCAGCGGGACCGGCCCCGGCGAGGTATGGATTGCGGGCGCGGCGGGCACCCTCCTGCGCCGCACGAGCGCCGCCGCCTGATACGCGCACGGGCAAAAAGCCCTTGACAGAAATGCGATTTTGATTCAAATGATGGAGCACAGACTTCGGCTGCGCGCCCCGGACGTGGGCGGTAATATCCGAAGCGAGGGTATCGTCCTGCGAGGCAGAAGAAGCCTTAAAGGACGTGCTTTTGCGGGTACGACCGCTCGCCTCCGGGGCGCGCAGCGCCTTTCATCCTTCAATGGTAAACTTCCAGAAGGAGGACGGGGGCCTCGTCGCCGGCAACGGTCCATTCGGACGCCAGGTAGGCCATGCCGTCGGGGAGATCATCGAGGTGAACCTCTTTCGTCAGGGCGAAGTGGATCTCGCCGTCCCGTTTCCAGAAATCGAATCTTTCGGCGGGTGGGATCCATCTCAGGTCGTGGCCGACATCGGCGACCACGAACCGAACGGGACCCCGGCGTAAGAGGTCGCGAATGGCGACGCGGTCAAGGGTACGGAGGCGCGTCGCGGCCAGCACGCCATCGTCCGTCCAGAGCTCCTCGACCGGGATTCGGGTCACGATTCTGCCTCGACGCATCGCCTGCTCCATTTCTGCCCCCAGGGCCTTCACTGCGCTGCCGGCCGCCACGATCCCGACGTCGGGATGAGCTTCACGATAAGCTTTGATGGCTTCCATCCTCTTGCCCTCCATCACGAGCGATCGGACGCGATTCTGTGGAGCTTGCGGCGGAACGGGCGCGCAGCCCTCCTGGTAGGCTGACGACGAGATCAAGGTGACGAAACGGGTTGCCAGGTGCACGAGGGCGGACGCGGGTCCTTGCTCGATTGCATTCCAATACGCGGCGGCGTCTTCGGCCACGATCACGCCATCGCTCGAGCTGGCCCCGTCCTTGGACGCCGGCCGTGGATTGCGCGGCTTTGGCACCGCCCCGCCGAGGAGCGAAAGCCAGCGTGCCTCTTCGGGCGACCCTCGGGGGACGAGCCGGCCATTCACGTAAAACTGCGTCGTGCCCTCCCGCTGGCTTTGAATGGACCAATCCAGGGAGAACTCGACCCGCGCGTCGTCTTGGTCCACGGCGTGAAGAACGAGAGAGCCGCCGTCCATCACCATGGCGCCATTCAGCAGCCGGAGCTCCGTCGGCCATCGTTCGGCCTCGCTGATCACGACATCCTCCCCCAACGTTGGAACGAACCCGATACCTACACGCAACCACAGCGTAAGTCCACCTCGGGCGAGCATCAAAAATAGCGACACACTCGACCCAAAGGACTATCCTCCCAGCGGATGCGAGACATTCACCCTCGTCCACGGCTCGAATGTCCCGATTGCGATCCGATCGGGCCAGGTCCACGCATGGCCCTGGCCCCACACCTGCACCCGGTGCCGAACAGGAGGAGCCTTTCATGCCCGATTCCCTTGCGCGCCGTCGTTTCCTGAAGACCGTCGTGGCCGCTGCGGCCATCGTCGCATTCGATCCCACCACGAAAGCCTGGGCCTCGCATCATGGGCCGGGAAAGGTGAAGATCCCCAAGCTCGACGGCGCGCTCCTCTTCGACGCAGCGACGCGAACCCAGGCCGCCGACGATTTTGGTCACATCATCAGCAAGACGCCGAGCGCCGTGCTCGTCCCGGGCTCGGTGGACGACATCGTCACCATCGTGAAGTTCGCCCGCAAGTTCGGGATCGCGGTCGCCGGCTCGCGGGGGCTCGGCGAGAGCCACAGCACGTACGGCCAGGCGCAGCTCGACGTGGGCGTGATCATCGACATGCGGGCGCTCGCGGAGATCCACGAAATCGACGCGCATGGCGTGCTCGTCGATGCGGGCGTGCGGTGGAGCGAGATTCTCGCCGTCACCGTGCCGCTCGGCAAGAGCCCGCCCACGCTCACCGATTACATCGAGCTCAGCGTGGGCGGCACGCTGTCGATGGGAGGGATCGGCGGTCAGGTGTCCCGGCACGGGCTTCAGGTCGACAACGTGCTCGAATTGGAGGTCGTCACCGGGGAAGGCAAGCGGGTCAAGTGCTCCCCCACGAAACGCGCGGACCTCTTCCACGCGGTGCGAAGCGGGCTCGGGCAGTTCGGGATCATCGTGCGGGCGCGGATCCGCCTCGTCGACGTCGCCCCGATGGCGCGCGTCTACACGGCCACCTACACGGACGCTGCCGTCTTCGCGGCGGATCAAATGGCGCTCGCGGACGACCAGCGCTTCGATTACCTCGAAGGAATGGCGGAGCTCCAGCCCGCGGCCCCCCCCATCTACAAGCTCGAAGCGACGAAATACTTCACGCCGGGCGCGCCGCCGAACGACAGCGCCATGCTCGCGGGGCTCTCCTTCGTCCCGGGCACGGTCGTCACGAGCGACGTCACGTATTTCGATTTCGCGAACCGCATCGCGGCCACCGTGGCGTTCTTGCAATCGGTCGGCGCCTGGGCATTGCCGCACCCGTGGATCGACGTCTTCGTGCCGGGCCCGGATGCGGCGGCGTTCGTCGAGGGCAGGCTCGCCGAGGAGGATGCTTCGACGATGGGCGGGGGTCCGATCCTCTTTTATGCCTTCCGGAGGGACAAGGTGACGACGCCCTTCCTCGCGTTGCCTGACAGCGAACACGTGTTTCTGTTCAGCCTGCTGCGCTTCGCCCCGCCGGTGCCTTCGGCCGTCGCGGCTCTCGTCGCGCAAAACCGCGCCCTCTACGACGAGCTCGTGCTGCTCGGAGGAAAGCGGTACCCGATCGGCTCGCTCGACGTCACGCAGGCCGACTGGCAGGACCACTTCGGCGACGCGTGGTGCGATTTCGTGGCTGCGAAGGACGAATACGATCCCGACTACGTGCTCACGCCGGGGCACGGGATTTTCTGAGGCGGCTTCACGCCGAACCACGACCGCGAGGCCACCATGGCTGAACGGCGTCGACGATGTCGTTCGCGGTCGACAGCGAACACCCGAGTTGTTCTCGAAGATACTTGATGGCAGCGATGCTCTTCTGCCCTTCGAGAATCGCCAACATGCCCTCCCGCACGGCCTGTGGCAGGCACGCCAGCGCTTCGCTCCGTCGTCGCTCGGCTTGCTCCACCAAATGTCGTTCGAGCTCTCGCGCTTCTTCTGGTGACCCGCGGGCTGGGAGGTCGGTCACGACGGCGGACAGTCCGTCGTGATGAATGAGGCCGATCGTTGGAACGGTGACTCCAATCAGCATGACGTCGAGACCAAGATCGACGTCGAGCTGAACACCATCCGCTTCCTCATATCGAACGTGAATCACCTGCAAATGAGCAGGAACCCCGAAATGACCGACGACATAGACGTCCCCGGCGATCGCCTTGATCAGCCGTTCGAGGTGCGAGACATCGTCGGGATCGAAGGCCGCCCACGCGAGCGTAGTGCCATACACCTGCAATGCTTCTGTCATCAAGTCGGGACGCACGAGAGCCCTCTCGTCGAGAATGGCTCGTGCCTCTGGCAGGAGGTCGCGCGCGCGGGCCAGCGCTTGAAAGAAATCGACCGTCCGGGAAGGGGGCACTGCCATGGAGACGCTCATCGTAAATCCTGACGGCCCAACCGCGCCACGCAGGAAGGTGCAGTCCCGCACCCAGCCGAAGGCAAGGCCCCTCATCAACCCCGTACCTCTCCCTCCGCACCTACACGCAACGACAACGTAAGTTCACCCGGATCCCTCGACGACGAGACCCCGGAGGAGATCGGACCTCGTCGGGTGCCTGGTCGACGAGGCCCCGGGGAGGTCCGATCTGGGCGGGGGTCTCGCGGACGAGGCAACCGGCGAGGTCCGATCTGGAGCCGGGTCTCGCGGACGAGGCACCCGACGAAGTCCGATCTGGAGCCGGGTCTCGCGGACGAGGCACCGGCGAGGTCCGATCTGGGCGGGGGGCTCGCCGGCGATGGATCGCGTCCGAAAAGGCGCCTTGTTCGCGAGGTGCAGGAAGTGCGCTGCGGAGATGTGAGCGGGAGCGACCAGCGAAGCTGGGATAGCTTGGTCGGGTTGATCATTGACCAGGCTTGGGCTTGGCGCTTACTGTGCGCTGGATGATGTCTCCAGAGAACATCGACGCGCTCGAACCTCGTCCTGAAGCCCGACCGCTTACCTGGAAGGATATGACGACGGAGCAGCAGGATGCGACCAAGCGGGTTGGCAAGCTCGTCCGGGTTCTCGCGGAGCAGCCCTTGCCGCCTCAGAAAGGCGACGCGCACGTCGATGTCTTTTTGCCGCTCATTGACGAGAAACGTCTCAATCACGTCATTTTGCTGGATGGCGGGCGAGGCTCGGGGAAGACGGCGTTGCTTGTCACGCACATGCATGTGTGGAGCTTTGGTGTTCGGCGCGAGGCAGAACGAGGTGACAAGCCGGCAGAGCCGGACAAAGAGCTTCAGAACGCGCTCGAGCCGCTTGGCCAGGTCGTCCCAGTGGGGTTGCTCGATTTGCAGCCGTTGCCGCGCGCTACCAACTTGCTTTTATATCTGGTGACGCGATTCAAGCGAATCGTGCAGGTGATCGAGAGCGCGACGGGCCAAGGGGGTTCACGGACGCCTTGGCATGGAGCGGAGCCGGAGGGCTCGAAGAGCGCGACGGAATGGCGGCGGTTCTTGCAGGCCGCGGCGGCGGGCTGGGATGGATCGCTGAAGGGGCGGCGAGCACACGCGGATCCGGAGACGTATGCTGTGGAGCTCGAGCAGGCCGAGGAGCAGCGGCTCGATGTGGTCTCGTGCTTTCGGCGCTTCATGGATGCGCTCGTCGAGGAGTACCGGCAGACGCGCTGGCATCGAGGCGGGCCGCCGCTCTTCGTGATGGGCATCGACGATGCGGATATGAACGTGCCGAAGGCGGCGGAGCTCGTGGATGTCGTGCGTACGCTCTGGCATCCGCGCGTGGCGTTCTTGTTGACAGGAGATACGGAATTGTTCCGGGCCGCCCTCCACGTACAGGTGGAAAAAGAGCTAGCGGTCTCAGGGAAGGGGGCCGTCTCTTCGGCGGAGCCCCTGGTTCGCTCATTACCGCGCAACATCTATGACAAGGTGGTGCCGCCGCTGCATCGCCTGGAACTCAAGGCTCTACGATCCGATGAGCGCTATACGTTGCTCGACCGATGGTTCTCCGCGAAGACGAAGCCGGAGGAGCAGAGGCGCATTTCGCGGGCACGGGAGCTCTTCGCGCAATATGCGACGCTGAAGGTGGCGTTGCCCGAGCGGCTCCGGCCTTTGCAGGATTTCGCGCTTTGGGTTCCCGGGATCGACATCCGAGGCAAGGGGGTCGAGGAGGGCGTCGTCGAAGCGCGGGTGCTGCACTATCTTTGGAAGTATGGGCTTGATGTCGCCTGGCCAGCGTTAGCACTCGAGGATTGGGTGACGGAGGACGATGAGCGTCGGGTCGTCGTTCGTATCAATTCTGAGAACAAGTTCCGTTTCTCGACGACACTGCGTTCGTTCGGCGCATCGGGCGAGACGCGCGTGGAGGTGGCCGACCAATGGCACCTGGGGGTCTATGATTCCAAAGGGGCGGCCCTGCCCGAGGCTCTTGCGGCATGCCTGCTTCCTTTGCTCGATTATGGGCGGGATTCCAGGAATCGTCACGTACGCTCGCTCGTCGCGCCCTCAATCGAGACGAACGAATTCGCCGTCGTCATGGCGCGCATGGGGGAGGAATTTTCCTGGATCTCGTGGCCCACGCCCGTATGGCCGAGGTTTGCGGATTATATTGCTTTTAGCAAGCGCTGGTCGAAACGGCTGGAGACGCTCGCGAAGACGAAACAGGAAACCGTCGGGGACCTCGCGAGAGCTTATCTCGACGCGGTACTCGGGGGTGAACCTAAAGAGGACGATGACCCGTGGCGTAGCCGCGCGGAACGGTTGCAAGCAATATGGGACAACCGGGACGCCGATCCTGCCCTGAAGACATGGGCGAGCCTGGACGCACCGCTGCTCGCCGCGCCTGAATCGGGCCTTGATGCAGAGAATGCCAATGCATGGTTGGAGGCATTGTTCGCGCTGTTTTCAGAGGACGAGTGGAAGCTGGTTCGCGTGCAACTGATGGAGCGGCGTCGGGCGCGGATACTGGCGGCACGGGGTGGAGTGCTTCCCTGGGGAGATGTTGACCAGTTCGATCTGGACGCGGAGGCTAAGAACCAGCTCGTGCAAGATCTTCGCGAAATTCGGGCGAAATCGCCAAACCATACGTGGCACGCATTGATCGAGCGCGATCCTGATACGACGTTCCGTGCGCTCCTGAGGCGGATGGATAGAATCTCAGTGCCCGGTGATCGGTCGGCCGGAACGCTGACGTCCTACCTGACGCCGACACGCATAGCGGAGCTGCGAAGTGCTCCGGTCGACATGCTCGAGCGAATGCACAACGCGCTCGAAGCCTTGGCCAGGCAGCAAGGGGCTGCGGGCGACATCGCGATCGAGAGGCTCTGGCGAATCGCGACGAGGGATGCGCCTGCTGCGTTGCAAGAGGCGGTTCTCTATCGCGGGCGGCTGGAGCTCGATATCAACAAGGCGTTCAAGGAGCTGGGTCGTCCTGCCCTCCAGCGGGTGTCGACGGGAAACTTGCGCTTGGATTCGGGCAGCACGGACAAGATGGCACTTGGGCTCTCGCGCGGGGAGCTCGCATGGTCGAAGGACAAAAAAACCGCCCCGTACCTCCATGCCCTCTTTCGCATGGTTTGGGACATCGAGAGCGATCTGAGCAAGCGCGACCTAGCGCCGCTGCCCGCCTTCTGGCCGCTCGCGGGCGGCGTCTATTCTGATATCGAGCGATACCCATGGCCCGCTGCCGTGTGGCCGAGGTTCCTCGATTGGGAACGACTGCTACACGCGTGGAATGAAAAGGTCGTACCGGCCATCGATAAGCTCGCCGATGAAGCAGCAGAGGCCGGTAGCAGCAGGGAGGTCTTCGGCGACTCGGCCGCGTACTGGTACGTCACGACGATCGAACATTTTAGCGGACACAGATGCGATCTTGGGCACATCAATTTTGCCATTGCTTCGGAAGTGACGCAATGGGAGAATAGTCTCAAATACTGCTTCAGCCAAAGACGCTCCCAACCCAACCCGCCGAACGCTCACCGCCGTGCGTTCTACGATTTTCTCGATCACATCGGCCTACTCGCGGCCCCCGAGTCCGGCTTGAGCCAACCCGTCGCAGCGATCATCTTGCAGACGATCCCCGACCTCACGCAGCGTCGCGAAGAGCTCGCCAAGCTGCGCCGGGAACGACTGACATACCTCAACGTCCCCGCACCGCGTCGCGACGCTTTTCTTCAGACGATTGACGAAGGGTTCCCCACGCATCCGTGGATAACCGCCATCGAGGAGCCCCTCCGAAACAAGACGCCCTGAGCCATGCCGGGTCCCGTCGATGTCGCCTACCTCCGCGCCGCCTGCGAGGCCTTCCCTTTGGCCTCCGAGGCATCCCATCGCCAGCTCCTCCTCTCCCTCGGAAAAAACGACGAGCACCTGCTCGATGCTCCGACCCAAAAGCTAGCAGATGCCCTGAAAGACTGGATCCGCCCCCGCTCGCGCGGCCATTCCCTCGAATCCCTCCGGCAAATCCGTGACCTCGCCTGGTTCGACGAGACCCCCGGGCCCGTCGACATGGCCGACTACCTCCTCCGCCTCGCCAAGCGTTCTTTGACGCAACGTGGAGGCCACATCGCCCTGCGCACGAGCCCCACCATCGAGGAGCCGCTCGCGCATTTCCGCTGGCTCTCCCTGCTCCTGCCCCCAGATCTCCTCGTCGCCGCGTGCTCGGTCGACATGCGGACCGACCCGGCCGTCGATTACGCGGATCTCTTGACCCCGCACCTCGCGAGCCGACTCGAAAAGGACGTCGCCGAGACCCATTTGCACGTAGGCGCGGCCTCTTCGTTTCAGCTCCTCTGGATCGGATTGATGAGCCGCCTGCCCTATCATCCGCTCGATACCGAAAAGCTCGGCCGCGGCGGTACCCCACCCTTCGGCTCGCCCCATTCCTTCCACAGGATGCTCCAGGCTGCCGCCATGACACGCCTCTTTCTTGCTGGCTTCTTGTGGCGTCGTGATCGCATCGGACGCGTGTCGTCGTTCCAGAGCTTCATCGACGATCCCGAAGGTCCGCTCCGGAGGTGCATCGCCCCGCTCGCTGCCTGGCCCGCGGGCGAAGACGATTTCGTGCGTGTGTGCGTCCTGGCCCTTCGCATGGTGGTCTTCGGCGGAGACGCGCCGCCGGCTGCACTCCTCGCCTCAGCGCATCGCCGCCTCCTCGGTCCGAAGGCCCCACGCTCGGCCAAGACGATGGCCGACGTGCTCGAAGCCGATCCGCTCACGGAATGGCTCGGTGGAAGTCATGACGTGGCCACGACCGAGACGCGCTTGTCACGGCGCGGCCTGGCATACCTGCTCCACGAGGGGCGGAAAGACAGGCCCTTCGCGCGCGCCTTCTGGCAATACCAGCGAATACGCGCGCTCACCTTCCGCCACCTCTCCGTCGAACCGGGCACCGCGGGGCTCGGCTGGTTTCAGCAGCACTACGAGCGTATCTCGCCACTACGCTCCTGCATCGACGGAGCCGGCTTCGATGTGGCCGTTCACAGCGCACGTCGAGGCGTTGGTCTCGCCGCCATTGAAATGCGCACATCTCCTGAGCGCTCGTGGGCAAAGGTGCGTGACCTCGTCCGCGAAGCATGCGTCCCCTCCGTGGACGACAAGGCCCGTCCCGAAGTAGGCCTTGTGCTGCATTTCCTGAAGAAAGACTCTCGAAAGCACGCCGGGAAGAAAAGGCTCAACGCCGACCCTCGCCAGCGTGGCCACGGGTGTCGCTTCGGTGCATTCTCGTTCGGGTGCATGGAAGAGGCTGCCGCCATAGCTGTAGCGCTCACCCATCAACCAGAGCTGTTGCTCGTCTTGCGCGGCATTGACGTCGCATCGGATGAGCTGTCTGTGCCGACGTGGGCATTCGTCCTTCCCTTCGAGAGAGTCAGACGAGCGGCGCATCGAGCCGGCGCGAGGCTCGCGCGCACGCATCCGCACTGGAAGGTCAAACCGCTGGGCGCCACGTATCACGCGGGGGAGGATTTTCGTCGCCTCGCCGAGGGCCTTCGTCGAATGCATGAGCTCCTGGAATTCGGCCTCCTCGAAGCAGGTGATCGCATCGGCCATGGGCTCGCCGCGGGCGTCGACCCCGAGCGCTGGGCCCGGGAGCATCCGGTGACCGTGCAGCCCGTCGAGGAGCGGCTCCTCGATCTCTTGTGGGAGCTCGACTGGTACAAGTCGGGCGAACTGCCCGCGGACGCTGGCCGCGTCGAACAGGTGCGCGCCGAGGCGCTCGACTTGACCAAGCGCATGTTCGGAGCTTGCCAGGACCTCGACCATCTCGGGCTCGCACGCCGCAGCCTCCACGAGAGCGCAGTCTTGCGGCGCCTCGGCTATCCATTTGTGCATGGACGCGTCCCGGAAGATGACATCGAAAAGCTCGTGCATCGATACCTGACGGACGCGCCGATGTTCGCACGCGGGCAGGATCTCGTCGAGGTTCGGATGAGCGATGGTGAACTGCGAATGCTCCGGCTCGTGGGCCACAGGCTGCGAGTCGAGATCGCTCGCCGAGAGATGACCATCGAGGCCAATCCGACGAGCAACCTCCTGATCAACGACATGGGGAGCGTCGATTCACATCCGGCATTTCGATTTCAGCCCATCCCAGGCGGATCGCGCCACGACGAACAGCCAGTTCAGCTCTCCATCAACACCGATGACCCCATCAGCTTCGCGACGTCCTTGGGGGACGAATACGCCTATCTCTATGGCGCCTTATTGAGTGGCAAAGTCGGCGCTCATCATGCGTTGCAATGGCTTGCGGCGCGACGCGATGATGGGTTTCGATCTCGGTTCACGCTCCCCGCGAGCAGCGATCTCAAAGCTGTGCACGAACTCTCGCCGTCTCGGAGGTGACCCCCGCTTCGCGCGGCCCCTCGGCTGGCTGAATCACACACCCGTGAACCACCAGGGGCCCCGAGCGCGCCCAGGAGCACGACCGCCGCCCTCCGCTGCTTCGTCCCCTTCCGCATTCGCCCGCATTCGTGTCTTACCTTACGCGCCCCCCCCCCGACCCGTCAAGTTCTTGCTTCCCCACCCTGCCATTGACGTTCCCTGCCCCCCCGTTCGTCTCAATCCTCGCCGTCAACTTACAAGGCAGGCATACCCATGCGGAACATGACCCTCGATGACCTACGACTCTCGCTCCGTGATCTCCTGGATACCCGCGTCGACGAATTGCGCCTTTCGAACACCGGCAAGCTCTACGAGCCACGCCTCCGCAAGAGGCAAAAAGAAATCGAGGCCATCCCCGATCCCGCACTGAAGCAAGCGCCCCTCGCCGCCGAGCTCGCATCCACGGACGAGCGCCACGACGGGTTTGGCACCGCCATTCATTACGTCTGCCTCGCCGTCGAGGCGCACCCCACGCTCGCGCCGTCCAAGAAAGACGCCGCCAAGCGCATTCGCGAGACCTTCGTCCCTCAGCTCGCCGTCCTCCGCCGTCCTTACGCGGACGAGGCCGCCGCGGCGCTCGATGCGCGAAAAGAACTCGACGGCCTCGCTTCCGACCTGCTCACCATCGCCACACCCGGTGGCGGCCATCTCCTCGCGTGGGTCCACGACTTCGTCGCCGCGGGCGACGCCATCGATTCGCTCCTCCGCGAACGCGCGAGGCTTCTCGCGGGTAGCGAGAATGCGGCCAGCACCGGCCCGCTTCGCGCCTCGACCCTCGGCCTCCTCGGCCGCTTTCGCGACGCGCTCCGCGACGAGCTGGAAGAGGAAGGCTCTCCCCTGTCCGCCCGCCACGAGGCCTCGATCTTCTCCTACATCGACAAGCTGAGCGCCGATCGCGCGCGCGCCGCGTCGCAAAGCCCGGCCCCGTCCGAGGACGCGCCCCTCCCCGCCCAGCCTTGACAACCCCCCCGGATCGGATCTAGGCGCCGGCCCCTCAACCCTTCGTCGGCTTCGGGGACTTCGCCGCAGGCTTCGCCGGCGCCTTCGCCGCAGGCTTCGCGGGCTCGTCTTCTTCGTCGCCCTCGTCCCCTTCGTCCTCGTCCCCTTCGTCCTCGTCCTCTTCGTCGTCCTCGTCCTCGGCGTCCTCGGCGAACCGCGCCGCGCGCGTCTCCTCGTCCTCCCCGAAGAGCGACGGCCCGCCCTCCGCGCCGTGCTCCGCGACGAACAGGTCGGCGATCTCCAGCAGCGCCGCGATCTTCTCCTCGCGCACCGGCCCGTAGATCGTCAGCGCCAGGGCCTTGTCCTCCACGCGCACCCACACCTCGCCCGACTCGCACAGAAGCTCGCGCAGCGGGCGCGTCAGCCACTTGCCGATCGCCTTCGCCAGCGACGTCGATCCCTCGACGAGGTACACATCCATGAACTCCGGGTGCTTGCGGAACTGGATGCCCGTGTTCGGCGCGGGTTTGCCGTCGACGAAGGGCAGCGGACGCGCGGTGAACGCAGGGCCCGCCTCCTCCATCGCCACGACCACCGTCTGGTGATCGCTGCTGCCCGCGACGTCTCCCAGGACGAACCGCGCGTAGGCCACCTTCGGCACGAGCTCGTAATCGCCGAGCAGCTTCCCGCCGCCCGCGAGCTCCGCCACCCGCCCGAGCGGGGTCGCGAGGCCCGCGATGCGCTTCGGGCGCGTGTCCTTGGCTTTCTTCTTTTTCGTGCCCGCCGCCTTCGCCCGGGCCTTGCCCCCGGCCCGCCGCGCGCCGAACGCGTCACGCCACGCTTCGATTGCCGAAAGTGCTCGCTTGTCGACCTGCCCCGTGAGCACGAAAATGAGCCCCGCGGCGATCGGCGCGACGATCCACAGCCACCACATGGCGGCGGAGCCTAGTCCGTCTTCGGGAATTTTCCCACAGGATCGAGGCGCCCCGATCCCATCCGGGGGAGATGAAACGAAGCGCCGTTTCCGTTACCGTAGTCCCCAAGCTCGATGCCGCAGTCCTCGCTCTACTGGCTCACCATCATCGCCCTCGGCCTCTGCGTGATGCTCTCGCTGCTCCGGCGACAAACCGCCGCGCGCCTGAAGACCGCGCAGCGCCAGCTCCTCGACGAACGCAAAGAGCGCGAACGCGCGACGAGCGAGCTCGTCCACCTGAAGTCCCAGCGCGCCGCCGCCGAGAAGGAGGCCGAGGCCGCGAAGAAGGAAGCCGAGCTCGCGAAGAAGGAGGCCGCCGACGCGCAAAAAGAAGCCGAGGTGGCCGCGGAGGCGAAGCGGAAGCTCGAAGCGATCGAGGCCGACGTGGCGCGACTCGCAGAGGAGCGGAACGCGGCGCAAAAGGCGCAGGAAGAGGCGAACCGCGCGCTCGACGCGAAGGCCATCGAGAACGACGTCGCGCAGAAGACCATCGCCGAGCTCGCCCGCGCCGCCGAGGAAGGTCGCAGCGCAGCGGCCTCCAGCGAGCTGAGGCTCAGCGAGCTCGCGAAGGCCGAAACCGCCGCGCGCGCCGACGCAACGGCCGCCGCGAAGAAGGTCGCCGATGTGGAGCGGCAGAAGAAGGCCGCCGACGAGGGGGCCGCCGCCGCGAAGAAACAACTCGCGGAGATCGAGGCGAAGCTGCGCGAGCGCGAGGCGGCGGCCAAGGAAGCCCAGGCAAAGGCCACGGCCCTCGAAGCCGAGCTTGGAAAAGCCCGCGAAGATGCGGCGAAGACGCCCCCGCCCGCGCCGGCCGCTGCGACGAACAGCGGTGGGGATTTCCTCGCGGCGCTCGACGCCGATCCCTACCTGAACCGCGGTCACAAGGAGACGATCCGCATGACCTACAACCAGTTCACCGCGAAGAAACGATCTTCATGAACCACGTGGTAAGGGTCTCCGCGTGACGAGCGTCTTCCTCCCCAGCCTTCTCGGCGTCATTCACCTCCCGCCCCTGCCCGGCAGCCCTCGATCCACCGGGGATCTCGGCCCCGCCGCAGAGCGCGCCTTTCGCGAGGCGGAGCTGCTCGTGGCGGCGGGCTACGACGGCATCGTCATCGAGAACTTCGGCGACGCGCCCTTCTTCCCCGGCCCCGTCCCGCCGATCACGATCGCGTGCATGACCACCTGCGCGCGCGCCGCGCGCGAGGGCAGCAAGGGACTCTTCCTCGGCGTGAACATCCTGCGCAACGACGCCGACGCCGCGCTCGCCGTGGCCGTCGCCACGCACGCCGACATGATCCGCGTCAACGTGCACACCGGCGCGCGCGTCACCGATCAGGGCCTCGTGCAAGGCGCCGCGCACCAGACGCTGCGCACGCGCCGCGCGCTCGCCGCCGATCGCGTGCGCATCTTCTGCGACGTCGACGTCAAGCACTCCGCGCCCCTCGCGCCGCGGCCCATCGAGGAAGAAGCGCACGACCTCGCCGAGCGCGGCCTCGCCGACGCCCTGCTCGTCACGGGCAGCGGCACGGGGCGCGCCGCCTCCGAGGCCGATCTCCACGCCGTCGTCCGCGCCGTCTCCGTCCCCGTCTACGTCGCGAGCGGCGTCACGATCGACAACCTCGCCGCGGTCCGAAAAGCCCACGGCATCATCGTCGGCTCCGCGCTCCGCGCAGGCGGCCGCGCCGGCGCTCCGATCGATCACGACCTCGCCGCCCGCTTCGCCGAAGCGTTCCGCGCCTCGCGTCGATGACCCTCCGGCCGCCGCGCCGCCCGTTCCTCGTCGCCGTCACGCTCCTCGCGCTCGCGCTCCGGCTCGTGTGGAACCTCGTCGTCCACCCGCCCGAAGAGCACCTCTACTCCGACATGGCGGGCTACTTCGAGCGCTCCACCGCGCTGCTCGACGCCCCGCTCCGCAAAGAGCCCTCCGCCGTCCTCTTCCCCTACGGCACCCATGTCCTCTTCGCGCTCGTCCGCGCCGTGTTTGGCCGGGAAAACCATGCCGCGCCGGCCGTCGTCTACGCGCTGCTCGGCGCCTCGCTCGTGCCGCTCGTCTCGCTCCTCTGCGAGCGGATCGTCCGCGGCCGGATCGCGCCGCGGATCGCCGCGCTCCTCGCTTGTTTTTATTATCCGTGGATCTCGCTCGGCGGATACTTCCTGAGCGAGCTGCCCTTCACGGTGTGCGTCACCGCCGCCGCGCTCTTTTCGCTCCGCCTCGCGGATACGGGGCGCGCGCGGGAGGCCTTTTTCTTCGGCACGGCCGTCGCGCTCGGCGCCACGCTCCGCCCGCAGATCCTGCTCTCGCTCGCCTTGGTTTTCCTCGTCTGGCTCGCGCGCCGCCGCGCCCTCCCGCGCATCCGCCTCGCGCACTTCGCGCGCGCGCTCGTGCCCGTCGTCCTCGTGCTCGCCGTCTCCGCCGCGCGGTTTCACCACCACATGGGGCGCGCCGGCCTCATCAGCGCGAACGGCCCCCTCAATTACGCCTTCGGCCGCTGCCACGCCGTCGACATCGAGGCGCGCACCCGCGGCTACGTCTCCTCGTTCGGGCCTCCGCCGATGGGCTACCTCGCCTATCGCGACAAGAAATATCCCGATGCGTTCGTCCGGCTCGATGCCGCGCTCGGCCCAAAGCTCACCGTCCAGGGCACGATGTGGAATGCGGACCCGTTTTACGCGCTCGCGCGCAAGTGCGTCGCGGCGACGGGTCTCGTCCGGCAGGCGCGTTACGCGCTCAGCCACGTCATCATGTTGTGGGGTTACAATATCGTCTGGCCCGACTCCGGCACGGACACGTATCGCCGCCCCATGCGGCGCGCGATCGATCTGCACAACGTCCTGCTCCTGCCGCCCATGCTCGTCGCCTTCGCCGCCTCGTTCCGGCGCCACCTCGCGCGGCATGCGCTGCTCTCCGCGCACCTCCTCGCGCTCGTGCTGGTCGCGATGCTTTACTTTGGAGACGTACGGTATCGCGTACCCTACGATGGCATCGTGATCGCCCTCGCATTCGATGGCATCACCCGTGGGCTCGGATGGGTCCGCAGCATCCTGCCGCGGAAGGTCCGGGTTTGACGGCGCCGCCGACTCCGTGCGTCTCGACCGATGCAATCTTCACGCGGGGCCGCACCTTGGTGTACCGTGCCCGACGTGCGACGATCCGGACCCGAATTCGGGCCGCGAAGGAGCCGTATCCACGGCGTCCCGCTGGCCCTCCTCGCCGCGGCGCTCTGTGCCTCCCCGTCTCTCGCGGCAGCGCAAACCGAGCCCACCGCCGAACCAAAGCCCCCCGCGTCCGAAGGCGCGCCGCCGCTGGCCGACGCGCCGCCCGCGCCGCCGCCGGGCGAGGCGAGCAAGCCGGCAGATCCGCCCCCCGCGAACGACGGCCAAGCACCAAAGCGCCCCGATGCGGGCGACGTGAAGCCGGCCGCGCCCAAGGCGGAGGCGCCCCCTGCGGCCGAGGCCCCGAAAGCCGATCCCCCGCCGCCGGAGTCCGGGTTTTTCCTGGGCACGTACGGCCGCGTCGGAGCGGCCACCGATTTCCGAAAGCGCGCCGGCCGGGACGCCGACATCGTCGCGCGCGGCTCGCGCCTCGATGAATCGCCGTACGTCGAGATCGACGTCCAGCGCCAGGATTACTGGAAAGCCACGGGCACGACCACACGCGCCGTGATCACGCTCGGCACGTCCGCGCCGCTGTTCCATTACAATGCGGATTTCAATGTCCGCATGGCCGTCCGGAACCTGTTCCTCCAGGCGAACAACGTCGTGACGAAGGGCCTCTCGGCCTGGGTCGGCTCGCGCATGTACCGCGGCGACGACTCGTACCTGCTCGATTTCTGGCCCCTCGACAACTTGAACACGGTGGGCGGCGGCCTGCGCTACGACTTCGCCAATGGCCGCACCTTCGTCGCCTGGCACGCCGGCCTGAACCAGCCGAACACAGGGTTCTTCCGTCAAACCGTGGCGCGCACGCCGGCCTTGAACCAGGTCGGCGCGACCAACGTAAATATCCTCGACCGGCAAAAGTTCATCACGAGCTTGAAGGCGAGCCACATCGTCAACGTCGGGCAGACGGGCGGCGTGAAGGCGGTCGTCTACGGCGAGCTTCACGACATCCCCTCGGGCCAGCGCGAGACCGAGGTGAAGGGCACGTACGATACGTTGCCGGCCGATTTCGGGTACGTGATCGGCGCGCAAGTCGGCGCGTTCACGGGGCGCGACGCTTCCCACGTGAATCTGTTCCTCCGGTATGCGGGCGGCGCCGCGGCGTACGGCGAGTTCGGCACGCCGTTCCAGCTCGCGCCGGACCGCACCTCGGCGGGCGCGCGTGAGCTCTGGATCACGCTCAGCGGCAACTGGGAGACGGGGCCGCTCGGGCTCATGGCGGCCGCGTATTTCCGGAGCTTCCGCGACGCGAGCCCGGCCCTCGATTTCAACGACGTCGACGAGGGCATCCTCATGGCCCGGCCCCATTTCTTCCTCACGGAGTGGGGCGGCATCGCGACGGAGCTCTCCTACCAGGCGCAGCAGCGCGGCGTGCGGTCCCAGCCCCAGGCGGAGCCGGGCCAGCCCATTCCGGCGCCCTCCGCGGATCCGGTCATGGGCGGCCTCTTCCGCATCGGCCTCGTGCCTTTCCTGAATCCTGCGGGCAAGGGCAGCTACAGCCGCCCGCAGCTCCGGCTCATTTACCTCCTCACGCATCGCGACGAGGGGGCGCGCTCGATGTACCCGAAGGACGACGTCTTCAGCATCCGGCAATGGGAGCATTTCTTCGGCGTCGGGGTCGAGTGGTGGTTCAACGCGCAGACGACCTACGGTGGATGACATGAAAGCGAATCGAAGGAGCCTCATGAATCGAGCGCGTTCATCGGCCGTGGTCCTCGGCCTCGTCGTCTCCGGTATCACACAGACCGGCTGCATGGAGTTCGAGGATCCGCCGGAGGTCGAGCTCAAGACGAACGTCGTCGACTGGCGCGAGGAGATCATCTACCAGATCCTCATCGATCGTTTCGCCGACGGCGACTGGGGAAACAACTTCTCCATCTACCCGTCGGCGCCCGGCAAGTGGCACGGCGGCGATTGGAAAGGGGTCGAGCAGCGGCTCGATTACCTCGACGAGCTCGGCGTCACGACGCTGTGGATCTCGCCCGTCGTGAAGAACGTCTACACGGACGCCGGATTCGACGCGTACCACGGCTACTGGGCGCAGGACCTCACCCAGCCCGCCCCGCAATTTGGTGACCTCGCGGCGCTCCAGAGCCTCGTGAAGGCGGCGCATGCCCGCAACATCAAGGTCATCCTCGACATCGTCACGAACCACATGGGGCAGCTCTTCTTCTACGACATCAACGGCAATGGGCAGGCGGACGACCCGCTCAACCAATCCGTGCCCGGCACGCCGGACGTCTTCAAGGAGAACGAGTACGACCCGACCTACGACGTCCGCGGCGTGCAGGCGGAGACCTCCCTCGGGGAATCGGGCCTCGCGCCTGTCATCTTCGCGCACGACCCGGCGTCGAACCACATGCCGCCGTTCCCGGAGATCCTGCAAAACCCGCTCGCCTACAACCGCAAGGGCCGCACGTACAATTTCGACGACCCGGATCAGCTCCTGCGCGGCGACTTCCCGGGCGGCTTGAAGGACGTCAACACGGAGCTCTGCCCGATCCGCGACGCGATGGTCGACGCCTACACGCGCTGGATCGAGCTCACGGACATCGACGGCTTCCGCATCGACACGGTCAAGCACGTCGAGAACGGCTTCTGGCGGCATTTCACGCAGAAGGTCCGGCAGCGCCTCGCGGCGAAGGGCAAGACGAACTTCTTCATGTTCGGCGAGGCCTTCGACGGCCGGGATCAGCTCGTCGGTTCGTTCACGAAAAACGGAAACGACGCCCCGCCGCCGGCCGACGAGCTGGCGAAGGACAACCAGTGCGTGACGGACGGCGTCCCGCTGACGGCGGACATGCTCGACAGCGTGTTTTACTTCCCGCAGCAGTTCCAGGTCATCCGCGA
Organism: Polyangium fumosum; assembly: GCF_005144585.1. Taxonomy (GTDB): domain Bacteria; phylum Myxococcota_A; class Polyangia; order Polyangiales; family Polyangiaceae; genus Polyangium; species Polyangium fumosum. The sequence goes on along the minus strand of NZ_SSMQ01000041.1, from coordinate 7,554 downwards.
CGTGTTCCGTTACCGCGGGCCGACCTCGAACATCCAGAAGCTCTGGACCGAGCGGACCGTCAATTACGGCGTGACGCCGGCCCAGGGCGGCGCGGTGAACGCGGCGGGCCAGGGCATCTCCCCGCAAAAGCTGCTCGTGAACTTCCTCGACAACCACGACGTGCCCCGCTTCCTCTTCACGGGCGCGGGCATGTACCCCGAGGATCCGATCTTCGGCACGCCGCTCGCGCTCGAGACGCGCCGGAAGATGCTGCACAACGCGCTGCTCTTCCTCTTCACGGAGGAGGGCATTCCCTGCGTCTATTACGGCACCGAGCAGGACTTCCAGGGCGGCAACGACCCCGGCAATCGCGAGGACCTCTGGACGTCGGGCTACGACAGGGCAGTGCCTACGTTCCAGTGGATTCGCCGCCTCTCGGAGCTGCGCCGCAAGTACCCCGCCTTGAACAAGGGGGACCTCCAGATCCTCTGGGCGAGCGATCGGACGGGCCCGAATGACTCCGACGCGAACGTCTTCGCGTTCGAGCGCACGGGCGGTGACGCGGGCGACTCCTATGCGATCGTCGTGATCAACGCGAACATCGAAAAGGAAGGCGCGCCCGAGTTCGGCGGCCAGCCCATGCAGGTCGGCGCCGCGCCCGGCACGGTGCTCGTCGACGTCCTCAATGACGGCGGACCCACCTACACCGTCACGAACGACGGCCGCCTCTCGGTCAAGCTGCCGCCTTCGAGCGGCGCCGTCCTCGTCCCCGAATCCCAGCGCTAGCCCCGGAGCTTCCCGATGGCGTCGGTCACGGTCACGGCCCTCAAGAAGAAGTTCGGACAAACCGAGGTGCTCAAGGGCGTGGACGTCCGCGTGCCCGAGGGCCATTTCGCCGTCCTCGTCGGCCCGAGCGGGTGCGGGAAATCGACGCTCCTGCGCCTGCTCGCCGGGCTCGAAGAGGCCGACACCGGCAAGATCGAGCTCGGCGATCGTGACGTGACGCGGCTCGAACCCCGCGACCGGAACATCGCAATGGTGTTTCAATCGTACGCGCTCTATCCGCACCTCACTGTGCGGGAGAACCTCGCGTTCGGGCTGAAGCTCCGCAAGACCGACGCGGCGGAGATCGAAAAGCAGGTCAAGCGCGCCTCCGACATGCTCGGGCTCGCGGCGCTGCTCGATCGATTGCCAAAGCAGCTCTCGGGCGGGCAGCGGCAACGCGTGGCCATGGGGCGCGCGATCGTCCGCAAGGCGGATCTCTATCTGTACGACGAGCCGCTCTCGAACCTCGACGCGGCCCTCCGCGCGCAGGTCCGCGTCGACATCCGGAAGCTGCACGACGAGCTCGGCGCGACGAGCGTCTACGTCACGCACGACCAGGTCGAGGCGATGACGCTGGCCGACGTGATCTTCGTGCTGAACAAGGGCCAGGTCGAGCAATCCGGCGCGCCATTGGAAATCTTCGACAAACCGGCGACGAAGTTCGTGGCGGCCTTCCTCGGCAGCCCCGCGATGAACTTCGTCGACGGGACGCTCGAACGCGCGGGGTCAGCCTGGGTGTTTCGCGCGCAAAACCTCGTCGTGCCGGTCGACGAGGCCACGTTCGCGGGCGGTCTCGAACCGGGGCGAAAGGTCACGCTCGGCGTGCGGCCGCACGAAGTGGCGCTCGCCGAGGGCGGCGGGGAGACGACGAAGCTCGTGGTCTCGGTCGTCGAGGCGCTCGGCCCGGAGACATATGCGCACGGCGAGATCGCGGGCGCGCCGTTCATTGCCCGCGTCGAGGCCCGCCGGAGCATCAAAAAAGGCGAGACGCTCGCCATCGTGTTCCGCTCGATCCACCTGTTCGACGCGGCGACGGGGACGTCGCTCCGCGCGAGGTGAACGCTTGAAATCGACGCAGCGGCGACGCTTCCCCGCCTTCGGGGTGTTTTTTGCGCTCTTCGTGGTCGTCTTTTTCTCGCGCGCGGCCCAGGCCGAGCCGATCCGGCTCTGGCACGCGCAGCGCGGCGACGAGCAAAAAGCGCTCGAAGAGATCGTCGCGCGCTTCCCGGGCGAACGCGTGGAGTTGCTCGCGTTGCCCTCGGACGCCTTCAAATCGAAGGTCTCCGCCGCCGTGCAGTTCGGCGAAGGGCCGGACCTCTTCCTCGACGCGCACGACAAGCTCGGCGATTACGATGGCCGCAAGGTCGTCGCGCCCGTCGGCGACGCGCTCGACCGCGACGCGTTCGCCGGCCCCACGCTCGCCGCCGTCTCGCTCCACGGCGAGCCTTATGGCGTCCCGATCACGCAGAAGAGCGTCGCTCTTTACGTGAACACGGACCTCGTCAAGGACCTCCCGGCCGACCTCGAATCGATCGCCGCGATCGGAAAGACCCTCCCGGCCGGGGTCGTTCCCCTCGCGTACAACTCGCAGTCGACGTATTACCACGCCGGGTTCGTCCACGCGTTCGGCGGGCTCATGCTGACGCCGGGGGATCAATTCGGGTTCGTGGGGCCCGCCGCGGAAAAATCGCTCGATTTCGTCCTCGATCTGCGCGCCCAGAAGGTCGTCGCCGAAGACACCGACGTCTCGGTCGTCACGAACCTCTTCCGCTCCGGCAAGGCCGCGTTCGCCATCGACGGCCCGTGGCTCGCGACGAGCCTCGCGGAAGCGCCCTCGCTCCATTACCGCGTGGCCCCGCTGCCGCTCGTTCGCGCCGCTGGAAAGCCGATCCTGCCTTATCTCGGCGTCGAGGCCGTCATGCTCACGCCGAAAGGCGCGACGCGCCCCGAGGTCCGCGCGCTCGCGCGCCTGCTCGCGAGCCCCGAGGCGACGAGGATCCGCCTTGAACGAGCGCGCACCTTGCCCGCGCGCATCGACGTCCCCTTGCCGCCGGAAGACGCGTTCCTCGCCGCCTTCGCCGAGCAAGCCAAGTCCACGGTTGCGATGCCCTCGTCGCTCGCGATGAACGCCGTGTGGGAGCCTTCGGACCGCGCCATTCGCAAGGTCCTCCGCCGCGACGCGCTCCCCTCCCCCGCGCTCTCCGAGGCCAAGCGTCGCTTCGACGACGTGCGCCGCCCGTCGCCCCCGCCCGCCTCACGCACACCCGGGCTCGTCGTCTTCGGCGCATTGCTTTTGCTCGGCGCGCTCTCGCTCGTCCGGCGCGCGAAGGACCCGGAATTCCGAAAACACGTGAAGCGCTCGCTGCCCGCGTATGCGTACGTCACGCATGCCGTGATCGCGGTCGGCGTGCTCGTGATCTTGCCGCTCGTGCTCGGCGCGCTCACGTCGCTGCTCGGCGGATCGATCCAGAACCTCAAAGAGGTCGGCTGGCACAATTACGTCGGCCTCGAGAACTTCGTCCAGATCCTCACGGCGCGCGGCGGGTCGCTCCTCTCGACGGGATCGTTTTACGTGGTCCTCTTGGTCACCGTCCTCTGGACCGTGATCAATGTGTTTTTCCACGTCGCGCTCGGCGTCGCGCTCGCGCTCCTGCTCTCCCGGCCGCTGCTGCGGCTGCGCGCGCTCTACCGCGTGCTCCTGATCATCCCCTGGGCCGTGCCGAGCTACGTGACCGCGCTCGCGTGGAAAGGCATGTTCCACCGGCAATTCGGGGCCGTGACGGGGCTCATCCACGCCCTCAACAACACCTTCGGCACGAGCCTCGAACCGATCTCCTGGTTCGCCCGCTTCTCCACCGCATTCGCGGCGAACGTGGCGACGAACGTCTGGCTCGGCTTTCCCTTCATGATGGTCGTGACGATCGGCGCGCTCACGGCGGTGCCCGACGACGTGCTCGAAGCGGCGAAGGTCGACGGCGCGAGCCGCTGGCAAAGGCTCTGGCTCGTCACGCTGCCGATGATCCGGCCGAGCCTCCTGCCCGCCGTGACCATGGGCGCGGTCTGGACGTTCAACATGTTCAACGTCGTCTTCCTCGTCTCGGGCGGCGAGCCCGACGGGACGACGGAGATCCTCGTCACCGAGGCCTATCGCTGGGCCTTCACCCGCAATGCGCAATACGGGTACGCCGCGGCGTACGCCGTGCTGATCTTCCTCTTGCTCTTCGGTCGGACGCGGCTCTCCGATTGGTTCGCGGAGCGGCGCGAGGCGCGCGAAAAGGCGGCCTCGGCGGCGGCGATCGCGAAGGCGGCGGGAGGTGCGGCGTGAACAAAAAGCCTTCGCTCCTCGAATCGGCCGCGTGCCACGTGATCCTCGTGATCGCGGTGGCGTTCGCGCTCTATCCGGTCCTCTGGGTCGTCGCGCTCGCGTTTTCGGGCACGCAAACGCCCTCGCCCCGCGTGATCCCCGTCCCGGAGGCGCCGACGCTCGCGCACCTCTCGGCCGTCGTCGGCGCGTCGCGCAAGGTCGACGGGGCCGAGGTCTGGCTCTTCGGCCGCCAGCTCGCGAATTCGCTCGTCGTCTCGCTCTCGACGGCGCTCGTCGGCGTGCTCATCGCCATTCCGACGGCGTACGCGCTCGCGCGGTTCCGCTTCGCCGGCAAGGAGTCCGGCATGCGGGCGCTGCTCGCCACGCAGATGTTCCCGGCCGTGGCGAGCGCGATCCCGCTCTACATGATCCTGAATTACCTCGGCCTCCTGAACTCGCGCACGGGCCTCGTCGTCTGTTATGCCTCGACGAGCGTCCCCTTCTCGATCTTCCAGCTCCGCGCGGCGTTCGAGGCGATCCCGGTCGACCTCGAAGAGGCCGCGATGGTCGACGGCGCCACGCGGTTCTCCGCCTTCGTCCGCGTCGTGCTCCCCGCCGCCCGCCCCGCGATCGCCGTGACTGCGCTCTTCGCGTTCATGGGCGCCTACAACGAGTTCATCCTCGCGGCGACCTTGCTCGACAAAGAAGAGATGTTCACGCTGCCCGTGATGCTGCAGCGGTTCATCGGTGAATATGACGCGCAATGGGAGAAGTTCGCCGCGGGCGCGCTCGTCGTGTCGCTGCCCGTGATGGCGCTCTTTTATGTGGCGCAGCGCCACCTCGTCGCAGGCCTGACGGCGGGGGGCGTGAAGGGGTGACGGGGCGTATCACGGCCTCGGGCAAAGGTAGCTGACGCCCGCACCCACGAGCCCATCGCCCACGAGATCGATCTCCGGCACGTACGAGCATTTCCTCCCGGCCTCGTCGGTCAGGATGCTGGCGCGCCATTCGAGCAGGTGTTCCACCTGCGCCTGCGTGATCGGGCCCGTGCCCGCGACGCGCTCGGAGACCTTGACGGTCGCCGCGCCCTGGCAGGAGAGCAGGGCCGTGACCGCGAGATCGGGCTCGACCTTTTGCCCCGCGTCGCGGCCCGCGACGATCGGGCGTACCGTGCCCCGAATGCTCGCGCTGTACCAGCAGCCGTTCTCCAGGGGAAACGTGAAAAGCTCGTCGTAAGCCCATACCGACGAAACGCTGGGTCCGTTCGGCGGTTGTGGAGCCTCGGCCCCTCCGTCGGGCCCGTCTCGCTGCGCCAGGAGCGAGACCGTATCCGCGAGTGCCACACCGGAGAGCGGGAGAAGTGCAAATGCCGCGAGTCGACCGAACCCCGTGCCTTTCGACCTGACCATAGCCCTCCAAGGGACCTGCCGAGGGAGCGCGTTTTGCGCGCCCCAGGCAAACAGGCCCCTCGCCACGGAGCGATTGCCAGGATGATGCCAACGGACGCCCGGCAAGCGCCGTCGTCAGGGCTCGCGGGCACTTGCCGCAAAGGGCGTCAAGCGGGGAGAATCAGAAAATCCAGACCGGCCGAGCGGCGGTGATCGGCTGCGCGCCGGCCTTCGTGCCGATGAGGCGGTGATCCGGATCGAGCGTGACGGTCGCGACGGCCTCGGAGAACGGGATCTGCATCGTGGCCGTCGCATCCTGCGGCGCGAGGCCAAAATCGACGCCGACGCGCGCGGTCTCCGTGGCGCCCTTGATCTCGACCTCGACGACGCAGGGGAAGAGTTTTCCGTTCGGGTTTTGCTGCGTGACCGTGATCGTCGCCTGGCCGTCGAGCTGCGTCGCCGAGACGGCAAACGTCGGCCAGACCGGCGCGCCCTTGCCGAAGACCCACGCGTCGAAATAGGCGTCGAGGTCCTGCCCGGACGCCGCTTCGAGCGCCTCCTTCAGCTCCGTCACGCTGCGGCCGCCCGATTTCGAGAGGAAATCCGCGATGCCCGCGAGGACGGCGTCCCTGCCGATGAGCGGTTCGAGCTGGAGATAAAGCACCATCGGCCCGGGGCCATACACGTCCCCGTAGAAGTCCTGCACCTCGGGCGCGGGCTCGTCCATCGGGCGGGGCCAATGCTTGGAGAGCGGCGAGACGCCGTCCCAGTAGGCGCGCGTCGCCGCGGCCTCGCCCTCGGGGCGCGCGAGATCCTCGAAGACGTAGCCGAGGTATTCGGCCGTCGCCTCCTTCCAGACGAAATCGGCCGCGGACGCGAGGGTCGTGTGATCGCCGGCCCATTGGTGGACGATCTCGTGCATGAGCACGTGCATCATGGCGTCGGCATAATCGGTCTGCAATTTGTCGAGCTGCTGGTGCAGGATGATGTTCGCCGGGTGCTCGAAGCCGAGCCACGCCGTCGGCCCGCCCGCGATGCGCAGCTCCTTGCCATACGGGAACGGCCCGAGCAGCGCGGTGATCCAGTCCATGAACGCGCCGACGCTCGCCTTGTCGAGCGACGCGGCGAGGGTGCCGAGCGGGACCTCGTAAAACACGAGATCGACGCCCGCGAAGCTGCCGTAGGGCGCGCGCTCCCAGAGCGGATCGGCGGCGATCGCGAACGCCGAGTACGTCGGCGCATTCGTGACGTCGCACGTGGTCTTCGTGTCCCCCGCCGTGAGCGTCCCCGGGCAAAGCACGACCGCGCCCGCCGGATGCGTGACCTCGAAATGGAAATCGCTCATGCGCGAGGGATCGTCGTCGCACGGGCCGAATCGATCACAGCCGCCGACCCACGAGAGCAGATACGAAAAGTCGCCGCCCGCGAGGTCCTTTTTGCGCGAGAACCCGACGTCGAGGCCCCAGTACGTATCGTTCGAAACCGTCGTGCGCGCCCCGACCGTGAGCGTGGGGCCCGCGGGCACCCCCGGGCCGCACGTCTTCAGCGCATTGTTCGCAAAATCGGCCGAGGCCGCGGGCCCTTCGTTCCACGTGACGTCCGTGAGCGAGGAGGCTTCGCACGATACGCTGTAGCAATCTCCGCCGGGCTCCGCGACGTCGAGCGCGAGCTTGGACTGCGCCTCGGCCGTGACGAGGTCGAACGTGTAGTCGTACCGGACGACGTTCGCCGTGATGTCCCCCGTCGGCCCCATCCCGCCCATGCCGCCCATGCCGCCCGCGCCTCCCGCGCCGCCGGTCCCGCCCTCGCCACACCCCGCGACGCCGCAGTTCGAAGCGGGGTCGTCACTGCAACCGGCGGCGAGCAAAACAAGGGCCGTGAGGCCGACGAAGAGCGTTCGGGGGGTATGGCGGAAGGAGCGGGAAGGGAAGCGCATTGGTAAATCCTACCTTGTTCTGCGCGACCATCCGCGCATGGTTCTGGCAAGACTCCCGTTCAAACCGTGCGTGCGGATTTCCCGCACACGGCTTACCGGTGGTCTCTCGGGCAGCGGCATC
>NZ_SSMQ01000040.1 GCF_005144585.1 Polyangium fumosum | reverse complement strand
GAAGGCGCCGCCACCCAGAGCGGCGCTTGCTTCTCCCGTGTTCGACCCATCGACATGACGCGGACAAACCTACCATCGTCTCCCGTCTCTGTCGATCGTCCCTTCGGGATAGGTCCACGGGCTGCTACACCTGGCTCGCGCCCCTCACGAAGTGGGCATTCCCGGAGCATGACGGTTCGAGCCTCGATCACCAGCACGCGTTCGTCGTGGAGTATGCGGAGAACGGCGATACCGACCTCGGGTTTCACGTGGACGATAGCGAGGTGACGCTCAACGCGTGCCTCGGGCTCTCCTTCGAAGGGGCCGAGGTGTACTTTCGGGGCGCTCGTTGCGACGCGCATCGGGAGGACCCGGCGAACGACGCGGAGGCGTGGCAATGGCAGCCCGCCGCGGGCCGCGCGATCTTGCACGCGGGCGCCCACCGGCACGGCGTCCATCCCTTGCGATCCGGTCGGCGCGTGAATCTCATCGTCTGGGCACGCAGCTCCAGGCACCGCCGCCTCCACCGAGCGCCCCACGAAGGCCCCACGACGTGGTGCCCGCGGTGCGAGGCAGCCTGAGACATTGACAGGCCAAGCGGGCGCGGCTCTACTCGCGACGTGCTCGTACGTACATGTCTCCTGGTCTTTCTGCCGGTGTTGATCGGCGGATGCTCGGGCCCGCCGCCTTCCTTCAAGGAGGCGGAGAACCTCGAAGCCCAAGCCAACTTCGAAGAGGCCGCGCAGAAGTTCGAGATCGTCTGCGCCGAGGGGCCGGCGAGCCCGGAATGCCAGCAGAGCGGCCCCCGGGCCGCGGGCGCGCTCGTGACGGCCGCGACGAAGGCCGTCGAGAAAAACGAATTCGGCAAGGCTGAGCGCTTGCTCCTCCGCGCCCTCGCCTCCGCGGACGAACCCACGGCCAAGGACATCGAGGCGCGCCTCGGCAAGGAGGACCTGACCGAAGGCGTTCGCTTCGAGCAGGCCGCCGCCGATACGGACAAGGCGCGCGCGTTCGATACGATGAAGGCGCTCGCCGACGGGACCACGCCCGCGGCAGCGCTGGCGAAGGCTTGGATCGAGAAGGAGCGGCCGGGGCTGCTCGTAGCGCAGGCGAAGGCCGCGTGTGGCCCGGAGCATCAGGGCTCCTGCATCGATACGTTCGAGAAGCTTTCGGCGCTGCCCGAGAAGCCGCCTGGATTCGACGAGGCCAAGGCCGCCCACGACGCCGAGCAAAAGCGCACGGAGAAGGCGCGCGCCGAGCTCGACAGGTTCATCGGCGTCTTCATGCAGCGAGGCAAGAAGGACCTGGCCTTCACGTTCTGCATGGCCGAGAAGACCGCCGAGATCGAGGCCGAATTCCAGCGCATTCGCGCCTGCGAGGAAGACATCTACGACGACGGGAAATCTGCCTACGAGCGGTTCGACGCGCGGCAGACGGAGGACTCGCTCTTCCGCAGGCGCGTCGCGGCGCTCGGCGATCCGGGCGTCATTGCGACGTACGAGGCGCGCCGCTCCGGGGCCGTCGCGACGGGCGAGGATCCGCTGAAAGCCCTGAAAGGTGCGAAATGAGCCGACCCATTGCCCAGGCCATCGTGGTGCTCGCCCTCGCGCTCGCGGGCTGCGATGCCGCCAAGGAGCCGATGTCGAAAGCGCGAGAGGCCGAGGCGGCTGGCAAGGTCGCCGAGGCCAAGGCGCTGTATGCCGAGGTCTGCAAGGCCGCCGAGAGCTCGCCGTTTTGCCCCGTGGCCAAGCAACGAATCGAGGCCCTCACGGTCCGGGAGGCGACCACGCTCGTCGCCGAGGGGCAATACGGCAAAGCCAAGGAGCTGTCGGCGACGGTCATGGATGCGCCGGCGAAACGCGCGTTCGAGGCGCTCGCAAAGACGCGGGCGATGAGCAGCGCGGCGGCGTTCGAGGAGGCCAACGCCTCGGCGGACAAGGCCGCGGCGCGGGCCAAGATGGAGGAGCTCGCCGGGCAAAGCTCGCCGGTCGCGGACAAAGCGAAGGAGTGGCTCACGAAAAATGGCCCGGCCCTCCTCCTCGACGAGGTGAAGGCCGCCTGCAAGCCGGACGGCACCGGCTCCTGCGTCGACCTCGGCAAAAAAATCGCCAAGCTCTTCCCCACGAGCCCCGAAGCCGCCGAGGCGAAAGCGCTTGTCGATGCCGACTACAAGCGCCTCCATCCGCTCCTCAAACAGGCGGAGGCGCTGCTCGTGCAACGGCTCGAGATTTCCAACTGGAAGAGCAAATACGACCTCTGCCTGAAGCAGGCCGAGCCCTCCCCGGGCGGCTACGAGATGCAGGTGTGCAAGACGGAGGTGGGCATTCCCGAGGACCGAGGGGATCCCTTCAGCACGAGCTTCCTCGAAGGGGCGTGGAAGAAGAAGCTCACGGAGATCCACGACCCGGGCTGGGTGAAATCCCTCGAAGACCGGTGGGGGAAGATCGAAAGCAGCGGGATCTACGATCCGGCGAGCTTGCCTAAGCCGGGCGAGTCGAAGTAGCCGTCGTCCTCCGCACATTTCGGCGATCGCACGCCCCCCACATTTTCTGTGATCAACGTGCCCCGGACTGGGCATGGTAGAGACGTGGCCCCCGATCTCGCCCATGTCCTCCCTGCGTTCGCCGCGCCTTGCGTGGCCGCCGGGCTCCGTTCGTCGAAACGGAGGGTGAACACGTGACCCTCGTCTCCGACCTGGACACCCTCTTCTCGGGCGCCGAGATCTGCGAGGCGGAGGAGCCTCGCACGGTCGAGGAGGGGTGGGCCAAGGGCGGCGAGGGCGGCGCGGAGAAGGCGCGGCTCCGGGGGATGATCGACGCGCATTTCGACGCCGTGTACGTGGCTCTCCGGCGGCTCGGAGTGCCGGCGGCGGAGCTCGATGATTGCGCCCAGCAGGTGTTCGTCGTGGCGTCGGGGAAACTCGCGGCCATTCAGCCGGGGCGTGAGAAGGCGTTTTTGATGGGCACGGCCGTGCACGTCGCCTCCCACGCCAAGCGCGCGCAACGCCGGCGGCGCGAGGTCCCCGAGGCGGACGAGGTGGCGGACGCGCGGGCGGATGCAGGGCCTCGGCCGGACGAGATCGTAGAGCAGCGACGCCTGCGGGCCCTGCTCGACGAGGTGCTCGCGGCGATGCCGGAGGATCTCCGGACGGTGCTCGTGCTCTTCGAGCTGGAAGAGCTCACGATGCAGGAGATCAGCGGGGCGCTCGATTTGCCGATGGGAACGGTGGCGTCGCGGCTCCGGCGCGCGCGGGAGCTCTTTGCGAGGATTTCAGCGCGGGTCGTGGGGACCCAAGGAAGGGGGCGGCCGTGAGCGAGATGCGCAGGCTGCTCGACGAGAAGGGGGACGACGCGGCGACGGCGCTCCTGCGCTCGGCGCGAGCCGATCGGGCGCCGGCGGCATCCAAGGCGCGGGCCCTCGCGGCGCTCGGAATCGAGCCGGCGCGCGTGGCGAAGGCGCACGAGATTCCGGCGCGGGAAAACAACGGGCCTCGCCTGGCGACCCCGATGCAGCCCGAAAGGCCCGAACCTCGGCCGGTACGGGCTGCGATGGCCGGCGCGAAACGATCGGCGCAGGCGACGCCGCACATATTGTTCCAGAGCGTCCTCGGGCCGACCGGGAAGCCGGTCGGTTTTTTCCAAAAAGGGCGGCTCGGCGCTGGGCTCGTGGCGGCGGCGCAGGTGATGCTCGTCGGAATCACGCTCCTTTCGCAGCCCATGCATCGGCCCGAGGCCTCGGAGGGGCCCGCGGACGAGCCGCAGCAATACCCCGAGCTCCAGCTCGGCGCAGGAATCCCCGCGCCCGCGCCTCGCGCGGAGGCGAAGGGCCACGACGCGGAGCCCCATCGTGTCGCGGCGCCCGCGAATGCTTCGCGTGGCGTGCCGAATGCGATCACGCCGCCGCCGAAGGTGGCCGTGGCGGACGAACCTCCCTCGTCCGAGGAACCCCGCGCGCCCGAGGCCGTGCCTCCGCAGATCGCCAGGGTGGAGAACGCAGGCTCGCCCGAGGTGCTCCCGGCCAAACCCGAGGCGACGAGCGCCGCCGTGCGCCCGTTCGAGCAAGGGACCATGTCCCAGCCGAAGCGAATCGGCGGTCGGGATCCCGTGTACACGCGCGAGGCGCTCCAGGCCCGCGTGGAGGGCACGGCCCTCTTGCAATGCGAGATCACGGCGACAGGCGCGACGAGGGATTGTCGGCTCCTGAAATCCTTGCCGCACATGGACGCCGAGCTGCTCGCGGCCGCGCGTACGTGGCGATTCTCGCCGGCGACGCAGGGCGGAGAGCCCATCGCCGTGCGGTACGTCTCGAAGGTCAATCTCGTTCTGCCGAAGTGAATCGGTCTTGAAATAGGTTTCTCCGGGACGCACCCCGCTCGTCCTGGAAAGGAGGCATTCGTGTTCGAATCGGCCATGGGCCGGTACGAGGGCGCTCGTCCGCACCTCGGCACCGGAGCTCTTCTCTCCATTGGCGTGCACGCGCTCGCGGCGGTCATCGTCTTCGCGATTCCCGGCAAAAAAGCCTCCTCGAACGAGGACGAGCCGGTCGTCGTGTTTCAGGTCCCGCCCAAACCGGCGGCCTTGCTGGGATCCCCGGGCCCCGCGGCGCCGAAGCCCCCACAGGCCGCGCCGCCGAAAACGCCTCGGCCCAAGCGCCCGCAGGTCCCAATCCTGACGAACGAGCCACCCAAGGTCGAGCCGACCGAACCCGAACCAACGGACGAGCCGCCTGCCGCCGCGGTCGGGGACGGTGCGACGGCGCCGGACGGCACGGGCAATGGCGGCGATCCGAATGGCAAACCCGACGGCGTGATCGGCGGGGATCCGACCGGCACGGGGACCGCGTCGCCTCCGCCGGAGCCGCCGCCGACGAACACCACGTTGAGCTGGACCTCCGAGATGGGCCGCCCGGTCCTCCTCGCCGGCCCCGCGCAGCCGCCTTATCCGAGCGACGCGGCGCGACAGCGGATCGAAGGGACCGTCATCGCGCAATGCGTCATTACGACGGAGGGCAGGCTTCGGGATTGCCGCATCCTCAAAGGACACCCGTTCCTCGACCCGGCGGTGAACACGACGCTCGCGCAGCAGCGCTACAGCCCGATGATGTACGGCGGCCGGCCCGTCAGCGTGCGTTACATCCTCACGTTCAAATTCAAGCTCCAGTGACGCGGCGTGGATCGAGGAGACCGATGCACCGACGATCCACCCTGGATCCCGTTTGACTCAATCCAGATCACCATCATGCCCAGCCGTTGCAGCCACAATGGCTTGTTCCAGGCGCAACGCGTCATTCGATCCTCTGGCATGGACGGTGCCATTCGGATAGGATGGAGGGCCTGAACATGCGCTGGAACATTGGCTTGGGGGTTCGGTTCGGTCGGGCGGCGGCGTTTGGCGCGGCGATGTTCGCGTCGGCCTTCATCGGCGGGTGTGGCGGCGAGTCGCCGAACCAGCTCGCGGCGGCGGAGGAGACCTCGACGTCGGCGGCCAATGGGTACACCGACACGTACACGCAAACGAAATTCCCCATCGTCCTTTGCCACGGCATGGCGGGCTTCGACGAGCTGTTCGGCGTGGTCGACTATTTCCACGGCATCGAGTCGTCGCTCGCGTCGGGCGGCGCGCGTGTCTTCGTGACGCAGGTCCCCGCGTTCTCGTCCACCGAGGCGCGCGGCGAGGAGCTCCTCCAGCAGGTCGAGGAGATCGTCGCGGTCACGGGCGCCAAGAAGGTGAACCTCATCGGCCATAGCCACGGCGGCCTCGACATCCGGTACGTCGCCACGATGCGGCCCGACCTCGTCGCGAGCGTGACGAGCGTGGGCTCGCCGCACCACGGCGCCGACCTCGCCGATTTCCTCCGCGACAACATGACGGAGGGCGGCTTCTCCGAGGCCGTGCTCTCGCTCTTCGCGAACTCGCTCGGGACGATCCTCGGCCTGCTCTCCGGCCAGACGAGCCCGCAGAACTCCATCGCCGCGCTGGAGTCGCTCTCGTCCGAAGGCTCCGCGGCGTACAACGCGACCTACGGCGCGGGCTTGCCGGCGGCGTGGTGTGGCGAGGGCGCGCATGTGGTGAACGGGATCCGGTATTTCTCGTGGTCCGGCACCTCGAAGGTGACGAACGTGCTCGACGTCTCCGATTACCCGATGGGCCTCACGGGCATCCTCTACGACGACGCGAACGACGGGCTCGTCGGCCGCTGCAGCTCGCACCTCGGCGACGTCATCCGCGACGATTACAAGATGAACCACCTCGACGAGGTGAACCAGCTCTTCGGCATCACGGCGCCCTTCCAGACGAGCCCGAAGTCGGTCTTCCGCGCCCACGCGAACCGCCTGAAGACCCTCGGCCTCTGACGTCCTTCCGAGCGAAGATGCGCGTGAACCGCCGCCGCATCGCCACGGGGTTCGCCCTCGTCACGCTCTTCGCCGCCGCCGGCATCGGCGCGTGGAGACGAGGCGGGGACGAACCCGCGCGCGCGGGCGACACGACGGCCGAGGCGCGCGGCGGCCCGAGAAGCGCAACGCGAAAAATCTCGACGCCGCCCGTCCGACGCACCGAGACGAACGTCGACACCCGCGAGAAGAGCCCCTTCAAGGAAAAAGCACGCTCGCTGCGCGGCACGGACGAGGACGGGGCCTTGCGCGTCGGGCCCGACGGATCGCTCCTCCTCGGTCCGGAGATCCTGCGCCTCTTCGATTACTACTTCACCACCGAGGGCGAGGAGAGCGACGAGACGATCCGCGCCCGGATCCTGGCGGCCATTCGCGAGCGGGCCTCTGGCCCGGCCGCGCTCCAGGCCGCGGCGCTGCTCGATCAGTATCTTGCGTATCGAAAAGACAAGGACGGCCTCGCGCTGCCGAAGGACGAGGAGGCCGATCCGACGGCGCGGCTCGAAGCGCTGAAGAAGCTCCGGCGCAAGCATTTCGGCGAGGAGACCGCGGACGCGCTCTTCGGCGACGAGGAGCGCGAAGGCGAGGTAGCCGCCGAGGCGAGCCGCATTCGTCAGGACGAAACGCTGACGGCCGACGAGCAGGAGCAAAAGGTCGCCGAGCTCGAAGCGAGCTTGCCCCAAGGAGCGCGCGAGGCGCGCGAAGCCGCGACGTTGCCGCTCCGCGCGCGCGCCGAGGCGGACGCGATGCGCGCGGAAGGGGCGACGGACGAGGACGTGTACACGAAGCGCGTCGAGACCCTCGGCGTGGAGGCGGCCGACAGGCTGGCCGAGCTCGACGCGCAACGCGCAGCGTGGAAAGCGCGGATCGAGGCGTTCCGGAAGGAGCGCGACGCGCTCGCCGCGAAGACGCAGGACGAAGCTGCGTTCAAGGCCGCCGAGCAAGCGCTGCTCGATCGATCGTTCACGCCGTTCGAACAGCGCCGGGTGCGGGCGACGCTGGCCATGTCGAGCAAGTAAACGAAGCCGCACCTTGCGCGTCGCGTCCCGCGCTGGTAGGCGAGCCGCGATGCAAGGGCGTGTGCTCATCGTGGCCGGCTCGGACTCGGGCGGCGGGGCCGGTATCCAGGCGGATCTGAAGGCCGTGACGGCGCTCGGCGCGTTCGGGGCGACCGCGATCACGGCGCTGACTGCGCAGAACACGCGCGGCGTCTTCGGGGTGTTTCCGGTCCCGCCCGCGTTCCTCGCGCAGCAGATGAGCCTCGTGCTCGAGGACATCGGCGCGGACGCGCTCAAGACCGGCATGCTCCATTCGGCCGAGGTGATCGACGTCGTCGCCGACGTGCACGCGCGCCTCGCGAAGGACGTCCCGCTCGTCGTCGATCCCGTGATGGTGGCCAAGGGCGGCGCGCCGCTCCTGCTCCCGGAGGCGCGGGAAGCGCTCATCGGCCGGCTTTTGCCGCGCGCGGCGCTGATCACGCCGAACGTGCCGGAGGCCGAGGTCCTTGCAGGGCAAACGATCGACTCCGTCTCCGCGATGCGACGCGTGGCCGCGGCGCTGCTCGCGCTCGGGCCGAAGGCGGTGCTCTTGAAGGGCGGGCACCTCGAAGGGCCGAAGGTCACGGACGTGCTCGTCACGGCCGCGGGCGAACAGCTCTTCGAGGACGATCGCATCGAGACCACCTCGACGCACGGGACGGGATGCACGCTCGCCTCGGCGATCGCCGCGGGGATCGCGCAGGGGCTCGGGATGGAAGCGGCCATCACGCGGGCGCGGCGGTACCTCCGGCTCGCGATCCAGAAGGCGCCGGGCCTCGGGCACGGGCACGGGCCCTTGAATCACGCGGTGACGGTCGCGCCCTTCGACTGATTATTCGGGGATCGGTGGCTCCGAGAAGCAGCCGATGGTCGTGTCGATCCGGAAGTTCGATTCGCTCGTGTGCCGCTCGGCGAAGAAGAAATCGAGCGGGTAGGTCTTGCCCTTCTCGATGCCGAGCTCGGCCGCGCGCTCGTCGAGGTTCACCGTCGAGGTCTGCGCGCCGTGCACGCCGCCGAGGTCGATCACCTTCTTCCCGTTGATGAACGTGAAGAGGTCGTCGTCGCCCGTGAACGTGAAGATCTCACCGCCCTCGTAAATGAACTGCGTCCGCAGCTCGAGGGTG
Source organism: Polyangium fumosum (assembly GCF_005144585.1). Lineage (GTDB taxonomy): Bacteria > Myxococcota_A > Polyangia > Polyangiales > Polyangiaceae > Polyangium > Polyangium fumosum. Next base: position 104,356 of record NZ_SSMQ01000040.1, on the reverse strand, counting down.
AAATGGTAGTTGTGGGTCTGGAACTCGTCGCCGAAGCCCTGGCCGTCAATGGGGAAAAACGCCGAGTTGGAGTACGTATACACCCCTTCCCCCGCGGCCATGAGCGGGATCTCGACCGGGATCGCGATGTTCACGCCCTCGACGTCGTTGAACCACTGATCGAAATTGGCTTTGCCCGTAGTCGTGGGCGTCGTCGGGTTGCCCGCATAGACGGGTTTTCCGTCCGCGCCCAGCTCGTTCGTGACGATGCCCTTGTCGTCGCCGATGAAATCCTCGAAATCCGGGTGCGCGATCTGGAAATCGCGCACGGTCGCCTTGAGGATGGGATTGCAGTTCGGATCGCCGCCGCCCGCGCCTCCGCCCGCGCCGCCGACGCCCGAAGGAAAGAGCTCGCCGCCCTCCCCGCCCTGGCCGCCCATGCCGCCCGGGCCCATGCCGCCTTGCCCCGAACCGCCGGCGCCGCTGCCGCCGGCGCCCGAACCGCCCGTGGCGCCCGTGCCGCTGTCCCCGCACGCGGTCGCCGCGCCGAGGAGGCCCATCATCCCAAGGACGAGCGCGAAGCGCCCCATCCGGCCCGCGTGTCGTGTCTTCATCATGGGGGGGATGGTATCCGCGCTTCGCGGGCCCTGTCACGCTGGAGCAAACGCGGAGGCCGTGCTCCGCCCGAACTCAGCCCGCCGAAACGAGCCCCACCGGGCAGCTCACGCCGGTGCCGCCGATGCCGCAATACCCGTCGGGGTTCTTCGCGAGGTACTGCTGGTGATAGTCCTCGGCGTAATAGAACGTCGGCGCTTCGAGGATCTCGGTCGTGATGTCGCCGTGCCCCGCGCCTTGGAGCGCCTTCTGGTAGGCGACGCGCGAGCGCTCGGCGGCCATCTTTTGCAGGAGGCCGAAGCAATAAATGCCCGAGCGATACTGCGTGCCGACGTCGTTGCCCTGACGCATGCCCTGCGTCGGATCGTGGTTCTCCCAGAAGACCGCGAGCAGCGCCTCGTACGAGACCTTCGCGGGCTCGAAGACCACGAGCACGACCTCGTTGTGACCGGTGCCGCCGGTGCAGACCTCTTCGTACGTGGGGTTTGGCGTGAGCCCCGCGGCGTATCCGACGGCCGTGGCGTACACGCCCTTCGTTTGCCAGAACTTGCGCTCCGCGCCCCAGAAACAACCGAGCCCGAACATCGCCTGCTCGGTGCCCTCGGGGAACGGGGGCACGATCCGCGCGCCGCTCACGAAGTGCCGCTCGGGCACGCGCATCGGCGTGCTCCGCCCGGGGAGGGCCTGCTCCTTCGTGGGCATCTGCAGCTTGCGAGGGTCGACCTTGAAGAACATGGGCGTATCTTGGTGCGGAAGGCTCCGCACGGCAAGATACGCCCATCGGAAGCGTGCCGCTCAGCTCGGGTCGACCACGCGACCCACGAAGAGCACGGACTTCGTCGCGATGTCGCGGATGAAGAACAGGAACGGCTTGTCGAACGTGATCGCCGCCGGCTCGGGCGCGCTCGTCTCGCCCACGATGACCGCGGTCGCCGCCGCGGCCTCGGTCCCCGCCTCGTTCACCCCGACGAACGCCTGGTGAATCACGTCCGAGATGTAGAGCCCGCCCTTCCCATTGATACCCGAGAGATCGGCCTCGCCCGTGAACGCGACGCCCATGCCGAGGATCTTCAGTTGCTCGACCAGGCTGAACTTCGACTCGAACTTGAATCGCGGCATCCGCGTGTCGACCGAGTGCTCGGAGAGAGCACCAATGACCTCGCTCAGGCGGGCCGCGTCGAAGCTGCTCTCGAACGCGTCGAGATCGTTCGGCAGCACGAGCACCATCGAAAGCTCGTTGCCGTCGTAAGGCAGCTCCACGGCCGCGTAATCCGCGCCCTGCGCGTAAGGCGCCTCGACGTAACCCTGCATCATGGGCACGGAGACCGAGCCGCCCTCGCCCGTCGTGAACGAGGCGTTCTGCGTGTTCTCCTCCTCGAACGGCGTCCGCCACGCCGCATTGAAGTACACGGCGTTCGTCAGCACGAGCCGCGTGCTCGCGTCGATCGATCCCTCCGGGAGGATGTCCTTGATCTTGCCCTCGGTCTTCTTCTCGACCCAGCCGTTGATCAGCGAGCGGGCCTCCTCCGTCCCCTCGATGTAATCGACGACGTTCATGCCGGCGCCGTAATTGAGGCCGAGCACATCGAGAAACGCCGTCTCGAAGGGAAACCCGACCTGGCCCCAGACCGCGTTCGCGATGTTGAGCCGGAAGCCCTGGCCGTCCGAGCCCTGCGCGCCCTTGCCGCGGCTCGCAAACGCGAGATCGAGCGCGTTGAACGCCGGATGGAGCTCTGCCTGCGGCAAGGTGAAGTGCAGCGCCTTCGCCATGTCCGTCTCGGTTTGCCCGCGCGCGCCGGCGAAGGTCATCGCGAGCGCGCTCGAGATCGAGTGCGGGGAATAGAAGAGGTTTCCGGGCTCGCCGCGGAGGTTCTTGTACAGATCGAGCGCGAACGCCGTGTTGCCATCGACGAGCGCGGTGAGGTGGTCGCTCGGGACATTCGGGCTCGTGATCCGCTGCGCGCCGGAGGTCACGACACAGCCGGGTGTGTTCGCGTCGTGGCAATCACCGGTATCCACGGCCCCGGGGGGCTCGGGCGGCGCAGACGAGCTGCAAGCGGGGGCGGAGAGAGAGAGAAGCAGGGAAACAAGGGGGATCGTTCGCATGCTAGGACGTCAAAGCAATCGGCATGCCGCAGCCTGTTCTCCGCGATTCCATGGCGCTCGCGACGAGAGCGCGGCAGGGATGTCGGAGAACGGCTCAGGGTGGCACGCATCCACGCCGAGGCCCGGATCCAAGGCCTGCATCGAGGGCCGAGGTGATGCGCGGCCGGGCGCTCGCCGCCGCGCGGATCAGGGCGCAGAACAGAAATGATCGGCCCTGAAAAACATACAGCCCCGGGGCTCCCCATGAGCCGCGGGGCCGGATCGCCGAGCGGGAACAATCGCGATCGATGTCATGGAAGCCCGCTCCGCCCGTCTCGTCAACTCGATTTCACCCAATGCAATTCTTTTGGCCCGAGGCTCACCGTCGCGTTATCGCCCCGGGCGGAGCACGCCCAGACGGCTTGAACCTTCGCGCAGCGCGGCATGCATTCGTGTGCGTGTCATGAATCGCGGGCGCCGCGTCGGCGCGCCGCCACGGGGGGTCATTCCGGGGCGCGAGGCCCCACCGGACGAAGCACGATACGAGGGTCGCGCCGGAAGGCCCGACCCTGGTAAGGTGGGGGCTCCCATGAAAAAGGCCGAAATCGATGCTCTCGTGCACGCTCATCGGGGAAGCGCCCGCGCCGTGGCCTTCTTGCACGTCCTCCGGCAGCCGGCGCTCGCGCCGGACGATCACACCTTCCTCGCCGAGCACGCGCACGAGCTCACCTCCGCAGATCTCCTGCGCTGGCGCGCGCGCACCTCGTCCGCGGATCGTACGCCCATCCTCGCCGCGCTCGCGAAGCTCGGTACGGACAAACCCGCCGAGTTCGAGCACGAGGTGCTGAACGCCCCCGGGCTCTCCTTCGAGGATCAGGAATGGGAGGCGCTCGCCGACCTCGTCCGCGGAAAGGTCCCGCCCGCGCTCCAGGCGCGTATCGAGCGGAAGGAAACAAGGGCGCCCGCGCCCGTCGTGGTCTTCACGCCCGCGGACGAACCCGTCGATCTCGCCGCGATGTTCGACCTCGACGAAGGCAGCGCGCCCGACGCGTCGGCCTCGAAAGAAGGGGACGGCGCGCTCTTCGGCGGCGGCGCGCTCGGCGACGACCTCGATCTCGGCTTCGGCGACGACGACGGCGATCCGCTCTTCGCCGATCCGTTCGCGGGCCTCACCGTTGACGATGCGTTCGAAAAGGTGAAGACCGGGACGAACGGCGACGAGCGCGCGATGCTGCTCGATTGGCTCGCCGCGCAAGGCGTCGATGCCGCGCAGCTCATGAGCGTCGCGCTCGCCTCGCTGCATCAGGGGCCCGTGGCCTCGCCCGTGGTCGCCTGGATCGGAAAGCGGCTCGTGTCGAAAGCGGACTGGGAGACGAACGGAGCCGCGCTCTTTCTGGCGCTCGTCCAGCGGCGCGCTTTCGCGGAGCTCCAGGAGTTCGTTGCGCAAGCCGCCGGCGCCTCGCCGGAGCTCACCGAAGCGCGGCTCGCCGCGTTCGGCCACGTGCTCCTCGAGGTCACGCAGAGCGCGATCAAAGAAAAGGACGAAGCTCGCGCGGCCGCGACGCTCGCTGCGCTCTCGGCGCTCGATGCGACGGACGAGACGCGGAAGAAGCTCGGCGCGTTGAAACAAGCGCTCCAGGAGGCCCAGGCCTCGGCGGTTCTCGTGACGCTCCTCGATCTCGTCGAGCAGCGCGCCCGCACGCACGGGAACAATCCCACGGAAGGGATGATCGCCGCCGTGCACGCCCTCTCGGACGCGCTCAGCTCGTAGCTCCGCTCAACGCTTCTTCGTCGACTTCGGCTTCGGCCCGTCCGCAGCTTTGCCCGTCGTGGCGTCGTTCTTCGGCGCCTTCTCCGGCGAACGGATCCGCACGGGCACGACGACCCAGTCGTTCGGCTTCAACATCTCCTTCGAGATCCATCCCACGGGCGCGCTCTTCGCGGTCGTCTCGACGAACGCGTACTCGCGGCCCTGGTAGCGAATCTTCTCGCCCTGCGCCGGCACCGCGACGCCGAGCATCGCGTGCCGGTGGGCATTCGAGTTCAGGAGCACGCTGTCCACGCCGATGGAGTCGAGCAGCATGTGCAAGAGCAGCGCCTTCGAATCGCAGTCGCCTTTTTTCCCCGAGACCACGAGCGCCGGCGGCAGCAGGCCGAAGGGGCGATCCTTGGGGATCTCGTAAGGGATCGCCTGGACGAACGAGGTCATGAGCTCGACCGCGTCGAGCGTGCCGAGCTTCGCCTCCTGGATGCGCGCCTTGAAGCGCGCGGCGAGCGGATCGACGTCGGGTTTGCTGCGCTCCGCGAGCGACTCGAAGATGCACTGCATGCTCGCGTCGCAGCCGGGCGGCGGCACCCACTTGAACGCGCCGTCGCCCGCGTCCTGGTATTTGAGGCGCTGCGCGAGCTCGTGGTGCGCGGCGTCGACGTCGCGTTGCTCGTCCGCGGCGAGCGCGTAGCCGGCGCGATAGACGGGTGGTTCGAGGCGACGATCCCGCCACGCATACTTCGTCGCGCCGGACGCCGGCGTCGCTTCGGGATACACCGCGACGCCGAGATCGACGCCCGGCGTCGTCGCGGACGGCTCCTCCTCGCCGCTCGGCGTGAGCAGATCGTTGATGTCGAAGGCGCAGCAGCAGCAGCCCGCGACGAACACGCACGAGGTCGCGGTGAGCGCGAGGAGCGTTCGCCCGCTCATGACGGCGCCATCACCTCGTCGCGCGCGAGCTCGGGCAGCGGCAAGAGACCGTCGAGGGCGGTCTCGAGCCCCGGCGCGGCCACGAGCGCGGTCACCACCATCACCGCGCCGAGCACGAGCGCGGGCGCGACGTTGCCCTTCCGGATCTCCGCGAGCTCATCCACGCCCCGCGTGAGGCGCACGAAGACGAACGTGCCCACGGCGATCGCGGCCGCGCCCACGGCGAGCGAGAACGCGACGTGCGCGAGGCCGTAAAAGACGAACCTGCCGAGCATCACCGGCGCGAGCTTCTGGCCGCGGTACATGAGGTCCATCGCGGCGAACGTCGCCGACACCGCGTGCTGCGCGAGGAGCCCGAGCGAGAGCAGACCCGCGGCCGAGATCACGGCGACGCCCGTGTTGCCCTTCCCGAGCTCCGCGTCGATCTCGCCGAGGCGCAGGGCCCGCCCGAGCACACGCGAGCCGAGCCATACGCCGAGGGCGCCGACGACGATGCCAAAGAGGATCTTGCCGATCCCGATCAGGAAGAGCGCGACGTTCACGGCGCGAGCGTAGCGGAATCGTGCGGCCCTCGAAACCGGCGAACGAGCACGGGACCCGAAGGCCCGGTACCACGGAAAGCGATGGAGTTTCGATCCGTTCGCCCTCCGAGGGCTCGCTCTGCCGCGTCGCCCGGCTCACGGACGAGGGTTCACGCCGAACTCGTCCGGATGTCGCGCGCCAAGCGTTGCGCGACCCGAGCGACGATCGTACGTAGCAAGGACAAAGACGTCCCCTGGGGAGACGCGCGCCCACGAGAGCACCGACCATGCCCGAATCTCACGAAAATCCGCTGCTCGGCCTCGGCTACGAAATTCCTTTCGATCGCATCCGCGGCGAGCATGTGCAGCCCGCCGTGAAAGAGCTGCTCGCCGAGGCGAAGGCGCGGCTCGACGCCCTCGCGGCGGCCGCGGGGCCCCGCACGTTCGAGAACACCATCACCGCGCTCGAACGGGTGACGGAGCAGCTCGATTTCGTGATGGGCGTCGTCGGTCACCTCGAGTCCGTCGCCACGACGCCCGAGCTCCGCGCCGCCTACTCCGCGGTGCAGCCCGAGGTCAGCGAGTTCTTCAGCGGCATCGCGCTCTCCGAGCCCGTATGGAACGCGCTCAAGGCGTACGCCGCGACGGACGAGGCCAAGGCGCTCACGGGGACCCGCAAGCGGCTCCTCGAAAAGACGATCGCCGATTTCAAGCGCAGCGGCGCCGACCTCGATCCGGAGGGAAAGAAGCGCCTCGCGGAGATCGACGTCGAGCTCGCGCAGATCACGCTCCGTTACGGGCAGAACGTGCTCGACGCGACGAACGCGTTCGAGCTCGTGATCGGCGAGCGCGACGGGCTCGCGGGCCTGCCCGAGGGCGCGGTGCTCGCGGCGAAGGCGAGCGCGGAGGCGAAGGGCCTCTCCGGGTATCGCTTCACGATGCAGGCGCCGAGCTACCTGCCCGTGATGACGTACCTCGACGATCGCTCGATCCGCGAGCGCATGTACAAGGCGTACGCCACGCGCGCGACCGAGGGGCCCTGGGACAACCGCCCGCTCTTGCAGCGGATCCTCGTGCTCCGGCGCGAGAAGGCGCGCCTGCTCGGCTTCGAGAGCTTCGCCGACCTCGTGCTCGAAGATCGCATGGCCAAGTCGGGGCACGCCGCGCGCACGTTCGTGCAGACGCTCCGCGACAAGACGCAGACGCACTTCGATCGGGAGAACGCCGAGCTCCAGGCGTACCGCAAGGAGATCGAGGGCCCGGACGCGCCCGCGATCGAGCCGTGGGACGTCGCGTATTACGCCGAGAAGCTCCGCCACGCGCGTTACGATTTCGACGAGGAGTCGCTCCGCCCTTATTTCTCCGCGGAGAAGGCGCTCGATGGAGTCTTCGCGATCGCCTCGGCGCTCTACGGCGTGCGCATCGAGCCTTCACCCGAGACGAAGGCCTGGCACGAGACCGTCTCGACGTACCGCATCGTGGAGCCGAACGGGCACGCGAGCGCGGTGTTTTACGTCGACCTCTGGCCACGCGAGTCGAAGCGCGACGGCGCCTGGATGCAGGGGCTCGTGACGGGCGTGGGGTCGCCCAAGGTCGCCGCGTCGCACCTCGAAGTGCTCGCGGGCAACCTCACGCCGCCCATCGGCGACCGCCCCGCGCTGCTCAACCACCGCGAGGTCGAGACGCTCTTCCACGAGTTCGGCCACCTCATGCACCACGCGTCGAGCTGCGTGGAGGTGCGCACGCTCGCCGGCACGAACGTGGCGTGGGACTTCGTCGAGCTGCCCTCGCAGATCATGGAGAACTGGTGCTGGGAGAAAGAGGCGCTCGACCTCTTCGCGCGGCACCACGAGACGAACGAGCCGATCCCGGCGCCGCTGCTCGAGCGCATGCGGGCCGCGCGCACGTTCCGCACGGCGAACGCGATGATGCGGCAGCTCGGCTTCGCCGAGGTCGATCTCGCGCTGCACGTGGACTGGGATCCGGCGCGAGACGGCGATCCCACGGCGTATGGCCGCGAGATCCTCTCACGCCACTCGCCCGCCCCGCTGCCCGGCGACCACGCGATGCTCGCCTCGTTCTCGCACCTCTTCTCCAGCCCCGTCGGGTATGCCGCGGGGTATTACTCGTACAAGTGGGCCGAGGTGCTCGACGCCGACGCCTTCTCACGGTTCAAGCGCGAGGGGCTCTTCAGCCGCGAGGTCGGCGAGGCCTTCCGCTCGGAGATCCTTGCGCGAGGTGACAGCGAAGATCCCATGGTCCTCTACCGGCGCTTCATGGGGCGCGAACCAACCCTGGAGGCGCTGCTCGAACGCGACGGCCTCATCGCGTCCGGGACGGCGGTGGCCGTTTGATGAGCGAGCGAAACGTCACGAACAAGCAAGCCGACAAAGTCATCCGCGCGATGACGAACGACGGCGCGTTCCGGGTCATCACGGCGCTGACCACCGAGACCGTGCGCGGCGCGATCGCCTCGCAGAACGCGAAGGGCACGGTGGCGGGACGCTTCGGCGAGCTCGTCACGGGCGCGCTCCTGATCCGCGAGGCGATGAGCCCGAACCTACGTGTCCAGGGCATCTTGAAGGGCGCGAGCGGCAAGGGCAGCATCGTGGCCGACGCGCACCCGGACGGCACGAACCGCGGCCTCGTCGGCTTCAGCGGGACGACGGGCGAGGACATGGCGGGTGGCAAGGGCGCGCTGCTCAAGATGATGCGGACGCTGCCGAACGGCTCGCTCCACCAGGGCATCGTGGAGGTCTCGTTCGAGGCGCAGGATGGCGGGATCTCGGGCGCGCTCATGTCGTACATGCAGCACTCCGAGCAGATCGTCTCCACGATCGCCGTGGCCACGCTGCTCGAAGGGGACGAGGTCGTCGCCGCGGGCGGCTACATCGTCGAGCTCTTGCCGGAGGTCGAGCGCGGGCCGCTCATGATCATGACCCAAAGGCTCGAAGACTTCCCGAAGCTCGACGACTTGCTCCGCAAAGGGGACCTCACGCCGAACGCGCTGATCGAGGATCTCCTCTATGGCATGCCGTACACGCTGCTCGCGGAGTCGGACCTCCGGTATGCGTGCCATTGCAGCGAGCTCCGCGTCCTCTCCAGCCTGGCCACGCTCCCGCGCTCGGACATCGAGGACCTGCTCCGCGACAACAAGCCCCTGGAGATCACCTGCGATTATTGCCGAAAAGAATACGGCATTCAGCCTTCGCAGCTCCAGGCGCTCCTCATGGCGAGCTGAATCCCCCCGCACGTCCCGGCCGCTCCCCTTCCGGCCTGCACGACGCCGCGCATTCGCGTTTCGCCGGCTTGACCCACCTTTCTTCGGATGCCACCTCTCCCGGGCACGGGGGGCAACCAATGGATCTCTCTTCCCACGAGCGCGAGGTCACTCGCGTCGCGACCACCATTCGTGTTCAGGCCGGCCGGGGCGGGCCCGTCCGTATCGACAAGGGCGGCGTCTCCCATTTCGTCCCCGTCCCGGGCGATCCCCGCGAGCACGCCGCGGCGATCGACGCCTCCCGGTTCCGGCGTGTCCTCGCCATCGATCCGGAGCGCCGCATCTGCGTCGCCGAGCCCGGCGTCACGTTCGCCGAGCTCGTCCCGCGCACGCTCGAACATGGCCTCGTGCCTGCCGTCGTCCCCGAGCTCGAAGACATCTCGCTCGGCGGCGCGGTCGCGGGCTGCTCCATCGAATCGAGCTCGTACCGATATGGCGGCTTCCACGACGGCTGCCTCGAATACGAGGTCATCTCCGGCGACGGCGAGATCGTCACCTGCTCGGCCGAGAAGGATCCGCTCCTCTTCGACATGATCCACGGCTCGTACGGCACGCTCGGCGTCCTCTCGCGCATCACGTTCAAGCTCGTCCAGGCGAAGCGCTTCGTCCGGATGCAATACCGCCACTTCGACGGCTTCGACGCCTTCCATGCGGCCATGGCGGAGCGCTGCCGCGTGGGCGATTTCGAGTTCATCGACGGCATCGTGCACGGCCCGCGCTCGTTCGTGCTTTGCCTCGGCGCGTTCGTGGACGAGGCGCCGTTCACGTCGAACTATCGCTGGCTCGACGTCTATTACAAGAGCACCCTCGGGCGCACGGAGGATTATCTCACGACGCCCGACTATTTCTTCCGCTACGACGCCGAATGCCACTGGCTCAGCCGCACCGTTCCGGGGCTCGAAACGCGGCCCGTGCGCTGGCTCGTCGGCCGCCACGTGCTCGGCTCGCGCAACCTCATTCGATGGTCGAAGCGCCTCGATCGCGTGCTCGGCATGAAACAACGGCCCGACGTCGTCTGCGACGTCTTCGTGCCGCAGCGCAACTTCTCCGCGTTTTACGAGTGGTACGCGCGTGATTTCGACTTCTGGCCGCTCTGGGTCGTCCCCTACCGCATGCCGCGCCCCTATCCGTGGATCCGCGAATCCCACGCGAAGCACAGGGACGAGCTCTGGATCGACTGCGCGGTCTATGGCAAGCCCAATGACGACCCGCTCGTCGACGGCTCCGAGGTGCTGGAGCAGAAGACCTACGAGCTCGGCGGCGTGAAGACGCTGATCTCGCGCAATCATTACAGCGAAAATCGCTTCTGGGAGATCTACGATCGCGAGCGTTACGAGGCTGCGAAGCGTCGGCTCGACCCCCATGGCGTCTTCCCGGGCCTCTACGAGAAGTGCCATCGCGTCCGCAAAAGCTGACGCTCCGCTCCTCCGTCCGGCGTGATAGTCTCGCGGCCGGAGGAGCTTGCCATGCTACCGTCTCGGACTCTTGTCGCTTGCCTCATGACGTTTGCCGGCCTCGCCGCGCTCGGATGCTCAGACGACGCGGTGACGCCCGCGGGGCCCCCGCCGCTCGCCGTCCCCGAGGGGTGCAACCCCATCGCATTCGAAAACGACTGCCTTCTGCCTTATCCGTCCGATTTCTATCTCCAGGACGACGCATCCATGCCGAGCGGCAAGCGGGTCGTGATCCCCGAGGCCGCGCAGATGAAGGACAAGAACGAAACGCCCTTCGATTTCACGAAGGCGCACCCGATCGACGGGTTTTCGCATCACCAGCCGATCCTCGTGCACTTCAAGGAGGGCGTGAGCACCGAGGGCGTCGTCTTCCACACGGACGAGCCCGAGAAGAGCCTCTCGCCCGAGAGCAAGGTGATCCTGCTCGACGCGACGACGGGCAAACCCGTGCCCGTCTGGGCCGAGGTCGACAAGAACACGCTCGAACCCTCGGAGCGGGCCTTCCTCCTCCGCCCCTTCGTGCGGCTCGACAATGGCAAGCGGTACATCGTCGCGCTCCAGGGGCTCGCGCCGGAATCGGAGGCGGCTGCCGGCCCGCTGCTCGCGCCGCCCGAGGGATTCAAGCGAATCCGCGACAAACAGACGTCCGCCGATCCGGTCCTCGGCCCCATCGCGAGCCGCTACGAAAAAGACATCTTCCCGGCGCTCGTGGCCCATGGCGTCGCGCGCGAGACGCTCCAGCTCGCCTGGGATTTCACGACGAGCAGCGAGGAGGTCAACACGCGTGACCTCCTCACGATGCGGGACGACCTCCTCGCCAAGCTCGAAGCGAATCCGCCGGCCGTGGGCAATGTCAAGGTCACGGAGACCACGCCCGCCGAAAACGAAAACATCTGGCTCCGGATCGAGGGCACGATCAAGGTGCCGCTCTACATGGAGAGCGTCGAGCCGGGCGCGCTGATCCATAGGGACGCGAGCGGCAAGCCGGCGCAGAACGGCGACGCGGACGTCCCCTTCATCCTCCAGGTCCCGCATAGCCTGATGCCCGCGGACGCGAACTTCGAGCCGGCGCGTATTCTCCAGTACGGGCACGGCTTCTTTGGGCTCGCCGAGGAGATCAATTACGGCTTCATGCGCGGCTACGAGAACGAGCGCAAGTACATCGCCGCCGCCGTCGACCTCTGGGGCATGGCCGAGCCGGACATCGAGATCGTGCTGCAAAAGGCCTTCGGCGACCCCGGCACCGTCTTCAGCTTCATCGACCGCATCCACCAGGGCATCATCAATTACATCGCCCTGAGCTACGCCCTGAAGGGCCCGATCGCCGCGCTGCCCGAGCTCCAGCGATTCGACAAGCCCCTCTACGACACGAACAAGCTCTTCTATTACGGGATCAGCCAGGGCTCGATCTTCGGCGTCACCATGCTCGCCGTGAACCCGATCCTCGATCGCGCGGCGCTCGGCGTCGGCGGCGGCCCGTACTCGCTCATGATGTCGCGCTCGGCGAGTTATCAGCAGCTCTATGGCGTGCTCCAGGGCCAGCTTCAAAACCCGCTGACCCTCATGAAGCTGATGGCCCTGAGCCAGGGCACCTGGGACCGCGTCGACCCCATGACCTACGCGCCGCACCTGCTCAAGGACACCTACCCGAACAGCCCACCGAACCGGCACGTCCTCATGCAGATCGGGATCGGGGATCACTCGGTGAACAACCTCGCGAGCCACCTCGTCGCGCGCGCGACGGGCATTCCCCTGCTCGACCCCGCGCCGCGGCCGATCTGGGGCCTCGAGAGCACGACGTCGCCCGCCGACGACGCGCTCGTCGTCATCGACTTCAAGCTCGCGACCGAGCCCGGGCTCGAATGCAGATTGCCCACGGAGGCCGAGAAGAACGACGTGCACGAGGGCGTGCGGCGCAACGTGAAGGTCAAGGACCAGCTCGACCTGTTCTTCCAGCCTGACGGACAGATCCAGAACACCTGCGACGGCGCCTGCGATCCCGAATAGCGGACCCATTGCGTCCGGCCTCGCTCCTGCGCTACGGTTCGTCCGCGCGCAGAGGAGGACCGGGCATGGCGACGTCATACAAGACCAGGGCGACCACGACGAAGAAGACCCCCACCACGAAGAAGGCCGCTCCCGCGAAGAAAGCGGCCGCTCCCGCGAAGAAGGCCGCCGCGCCGGCGAAAAAGGCTGCGGCGGCCCCCGCTCCGGCCAAGCCGGCCGCGGCGACGGGCGGCGGCGAGGCGGCCCCGGCCTTCTCGCTCCTCTCGGACGCGGGGACGACCGTGTCACTCTCCGATTTCGCCGGGAAACGCGTGGTCCTTTATTTCTACCCCAAGGACGACACGCCCGGGTGCACGCGCGAGGCGTGCGCGTTCCAGGACAACCTCGCGACGTTGCAGGGCAAGGGCGCCGTCGTGCTCGGCGTGAGCCGCGACAGCGTCAACTCGCACGTGAAGTTCAAGGCGAAATACAGCCTCGGCTTCCCGCTGCTCGCCGACACGGACGGCGCCGTGCACCGCGCCTACGGGGCGTGGGGGACGAAGACGAATTACGGCAGGACGTTCGAAGGCGCGCTGCGCACGACGGTGATCATCGACGCGCAAGGCCGGATCGCGAAGCGGTTCGCGAACGTGAAGGTCGACGGCCACGCCGACCAGGTCCTCGCCGCGCTCGCCGCGCTCTGAGCGGCCCCGTCAAGCAGGCAGAAACTCGTCGCAGAACAGCCGATAGTTGTCGGCGTTCTTGATCGCGCTCTTCGGGCTGTTCGCGGCGAGGAATCTGCACAGGTTGTAGCCGTACATCGTGACCCCCTCGCTCGTCAGGTCGATCGTCCCGGCGACGTGGTGGCTGAGCTCGTGGACGATGACGCCCGTGTATCCGATGACGTAGTCGTCCTTGAAGGCAGCGACCAACGCTTTGCGTTTCGCGTCGATGTTGACCTCGATCTCCCTGAAGCCGGCCTCCGTCACCGCGTTCTGCTTGGCCACGTCGGAGAACTTCTGCGCTTCTTTCAGGACTGTGGCTTCCGCCTTGGCCTTCTCGTCGTTGAGCTCCATCACCTTGTTCACGGCCGCGCCGTACGTGGGGAGGTCGTAGACGTTGGACCGGGGCCGCCGCCCCGCGTTCGAGCCGAAGAACTTGTCGCCGAGCGCGATCAGGGCTTCTCGCTTGCCGCTGTATCGCTGGAAGGTTTGCTTCTCCGTGCTGCCGAAATCGGGGGTCGCGAGGTAACGGATCACGACGGGCTTCGCGTGGGCGGCGAACACGAGGTTCGAGATGTTCCCCTTCACGGTGTCGTATCGGGCCGCATCCATGGTCCCGAACCACCGCGTATAGGCGGCGCTGCATTGCCCGGCGTCGAGGAGGAGCTTTGCTTTTCCGAGGACGAACTTCGCCGTCTCGAACGCGTCCAGGATGCTCGCCTTCGCGAAGCCCGCCTCCGCGATCTTCGTTTGCAGGGTCGCATCGAGGACGACCGAGCCCGGGAGGTAGGGCTGGCGGGCGATCGCCGCGTTGAGCATCGTCAGGACCTTCGCACCAAAAGCGCCCTGCGGCACTGCGAGCAGCTCCTGTCGAAGCAGACCCACCTGGGCCTCGCTTTTGTTCTCGCACGTGGCCGAGAGGAGCAGGAAGGCGCGCGCGAGCTTCCGATCCGCGGGCAGGGGGCCGTGGGTGTCGAGGGAAATGCGGGCTCCGATCGTCGCCCGGGCCGTGTCCCTGTTCGGCTGCTTCTGGAGCCAGTGGAGCACGCCGAAATACGCGCTCGGGTTCTGCCTTTGCACGCAGAAGTCTTCCAGCGTCTTCAGCGCTTCGTCGAACCTATCGGTGGCGGCCTTGCTCATCCGGATGCTCTCCCCGTGGCCATCCTAACCGCGTTCGCGCGCGAGATCGAGCGCTCCGTACGCCACGAGGCGCCTCCGGCTTGGCGACCTTCGTGGACCTGCGATGCCCTCCCGGAAAGGAGCATCGCAAGTCCACGTCGGTGCGGGATGAGGATTCCGCTCAGCCCCGGGTGGAGGGCTCGGCGGCGGGCGGGGCGGCGTTCTGCTGGTTCTTGCGGCGGGTCGCGGCGCTCTTCTCCGCGTATTGCGCGCGGTACCGGAGCGTCGATTCGAACGTCGCGAGCAGGCCGGGCTTGTCCTCGCCCTTCGCGGTATCGACGACGGCCTTGCCGACCCTGCTGATCAAGACCTCGAGTTTGTCTTCATAATAGGCCTCGCTCTCCCGAAGGACCTCGGCGAGCTTGTCGGCCTCGGGGCGCTGCGCGCGGATCGCGTCGAGGGTCTGCTTGACCTCGACGATCTCGGCATGCCAATCCGGATGGATACGGGCCTCGTCGCCGTGCTCGGGCATCGCCTTCGCGAGGTCGACGAGCACGCCTGCGCAGCCCGGCTTCGAGCGCTTGAGCTTCGGCATATCGCCGCGCTTGAGGTCGACGAGTTTGTGCTTGAATGGCGACGCGTCGACGACACCATCACCCGTGTACTTGCCAATCGAATTCTCGGACATCAAATCCTCCTTGTGCAGGGGAGTGGGCCCTGTGTGCGCGTTCGACGGAGCACGGGCATTCTTCCTTTGGCCAGAGCACACTTTTTCATGTCCGAGTGGACCGTGAACGAGGTCGAAGACCGCGTTCACGCTTGCCGTCGCTCCGTACGCGATACGCCGTTCTCTTCGGCACACGTACGGTTGTCTCCTGCCTGCTTCTCCTGTGCGTGAGAGGCTCGGCCCCCCGCGTCATGAGGAGCGAGCTTCACGACCCCCTGCCGGCGCGCCCGTCGCCCGCGGAGGAAGGGCACGCGCGCGACACGAAGCTCGGCCGCCTCGTCGCCATCAAGCCCCTCCACGGCGGCGGACAAGCCGCGCCCCGCCTGCCACGCGAGCTCGGTGTACAAACGCTCGTCGCGGTTTGTAACGTAGAACCCGCCGACGAAAAAAAATCGACATGGCCTGCATGGAAACGCCTCTGAGCTGTCCAGTAGAGGTGTGACCACCGAACCTGTCCCCTCGCCGTCGTTCCTCGACCTTTACCGGAGGTACGCGGAGTTCCTGCCGAGGTGGTTCCGATATCTTCGGCTCTGCGACCGGGATGCGGCGGATGCCGCGCAAGATGTATGGGCCGAGGTCGGGAAACACCCCGAGCTGATCCCTGCGACCCCGCGCGAGGCGCAGCTCGCGTTGTTCAAGCTCGCGGCGCGTGTGGCCGACCGTCTGCGACACCGCGCGGCGCGGGAAGCCGCCCGGCTGGACGAGACGCTCGCGCCGGACGAACTCGCCCCCGAGGGGGACATCGAAGAGCAGGCCGCCGAGGCTCTCGCCTTGATGGAGGCCCTCGACGCGCTCGATCCGCAAACGAGGCGTCTGGTCGTGGCGAGCAGGATCTACGACCGCACCGATCGAGACATCGCCGAGGAAGAGGGCCTCACCCCGTCCAGCGTGCAATCGCGGGTTTGGCGGACCTGTTCGGAGCTCGGGCGACGGATTCGCGGCCATAGCGACGAGGAAAAGAACCGTCGGCGCGGCGCGCTCCTGCTCCCGGGCCTGCTCGCCATCCGGCCCGAGTTCAAGGCCGCGATGTGCGCCATCTGGGAGGCCGAGGGCCGTTTGCCCTCGTTTGGGGGACCAGGCGGGCCTGGGGGTCCTGGCGAGCCTCCGCATCCCCCGGCGCCACCACCGCCATCCCCACCGAGAGTGCCGGCCACACCCTCCGTCCTCTCCATGGGTCCGGTCGGGGTCCTTCTGGCCCTCCTCATCTTGGTGGTGGTCGTCGGGGTCGCTCCCGCCGGCCTCGTGATGGTCACCCTGCAGTTGGACGACGACGACAAACCCCGCCAGGCTTGCGCGGGTCTCGACGTGCCGCCGTTGGTGTTCGATCGCGACCTGACCGGCGCGGCGCCGCCGCCGCATTCGCATCCCACGGAGGCACCCACGCCCTCTTCGCCGCGCTCCGCGAACTCCGCTTCCGCGTCGACCGTGAGCCCAAGCGGCACGCTCTCCCCGGAGGCGCTGAAACGATTGCGGGCCACGAAACCCCCGCTGAAGCGAGGTCGGGAGTAAGGCCACCCGAATCCACGAAACCACCACGCCCTTCAAGGTGATCATCATGCCCAAACGTCAACCCCAGAGCCAAACCGCAGCCCCCTCGACCCCACGCCCGCGGAGGGCCACGCGCACCACGAAGCCCGACGAATCCAAGGTCGCCGGGGTCCTCGAAGACGATGCCCCGCCCGCGGTGATCCCGACGGAGTTTGCCTTCGGCACCGACGGGTGCCTGTACATCAACACCAAGAGCCTCAAACCAGGGCAAGAGCGGAATCGCGCCAAGTTTGTCGGGTATCAGCTCACGGAAGAAGAGAAGGAGCACGTGATGGACACACTCCACCTCGTCGCGTGGAATGCGACAGCCGGCATCTTCGACCGCAAGAAGCGGCGGGGATGAAGCTTCGTTCCTCCGGCGTGGTTCGTCCCCGGATACGATCGAGCTCGATGCACCTTCGCCTCGCGTGGCTCGTGCTCGTGCTGCTCCTCGTCTCCAGGCTCGCGCGCGCCGACGATGGACCGAGTTCCTCGCCGAGCACGAGCTCCGCGGCCGTTCGCGCCGCGCGCTTCGCGGAGCTCTCGCGCAAGGGCGACAAGGCCCGCGCCGCGGGCAGGCTCTCCGAGGCGGTCGAGGCCTACTCCGACGCGCTCCAGATCCGTGACGACGCTCGGCTCCGCGGCCGTCTCGGGCTCATTGCCCTGGAGGGAGGGGCGATCGCAGAGGCCGTGCAACACCTCTTCCTGGCGTTCATCGACGGACACGACATCCCGCCCAGCGAGCGGCGGCAGATCGTCGCGGCGTTCGAGCGGGCTCGCCCGCAGGTGTGTCGCCTCGACATCACCGTCTCTCACCTCGGCGCGGAGGTGTGGATCGATGGCGAGCTCGAACCTGCGTCGATCGGGAGAAACGATTTTTATGTGTTTGTCAAGCCAGGGCGTCACGAGATCCGCGCGAGGCTGTCGGGGTTCAAGGACGCGGTGCAGACGGTCGATGCGTCGAAGGGAGGGCGTGAGACCGTGCCGCTGCTCGTGCTCGAGCCCATTCCGCCGCCGTCCTCGTCGAGCTCTGCCCCGCCGTCAGCGCCCGCGATGCCCGCGGCGGCAACCTTGGCGCCATCGCCGCTCGCAGCGTCCAGCTTCCCGAACTCCGCGCCGTCCAAGCCCGCAGCGAGGCCCCCAAGCTCGCCGATGGAACGGCGCTGGTCCTTCGGTGCGGGCGGGATTCTCGTACTCGGTGCAGTTTCGCAGCTCCCCGCATCGGGCTTCGTCGTTTCGGTCGATCGCGAGGTGGCGCCGCCCGTGTCGGTTCGCCTCGATGCCCGCGCCGCATGGTCTCCGTTCGAGATCGAAGGGTGGCCTATCCGAGGCGTCACAGTAGGCGTATTGCCTGCCCTTTGCGTGACGCGCACCCTCTTCTTCGGGTGTTTTTTGGGGCATCTCGGCGGCATTGGACATGAGACGAACACCATACGGATGCCGCCATCGTCTGCATGGAGGTTCCGCGGGGGTGCTGGCGCCAGTGCAGGCATCGAGCTTCAGGCATGGGGACCCTTCCAGGTCCGTTTCACCGCTGACGTCGTCGTCCTTCGAGATAGGACGCCGCTACGTTCTGGCAGCATGGAGGAGATATGGAGCGGTCCCAGCGTGATGGGCGGGTTCAGTCTGGCCGCGGTTTGGCGTTCTGGAACCTGAACGTTTTGTGGTATGATAGCCTGTATGAAGACCAAGCCCGCGCTTCTGCTCGCGATCTCGGCGATGACGGGAACCCTCCTCGCGTTCGTTGTGCACGGGTGCAACGGCGACGCGGGAACCAGCTTCCCCTGCGGTCCAGATTTCCCGTGTGTTTACGCTGATAGCTTATGCATTGAGGGGGTCTGTTACCGGCCCGACGCCGGACCGGACGCGAACGACGCCAGCACCTCCTCCGCCATCGGCTGCGCAGGCCCCTGCATCCCGCCCCCCCCCGACGACTGGGACCTCCGCGCGCTCTGGCACGGTCCCTCGACCGAGGCCCCCACACGCTGCCCCGCACTTGGTGCCGACGGAGAGGAGGCCTTCCCGGTCTTCCTCGGCCACGCAGACGTCTCCGCCCCGCCGGCGAACTGCGATCCGTGCAAATGCACCGAACCGACCGGCGCCTGCACTACGCTCCCCGAAACCATCGAGATCCGTTCCGCGATCTGCGATGCCGCGGGCACGAGCTTGCCATTTGGCGGACCGGAAGGGTGGGACGGCTCCTGCACCGATGCGCACGCCCTCGCCGCGGGCGCGATGTGCGGCTCCGCCTTGTGCGCGCAGTCGATTGTCGTCTCGCCCCTCGGGCCTCCCGTCGGCGAAGCATGCGAGCCCTTCGCAGAGCCGCTCCCCGTCGCTCACTACGGCCTGCCCGAGCCCACGTGGAAGACCTCGGCGATCGGCTGCCTGATCCCGACGTGCAACGCCACGAGTCTCTCGTGTCTACCGTCGATCCGCCCCATGCCCGACGCGTTTCACACGTGCGTCAAGCGGACGGGGGAGCACACGTGCCCCACGGGCTGGGACAAGGGCAAGCGGTTCGTCGTGTACGAGGTGACGAACGAGCGGCAAGGCTGGATCGAAGGACGCGCGTGCACGGCATGCGCGTGTGGCGCAGCCGGCGGCGGCGGATGCCTCGCGCGCGTCCGCACGTTCGAGGATGGCGCGTGTTCGAAGCTCCTCTCGGACGACCCAATCGCGTCCTTCGGCGAACAGTGCACGAACGTGTTCCCCACAGGCCTGCCGATCGGCAGCAAGGAGATCACGCCGCCAGCGTATCTCCCGGGCGCGTGCGAGCCGAGTGGTGGAGCGCCGAGCGGAGACGTGCAGGAAGACCCCGAGCAGGCGGTGACCTTTTGCTGTCGACCGCCGGATACATGAAGCGGCGGCCTTTTCCTCCGCGAGGGAGCCGCGCTCAATAGGAACAGGTGAGGCGCGGCTCCAGGCGGGCCGCGTAGTTCCAACCCCAGTTGCTATCCCAGTTGCCGTGGGATTCGGCCGCGACCTGAATGTCCCACGCGTTCTGCGCGCCATTCTGGTTGAACGCCCAGTAGAACAGGTCCGCCTCCGTGGGCGTCATGTCGCCACAGACCCATTGCCCGCTCGAATAGGGCGGGAACGTGAGCCCGTCGCAGACCGAAGACCCACCATATCCGCCATTGCTACACCAGACGCAATTACGCGGGCCCGAATCGAGCACCACGTACGCGTCGTCATTCGTCCCGGCGCTCGCCGGCAGGAACGCGTCGTTGCCGTTGAGTTGCACGTAGATGTTGATCTCGTTGTCCGGATACATGTCGCGGAGGTATCCGCGGTAGGCGACCGTGAGCAGGGCGTGGG
Source organism: Polyangium fumosum (assembly GCF_005144585.1). Classification (GTDB taxonomy): domain Bacteria; phylum Myxococcota_A; class Polyangia; order Polyangiales; family Polyangiaceae; genus Polyangium; species Polyangium fumosum. Next base: position 84,325 of record NZ_SSMQ01000040.1, on the reverse strand, counting down.
CATCATAGAGGTCCACGCTGTTCCGGAGGATCTCGAAAGGTCCGGTCTCGACGCTGTCGACGATGCCACAGGTCGGATAGCTGGGCGGATACATCGAGGCGTCGGCCTCGCGCGTCGAGAGGCCGAGTGCGAGCGGGAGTGCGAGCAGGAAGAATTTGGTTTTCATGGGGAGATCCGGCCTAACGAACCCCACGGCCGGCGTCAAGGGCATGACCCGTGAACGGGGTCCGGGGACTCCGATCACGGGCTCGCTGACTTCGATGTCGAAGGGGCAGCACTCCGATCACGGGCTCGCCGACTCCGATGTCGAAGGGGCAGCACTCCGATCACGGGCTCGCCGACTCCGATGTCGAAGGGGCAGCACTCCGATCACGGGCTCGCCGACTCCGATGTCGAAGGGGCAGCACTCCGATCACGGGCTCGCTGACTCCGATGTCGAAGGGGCAGCACTCCGATCACGGGCTCGCCGACTCCGATGTCGAAGGGGCAGCACTCCGATCACGGGCTCGCCGACTCCGATGTCGAAGGGGCAGCACTCCGATCACGCCGAGCGCCGCTGCCATCGTCTGCACGCCCGCAGCGTGCCATAGGGCCGGCCCGATCGCCCGCGCAGCGGAGGCGCCCCGGGGCGGGCCTCGTCAGAGTTCCGCGACCCGCCCGCCCATCATCACCTTGCGGACCCCTTGGAGGACGACGTTGATGTCCGCCAGAGGGTCGCCCTCGACCGCGATGATGTCGGCGTAATAGCCCACGGCGACCTTTCCGACCTCGTGCGCGGCGCCGATGCTCTCGGCGCCATGGAGGGTGGCGGCGCGGAGCGCTTCGAGTGGGGTCATCCCGGCCTTCACGAACCAGGCGAGCTCCTGCGTATTTTCACCGAATCCAGTGAACACGGCGTCCGAGCCCATGGCGATCTTCACGCCCATCAGGTGCGCCTGGGTCACGCTGGCGAGGTTCTTCTTTATGTACGCGTCGAACTTCGCCTCCATCTCGGGGGCGTAGCCGAAGAACACGAGGTTGTCCTTGTAATAGCGGTTGTGATCGACGGTCGGCACGTAGATCGTCCCCCTGTCGATCATGTTGCCGCAGTCCACCACATCGAGGCCCTCGGGGTGCTCGATCGAGTCCGGGCCGGCCATGATGGCGAGCCGGGCCGTGTCCTCGTGGTACGCGTGGATCGCGATGGGCAACCCCTCCTGATGGGACGTGTCGACGAGCAGCTTGAGCTCGTCGAACGTGAACGTCGGCACGCAGTCGAGCGTCTTGTCGCTGCACCCGTCGGCCCACACTTTCACGAGATCGGCGCCGCGCAGCACCTGGAGCTGCACCCAGCCCTTCAAGGCATCGGGGGGAATCGCGCCCGGGTATTTTTGATTGGAGATCCCGCCGATGGAGTTGTACATCCGCGGGCCCGGCGTCTTGCCGGACCTGATCTCGGCGCGCAAGGGGTTCAGGATGAAGTCGCTGCCGCCCTTGTCGATCGCGGTGGTGACGCCGGTCTTGAGCGTCGCCAGCGCCGCGCCTCGGGCGAGGTCCAGGAGCTTGTAGGGGTTGTTGTTCATCAACCAGGGGGCCCGGGTCCACGGGAGCGTGCCCGGCGCCCGGTCGGTCTGGTAGGTGAAATGGACATGGGCATCCACGAGGCCGGGGAGACCGGTGTACGCCGTCCAATCGAGGACGCTGGCCCCGCACGGGATCTGCTTTTCATCCGTGCCGACGTAGCTGATTCGATCCTCGTGGATCACGACGATCGCCTTGTCGAGGACCCTGCCATCCTCGGGATTCACGAGCTTGCCCAGCCGAAGGGCCTTGTCGTTGCTCGTGCATGCGCCGCCGCCGGTGTCGCCGGGGGGGTTCTCCTTTCCCGGGCCGCAATGGACGGTCGCGAGGAGGGCGAAGGCGAACGAGGATCTTTGGAATGCTGTTTTCCACATGGGAAAGCTCGGGCGACCACGGACCGGAGCAGCAAGGACCGTACCGATCCGGCCGACGGCTCTCCGGGTTTCGCGAGGCTGCCAGACAAGAGGCGCCCCGCGCAAGCTGTCGCGGGCGCGCAACAATTGTCACGCGGCCATGACGGCCCCCGTGACGTCGTCATGACAGAAACGCCGTCACACTCCGGGAGGCCCGAACGATGTCCGGGCGTGCGAAGCCTGGTCCTGCTCCCCGTGCTGTCCCTCCTCCTCGCCTGTGGCGCCGCGCCGCCCGCGGCCCCGCTCGATTCATCGGCCCCGGAGGCCGGCAAACGCGCCGCCGTGCACCCGCCGGGGTGTCGTGGGTCGGGTTCCGCCGTGGCCCCGCCTGGGTCCAACGAAGCCACGCGGCAACGAGCCGCGGCGGCCGCGCGAGCGACGGACGGCTGGGGCAAGGGCTATCGGGCGCTCCAGCCGCCGCCGGGCTTCCACGCCGTGCCTGTCGCGAAAAACGTAGACGACGGCGCCGCGGACGAGGACGAGGACGAGGTCGAGACGCCCGCGAACCTCGTGATGAAGTACGCATACGACGATCACGAATTCATCTCGGTCGTCGTCGAGGTGTTCGACCACCGGGCCGCGCGGCCGGAGGGGCAAAGCCTGTTTCGTCATGCGGTCAGGTCGTTCGACGCGAATGGCGAGGACGTGACCGACGAGATGGCGGACGCGAGCTTCGTGAACTGGTTCGACCGCGTCGCCGAGCTTCGGGACGAGAAGGGCCGGCGCATCGTGGAATGGGCGTACGTCGAGAAAGGCTGCGACCGCGCCGAGCTTTACGAGCGCTTCATCGAGGAGGGGGAGCATCTCTGGCACGTCCGCATGGAAGTCATGCCCTCGGCGCCCGAGGAGGATCTGCTCCGCTGGATGGCTCATTTCTTCGACGCGCCGCTCGCGGGCCCCGCGCCGGCCGATCGTCGGGGCCTGGCCGGGAAAGAGACGACGCGCTGACGAGCCGCGGCTTGTTCGATCTCAGGAGGCGAGCGCCACCGCATCAGGACCGGCCGGAAAACGGAGGGTTCCCGTCGCGTCGTTCGCGGCACGCCATACCCCCTCGGCCACGTCGGACGCGCTCGTCACGGCAGTGAGCTGCCCGAAAGAAGCGAAGATGCGCCCTGCAAAAGGCGCGTACGCCTCGGGGATCAGCCCTTCCATGCGGGCCCCCCCGTTGCTCGTGAAGCTCGTGTTCGGGCAATAACCCGGCTCGACCAGCTTGACCCGCACGTTGAATGCCTCGAGCTCGAATGCGAGCGACGCGGTGAACCCTTCGATGGCCATCTTGCTCGCCGTGTACACGGCCACCAGCGGCATGGGCGCGAGCGTCGCGCTCGACGTCACATTCACGATCACGCCCGACTTGCGCGCGCGGAATTGGGGGAGCACGGCCTGCGTCATGGCCATCACGCCGAAGGTGTTGGTCTCGAACACCTCGCGCACCGTGGCCATCGGCGTGACCTCGAAGGCGCCCAGGAGCCCGATGCCCGCGTTGTTGACGAGCACATCGATGGGCCCACTCGCCTCGAGCGCAGCGGCGATACGCTCGGGCTTCGTCACATCGAGCGCAAGGACGCGCAGCCGGTCCGAACGGGGGAGAACGTCCTCGCGCGGCGTTCGCATGGTGGCGACCACGTTCCAGCCCTGCGCGTGGAAATGGCGCGCGGTCTCGAGGCCATAACCCGAAGAGCAACCCGTGATGAGCACCGTCTTCATCGCTCGACTCCTTTGCCGCAGCCCGCGGCGTTCATGGGGGAGAACGTAGTCGCGACATGCCGGACGATCTACCATGGAGAGTCCACGTTTCATTTGCTAGAGTCCGGAACGTGAACGATCCTCTCTCGGAAGTCATCACGCTGCTTCAGCCGCGCGCCGTGTTCTCGAAGCGCATCAGCGGCGCCGGTCGTTGGGGGGTTCGCTACGAGGAGTTTGGCCAACCGAGCTTCTGTGTCGTGCTCGAAGGCCGCTGCCTCCTCGCGGTCGACGGTCAGCCTGCCGTGACACTCGAGGCCAATGACTTCGTCCTCCTGCCGGCGACGCCGGGTTTCACGCTGTCGGGCTTCGAACCGGTGCTGCCAACGCGCATCGACCCCAAGCTCACGCCCGCGCCGACGGGGGAAGTCCACCACGGCACGCGTGGCGCCCGCCCCGACGCGCGGCTGCTCGGCGGTTATTTCGTGTTCGACTCGCCGGACGCGGCTCTGATGGTGTCGCTCCTGCCGGCGCTCGTGCACGTGCGTGGTGTCGAGCGGCTCTCGGTCCTCGTGCGGCTCGTCGGCGAGGAATCGAATGCGCAGAGATCAGGGCGCGACCTCGTGCTCACGCGGCTCGTGGAGGTGCTGCTCATCGAAGCATTGCGATCGACCTCCGGCGACGACGCGCCGCCGGGGCTCCTGCGCGGGCTCTCCGATGCGCAGCTCGCGCCGGCGATACGCCAGATGCACGGTCAGCTCGCGCGCTCGTGGACCGTGGCCCAGCTCGCGAAGACGGCGGCGCTCTCACGCTCGGCGTTTTTCGAGCGTTTTACCCGCACCGTGGGCCTGCCGCCGATGGAATACCTGCTCGCCTGGCGAATGGCCGTCGCGAGGGATCTGCTTCGCCACCAAGACCTCGGAATCGCCGAGGTCGCCGAGCGCGTCGGCTACGGCTCGGCGAGCACCTTCAGCACGGCATTCAGCCGATACGTAGGACAGCCGCCGAGCCAGTATGCGCGGGCTGGATAGAAGTCGTCACATCCACCATCCCGTAGGGCCATCAGCTCCACGCGTTCGGCGAGAAGTTCGCGAGATGCCAGCGCGCTCTCTCGGATCCGAACGCGCGCGTTATTCGGCGGGCGGGCCGAGGACGTAGCGCGGCTCGTGGACGAGCGTGACGGCCATCGCGCCGGAGCCGTCGTTGACGGGCGTCGGCAAACCGCCGCCATCGCCGAGGTACCCGGAGATTCCGGCACACGCGATCGCGCCGCTCTCGAGCCGCGCGCACAGGCGCCCGCTGCCGCTCGCGATCTCGATCGGCTTGCCGGCGAAGGACAGCGGCTCGCCGCCGAGCACATCCCTGAACTTTCCCGCGCACGTCACGCGGCTCGCGCCGTCGACCGCGCAGACGAATCCGTCTCCGATCGCGACGTCGCGCGCGCGCTCGAACGGCATCTTGGCAGGACCGTCATCGAAATCGGCGCCCCAGCAATATGTGTCGCCCGTGCGTGTGATCGCGCAGGTCGTCACGCGGTTCGACTCGAGGTGGACGACGCCATCGAAGGCCGCCACGCGGTGCAGAACGCCGTCGTCCTGCTCTTTGCCGTGTGGCACGCCGAGGACGCCAAAAGAATTGGCGCCCCAACACCACACCGCACCAGCGGCATCGGTCGCGCACGAGAACCCGGAGCCGGCCGTCACGAGCGTTGCTCCGCGAATCGACACCTTGCCCCGCGCGTATTCGCCGCCCGCGCCCGCCGGCGCCCGCTTCGCCTCGCGGCCGCCAGGATTCGCGAGCACCGGCGCCACGCCGTGCGAAAATACGGGTGCCACGCAAACGACCTCACCACGAACGATGGCGCAGATGTGGTAGTCGCCGACCGCAATTCGTGAGGCGCCCGCGAGCGCCGCGACCTCTCCGCTCCCGCAGGCGTGATCGTCGCACAGCGCGGTGAAGATTCCTTCCGTGCAGCGGACGGTGCCTTGCGAGAGCGTGCACGTACCTTCCATCGAGGTCGCGACCTGGTCCCCGCGTTCGAACGGTAGCTCGACGGCCAGAGCCGCGTGCTTGCTCTCGCAAAGATTCATCCGACCACGCTTCTCGTCGCGCCCCCAACACGCCACGCGACCGCCGTCGAGGAGCGCGCACGTGTGGAGCTCGCTCGCGACAAGAGCCGTGGCCTTCGCCGACCGATCGGCGAGCGGCGCCGCGCAGCCAAGCGGCGGCGCGCCGGTGAGCGCGGGAGGCGGCGGCAGCGAGGGCGCAGGAACCGCCGGATGCTCGGGCGCGCCCCCGCATCCGGCGGACGCCATGAGAACGAAGGCGGCGGCTGTGCAGGAGCGAGCGAACTGGATGGAGGCGAAGGACGGCACAGGCTCGGGAGGGTAGTTAGCGCGGAGAACGTTTGCAAGGCCGCCTGCGGGCCTGGAGGCGGCGGTCAAGGAGCGGGGGGAATCGCGCCGGATGAGAGGCTCCACGGCGCAGCGAAAATCCATCGGCCCCACGGGACGCCCCCCCACGGGCATCCCTCTCCGCAATCAGTTCCCGTCAGAACGCACAAACCTCATTCGACGCCCGCATCGTGCACACCATCTCGTTGCACCGGAGCGTGCCGAGGCAGTCTCCGTCATCCGTGCACGCCTCGCCCTCGATCGCCAGCCGCTTGCACGTGCCGGCGTCGCAGAAGGAATATTGCAGGCACTTGTTGTCGTCGGTGCACGGCTCGCCGTCCTTCGGGAGCTGCACGCATTTGCGGTCCGTCGGGTGGCAATAATCGTCGAACCGGAAGCACGCGCCCTGCTTCAGCGAAGGGTTGCACTGGCCGCCGCGGTTTTGCAGGAGGTAGCAGGTCTGCGGATTGCCGCCGACGTCGCAGCGCATCCCGTCCTTGCATTGGTCGACCCCGTCGCACGCGTCGCCGTTGCCCCCGCGCGCCTTGCACGTGAACGGCATTTCGGCCTGATCGCAGTAGGCCGACGCGACGCACGGGTTCGTCGTGCAGTCGCCGCCCACCGCCACCAGCGCCGGCCGCTTCGTGCACGCGCCGAGGCAACACACGCCGTCGCCCGTGCACATCGACGTGTCGCAGAAGCTGTCGCCCGCGCACTCCTCCGCGAGCAAGCACGCGTCGCCCTCGGGCACCGTGCCGACGAACATCCCCGCGCACGCGTCGGAGGAGCCCTTCAGCGCCGAGGCGCGCGTGTCGCACGCATACGCGCGGACCGCCTCGACGCACGTGCGCCCCGCCGCCGGGTCGTACGTCACGCGCCCGAGCACCGCGTCCGTCAAGAGCTGGAGCGTCGACTGCGCGTCGCCTTGCGTCGCCTCGCACGTCGCCTTGTCCGGCGAAAGCCCGCACCGCACGTGTTGCTCGCACGTCGCCAGCGCGAGCTCGTCACGCAGCGCGTCGAGCGGAATCGGACCAGGAGGCGCCGGGCCCTCGTCCCCGCACGCGGCGAGCGGCGCGGCGAGCAGCAAGAGCGCCGAGAGCCGAAGCGCGAGCCTGGTCGTGATGCGAGGCAAAGAGAAAGAACGTGAGTGGTTTTGCATGATGCGCGAGTGTACCGGCCTCCGCGCCCTGGAAAAGGTTTTCCGCGCGGGCCCGGCCTGGAGTAGCTTCCTCGCAGGAGGTCTCCCCCCATGGTTCGCTCCCTCGCCGCCCTCACCTTCGTACTCGCTCTCTTGCCGGCCTGCGGCCCGGCGAAGGAACCCGAAACGCCCGAGGGAAGCGGCGAAAACGCCGCGAAAGAGGCCGCCCCCGCGGAGACGAAGCCCGCGGAGGAGACCCCCGCGGCCGAGGCGAAGCCCGAGAGCGAAGCGCCCGCAGCCGAGGCGAAGGCGCCCGAGCGCAAGCCCGCCGAGGCGAAGGCGCTGAGCGAGTCGGAGTCGCTCGCGAAGGAGATCATCAAGGGCGGCGGCCGGCGCATCGGCTGGTCCGCGTCGAAGAAGCTCTTCGTCGTGCCGATGGAGAAGCGCACGGAGTCGACCGGGAGCCTCGACATCCACTTCTACGGAGACGACGGGCAGAGCCGCGATCCGATGCGCATCTGTCAGCCCGGCGAGTGCGAGGAGCACCTCGACGAGAAGGTCGCGGAGGTCCTGCCGAAGCTCGCGGCGAAGCTCGAAGAAGGCGGGTTCGTGGCGATCCGCGGCATCGGCTGGCCGGACAACCGCGACGACCTCGACGTGTCGAGCCTCTCGATGAAGCTCAAGTGGTCGAAGGGCAAGATCGAGGGCGTGAAGGAGGGGGAAAAAAAGACCGTCGCGTTCACGGCCGTCGGCGGCAGGCTCGACATCTCGGCGCTGAAGGCGATCTACATCGTGCCCGACTCGAAGCTGCTCGGCGTGTTCGGGACGCCCTCGAAGCCGGGCTTCGTGCAGACGTTCCACGTCGTCAAGATGCCCTGAGCGTCCTGCCTCCCCCCCAACCCCTCTCCGTCCGGGAGAGGGGCGTCGGACACATTTCCTCTTCTCCAGGGAGAGGGAGCTGGGGGTGACGCGGGGTGACGCGAAGACCATCGTTCCGTAGCGCTCGGTGATGTCCTAGGATGCGCGGTCATGACCGACGACATCTCCGAGCTCACAGCGAGGTATACCTACGGCACCTGGCGCGCGCAGCGCGGCTGGAAGCCCCTGCACGTCACGAAGGCCGAGGGCTGCCATTTCTGGGACGCCTCTGGCAAACGATACCTCGATTTCTCGTCGCAGCTCGTCTGCTCGAACCTGGGCCACCAGAACCAGGCGGTCATCGACGCCATTTGCGCGCAGGCGAAGGAGCTCGCGTTCATCGGCCCCTCGTACACGTGCGACGTCCGCGCGAAGGCCGCGCAGAAGATGCTCGAGGTCATGCCGAAGGGGCTCGAGAAGTTCTTCTTCGCCACCTCCGGCACCGAGGCGAACGAGGCCGCCATCAAGATGGCCCGGCTCTACACGGGCAAACACAAGATCATCGCCCGTTACACGTCCTACCACGGCTCGACCGCGGGCTCGATCGCCGCGACGGGCGACCTGCGCCGCTGGTTCGTGGAGCCGACCGGGAAGATCCCGGGCGTGATATTCGGGCCCGAGGCGAATTGTTATCGTTGCCCGCTCCAGCAAAAGCAGGGGACGTGCGGGACGGCCTGCGCCGATTACCTCGCGTACATGATCGACCACGAGGAGAACGTGGCCGCGATCCTCGTCGAGCCGATCGTCGGGACGAACGGCGTGCTCGTGCCGCCCCCGGACTACCTGCCGAAGCTCGCCGAGCTCGCGAAAAAGCGCGGCGTGCTGCTCATCGCCGACGAGGTGATGACGGGCTGGGGCCGCACGGGCAAGTGGTTCGCCGTGGAGCACTGGGGCGTGACGCCCGACATCCTGACGACGGCGAAAGGCGTGACGAACGCGGCGGTGCCGCTCGGCGTGGTCGCGACGAGCCGCGCGATCGCCGATTTCTTCGACGACAACTACTTCGCACACGGCCATACCTACGAGGCGCACCCGCTCACGCTCGCCCCCGCGATCGCGGCGATCAACGAGTACAAGCGGCTCGACCTCATCGAGCGCTCGGCGAAGATGGGCGAGCTGCTCGGGCAGAAGCTCAAGGCGCTCGCCGCGAAGCACCCGTCGATCGGCGACGTGCGTGGCCTCGGGCTCTTCTGGGCCGTGGAGCTCGTCAAGGACCGCACGACGAAGGAGCCGTTCAACACGCCGCAGGACAAGGCGGCGCGCAAGCCGCTCGTCATCGACGCGGTCGCCGCCGAAATGACGAAACGCGGCGTGACGGTGCTCGCGTGGGTGAGCCACCTCGTGATCGCGCCGCCGCTCATCGTGACGGAGGAGGAGCTCGACGAGGGCATCGCCGCGCTCGACGCCGCGCTCACGATCGCTGACGAAAAGCTCGCGTAGCCCGAACCCCGGATGACGGATCTCGCGCCCCCGACCGAGGCTCCACGCTCGCTCGCCTCCGGACGAAGCGCCCTCGCCGTTCCCCCGGCCGAGGGCCTCGCCCGGAGGACGATCAGCGACAACCTCGCGCGCGAGATCCTCATCAGCGAGCGCTTCCGGGCGCAGCTCCTCGCAGGGGCGTTCGGCGGCGCGCTCATCGCGTTCCTCGCGCTCTCGGCGTCGTACCCCGGCGCGATGGCCGAGTTCTTCCACAGCCGGCTCGACCGCGTCCGCGTGGGCCTCTTGCTCGGCGGATTCGCCGCGTACGAGCTCGTCGCGCTGCGCGGGGTCGAGAAGCTCATCCAGAGCCGCAAGAAGCCGCCCGCGGCGCGGCGTTACGTGGACACGCTCGTGGAGACGAGCCTGCCGACGCTCGCGATCATCTATTACATGTCGATCGTCGAGCCGTTCGAGGCGCTGCTCTTGCCGCCGGCGTTCGTCTATTTCGTATTCATCCTGCTCTCGACGCTGCGGCTCGACCCGAAGCTCTGCATCTTCTCGGGAATCGTGGCCGCGACCGAGTATACGCTGCTCGCGTTTTTCACGCTCCAGGGCGCGACGGCGAGGGCGGGGAGCCCGCTCGCGTCGGCGGCGCATCACCTTGGAAAGGCGCTCATCCTGCTCGGGAGCGGCGTCGCCGCAGGGTTCGTGGCGCGGCGGCTGGAGAAGGGGTTCCGGCGGACGCTGGAGTCACTCGAAGACCGCGGCCGGATCCTGAGCGTGTTCGGGCAACACGTCTCGCCCGCGGTGGTGGAGCAGCTTCTCGCGCAAAAGGCGGACGTCCGGAGCGAGCTGCGCGAGGTGTGCGTGATGTTCCTCGACGTCCGCAATTTCACGGCGTTCGCGGAGCGAAAGAGCCCGGAAGAGGTCGTGGGGTACCTGAACGCCCTCTTCGATTTCATGATCGAGAGCGTCAACGCGCACCACGGCATCGTGAACAAGTTCCTCGGCGACGGCTTCATGGCCGTGTTCGGCGCGCCGCTGCGGGGCGACAACGATTGCAAGAACGCGATCGAGGCGGCGCTGGAGATCGTATCGAGGCTCGAAGCGCTGGTCGCCGACGGATCGATCCCGGCGACGCGGGTCGGCATCGGGATCGCGTCGGGCAAGGCGCTCATCGGAAACGTGGGTTCGTCGGAGCGAAAAGAATATACCGTCATTGGCGACGTGGTGAATGTCGCCTCCCGCGTCGAGGGGCTGAACAAGGAGCTTGGCTCGCAGATCCTCGTGACGGCGCGGGTGTTCGAGGCGTGTGGGCTCGATCTGCCCGAGGCCGCGGCGACGGCGCCGCTGCACGTGCGTGGTCGAAAAGAGCCCGTCAGGATCTTTCGGTTGGCTTGACGATCCGCAGGCCGGCCCGCCCGAGCGGGATTTCCGCGGCGGAGAGCGCCTCGGCGAGGAGGACCACGAGCTCGCTCGCCGCACCCACGCCGGCGCGATGCGTGGTGACCCGATAACAAGCGCCTTCGGCGTCGAGCCGCACGAGCTCGACGCGCGGCCGGCTGCCGACCGCGCCCGCCGCCTCGCGCAAGAGCTCGCGCGCTTCGTCGTCGAGGGCCACCTTTTCGAGCGTGACCTCGACCGAGACGGGCGGCTCCGGTCCGAGGAGGCGCGTGGGCCTTACGAGCGAATAAAGGTGCGGGATCCGAAAGGTCCCGTCCTCCCCTTCGAGCTCGACTTCGAGGAGCGAGACGGCGCGCACCCTGCCCGCGCGGCCGCCAATTTCGGCGTGATCCCCGACCGAGAGCCGGCGTCCGTACACGACGACGATGCCGACAGCCGCGCTGGCCGCGACGGGCGTGGTGGAGAGCGCGAGCGCCGCAATCACGGCCGTGCCGGCGCGCACGAGGGCGCCGTCGTCATTGCCGAGGACGAGCGGGGCGGCGACGAGGAAAAACCCGATGACGACGGAGGCCCGGACGAGGATGCTCGTCGGCGCGGCGAGGTCGGCCGGGAGCCAATCGAGGGTCGTTTGCCCACGCGCGACGCCCTCGAAGAAGAGGCCAATGAAGCGGACGAGGACGATGAGGGCGATCGCGGCGATGACCGCGACGACGAGCAAGGGGAGCGAGCCGATGAGGCGCGCGAGGAGCGAATAAAGGGGGCCAAAGACGAACCCGCTGAGGCGCTCGGCATAACCACGCGTGGGCTCGAAGAGCGAGAGGCCGATGAGGACCCAGCCATAAGCAATGCCGAGCCGGAAGAGGATACGCCCGGCCTTCGTGGCGATGAGCATGGCGGCGCGGAAGGACTCCGGCCGGACGACCTCGATCGATTGCAGGCGAATCGCCGGGATCCGCTCGGGATGCTCCTCCAGGAAGGCGCGCGCCCGGTCGGCGATCTGGCCGATTTTGCGGGCGAAAAAGAGGGCGACCATGCCCGAGAGGACGACGAGCGCGACGGAGAGCAAGGTGAGGAGCGCGGCGCTTCGCGATTGCTCCTTGGCGAGGGCGACGCGGACGCGGCCGGCGACGTCCTCGGCGAGCGCGACCACGCTGGGCTGGCCGGAGGCCGCGGCGTCGTCGGGGCCGATGGTGACGATCGTTCGAGTGCCCACGAGGACGGCGGCTTCATCGCCGCGCCGCTCGACCCGCACGGCGGCCTCTTCGCCGCTCTCGGCGGCGGCGCGGAGGGCCATCGTGGCGGCGCGCGCGCGCTCTTCGGGAGATTCGCCCGCGCGGGGGACACGGAGGGAAAAGAGGCGCGCATCACGGAGGCGGACGGGGGCGCCTTCGGGGATGGGAGGGGCGGTGGAGGCCGAGGCGGAGGGGGATGCGGGAGCGGAGTCGGAGGCGGAAGCGGAAGCGGCGGCGGGTGCGGGAGCGGCGGCGGAAGCGGAAGCGGCCTCGGGCGCCAGCACCGCAGCATCGGGCGCTGCGTGGGCGCCGATCGGCAGCGCCAGGCACATCAGCGCGAGGAGGACGCCTCGGAGCGGGCGGAACGGGGGCACGTGGCAAGCTTCGGCCGGCGGGCCGGCAAGGTCAAGTGCGACGGGCGATTACTGGCAGATGCAGGTCATGCGCTTGCATGCGTATTGACAGAAGCATACACCCAAGAACCCCGGACCCACGACGCCGCCCTCACTGACAGAGGCAGGTGATGCGCCGGCACGCCTCGCCCGACCAACCACACGACGCCTCCACGGCGCCCGCGGTGAACGACCTCGGTTTGTCCACCTCGACGGTGCACGCCGTGCCCTCGATGAACGTACAATCATCGGTCTTATTGTCGCAATTACCCCAACACGAAATGAAGGCGCAACACTCCTGAACGGGAGCCTTGCACCCGCCGCTGCCATTACAAACCCACTTACCACCACACGGCGCGCAGATCCCCCCGCAGTCGACCTTGAGCTCGGCGCCGTCCTGCAGGCCATTCTCGCAACGACATTTCCCCCCGAAACAGACGTCCGACTCTCCACAATCCATGTCGGGGTTCGACCCGTCGATCACCGGCGCACACACGCCGTTCGCTTGCCCGGTCTTCTGGTTGGAGCAAGCCATGCACTTGCCGGAACACTCGTTCTCGCAGCAGACCCCGTCGACGCAGGAGCCGCTCGTGCAATCGATCGCCTCCTGGCAAGCCGACCCGTTCGGCTGTTGTTCGAGGGGCTTGCAGAACATGTCGTCCTTGCAGCCGAATCCAGGGCTGCACATCATGTCGCATACGCCGTCCGTGCACGATCGGCAGCCCGTCTCGCAGGGCGTCCCGTTCGCCGCGGGCTCGTGCACGGTGACGCCGTCCTTGCAGATGTCGTCCTTGCAAGAATCTCCGTCGTCCATCGGATCCTGAAACGAGAGGGTGACGACATTCCCATCGCCGTCGCAGACCTCGGCCAGGCAATCCCCCTTCACGGTGTCCGTGACGAGGGTCCCCCGGGGCGTGTTGACCCGGAGGCAGACGCCTTCCGCCGTGCACGACCATTTCACGCACGGTCCGTCGTCTCCGCAATCGGTGGCCGCCGTGCACCCCGCGCACGACCCGAACCCGTCACACACGAGCCCTTTGCCGCAAGGTGCGTCGTCCGCCACGGGCACGAAGAGCGGCGTCCCATCCACGCACTTGTCCTCGGTGCACTCGCTCGCATCCTTGGGGGGCTGATCCGACGCCGGCTTCGAGACCGCGTGGCCCGCTCCGTCGCACGTCACGTCCTGGCAATCGTCCACCGGCTGGCCGAGGGGTTTCACCCCCGCGGGTTGCACGTTCACGAACGTACACACGTTCTGCTCGCACTTCCGCGTGCCGCAGAACGTGTCCTCGCCGGGGCAATCCTCGTCTTTGCTACAAGGGATCGGCGGCTTTCGGTCGAAATCGTATCCGAGCGCGATACACCCGCCTCCGACGAGGGCGACGATCGACGAGGCAAGGATGGAGCGCAGCGCGCGGTGCGTGCTCGTGGAGGACATCAAAAGCTCCCTCGTACCCCGACGAAGCCCGGCCCCACGAGGAGGGACTGCGTCGGCCCTGTTTTTTCCGCCTGCTTCTTGTTGGCCAGCAGGTAGAGCACCGCTCCGGCGCCCGCCCCGGCGATCCCCACGCCCCACGCGACGGTGTTCACGACGAGCAGCGTTTGTCCGCTCTGGGCCGCTTCGTACGCGTCTTTCGTGGCGCAGCGCCCGCCCCCGCAATTTTTCTCGACGTCGTTATACGTCGAGACCACGAGCCCGCCCGTGATGCCCGCGGCGACGAACCCGAGCGCCCCGACGCCGAGCAACGAGACCGCCGCGATACGCCGCTGCCGGATGCTCAAGAGATCCGCCGGCGTGAGCCGCGGCGGCTCGACGATGACCTTGCCCGCGCTGACGAGCAGCTCCACCTGCTCCGCCTCGCCGACCTCGACGAGGTACGTCTCCTCCGTGTGCTTGGGCGCGAGCACCGCAATCGTGCGTTTGCCCGGATTGACGGGCAGCGCGACGCCGACGCCCTCGGCCTCTTTGCCGTCGATGGTGACGCGCGTGTCCTTCGGCAGCTCCGTCTTGGGCTTGATCGTGAGGAAGGGGATGCGCGGCTCGATCTCCGCGAGCTTTTTCTTCGAGGGCGCGAGGCGCGGGTCGCCGGGGTCGAGGACGACGATGCCTTCCTTGTAATAACGCATCGCCGTGACGAGGCGCCCCTCGTGCTCCTCGCATTGCGCGAGGTTGAAGAGGGTGCCGGCGCGGCGGACGAGCGCGAGGCTCTCCTCGAACTTGGGGCACGCCGCGGCGTAATCGTTCCTGTCGATGGCCGCGCGCGCCTCTTTGAAGAGCTCCTCGGCGCGGAGCGCGTCGTCGTCGGTCTTGTCGGCGGCCGCAGGGCGCGCGAGCAAGGACACGAGGAGGGCCGCGCCGATCCCCACGACGCGCAGCTTGCGTCGGTCCCAGGTCGAGCGGTCGTTCATCGAGGTCACCATTCGCTGAAGATGTCCTTCGAGCCGCCTTGTTGCGGCGGCTTCGTGCTCTTCTGTGGGGTCGGCGTGGGCAGGGCGCGCGTCCCCGCCGTCGCCTTGGGCGCGGCGCTCGCCGAGGGCGCAGGCGTGGGCGCGGCGGCGAGGGTCGCCGCGGATGCAGGCGGCGCGAGGGCCGCGGAAGGTGCAGGCTCGGGCACGGCGGCAGGAGCAGTGGTCGCCGGGGTCGTCGTCGCTCCGCGGACGCGGACGAGGAAAAACCCGACGCCGCCGAGCACGAGGGCCGCCGCGAGCGAGAGGCCGACGAGGAGGGTTTTTCGGGAGGGCAGCGGCGACGCGGACGCGTCGCGCGAGAACGGCGCGCTCGTGATCCGCGCCGCGCCGGGCCCCTGCGCGCCGCCGGTCGCAGGCCCCATCGTGATCGGCGGCGCCGGCGGCATGTGCTGCATCGCCGCCTGGAGCGCGCGCTGCATCGTGCGCGCGTCGGGCCAGCGGCGCTGGCGATCGAAGGCGAGCGCGCGATCGACGACCTCGCAGAAGGCAGGCGGGAGGCCGGGCACGATCGAGCCGATCGGCGGTGCTTGCCGTGTCATCGCGGCGAGCAGGACCTTGTTCACGGTCTCGGCCTCGTGGACGAGCCTGCCGGAGAGCGCGTAGAACATGACCGCGCCGAGCGCCCAAAGATCGGTGCGCGCGTCGATCTCGGCCGTGTGCCCGAGCGCCTGCTCGGGCGGCATGAAGGCCGGCGTGCCCATGATGCTGCCGACCTCCGTGGCCCGACCCGCGCCCCCGACGGCCGTGTTGTCCCGCATGCGCGCGATGCCAAAATCGAGGATCTTCACGGCGCCCGCGCGCGTCAAAAAGACGTTCTCGGGCTTCATGTCCCGATGCACGATGCCCTTGTCGTGCGCGGCCGCGAGGACGTCGAGCAGGCGCTCCGCGACGAACGCGACCTCGGACGGATGCAGGCGACCGCCGAGCTGCGAGCGCCCGCGCTCTTCGAGGTTCTGCCCTTCGAGGAGCTCCATCACGAGGAAGACCGCGCCGTCCTCTGCGCTGTCGTCGTCGAGCACGGCGACCGCGCCCGGATGCTCGATCCGGTTCGCGACGTAGCCTTCGCGCAGGAAGCGATGGCGCGCTTCCTCGTCGGTGGCGAACTCGGGGCGGAGGAGCTTCACCGCGCCGCGCTTGCCGTTCCGGTGCGTCGCCGCATAGACGCACGCCGTACCGCCGACGCCGAGCAGGTGGTCGAGACGCCACTTGCCGCGCAAGACCTGGCCTACGCGCGCCCGGGCTCGCTGGAAGACGTCGTCGGCCACGTGCTCCATCGTGCCGATCGAACCGTCTCGCCGCGAGACTGTCAAGACTAGTGCCGGCTTTTCACGGGCGCCGGGCTCACTTCTTCTTTTGCTTCGCGAGCCCTTCGAGAATCTGAAGGAACCGCTGGCACTTCTTGCCGACCTCGAGCCCGTAGGCCGCACGACCGTTGCAGAGCTTCTCGGCGCGCTCCATGGCCACGGCGTCGCCCTTGATCGCCCGTGACGCGACGTCTTCGGCGTCCGGCGCGATGCCCTCTTTGTAGGCCGTCTCCTTTTCGAGCTCCTTCGAAGCGAGGGCCTTTTTGAGGTCCTCCGAGATCTCCGGCACGTCGGCCCACGCCGCCGTGGAGCGCGCCGCGCCGCGCGCGTACGCGAGCCAGATGCGGCCCTTCGCCTTCGTATCGCCGCACGGCATCTCGGACTCTTTGGCCAGGAGATCCGCGGCGACGAGCTTCCCTTCTGCGGCGCGTTCGAGCTTCTCGGCGGCGCCCTTCGCGGTCGCCTTGTCCTCCGCGGAGAGCTTGCCCGACTCGACGGCCTTCACGAGCGCGTCGCACGAGGCCTCGTACCGCTCGCGCGCCCGCCGCTCCTCACAGGCCTTTTTCTTCTCGTCGATCCGCGCGAAATGCTCGGGCAGCGCGTGCCGCTTTTCTTCCTCGTCGATGTCCGTGATCGAGCACGGGTCGGTCGCGGCCGTGATACGCGCGTCGAGCTTCTGGCGCGCGGCGGCGATGCGGCGCTCGCGGATCATGAACGCGCCTGCGACCGAGCAGATCGCGAAGATCAAGAACACGAGCGAGACACGAAAGAGCTGCCGGCGCTGCAGGTGCCGATGGACGAGCCGGCTCCGATCGATGAGCTCCCCGGCCTTCTCCATGGCCTCTTCCCAGGCTTCGAGCTCGGCCGCGAGCACCTTCAGCGGGCCCACGAGCGCGCGCTCGCGCGAGAAGCGGCGCGCGACGTTCGTGAGCGTCTGCGCGGCGCTCTTGCGCTTGGGATCAACCTCCATCGTGGCGCCCGCGAGGCCCGTGAGCAGGCCTCCGACGGAGACGGCGTACTGATCGAAGACGGTCTGCGCTTCGACGCGCGCGCGTTCGAGCTGCTGGAGCTGGCCCATGTACCCGGCCCACGGGAGGATCGCCTCGACGTCGCGGGCCTTCAGGCCGAGCCGCTTCGCCGTGACCGCGACGGCGGAGGTGAGTGCGCCGAGCAGCCTTTCGTGCGAGACCTCCGCGAGGCCCTGCGGGACGCGCACCTCGCGAAAACACTCGAACGCCCTGTACGTCGGGGCGAGCGCCAATTCGCTCAGCGTGTGGCCGAAGTCGAGTC
Organism: Polyangium fumosum; assembly: GCF_005144585.1. GTDB lineage: Bacteria > Myxococcota_A > Polyangia > Polyangiales > Polyangiaceae > Polyangium > Polyangium fumosum. The sequence goes on along the minus strand of NZ_SSMQ01000040.1, from coordinate 66,710 downwards.
GTGCGGCGGTCAAGGGCTCCCTCGCGGTTCGCGGGAGACCGGATGGTACGGGGGTTCGAGACCCAGCGCAACGACGCGTTCGTCCCGCGAAGCCAAGGGTCTACCCCTCCGCGTACGGCCCTTGTACCATCCGCGCCGATGCTGCCCCGAACGATCGCGCCCCTCGCGGGTTTCGCCCTCTCGATCGCCCTCACGTCGCTCGTCGGATGTGACGAAAAGAAGCCCGACGCCGCGGCCCCGAAGCCGAGCGCCGCGCCCGTCGCCGCGGCCCCGAAGCCGAGCGCCGCGCCCGTCGTCTCTGCCGCACCGGCACAGGCGCCCACGTCCGCGCCCACGCCGAGCGCCGCGGAGCCGGCCCCGCCGCCGAAGAAGAAGGACGTCGTGTGCTCGAAGGACGCGACAATCACGTTCACGGATCCGAAGTTCGAGGCGGTCGTGCGCGTGCAGGCGCAGAAGCCCGAGGGCGCCTTGACGAAGGCGGATCTCGGCAAAGCGAAGACGCTGAACCTGACCGAGGCGAAGCTCGACGAGCTCGACCCGTGCATCTTCCCGCTGTTCACGTCGGTGAAGGGCCTCTACCTGCCACCCGGGAAGATCGACGATCTCAGCCCGCTGAAGACGCTCACGACGATCGAGTCGCTGCGCATCGCGGCCACGCAGGTCAAAGACCTCACGCCGCTCGCGGGCCTCGCGAAGCTCGATCGGCTCGACATCGGCCGCACGCCGATCAAGGACCTGACGCCGCTGTCCGGGCTGACGAGCCTGACGGAGCTGCAGATCGACGAGACCGAGGTGACGGATCTGACGCCGCTCTCCAAGCTGACGAAGCTCGAGATGCTACAGATGAAGCGCACGCGCGTGACCGATCTCGCGCCGCTGAAGGAGCTCAAGAGCCTGAAGAACCTGCACATCGGAGGTTCGGCCGTGAGCGGTCAGGCCGTGATGCTGGGGATCCCGGGGCTCAAGGTGCACGACGAGTGAGGCGTGAGCGGCTCTCCTAATTGACCTTGACGACCGGCGCGCCGAGGGCGGCCCGCGCCGCGCCGGTCTCCGCGTGGATCACGCGGATCTCGCGCTGGGGGTGGGGCACGTCGACGCCGCACTCGCGATATGCCTCGAAGATCGCGCGATAAAGGCCGAGGAGCGTCTGCTCGTACTCGGGGACGGGCACCCAGGGGCGCACGGAGACGGTGAGCGCGGAATCACCGACCTTGCGAACGCCGATGAGCGGCGCGGGCTCTTTCAGGACGCGCGGGTCGGCGAGGACGGTCTCCGTCGCGACGTCGATCGCTTTGCCGATATCGGAGGCATATGCAATGCCGATCTCGATGTCGAGCTGCCGCTTCGTCCCGTAATTGTGCAGGATTTCTCCGGCGATCTGGCGGTTCGGGATGACGATCAGCGATTGATCGGTGTGGCGGAGGGTGGTCGAAAACAACGTGATGTCGACGACCTCGCCGTGCTCCTTGAGGACGTCGATGTATTCGCCGACCCTGAAGGGTTTGAGGAAAAAGATGGTCATGCCCGCGATGAGGTTCGAGAGCACGCCCTGCATCGCGAGGCCAATGCCAACGCCGGCGACGCCGAGGCCAGCGATGAGCGAGGCGACGGGGACGCCGATCTTCTCCGCGGCGATGACGATCGTGGCGCCCACGACGACGAAGCGGAGCAGGCGGACGATGAGGCTCCGGAGCGCGACGTCGATCGTGGTCTTCTTTTCGAGCCACGTGTCGAGCATGCGGGTGAGGTATCCCGCAGTCTTGAACCCGACGAGGACGATGACGGACGCGCCGAGGATCTGAAACCCGTACCGCACGGCGAATTCGACGAGCGTGGTCTTCAAGCTCGTGAGGGTCGCGCTGACGTGGTTCATCGTTTCCTGCATGGGCGCGATGGTCGCACCGCGGCCGCGGGAACGTCAACGCGCTCCGGAGGTGGTGGTGTGCTCTCTCGCGCGCGGGTGGCTACACGTCCCCCGACGTCACCGCGTGGTCCCAGTACATCACGCCGCCCTCCTTCCATGTGACGAAGCGGACCCAGCCGTCCTGGGAGACGACGATCACGAGCGCGCCGTGAATGTGCTGGCAAAGGCGATAGGCGGAGCGGTGCCTCGTCCCGACGGTCTCCGTCGGCTCGATCGAAAAACGCGTCCCTTCGACGTCCAGCGCCCGCCTCACCGACGGCACCTCGGACAAATCCCCGCCGATCTCGCAGCCGAACCCGAGCAGCTCGAGGCGCCTCGTCAATACGACGGCTCCATCCACGTCCGCGAGGCCCGCGATCAGGGTCGAGAGCTCGGAGACGGCTTCGTCGAGACTCACGAGGTGCGGGTCGGTGCTGGACTCGTAGAAGTCCCAGCCGACCGACGCCGAGTGCGAGGCCCACGCCTTGCTGCGCCCCGCGAGCACGTCCATGGTCGCGAGGAACAACGTGCGATAACGACGCCGCGGCTCTCCCTCGCTAAACTCGTATTTGATGCGAAGCAGGTCCGCCGCCTCGCCCACCTCGCCCGGCGGCAGGATGACCAGCGTGCCGCCGTGGTGCGCCCGGCGAATCGTGGTGATGAGGCGCTTCAGCATTTGCCAGGTGATTCGCCGCGTCACTTCGGGCTCGAGCTCCGCACCGGGGGCGCGCGCGAAGGGCCGGGCCTCCTCGTGCAGCGCCACGAGCTCGGCGTGCACCTCCTCGAATCCCTCGGAAAGCCAGCGCGCCTCGAAGAGGTCCATCGCCGGCCCCATGAGCCTGCCGCCCTGCAGCTCGCCCAGCGTGATCGACCCCCTCGCCACCGCGAGTTGCCCCGGTCCCGACGCGCGAATGACGAGCGCCCACGGCGGCAGGCTCGACCACGAACCCCGCCCGCCTTGCGCCGCGTGGAGCCAGCGGGGACCCGAATGCAGGATGCCCCATATCTCGAATCCGCCACGGCCATCCTCGCGCACGCCGATGAGCGCGCGGTGGTATTTGATGGCCGGCGACAGCCGCCGCAGCTCGTGCGCGTCGAGCGAGCGGGTGCGCGTGAACACCAGGCGGTGCAGCCCCCAGGGTGGGCCGGCTTCGGCCGGATACCCCTCGGCGTCCCCGAGGATCAAGCGGAACGTGACCGGCCGCTCCTCCTCGCGGAGCAGGCTCGCCTGATAACAGATCGAGAGAAGCTCCTCGAGCGCCTCCTGCCCCGGGAGCCGTGAACTCCCGACCGCTGCCACCTCGTCCCATCGCTCACGCACGAGCCTGGCGAGCTGGGGTGGATAGGAATGCAGCACAATCGATCGTAAGGCCCGCGGGACGTCCTCCCAAGGGGGCACGCGCCGCGACGGCCACCTCAGCGGGCGGCCGGTCGCCGAGGTCCCTCGCCGTCGAACGGGAGCCGCATCGTGAACGACGTCCCGCGTCCACGGGCGCTCACGACGTCGACGCTCCCGCCGTGGGCCTCCGCGACGCCGCGGACGACGGCGAGCCCGAGCCCCCAGCCGCCCGGCGACGCGTGCTCGTGGCGCGCGCGGGTAAAGGGCTCGAACAGCGTGGCCTGCTCGTCCGCGGGGATAGGCGGGCCCTCGTTGTGCACCTCCACCTCGACTTGGTCCGGCAGCGACCGCACCGTGAAACGCACCGGGTCCGCCGATCCGTATTTGAGCGCATTCGACGCGAGGTTCCAGAAGGCTCGTCGGAGCTCCTCGCAACCAAAATTTCCCGTCGTGGGCCCTTCGGGCGCGACGACGACGAAACGATCGCCGTGCTGCTGGGAGAGCTCGGCCACGAGGTCTCGCACGATATCGAGGACATCGCAGCGCTCGCGTGCAATCGGGAGGCGCTCGCCAGCCTGGACGCGCTGCGCGTCGAGCAGGTCGCTCACCATGCGCTCGGTGCGGTCCAGGCTCCGGAGGACGGTCGATGTCCAGCGTTTGAGCTTGGGGTCTTCGGTCGAGCGGTCCGCCATCTGCGCGGCCACGCGCGCCGCAGCGAGGGGGCCGCGGAGGTCGTGCACGAGGATCGACGAGAGGACGTCCCGCATCCGCTGCTCTTGGTGCAGCGCCGCGATTCGCTCCTCCAGCATGTTGTAGAGCTCCACGTTCTCGATGAGGAGCGCGAGCTGCTCGGCGATCGCCTCGATGCGCCGCTTCTCCCGCGCCGAGAAAGGCCGATGCTCGCGCAGGCCGACGTACATCACGCCGAGGAGCTCGCGCTGGAGGGGGATACGGACCCCGAGGAGCGCATGGATGCCGCTGTGGCGGAGGTTGTCGGTGACGTCGAGCTCGGTCGTCTCGGCGTCGAGGAGGGTCGTCGTCTCGTCGCACGACGCGATCTTCCCGGCAAACGAGGAGAGCGCGAGCGAGCGGGCGTACTGCGTGAGGCGCTCGTCGGCGATCCCCGCGGACGCAGTCATCACGAGCTTTTCGGTCATGGGCTCGCGAAGCAGGATGGCCGCCGTCGCGGCGCCGAGCGCCTCCATGACGATCGGCATGGCGGCGCCGAGCCGCCCGGCCAGGGTCGGGGACTTGCGGAGCACGTCGGACGGCTCGCCCGTGAACGCCTGTCGTATCAGCCGGGAAAACCGCTTCTCCGATTGCGCGTCGTCGAGGAGGTGTCGGACGAACATATCGGATAGCAGCATGGTCGACGCGTGCACGACTTCGAGGATCCTGTCGACCTCCAGCGGGTCGCACCGCTCCTCGGGCGGCACAGCCGCCCACGCCTGGAAGACGCAGCGGCCGAGAAGCGCGAACTCGCTCTGGAGCTCGACGAGATCAAAGCCGGAACGGAGGCGGGCAGCAAGGTGGCTCTCCACGAGCTCGAGCTGACGGCCGCTCGGCACAGGCCCGTCGGGACCGACCAGGGACGCGAGGTAGAGCGGCATGATGTTCATCAACTCGGGCCGCGAAAGCCCACGCGCTGACGCCGTTTTCTGCGCCTCCTCGGCCCACCGTTCGAGGATGCGGCCTCCTTGCGTCTCGATGATGTGCTTGATCGTCGGCACGAACGCCCCTCCCGCGCGACACAAATAGCACATGTCGCGCGAGGATGGACGCTGCCGAGCCCGCTTGCGCGGGCGCTCCCACGTCCGAGCGAGACACGTCAGGGTGCCGGAGGATCCGGTTCGCTGACGAATTCGGTATCGGTAAAGCTCTTCATGAAAGCGACGAGATCCGCCTTCTCGTCCGCCGTGATCACGAACCCCTTCACGAGCGGATTCTTGTTCGGGTTCTGGCTGCCGATGCCCGCGAAGGGCCCGTCGGGGAGGGTTCGTCCACCCGCGGCATAGTGATCCACCACGTCCTCGAGGGTCGCGACGCTTCCATCGTGCATGTAGGGCGCCGTCAGCTCCACATTCCGCAGGGAGGGGACCCTGAACTTTCCCTTGTCGCGGGGATCCCCGGTGAACTCGAACAACCCTTCCCCGCCGGGCGGATACGCGCCGTCCGCGCCGAGGTTGTAGAGCCCCGTGTTGTGGAAGTCCATCTCCTGGTGCTTCGTGTCGGCGCTCCTGTAGGCGGTCGTGAAGTTCACGCCGCTATGGCAATGGTAACACTCCATGCGCTCGGAGAAGAACAGATCCATTCCCCGGAGAGCGGCTTCGGACATCGCGTCCGCCTTGCCGCCATACGTGTACTGGTCGTACGGCGAACGGCCCGAAAAGAGCGTTCGCTCGTAGGAAGCAAGGGCCTTCGCGATGTTCGCGAAGCCGATCGGCGCCGCTTCCCCCGGGAATGCAGCCGCGAAGGCTTTTATGTAGTCGTCGTCCGCCTTCAACCGGCCGAGGACGATCTCCTCGGCGCCCGTGACCCCGAGCTCCACGGGGACCTCGCCGAACAAGGGCACGAGGGCCTGCTGTTCGAGCGTCGTCAGCGTGGGATTGCCCCAGGTGAGCTGCGGGAACCAGGCGACGTTCGCCAACCCCATCGCGTTCCGCGGCACGAGGTCGCCCGTGGAGCCCGTGGGCTTGGCTTTCCCATCCGCGAATCCCTTCGCCCGATCGTGGCACGACGAGCACGACATCGTCCCATTGCCGGAGAGCCGCGCGTCGAAGAAGAGCCGGCGCCCGAGCGCGACCTTCTCCGCGCGCATGGGGTTGTCGGGAGGAACCCAAGGGTCGGCAAAGCCTGGCGGCAAACCGAAATCGTAGCTCGGCGGCGGCGGCGCCTCCGGCTCCCCTCCGCAGGACGCCACCACGAGCGCGGCGACGAGGCCCGATCTCACTCCACGCGTACGCGCTGCGCCCCCACGTGACATACGTTGCAAGCTCCGGAGATGGTGGGAAATGGCATGAACGCCGTGCCGCCGGCCCCAGGCGCCCGCACGAACGGGAAGAGGGATTCGTCCGGGAAAGGCAAGGGTTCGGTGGAGAAGAAATTGCCGTTGTCGTCGATCTCGAGCGCAAGCACGAGGTCCCCTTGGCCATTCGGCGCCGTGCGCAGCTCCACGGTTCCGCCGGCGAGGGGCACGTCCGCCGGTCCGATCGCGGTCCCCGCGGCCGTGAAGCGCCCTTTCCCCGGGCCGTGCGCCTGGTGGCAATTCATGCAGTTCAGGCCCATGTTGTGGCTCCGCGCCTCCCCATGGGCGCTGATGTTGTCCACGTCGAGCGCCGGATCCCGGACAAACGCGGGATCCCCCGGAGCGGGGACCTCTTCGGGCTCCTCGTCCGCGGGGCCACACGCGGCGAGGGGCACGAGGAGCAAACCAGCAAACAAGGTCGATGCGATACGTGCTTTCACGTCGCCTCACTCCACCCGGAAAGCGGTCTGCTTCCCGCTGCCCGAAGCCTGTCCCTCGAAGGGCAACCCCAGCGCCTCGAAGACCGGCGGGCATTCGGGATCTCCCGAAAACGACATGCAGCCCGAGATGCTATCCGTCATGGGATCGATCTGGAGATCCAGATCCGAGCCGGCGTAAAACGACGCGACGTCGAACACGATGGTCTTCGAGGTCGGATCGAATCCATCGAGGCGAATCTTCGCGTGGTTCGACGCCGCGCAGGAGAAGCCGTCCTTGACGGTCCCCTCGCAAGACGTGGAGCCGAGGTGGAAGAAATACGTGGGGTTCGCCGTCGTGCGAAGCTCGAGCCGCACGAACTTGTAGCCGCCTTTCCACGACCACCACATCCCCGGAATGTTGAGCGGCGCCGGCGCCGTGGCCGCGTCGAGGTGGTTCAGCTCCGGCGGCAAACCGACGTCGAACGCGACACCGACGTATTCGCCGGGCGCGACGTCACCGACGATCTCGGTGCGCGTCTCGGGGCTCCCCGTCGTACAGGTCGCCGTCCCATCTTCGAAATCCAGGAATGCGATGTTGTCGCGCTGCCAGCGTTCGTCCTGCTCCAGCGCGAGCGGCACCTCCGCTCCGTCGGCGCGGACGAGGCGCACGTCATGCACGTACATCCGGAAATCGAGCGGGTTTGCCGTGGACTTCGTGGTGCCGAGGCCCTCGAACGTGGTGGCGCACGCGAAGGGCTCGTCGCCCACTTTGGCGGCGAATTGGAGCGCGACCGTCTGCGGGCTCTCGTCCGCGTCGCCGCCACAAGCGGTCAACGCCACGAGCGAGATCACGCCGAGCGTGGCACGGCGGATCGGGAGTCGATTCATGCATCACCTCTTCGAGCCGGGAGTGTAGGCGGCTACCGTGGGATGGGAACGCGACATGTTGTCGCAGGAAGGAATCCCCAGCGACCGCCTCACATCCGCGCGACGATCGCGTCGACGAGCCGCGCCGCAGCGCCCTCATTCCAGCGGAAATACAGGCTCGGCTCGGTCAGCTCGAGCTCGATGAGCTGGAGCGCGCCGTCATCGCTGCGCACGAGGTCGACCCGGGCATAGAGGAGCGGTTTGTCCACGGCCGCGAAGGCGGCGCGGGCGACGGCGAGCGCCTCGGCCTCGATCGGCGCCGCCGAGACGCGGCTCTGAAACTCCGGCTGCGAGCGGAAATCCCCGGCGCACGGGACCTTCCGGACCGCGTGGCTCGCCTCGCCGTCGAAGAACACGACGCTGAGCTCCCCCTCGGATTCGATCGAGCGCAGGTACGGCTGCACCATCACCTCGCCGGTCGCCGTGAGCGACGCCGCGTGCGCCTCCGCTTCGATCGGGTTCGTCCGCGCGTCGATCCGCAACGCGCCCACCGAGCCCGCCGAGACCGCCGGCTTGATCACGACCTCGGACCAACCACGCGACGTGATGCGCTGCGCGAGGCCCACGGCGCCTTCGCCCGGCGCGAGCCAGAGCGTCGGGATCACGGACACGCCGGCCGCTTCGAGCGAGCGCAGGTAGGACTTGTGCGTGTTTTCGCGGATGACGTCGGGACCGTTCCAGAGCGGCACGCGCGCGTGGGTCCGCTCGGCCCACGCGACGAACGCCTCCCTGCGGCCGGGCCCGTCCCAGTAATCCCACGGGTTGCGAAGCAGCGCGAGATCGGCTTCGTCCCAGGGCGCGGACGGATCATCCCATACGTAACAACGGTAGGAGATCCCTCGCGCGTCGAGGGCCTCGCAAAGCCGCGCGTCGTCGACGTCGAGCTTCGGCAGACGGGCGCACGTGGCGATCGCCAAGCGGGGTCGGTTCATGTCGCCTTCTTGCCTCAAAGCCGCCCGCAAAGCGAGCGGCGCGGGCGCGGCGACGCTTCCGGTGTCATCCTCGGCCCCCCCCATGACCGACGCCGCCGCGCACCTCGTGCCCGTCGAGCAGACCCCCTCGCTTCGGAGGCTGCTCGATCTCGCGTGGCCGATCATCATCTCGCGCTCGGCGCAGGTCGTGGTGAGCGTGTCCGACGCCGCCATGGTCTCGCACCTCGGGCAGGACAGCCTCGCCGCGACGACCACGGGCGGGCTCAACTTGATGGCCTTCTTCCTCCTGCCAATGGGGGTGGTCTTCATCGTGTCGAGCTTCGCCTCGCAGCTCTACGGCCGCGGCGATCACGCCGGGGCCCGCCGCTACGGGTATTATGGGCTCGCCGTGGCTGCGATGGCGCAGCTCCTCTATTTCGCAGGCGCCCTCGTCATACCGCGCGCCGTCGCGGCGATCGGCTATACGCCCGCCGTCGCGACGCTCATGCAGCAATGGCTCACCGTCCGCCTCTGCACGGGCGGCGCGGCGATCGGGCTCGAAGCGCTCGGCAACTATTACGGCGGGCTCGGCAACCCGCGCCTGCCCATGGCCACGCAGGTCCTGTGCATGGTGCTGAACGTCGCGCTGAACTGGGTGTTCATCTCGGGGCACCTCGGCGCGCCCGCGCTCGGTGTGGTCGGCTCGGCGCTGGGGAGCGCCCTCGCGACGTTGACCGCCTTCCTCGTGCTCCTCGGGTGTTTCCTCGCCGGCGTCGGCGAGCACCCGAGCGCCCGCCAAGGCAAGGCGCAGCTCCGGTTCGCCGAGCTCGTGCGCATGTTGCGGTTCGGCATTCCCTCGGGGCTCAACTGGTTCGTCGAGTTCGGCGCGTTCTCCTTGTTCATCAATGTGGTGATCAACGGGCTCGGCACGACCACGCTCGCCGGGTTCATGGCCTCGATGGAGGTGAACCAGGTCGCGGCCATGCCCGCGTTCGGCCTGACGAGCGCGGGGGCGATCCTCGTGGGGCAAGCGATCGGCGCGAAGAACCTGGATCAAGTGCCGAAGACGGTGAAGCTCACGGCCCTCGTGGCGTGTGGCTGGATGGGCTTCGTGGGCCTCGTCTACCTCGTGTTCGCGCGGTACTGCATGCTCCCCTTCGCGCCGCCCGGGGCCGAGCGCGAGGCCTTCCTCGACATCGCGGCGCAGCTCCTCACGCTCTCGATCACGTGGCAGATGTTCGACGCGACCGTGATGACGCTGGCCGAGGCGCTGCGCGCCGCGGGAGACACGGCCTTCACCGCCTGGGTCCGCGGGATCGTGGCGTGGTGTGTCTTCGTGCCGGGCTCGTTCATCTCCGTACGGGTGCTCGGCGGCGGCATCGGGTGGGTCGTCTTCTGGCTCACGGGGTACATCGCGATCATGGCCTTCGTGCTGTTCTTGCGTTTCCGGAGCGGCGCATGGCGCAAGCTCGATCTGGCAGGGACGGAGATACCGGCCCTCTGAAGGGCCGTGCACGAATGAAAGGCGCGGCGGGGGGTGCGTCGCAAATTCGAAAGGCGCACGCGCTCCTCGGCCCTGAATCTCGCGGCGCCGGCCCGTGCACGATTTTCGCTTGTCCCACGCGGGTATGAGCGCAGAGACCCGACGCCCTTCGGAAGAACACCCCCTCGCTCTCTTCCGCGACGCGTTGCTCGCGCAGAAGGACGTCCTCATCGATCGCGCCATCGAACGGACGAAGGCGTTCATCCCCTTTCTCGACGAGCTGCCCCGGGACGCCCTCGTGGACTCGATCGGAGAGGACGCGCTCGCGTATGCGCACGCGCTCGTGGCGGCTGATTTCACTGATCTACGCGCCCGGGCGCGCGGCTGGTGCGAGAGTCAGATCACCCTGGACCAGGGCAGCGCGCTCGTGCTCCAGACCGTCGAGGCGGTCCGGAAGGACTACCTGGAGCTCACGCTCGAAGCGTTCGCCCGGGGCGTCCCCGGCGCCCGCGAAGGCGCGCTTCGGTTGATGGATGCGTTCGGCGCGGTCCACGCGGAGCTCGACGCGTGTTACCACGGCGCGTCGGAGCAGGAGGTCGCGGGCGATCGGCTCTTCCGGAAGTTCGTCGACGCCTCGCCCGATCCGGTGGCGCTCACGCTGCGCAGCGAGGGCGTGCTCTACGCGAACGCGGCCTTCAAGCAGACGTTCGGCGAGGACATCCCAGGCCGAATGCTCGCCTCGTTCGTCGAGGACGACCAGAGAGAAGCGTTCGCGAAGCTGCACGATGCGGTGGATCGGACGGGGCGCGGGCGCGGCGAGATCCGCATGCGGCGCGCGGACGGCGGCGTGTACAGCGCGGATGTGACGGCGTTCGACGCACGCGCCACGGGTGATCGAATCACGGCGCGATTCATGTTGCTCCGCGACAAGGGCCCGCTCGTCGCGGCGGAGGAGGCGCGCATGCAGCTCCAGATGCAGCTCCAGGAGGAGCTCATCGCCTCGCAGGCGGCGGCGATCCGCGCGCTCTCGACGCCGCTCTTGCCCATCGCGCCGGGCGTGCTCGTGATGCCGCTCGTGGGCGCCCTGAGCGAGCAGCGCGCCGAGCAGATGCTCGAAACATTGCTCGAAGGCATCTCGAAGCGGGGCGCGCGCGTGGCGATCGTCGACATCACGGGCGTGAGCGACGTCGACTCGCACGTGGCGCACGGCATCCTGCGGGCCGCCCGCGCGGCGGCGCTGCTCGGCGCGCGGGTGTTCCTGACAGGCATCCGCGGACCCGTCGCGCAGACGCTCCTCGCCCTCGACGCGAACTTCGGCAACCTCGGCCTCGTCACGTGCAGCACGCTCCAGGACGGCGTCGCCCGCGCGCTTCGCGGGACCGAACAGGCGTATGCTCCGCGGCGATGGACCGGTTGATCCTCGCATCCACGTCTCGCTTCCGCCGCGCGCTGCTCGACCGCCTCGGCCTCCCCTACGAAGCCCGCGCGCCCCACTTCGATGAGATCCCGCCCGAGGGCATGGCGCCCCGGGATGTGGCCCGCGTGTTCGCCGAGGGCAAAGCGAAGAGCCTCGAGCCCACGCCGGGCGCGTGGGTCATCGGCGCCGATCAGGTGCCCGAGTTCGACGGCCGCATCCTGCGAAAAGCCGAGAGCCAGGACGAGTGCCGCGCGCAGCTCGCCGCGCTCGCCGGCCGCACGCACATGTTGCATACGGCCGTGGTGCTCTGGTCGGCCTCCGAGGGCCGGATGCTCGGCGAGACGGTCACCGTCGAGCTCACGATGCGTCCGCTCTCGGCGGCCTTGATCGATCGTTACGTCACGCTCGATGATCCGGTGGGGAGCGCGGGCGGGTATCTCTTCGAAAAACGCGGCATTGGGCTCTTCGAATCCGTGCGCGGCGGGGACGAGTCGGCCATCGTGGGGCTGTCCTTGCTCTCGCTCTGCCGCCTCCTGCGCGAAGCCGGGATCGAGCCGCTCGATCTCGCGAGGTGACGAAATGACCCCGATGGATCACGCAGAGATCCTGCGCAAAGGCATCGAGGACTTTCGTCGGTTCGTCAATCCGCTCGTCGCCGCGCGGGTGGTCATGACGGGCGAGCCGCACCGCATGGCGGGAACACGGGACGGAAAGCTCGTCGAGGAGGGCGGGCAGCTCATCGAGGATTTGCACGGCACGCAATCCCTCGGGCACCGGGTCGCGGCCGTGGCGGACGCGGTGCGCGATTGGCTCGCGACCGACGCGCCGTCCTGGTATCCGTCGCGGGTCAATCCATACGCGGGGCGGCTCGGGCGCGCGCTCTTCGAGCGGACGGGCTACGACAACGCGTTTTTCGGGATGTCGGGCAGCGACGCGGTGGAGGCGGCGATGAAGCTCGCGCGCGCCGCCACCGGGCGCCCGCGCGTGCTCTCGCTGCTCGGCGCCTACCACGGCACCACGATGGGGAGCTGCGCGCTCATGAACCCGGGGATGTTCCGGGATCCGTTCGCGCCCCACCTCCCCGACGTCGCGCCCGTCCCGCGCGAGGACGTGGACGCCCTCGCGCGCGCGCTCGCATCCGAGGACGTGGCCGCGATCATCGTGGAGCCGATCCAGCTCGAAGGAGGGGTGTTCCCTTTGTCGGAGCGATACATTGCGGCCCTGTGCGAGCTCACGGAGGCGCACGGCACCTTGCTCGTGGCGGACGAGGTGCAGACGGGCCTCGGCCGGCTCGGGCGATTCCTCGGGACCTCGACGTGGCCGCGCCGCCCGGACGTGATCGTGCTGGCGAAGGCGCTCGGCGGCGGCCTCTTGCCGTGCTCGGCCATGCTCACGCGCAAGGAGATCTTTTTGCGCGCTTATGGGAAGGACATGGCCACGGCGGAGGCGCACAACGTGACGTTCGGCGGCAATGCGATGTCCTGCGTCGCGGCGCTCGCGATGCTCGACCTGCTCTCGCCCGAGGTCCTCGCCGTGGCCAAGGCGCGCGGCGACCATTTTCAGGAGGCGCTCGGGCGCGGGCTCGCGGGCTCGCCGCTCGTCGTGGAGGTGCGCGGCGCGGGGCTCATCGCGGGCGTGGAGCTCACGGCGACGGACCACCCGTGGCTCTCGTTCGAGCATTTCGGCATGGAGGAGCTCCACGGGCATTCGCCGATCGGCCTGCTCGTTTGCCACCGCATGTACAAGCGGGGTTACTACTGCTTCGTGTGCGGTCACCGCTGGAATACGCTGCGGCTCCAGCCGCGGCTCGATATCTCGGAGGCCGAGATCGACGCGTTCGTAGCGGCGCTGCGCGCGGAGATCGATTCGATCGCGGAACTCGTGTAGGGGCGCGCGCCGAAGTTTTTGGAAAAGGCTGCCGCCGCGGAAAGGGCGGCGGCGTCGGCTCCTTCCTTGCATTCACCGCAGTGGGGGAGACCATGCGCATGCCGCGCACGCCACACCTTCCGCGATCCCACGGATTCCGCATTTTGATGAGCGCGATCTTGGCGCTCGCCGCGTGCACGGGCAGAGGTTATGCAGATCCACGCACGGACGTCGCGCCCTTACGGCACGCCGCTCCGTCCCCTGCCCCCGAGCTTCTGCGCTTCGACATCATGTCTGGATCCATTTCCAATCACTTCTATCGCCGCGGCGCGGTCGCGGCGCACCTCCTCACGACGTCCGGCTCCCCCCCCCGCCTCCTCGTGGCGTTTCCCGCGGGCAATGCCGGCCTCGTCCTCGGCTTCGCGCCGCTCGCGCAGCCTGCGGCGTTCGACCTCGCGCCTTCCACCACGCTCGAAGGCGTCGAGCTGCCCGATGGAATGCGCGGCGTCACGGCGCATCTCGCCGCCCGCGCGCCCGCGTTGCGCGTCGACCACGCCCTCTTGGCCGGGATCCGATTTCTGCGCGACGATATGGCCGGAGGCCTCGGCCCTGGGGCGCCCTCACTCGCGCATGAGGTCGATCCCGAACCGCCCCTCACCCTGCGCCGCACCATGCTCGACGGCCGACGCATCGAGCTCCGCATCGAGCCCGTGGAGGGGTCGACGCTCGCGCTCGAAAACAACGATATCGTCCTGCACGCCGGCCCCAGCGGCGACCTTCACTTCTTCGTCACGGCCCTCCACGACGAGCCGCCGCTCGCGCCGTTTCCAGTCGAGGATCTCCTCGATGCGCAGGCAGCAAACGATCCGCAGGCGCGCAAGGCCCTCGCCTTCCTCGCATACCGCGAGAAGTTCCTCGCCGGCTCCTGGCGCTTCTTGACCTATTTCGGGCGTGACACGCTGCTCGCGCTGTACATGCTCCAGCCCGCCCTCGAAGCCCCTGCCATCGAGGCCGGGCTCGGCTCGGTGCTCGATCGGCTCGCCCCGGACGGCGAGGTCGCGCACGAGGAGGCCATCGGCGAATACGCGGTGTGGCTCCATTCCATGGCGACCCCACGCCCCGCGGATCTACGCGCGCCCGTCCTCGATTACAAGATGATCGACGACGACTTCCTCCTCGCCCCCATGGCCGCCGCGTACCTGCTCGACATGCCCGCGGGGAGCGCGCGCGCCCGAGGATTCCTCGCCCGCAAGACGCCTTCGGGCGTGCTTTATCGCGACGCGCTGCGGAACAACCTCGCGCTCGTCCTCGTGCGCGCGGCCCCCTATGCAGCGCACCCGGGCTCGGGGACGCTGGTCGCGCTGAAGCCGGGCCTTCGCGTGGGCAACTGGCGCGACTCGGAGCAAGGCCTCGGGGGTGGGTTGATCCCGTTCGATGTCAATGTGGCGCTCGTCCCCGCGGCCCTGCGCGCCGCCGCGCGCCTCTTCGCGAGCGACCTTCTCGGCCCGGACCCCGCTGCGGCCGACGAGGCGCGAGCCTACGCCGACGCATGGAAAGGGGTCGAGCGCCATTTCAGGGTGGAAATCCCCACGGCGACGGCACGCGCGCGCGTCAACGAATACGCGGTCTCGGTGGGTCTCGACGGTGCCGCCGCCGTCGCATCCATCGATACCCCGGTTCGCTTCTTCGCCCTCGCGCTCGATGCTGCGGGCCAACCGATCCCAGTAATGCATTCGGACACGGCGTTCGTTTTGCTCTTCGACGACCCCTCGCCCGAGGCTCTCACCCTCGTGGCCCACGATCTCCTGCGCCCCTTCCCGGCCGGGCTTCACACGGATGTCGGCATGCTGGTCGCGAATCCTGCGTATGCGGGTGATGCTGCCCTCGCCGCAATGTTCACGCGCGCCGATTACCACGGGACCGTGGTCTGGTCGTGGCAACAAGCCGCGATGGCCGCGGGCCTTTCCCGGCAGCTCGCGCGTAAGGATCTACCCGCCGCCACGCGCGAAACGCTCGTCCTGGCCGAGCGCGTGTTGTGGGAGGGCATCGAGGCCACCCACGCGCGGCGCGCCGAGGAGCTGTGGAGCTGGGAGCCTGCGGGCGGCAAGGCCGTGCTCCTCCCGTTTGGTCAAGCGCGCGGCCACGTGGACGAATCCAACGCGCTGCAGCTCTGGAGCACCGTCTATCTGGCGCTCCGGCCGCCGCCCAGGCATTGACATCCCGTCGGAAGCGGCACGGGCGTCGCAGCTTCCTCCTTTCGTCCCGACCTTTCGCCAG
This sequence comes from Polyangium fumosum, assembly GCF_005144585.1. GTDB lineage: Bacteria > Myxococcota_A > Polyangia > Polyangiales > Polyangiaceae > Polyangium > Polyangium fumosum. The sequence goes on along the minus strand of NZ_SSMQ01000040.1, from coordinate 51,143 downwards.
GAGGCCCCCTGCGGAACCTGATCGACGGATTGACGTCATGTCGGCCGGCACAAGGTGCGTTGCAGAGCCGTGCGCCGCTCGATTCAGCGCAGATGGGCGACGACGACGGTTTCCACCCAAATTGCCGACAGAAAAGGGGAGTCGTGAATCATGAAAAAGCTGCTCGTGACCAGTCTCTTTGCAATCGCTGGCGGGCTTTTGTTCCTCCGTACGGCCATGGCGTTCGACGTCAACGCGGGCCCCATCTGGAACAACGCCGACGCGCAGAACAAATGCCCGGCCGTCTGTAGCGGCCTGCAATGGAACGGGCAGTGGACGACCACCGTGCCCAATCAAATGTCGGTCTGCGGCACGGTGCAGGGGGTCGACGTGCCGGTCGGGCCGATCTGGAACAACGACGACGCGCAGACGAAATGTCCGAGCCAGATCAGCCGCGTGACCTGGAGCGGTCAGTGGACGACCACCGTGTGGGGCCAGATGTCGGTCTGCGGCTGCAACCCGCCGCCTCCGGCGAGCTAGCCGTTACCGCCGGAGCCCCGGCGCCTCGTGCCCGCTCGTGGCCACGTATTCGAGGTAGCCGCCGCCGTACTTGTGCACGCCCTCCGGCGTCAATTCGAGCACGCGGTTCGAGAGCTGCGCGAGGAAATGGCGATCGTGGGAGACGAACAGCATCGTCCCCTCGAAATTCGAGAGCGCCTCCACCAGCATCTCCTTCGTCGCGATGTCGAGATGGTTCGTCGGCTCGTCGAGGACTAGGAAATTCGGCGGATCATAGAGCATCCGCGCCAATACGAGCCGCGCCTTTTCCCCGCCGGAGAGCACGCGGACGGGCTTGTCCACGTCGTCGCCCGAGAAGCCGAAGCACCCCGCGAGCGTGCGCAGCGTGCCGAGCGAGGCATCGGGAAAGGAATGGATGAGCGTGCCGACCACCGTGAGCTCCGGATCGAGCACATCCATCGCGTGCTGCGCGAAATACCCGAGCTTCACGCTCGCCCCGAGCGAAGCGCCTCCCGCGTCGGGCGCGAGGTCACCGGCGATCATCTTGAGCAGCGTGGATTTCCCCGCGCCGTTGACGCCCATCACGCACCACCGCTCGCGCCGGCGGACCAGGAAATCGAGCCCGTCGTAGACCGTGCGGCTCCCGTAACGCTTCACCACGCCGTCGAGCTTCGCGACGTCCTCGCCCGAGCGCGGCGGCGCGCGGAAATCGAACATCTGCGGCCGCTTGCTCTTCTTCGGCGGCTCGAGTTTGTCGATCTTGTCGAGCTTCTTCACACGGCTCTGGACCTGCGCCGCCTTCGCCGCGTGGGTCTTGAACCGCTCGATGAAGCGCATCTCCTTGGCGAGCATCGCTTGCTGGCGCTCGTATTGCGCCTCGGCCTGCTCGGCGGCGATCGCGCGCTGCCGCTCGTAGAAATCGTAATTGCCCGTGAACGTGGTGAGCTCGCCGCCGTCGATCTCCAGGATCTTCGTGCAGATCCGGTTCATGAACGCCCGATCGTGGGCGGTGATGACGAGCGCGCCCTCGTAGGACTTCAAAAAGCCTTCGAGCCAGATGATCGACTCGATGTCGAGGTGGTTCGTCGGCTCGTCGAGCAGGAGCACGTCGGGCCGGAGCAGGAGGATCCGGGCCAGCGCCACGCGCATCTTCCAGCCGCCGGAGAGCGTCCCGACGTCGCGATCCATGAGCTCGTTCGAGAAGCCGAGGCCCGCGAGGATCTCCCGCGCCCGCGCGTCGAGCGCATACCCGTCGAGCTCGCTCCATTTCGCCTGGGCCTGCCCGTATCGTTCGAGCAGCTCCTCCATCTCGCCTACCCGGTCCGGATCGGCGAGCGCCGCTTCGAGCTCGGCGAGCTCGGCCGCGATCTCGGAGACGGGGCCGACGCCGTCCATCGTCTCGGCGACGATGCTCTTGCCCTTCATCTCGCCGACGTCTTGCCGGAAATACCCCACCGTGACGCCACGATCGATGGAGATCTGCCCCTCGTCCGGCGCCTCCTCGCGGGTGATCAAGCGGAAGAGCGTGGTCTTGCCCGAGCCGTTCGGGCCGACGAGGCCGATCTTCTCGCCGCGGTTGACGGCGGCAGAGGCCTCGACGAAGAGGATCTGCTTGCCGTGGCGCTTGCCAATGGAGTCGAGCCGGATCATGCGGGGCGCCTACTTAGCGGACCGCGGGCCCTAACGCATCCGAAAAAAACACGCCGTCCTCCGGAGGATGGAGGAACGGCGTGCGGCTCACGCGCCGCGCGGCGCGCTCGGCTTCCAGGTACGCCTGCATTCTTCGAGGTAGGCCCGCGCCTCCGCCATTGTCCCGAAGAACCGCAGCGTCGCCACACCGCCCGTGAGCAGCTTCGTGGCGCGCGCGAGGAGCTCGATCACGACCTGGATCGAGTAAGGCGCGCCGACGACGGCCGCGATGTGCGGCGGCAAGGACTTCGGCCGGCCGAGCCCTTCTCCTTTCGCAATGCGCGACATGCCCGCGGCGTGCCGAACGTCCGCGAGCACGAAGATACGGCCGAGCGCGAGGAGCCGCTCGTCGTGCACCCGCCACATCGCGGCCATCTCTCCCGACTCCAGATCGCCATGGAACTCCATCACGAGCAGGTCCTCCTGCTCGAAGCGGAGCACGTGCCTGCCGATGTGGATGTCCTCGTGCATCGATTCAATCGGCGGTCACGGCATCGGGCAGCGCGGGTCCCCGTTTTGCGTCATCTGGATGACGTCGTCGCCGATGGGCAGCGGATCGCAGCCGTGACCCTTCTCGCAGATGAAATCGAACTCGGGCGTGGCCTTCGCGTGGCAATCAAGGCAATTGCCGTTGAACTGGTTCACGACGTCCGTGACGCCGCGCTTCACGATCTTCGTGCCCATCTCCGAGACTTCCAGGAAGAAAAACTCCCAGTCGCCCGACTCCACGGCGAAGCCCGGCGCGCGCTTGACCATCGCCTCGGTCGGGATGAGCTGGATCACGGTCCCCACGGGGTAATCCGTCGTGCCGGGGGCATTGGCCGCGGTGAGCGTAGCGTCGAGGTTGCCGAGTTTGTTCGTGATGCGGAAGGAGCGGACCTTCTCCCAATCGAGGATGCAATCGAAATCGGCGTCGGTCATGACGAGGTCCGCGCCGCCGGTGCCGCCGCTGCCTCCGCTGCCACCAGTGCCGCCGCTGCCGCCGGTGCCTCCGCTACCGCCCGCGCCTGCATTGCCCCCCGCGCCTCCGCTGCCGCTGTTGTCGTCGCCGCATGCGGCGACGGACGCGCACACGAGGACCAATCCGAGGATCGAAGCAAAACCGAGGCGGAAAGGGATCATGTAGAAGCTCCTTTGAGAGGCTTACGCGAGCGTCGCGTCGCCCCGTTTCGCCTTCTACAGGCTTTCCCGCCCCATCACAACGGCAATTCTTTGCGTGAGGCGCGGCTCAAAGGGTCTTCGCCGTGCGGCGCTTGTCGCGGAGCCAGGCGAGGCCCGCGTCGAAGACGACGTCGTGCCCGCCCTCGAAGAGCACGAGCGTGGCGCTGCCGGAGGTGCGCGTGAGGTACGACGGGGCGCCAGCGCGCTCATAAAGATCATGGGAGGAGGAGGTCGACACACGCCGTGTCGCCGTGGGAGCGAGGAGCTTGACAAGCACATCGTCCCCCACGCGATCGGCCGGCTCGGCGAGATCATTGAAGGCGGAGATCGAATGCCGCGGGGGCACGACGTCGTCACGAATGCCCGTGGCCACATAGACCGGCACGCCGGCCTGCTTCGCCTTTGCGAGGAGCGCGCTCGGGCTGCGGCGGGAGCACTCGTGGAATGCGCGCGTGTCCGGGCGCGGCGCGCCTCCGCACACGCCCTCGATGAAACGCGCATAATGCCGCTTCGGGGCGTGCTTCCGGTTGTACACGTACCAATCGGGGATGTCGTAGACCGGCGCCCACGCCACGACGCCCGCCCATAGCTCCGGGTGCCGCCCCGCCATCGCGAGCGCGGTCATGCCACCGCCGGAGAAGCCCGCGAGATAGATGCGCGTCTCGTCGACGTGGCCGCGCTGCTTCGCGTAGGCAATGGCGTCGAGGATGTCCTGCGCAGCGAGGTCCGAGGCGGCGGCCTCGGGCCGGAGGTACGGCCCCCGGAAATCGGGGTGCACGAAGACCCAGTCGTTTTGCGCGGCGAACATGGCATACGGGATGCCGATGTTCTGCCGCCAGTCGGTGCTCCAGCTATGCAAGACCACGAGGAGAGGACGCTTGCCGGCCGCGCCCAAATCGAAGAACATGGCCCGCTGCGCCGCGCCGTCGGCAGACGATTTGAGCGTCACGGCCTCGATCCCGGGGACGCGCTCTTTCCACGCCCCGAGGCCCGAGGCGCCCTCGCCGCCTGGAAATCGGGAGGCGAGCGTGAACGCGGGCTCCACGCGCTTCACGCCCTCGGCGCGCGCAGGCCCCTCCGTGATCGAAAAAAGCGCCACGAGCGCCACCAGGGCAAGGAACCGAACACGATTCTGGGTACGATGCATGCGGTCGTCTCTCGGAGCGCGGGTATAGCGGCTCCACCCAGCCGAGGCCATGCATCACGCATGAATTGCGAATGCTGCGTTCGCTCGTCCGCGCCACGGAACGACGCAATGAGGCACGGCGATTGCGTTCTCTACGGGCACGGGACGAACGTATCCAGGCGCGCGAGGCCGCGCAGGGAGGGTGCAATGCCAAGCCCCATCGTTTCCATGCTGGTGCTCCTCGCGGGGATCCTCGTCTCCGGGTGTCGGGAAACCCCCACGGCGCACGCGGAGCCCCACGCACCTCCGCAGGCGTCCACGCCTCGGCCGGCGCCCATGCCAGGCGAGCGCACGCGAGAGCCGCTTTCGTTGATTCCGGAGTTCCCACGCGCGGCCGGCGGCCCGTTCCCGTTCGGCGCGCAGGATTTCTCGGTATGGCAAGCACGCATCCCACGGATCGAGGAGGTTGAGATAAATTCGTCCCTCGACGGGAGCAAGCAGCGCGCGCTGCTGTACGATCCGGGCCGACCCGAGCCGCGCCCGCTGCTCGTGGCGCTCCATAGCTGGAGCGAGAATTATTTGCAGAACATCGGCATTCCGTACGGGATCTTCGCCGAGCGAAACGGTTGGGTGCTCATCCATCCCGATCACCGCGGGCCCTACCGGTCCCCCGCGTCGACGGCCTCCGCGCTCGCGCAGAGGGACGTGCTCGACGCGATCGACTACGCAAAACAACGCGCCCGCGTGGACCCGACACGGATCTATCTCGTCGGGTATTCCGGCAGCGCGATGACGTCGCTCGTGCTGGCGGGGCGGTACCCGGAGATATGGGCCGGCGTCGTGTCCTGGGTGCCCATTTACGACCTCGTGGACTGGTACGGCTGGCTGCGCTCGAACCTGCCCGAGCGCCATTACGCGCACGAGGTCGCCGCGGCCTGCGGCGGCGCGCCCCGGCCGGGCACGGCCGCCGCGGACGAATGCCGCCGGCGGAGCCCGCGCTCGCACCTCCAAGCCGCGCGCGGACGGGTGAACGTCTATCTCGGCGTGGGGCTCTGGGACCAGCTCGTCCCCCCGGATCACGCGCTGCGCGCTTTTAATGACCTCGCGGCGCCCGCGGATCGGGTGCCAGTGGAGGACATCGGGCGAATCACCAAGACGCGCAGCATCCCGGAGACCCTCGGCGCCCCGGAGGCGCGCCCGCTCTACGAGGCCGCGAAGGCGAAGGTGGTCTTCGAGCGCACGAGCGAACGCGCGACGGTGGTGGTTTTTCAGGGCGGGCACGACGTGATCTACAACGCGGGGCTCTCGTGGCTTTCCAGCCAGCGGCGAACCGTGCTTCCATGAGCGTCGACAAACCCATGGCCACCTTGCTCGTCAACATCGACGTCGATGACCTCGACCGCGCGATCCACTTTTACACGGGCGCCTTCGATCTCCGCATCGGCCGCCGCTTCGGCGGCGCCGGCGTGGAGCTCGTGGGCGCGAACGCCGCGATCTATCTGCTCGTGAAGCAGGCGGACCGCCCTCCCTTTCCCGGGTCGACCTCGCCGCGGTCGTATGCCCGCCACTGGACGCCGGTCCACCTCGATTTCGTGGTGGAGGACCTCGACGGCGCGCTCGTGCGGGCCGAGGCCGCCGGGGCGGTTCGCGAAGGCGACGTCGCCGCGCACGCCTGGGGCCGGATCGTCCTGCTCGCCGATCCGTTCGGGCACGGGCTCTGCCTGATTCAGTTTTCCGAGAAGGGATACGACGCGATCGCCACGAATGCGTGAGGGAGCGGCGTCACTCGACCTCGGCGAGCCGCGTCCCCGCGAGCCTGCGCCAGAGCGAGGGGCGCGCGTCCTCGGGCGCGCGCGGAGGACGAGCGCCCGGGCGCAGCCGCGGCGCGCGCTGGGGTTCGTCGAGGAAACGGAAGAGCTCGGACAGGATCTCCGGCACGGCCTCGCGGTGCGGATAATGGCCGACGTTCGGGAAACGCCGGACGATGGCGCCGTCGACGTAATGGTGCACGGTCTCCGCGTGCTTGACGGGAATCACCGGATCCCGATCCCCCCAGTACACCGCGAGCGGCGGCAGCTCGCGCAGCCGGTGGGCGTGATCGAGCAAGTGCTCGCGTTGCCCCCGCAAATCGACGGCATTGCGCAGCGTCCGGAAGAGAGCGCGCGCCGAGCCCGGGCGGCCATTCATCTCCACGAGGTGCCTGCGCTCCGCTTCGTCGAAATTGCCGCCGAGCACGCGCACGCCCGCGTTCGTGCCGAGGCCCATGAGCACGGGCGCCGCGAGGTCGAGCAGGCCCGTCGACGAGGCGAGGCGTAGCGGCGCGGCGACCTCGAGGCCGAGCCCCCCGGCGGCGACGAGCGCCAGCCGATGCACGCGCCCCGGCTGTTCGAGCAGCACGTGCATCGCGATGCCGCCGCCGAGGGAATGGCCAATCAGATCGAAATCCGACAGTCCCAGCGAACGAATCCATTCGACGACGAGGCTCGCGTACCAGGAGACGTCATACGACGCGTCGTACCGGCTCGACTGCCCGTGCCCCGGCAGATCGAGGGCATAAAGCCGCCGATCCCGCGCGAGCGCCGGGGCGATCTTGTTCCAGGTCCGGGAGGTATCTGCGAGGCCGTGCACCAGAACGGCGGGCCTTTGACGCTCGTGGGCATGCCCGGCATGCGGAGCCCACTCCTCCCAGAACACGTTGCCCCCCCGGAACGAACGGCGATGGCTGCGGCAAGCGACGGACGTCATGGGCGAGGTTAAGAATAAAGCCACGCGCGCTCGGCTGTCCACGATTTCGGCACTTTTGCGTCGCGAAAACGTCACGATGCAACCCATGGTTTGCACCGCGGCGTCATGGAGCGAAGAGGGATACGCGGCCGCGTGATCCAGCGTGCGGATCACTGTGACGATCTCATCCGCCTTCGTTTGGGCCAAACCGCTCCGCGAAAACACGCGCGAGCTTTCGTGATTTGCGGGCGGAGACGATCTCGCCCACCCGCGACGTGAGCCGGGTGTCGTGCCGGTGGAGCGAGAGCGCCTGGATCACGTGGATCGCGCGGCTCTCCGGGGCCTCGGCGAGGAGCTCCAGCAAATACGTCAAGGCGTCGTCGGTGCGGAGCAAGGCCACGCCGAGGAGCACGGTCTTCTCCATCTCGGCGTTCGCGTGCGCGAGGGCATCCTTGAGCACCAAAAGCGCTTCCGGCAAGCGCGACTCACCAAGCGCGAGCGCCGCGGTTTCGACCCCGGCTTCGAGCGCGGCCGCGACGACGGGCAAATACTGGCGTGGTTCGAGCGCGAGCATTCCTCGATAACACGCGCCGAGCACGTCGGGCTCGGGATCGCCCACGAGGACGCGTGTATGAAGCACGGCCGCGCAGACGACCTCACACGTGTCCCGGAGCGCTTCGGCCGCGGCGACGCGGGCCTCGGGCGTTTCATCGAAGAGGAGCGGGGTCACTTCGAGCGCGGCGCGCGGAAAGTTCGTCCGGACGAGCGCATGCGCCGAGAGGCCGCGGACGAGCCCCGCCGTATCGACGGGCGGGCCCACGGTGACCTCGATCTGCACGTACCGGAGGCCCTTTCGATAGGTGTCCCACACATCGGCTTCGAGCGTGATCAGCGCCTCCAGGACCTTCTGTTTCGCGTGGCAGCCGCGATCGGACATCGCAGGCATGCCGAGGAGCCGATCAAAAGCCGCGACGAGGTCGGGCGCGAGCGCGCGGAGCTCGAGATCGGCTGCGACCTTCGCCGCCTCGCCCACGAGAAAGGGGTTCGGATCGGAAAGGAATCGCGCGAGATCGGGCGTGGCGGCCGTCGGCGGCTCGGCGCGGGCGAGCTCGCGAATACGAGCGAGTTTGTCGTCGAAGGTGTTTTTCCGGGCCGCCATCAGGGCTCCGCCGCTTGCGAGGGTGCAGCGAGCGCCTTGTCCAGGGAGCGGCGCGCAATCCGCGAGGTGACGACGAGCGCGCCGAGCGTCACGACGAATCCGAGGACGAGCGTGATCCAGCCGAGCGACCCGGGCGCCTTGGCCTCCCCCGAGAGCAACGCGGCCGCGCTCTCCACGCTCGCGCCGACGTAAACGTGAAAAAGCGTGGCCGGCAAGAGGCCGAGGAACGAGCCCGCCGCGAATTCACGGAGCGAGAGCGGCGTGGCCGAGAGCATGTACGTCCCGATGTTCTGCGGAAAGGCGAAGGTGACGCGCAGGAGGAAGGTGATCTTGAAGCCGTCGGCGCGGACGGCGCGCTCGACGGCGCGCCAGAAATGGGCCTCGCCCGCGCGCATCGAGAGGAGCTTGCCGATCGAGGCGCGGCCGAAGAGGAAGCAAAGGCAAACGCCGAGAGTGACGGCCGGCCACGCGATCATCATTCCCTTGCTGAAGCCATACGCGTACCCCGCGAGGCCCGACATGACCCAAAGGGGCGTGGTGATCGCGAGGGCGAGGACCTCGACGCCGAGGAACAGGAGGGCGCCGGCCGCGCCCGCCTCGCGCATGTACCCGACGAGCGAGACGAGCGCGTTACGCACGGCCGGCAGGCGCAGGAGCACGAGCGGAAGGGCGAGCAGCCCGAGGAGCAAGAGGACTCGTTCGAGGCGGCGCCGCATCAGGCGCGCACCCTACCACACGCAGGCGGAAGGGGGGCTACGCAGAGGCCGGTGCCACCGAGACCACGCCCGAGCTCCGCGAGGTCTTCGCGCGTCGGAACCCTTCGAGGAACGCATCAACGCCCTCGGGGCCGCGGAAGATCCGCCATTGCAAGGCAGGGTTGTCCAGGTTCGAGGCGAACGCGTCCGCGATGCGCTGATCCCGCGACGCCGCCGAGAAGATCGCCATCGTGTGCGGCGGCGGCGGCGAGAGGAAGGCGTTCGTCCACTCCATCGAAGGGCCGACGAGGGACCAGAGCCGCTCGTCGACGCCCTCGCAGAACCTGCGATCGAGCGGACGCGCCGCGGCGAGCGCCTGGACGATCGACTCGCCGAGCGCCCACGCGCTGCGCGAGGCCGCGTTCGCGCCCTGCCAGAGCACGGGATCGTGCGTGGCGAAGGCATCCCCGACCGCGACGGCGTAACGGCCTTCGCCGAGCTCGACATACGCGCGCCGCGCCGTCGGGACGATCGCGGCCTGCATGCAATCGCGCGGGCGCGTCAGGTGAAACGTCTGGCGATCGACGCGGGCATGGACGTTCGGCGCGTTCGCTTCCAGCAAATCGAGCACGAGGCTCTCGACCACGTGCGGATCGTCGTCGCAGGGGACACGCGTGAGGGCGTCGAGCGCGCCGCCAGGGATGGCCTCGAAGAGGAGGCAACTGACGGGCCCCTCCGCCGTGAGGAGCTGGCTCTCGAAGATTTCGCCGTGCCCCGGGACGATCTGAAAGAGCAGTCCGAGCTCCTGTGGAAAATCGATGCCCCGAAAGAGGCCCGCGAAGAGGCGGCGCTGCGGTTCGAGCCAGGGAGAACGATGGTAGTCGCGCGGGAACACGGTGCCGAGATCGCCGCGGCCGGTCGCCACGACGACGAGGTCGTGCGCGTCGCCGAGGCGCGCGAGGTTCGACGCCGGAAGGACGCCGGAGCGGATCACGCGGCCGCCGCGCGCCTCGAAATCTTCGAGCAGCCGGGGGAGGTAGAGGCGCATGTCGATGAAAAGCGCCGGTGGATCGATCCGGCCCTGCGAGGAGAGCTCGGGCAATCCTTTGACCCGCACGTCGACGTGAAAACATCCGAACGCCGCGTCGTCCCAATGGTTGGTGCCGAGCTCGCGATCCCGCGCGCGCGTCGATCCGAGCAGCGCCGCGGTGCTCGGCAGGCGCGAGGATCGGATCTCGTCGCTCGATCGGTCCGTATAAAGGGTGCAGGAGATGCCGCGGCTCCGGAGGTACAATCCGAGCTGCAACCCCGCGATGCCGGCTCCCACGATGCCAATGCTGCTCATCGAAGCCCCTTCCTGCGCTGGATGGCTGCGTCGCGAACGAGCCGAGACGCGCCCCCAAACGTGCCTATCAGGAACGCACGATATACCCGTCCACGGCGGCGGTCCATCGTCCAAGACGTCGGGCGATTGCTGACGTCTGCCCAAGGACACGCCCCAGGAGGTGTACGTACACGGACATGGTGCACACGAATTCCACGGGAACCCGCTGGATCGCATGTGTCCTCGCATGCCTGCTCGTCGGTTGCGCACAGGCACGCGCCACGACGACGCCGCCGGAAGGCCCGTCCCTCGGCACCGCCACGGATTGGATCACCTCCCTCGACCAGGAAAACGCAAAAACCACGCCCTCGCAGATCGAAGGGTTGCGCGCGAAAGCAAGAGCTGTATGTCCGGATCCGCCAGGAACAGGAGGTACGAACACGCTGTCACGCGGGGCACAGCATTTCGGGGCGATGTCGCGGCGAGGTTGCCGGGGGCTGCCGCTCGCCAAGGAGCTTCAGCTCCTGGAGCGGCTGCTCCGCGCGACGCCGAAGGAGCACGCGGACTGGATCCGCATCGTGGACCGGATGGCGCAGACGGCATTCGCCATGGAGGACGAAGCGTTCCGTGCCTGTAGCGAGCTCGAGCGTTCGCCGCCCCGAGATCAAAAGCAGCTCGCGTATGGCGAGAGCACGCTACGCACGATCGAGGGGACGCTCGCGTACGCCCGGCGCACGACGAGGTTCGCCTGCGATACGCTGGCGCGGCACCCGAGCCACCGAGCGAACGCGCCCTGCGACGAGACGCTGCCGCCGCCCCCCACGAACCCCACGCAGGTATGCGCGGAGACGAACGCGTCGTTCCCGGCCGAACCGCCGGCGCCAGGTTGCGAAGCGGTCGCGCCCTGAAGCGCGAGGCCCAGCGCGGCATGGATTGCCCATCCCCGCCCCCTTTGTCATGATGCGCCGCCCCCGAGCCGGGGGCCGCTGCCCATGACCATCGCCGTCGTCGCCGAAAAGCCGTCCGTGGCCCGGGACATCGCCCACGTGCTCGGCGCGAACAAGGCGAGCGAAGGTGCGCTCGAAGGCGCCGGTTACGTGGTGACCTGGGCGATCGGTCACCTCGTGGCGCTGGCGCAGCCGCACCAGATGGACCCGGCCTGGAAGCGCTGGGACCTGCGGACGCTACCGATGCTGCCGCCGACCTGGCCGCTGACGGTGCTGGAGGAGACGCGCAAGCAGTTCGACGTGGTGAAGAAGATCCTGCTCCGCGCGGACGTGGAGTGGGTGGTCTGCGCGACGGACGCCGGGCGAGAAGGCGAGCTGATCTTCCGCTACATCTACGACGCCGCAGGCAGCAACAAGCCAGTGCGGAGGCTCTGGATCTCCTCGCTGACGGCGGACGCGATCCGGACGGGCTTCCGGAAGCTCCGGGACGCGCGGGACTACGACGCGCTGGCGGACGCGGCGCGCGGGCGGAGCCGAGCCGACTGGCTCGTCGGGATGAACCTGTCACGGGCCTACTCGCTGTCGCTCGGGCACGATCTGTCGGTCGGGCGGGTGCAGACGCCGACGCTCTCGATGGTGGTCGAGCGAGAACAAGCGATCCGCGCGTTCGTGCCGGAGGACTACCTGGAGGTGCGCGCGACGTTCGCGCCGGAAGGAGCGCCGGACGGGCCGGACGGGCGGTACGAGGGGATCCTGCTGGATGTCCCGGAAAAACCAGGCGGCCCGGAAAAACCGAGGCGGCTGCCGCCGGACGGGGAGGAGGCGGGGCGGATCACGCGGCGGGTGAGCGCGGGGCGCGCGGTGATCACGAAGGTGTCGGCGGAGACGCGCCGGATCCCGTCGCCATTGCTGTACGATCTGACGGAGCTGCAGCGACACGCAAACCGGCTGTTCGGGTGGAGCGCGCAACGAACGCTCGACCTTGCGCAATCGCTTTACGAGCGGCACAAGCTGATCAGTTATCCCCGCACGGACAGCCGGCATCTGTCGACGGACGTGGCGCAGACGCTGCCGTCGGTGGTGAAGACGATCGAGGGGAACTACCAGGGGCTTCTGGCGCCGGGGACGGGGCAAAGGCCGCTCGGGCGGCGGTTCGTGGATGACACGAAGGTGACCGACCACCACGCGATCGTGCCGACGACGACGGCCGCGCGCGGATCGCTGTCGGCGGAGGAGCAAAAGCTTTACGACCTGGTCTGCCGGAGGCTGCTCGCGGCGTGGCACGAGGATCTGATCGAGCGAACGACGACGGTGATCACGGAAGTGACGTCGCCGGAAGCGGTGGATCGATTCCGATCGGCGGGGACGGTGGTCGAGCAAGTGGGCTGGAAGGTGCTGGACCTCGGGGGGGCCGGTACGAAAGCGGGGCCGAAAAAAAGAAAGAAGGGCGAGGCGGAGGGGGCCGAGGAGGAAGCGGAGGCGCAAAAGCTGCCGCGAGGGCTTTCGGAAGGAAAAACCGCGCGGGTGCTGGGGGCCAAAGCGGAGAAAAAGACGACGAAGCCGCCGAACCGGTACACGGAAGCGACGCTCTTGACGGGGATGGAGACGGCCGGAAAGACGGTGGAGGAGAAAGAGCTGTCGGACGCGATGAAGGACACGGGGCTCGGGACGCCGGCAACACGCGCGGCGATCATCGAGACGCTGATCAAGCGGGAATACGTGGTCCGGATGGGGAAGAGTTTGGCGGCGACGGACAAGGGGATTCTGCTGGTGGGGTCGGTTCATCCGCATGTGAAGAGCGCCGCGATGACCGGGGAATGGGAGGCGCGTTTGGCGAGGTTGTCGCGTGGGGAGGGAGATTTGAAGGCGTTCATGCGGGGGATTGAAGCGTATGTGAAGTATGTGGTGGGCGCGGTGCAGGATGGGGACGATCGGCCCGCGGGCGCCGGGGCTTTGGAGGGCCGGGGCGGTTCCCCCGAACTCGGGCCCGCAAAGCGGGCCCTCAAACAACAGGACCCACCACCCCGGCCCTCCAAAGCCCCGGCACCCGCGGGCCTCGAACCAGTGGCGGCTCGCGCGAAGAGTGCGCGGAAGGAGAAGGAGGGGGTGGGGAAGAAGGGGAAGGTCGATCCGGGGGTGGTGCCGAGCAAGGTGACGGCGTTTGCTTCGGCGGGGGTGGGGAAGGGTATGGGACAAGCGCGGGTGTTGAATGGGCAGGCGGAGTTGCCGCTGGCGGAGCGGCGAGAGGTTCGGGCGGATGCGACGCTGGGGGAGATTTTAAGGGATCGTTTTGGGTTTCCTGGGTTTCGGCCTTATCAGGAGGCGGTTTGTCGGGCCGTGACCGAGGGGCAGGATGTGCTCTTGGTGATGCCCACGGGGGCCGGGAAGTCGCTTTGTTATCAGTTGCCGGGAATTGCACGACGGGGGACGACGCTGGTGGTGAGTCCCCTCATTGCTTTGATGGAAGATCAGGTGGGGAAGCTGCGGGCGCAAGGGTTTGCCGCGGAGCGGATTCATTCGGGGCGGGATCGGCAGAGCTCGCGGGCCGCTTGTGCAGAGTATTTGGCGGGGCGGTTGGATTTTTTGTTCGTGGCGCCGGAGCGGTTGCGGGTGCCGGGGTTTCCCGAGATGCTGGCCCGGCGGAAGCCGACGCTGGTCGCCGTGGATGAGGCGCATTGTATTTCCCATTGGGGGCATGATTTTCGGCCGGAGTATCGGATGCTGGGGCAACGGTTGCCTTCGCTCCGGCCGGCGCCGGTGGTGGCGCTGACGGCGACGGCGACGCCGATGGTGCAGGACGATATCGCGCGGGAACTCGGGCTGTCCGAGGCGGCGCGGTTCATTCACGGGTTTCGGCGGACCAACATCGGGATCGAGGTGGTGGAGCTTTCGCCGTCGGCGAGGGCGGACGCGGTGAAGAAGCTTTTGGCGCCGGAGGAGCGGCGGCCGGCGATCGTGTATGCGCCGACGCGGAAGCACGCGGAGGAGACAGCGCGGGAGCTCACGACGCTGGGGGCGGCGGCATATCACGCGGGAATGGAGACGGGGACGCGGGACCGGATCCAGTCGGCGTTTCTGGGCGGGGAGCTCGAGGTGGTGGTCGCGACGATCGCGTTCGGAATGGGGGTGGACAAATCGAACGTGCGGACCGTGGTCCATCTGGCGCTGCCCGGGAGCGTGGAGGCGTATTACCAGGAGATCGGGCGCGCCGGGCGGGATGGGTTGCCGTCACGGGCCATCTTGATGCATTCGTTCACGGATCGACGGACGCACGAGTTTTTCTTCGAGCGCGATTACCCGGAGCCGGCGCTGCTCTCGGCGCTGTTCGCCGCGCTCGGGACGCGGCCGCAGACGAAGGAGGCCTTGGCCCCGCGGGTGGAGTCCGATCCGGAGAAATTCGAGAAGGTGCTCGAAAAGCTCTGGATCAGCGGGGGCGCGATCCTCGACGCGGACGGGGGGATCCGGCGGGGGAGCGAAGATTTCCTCGGCGAGTACGTGGCGCAGCGGAAGCACAAGCAGGAAGACCTGGCCAAGATGGCCCGGTACGCCGAAGGGCACGGGTGCCGGATGCTGCACCTGGTCCGGCATTTCGGCGACCAGGAGGACGACGGAAGGCCCTGCGGGGTGTGCGACGTGTGCGCGCCGGACGGGTGCGTCGGGAGGAAGTTCCGCGAGCCGAGCCGCGCCGAGACGGCGGCGATCCAGAAGATCCTCGACGCGCTCGCCGACGAGGACGGGCAGCCGATGGGGCGGCTGCATCGCGAGACGTTCGGCGAGTCGCTCGATCGGCGCTCGTTCGAGCACCTCGTGAACGGGCTCGTGCGCGCAGGGCTCTGCGAGGTGCGCTCGGACTCGTTCCAGAAGGGCGGGGAGTGGATCGAGTTCCAGCGGGTGTCGTTGACCGAGGAAGGACAAACCCACGGAGGCGGCGCGCCCACGCGGTTCGTCACGCTCGACGAGGCGCCGAAGAAGAAGGCGCGCGGGAGCGGGAAGGCGAAGGGGAAGCGCAGCGGAAGCTCGAAGGCGTTCTGGGCCTGGAAGGCGCGGCAGAAGAAGGGTGGGTAAGAGATGTGGCCGCAAAAGGGCGCGGTCTGTTAGAGTGGCGACGGCCTCATGACAGGAGGGCACGCGGGCGCGCGCAAGGTCGGTCGGTACGCCCTCTACGGCGAGATCGCGTCGGGAGGCATGGCCACGGTCCATTTCGGGCGCCTGCTCGGGCCGTCGGGGTTCGCGCGGACGGTCGCGATCAAGCGGCTGCACCCGCAGTTCGCGAAGAACCCCGAGTTCTGCACGATGTTCCTCGACGAGGCGCGCCTCGCCGCGCGGATCAAGCACCCGAACGTGGTGCCGATCCTCGACATGATCGCCGAGGGCGGCGAGCTCTTGCTCGTGATGGACTACGTGCACGGCGAGAGCCTCGCGCGCGTGCTCCGGAACATGGAGCGCGACGGGTCGCAGCGGCCGGCGCTGAAGATCGTGTCGGGCGTGATGACGAGCGTGCTGCACGGGCTTCACGCCGCGCACGAGGCCGTCGACGAGCGCGGTGAGCCGCTCGGGATCGTGCACCGCGACGTGTCGCCGCAGAACGTGATCATCAGCGCCGAGGGGACGGCGCGCGTGCTCGACTTCGGTGTGGCGAAGGCGATGGGCCGCGCTCAGGTGACGCGCGAGGGCGAGCTCAAAGGGAAATACGCGTACATGGCGCCGGAGCAGATCAAGCACGGCAGTCGCGTGGACCGGCGCGTCGACGTGTTCGCCGCGGCCATCGTGCTCTGGGAGATGCTCGCGGTGCGCAGGTTGTTCAACGGCGACAGCGAGCTCGCGATCATCGCGCAGGTGACGATGAACGAGATCCCGCCGCTGAAACAGATAGGCGTCGAGGTGCCGCCCGTGCTCGAAGCCGTCGTGATGCGAGGGCTGTCGCGGGATCCGGCCGAGCGCTTCCAGACCGCGCGGGAGATGGCGATGGCGCTCGAAGCCGCGGTGCCGCCGGCCCCCGCATGGGAGGTCGGCGAGTGGCTCGCGCAGGTGGCGCCCGAGGGGATCACGCGGCGCGCGCGCGAGGTGCAAGCAATCGAGAACGCGTCGCTGTCGGACGCGGACGTGCCGTTGCCGGCGTCGCACGACGGGAGCGTGGACGCGGCGAGCATGCCGTCGGCGATGCGCTCCTCGCAGGTCTCGGGGATCGCGGTGCCCCATGCGCCGCAATCCGTGGCGCTTCCTCGATCCGTCGTGATCCTCGCGGCCGCCGTGCTCGTCGTCGCGCTCGGAGGCGCCGCCGTGCTCTGGCTCGATCGAGGGCGCGCGGAGCATGCGACGGGGATCCAGCCGGTCGCGCCCACGAGCGCCGCGACGACGGCGAGCGCGTCTGCAAAGCCGCCCGAGCCCACGGTCACGCCCGCGCCCCCGGAGACGACGACGGCGAGCACGAGCGCGCCCGTCGCGACGACGGCGGCGACGCCGCGATCGACGGCGAAGAGCGCGCCGACGGGCGCGGCGACAGCGACGACGACGAGCGGAAAGACGGCGCCCCGCGCGGAGGGCTGCAGCCCGCCGTACACCATCGACGCGAAGGGGATCCGCCGCATCAAGCCGGAGTGTTTGTGAAGACCCGAGCCCTTGTTTTCTTCGCCGCAGCGACGATCCCGCTCGTGGCCCCCGCGTCTGCCACGACGAAAAAAGAGTGCGTGGCGTCGTACGAGCAAACGCAGTCGCTGCGCAAGGAAGGCAAGCTCGCGCAGGCGCGCGAGGCGGCGCTCGTCTGCTCGGACAACACCTGCCCGCGCGTGGTGCGCGGCGACTGCGCCGAGTGGCTCGCCGAGATCGAGAAGAGCCTGCCGACCGTGGTGATCGTCGCGCGTGACGACAAGGGCGACGAGACGGCGGACGTGCGCGTGTTCGAGGGGGACAAACTCGTGCGCGATCGGCTCGATGGGAAGGCCATGCCGATGGATCCCGGCGAGCACGTGCTGCGCTTCGAGCGGGACGGCGCAGAGCCCGTGACCCGCAAGGTGATCGTGCACGAGGGGGACAAACTCGTGCGGATCGAGGCGTCGTTCAAGAAGGAGCCGAAGGCCCCGGAGCCTTCGCCCGAGGGCGAGAAGGGCAGCGGCGTGCCGATCGCGCCGATCGTGATCGGCGGCGTGGGCCTCCTCGGGCTCGGCGCGGCCGGGGTGATCGGGCTCCTCGCGCTCTCGGCGAAATCGGACCTCGAAGCATCGTGCGCGCCGCGCTGCACGGACGCGGCGGTGGATCCCGTGCGTACGAAGCTCTTGGCGGCGGACATCACGGCCGGGGCGTCGCTCGCCCTCCTGGGGGCGGCGGCGGTCGTGTATTTCGTGTCGAAGCCCAAGCCGACCGACGAACAGAAGAGCGCGATGCCCCGCCTGGAGTTTGCCCCGACGATCGGCGGCGGATTCGTGGGCCTTCGAGGAACCTTCTGATGAAGACGCACCTTTTCGCAGCGCTCGTCCCCCTCTCCTTCACGCTGGGCTGCTCGGCCCTCGTCGATCTCGACGCGCTCTCGTCGGGGGGCGGGAGCGGGAGCGGGAGTGGACCCGTCGAGCTGCCGGATGGGACGCTCGAATTCGTGGACGACGGGTTCGACGGCGAATTCGAACTCGGGTCGTTCTCGGACACGGAGTGGGCGGCCGCGCGATTGCGCCTGAAGGCGAGCTCGCTCGACGGAGCGTTTCGCTCGCGGGTCTTCGACGCGGGCGAGCCCGTCGACTGGACCACGTTCACCTGGACCCCGGCGGGGCCGTACCTGAAAGCATTACCGGATTCCCGTGGCAAGGAGGTGGGGTACGCGGAGGGGTCGATGGACATGTCCGCGAACGTCCTCCTGCTCCACCTCGACGGCGCAGGCGCACTGACCCCGGGGGCCGCGGCGATGGATACGTCCGGCCAGAAGAGCAACGCCGTCGTGACCGCGCCCGTGGGCACGACGCTCTCGTTCGAGGAGGGTCCGATCGGGCAGGGCCTCGGGGACAAACTCAATTCATACCTCGCGCTCGACACGATCTCGGGGGATTACGATTTCAACCAGGGGGATTTCACCTGGGCGCTCTGGGCCAAGACGGAGTCGAATTGCTCGGGGAACAAGGTCTTCCTCGGCGTCGACACCGGGTTCAGCGGCCCGCACCTCTGGCTCGGCTGCGCGCCGGCCGACTTCGGACCTTGCGGCGAGGGCTCGCCCGAGGGCCGCGCCGCAGGCACCTTCATGTCGAACTTCGATGACCCGAGCGACGGTGTCCCGTTCTGCGGCGCGAGCCAGATCAACGACGGTCAATGGCATCACCTCGCGGCCGTCAAGAAGGGGCACGCGCAGGCCCAGGTCGTGCTTTATGTCGACGGGCTCGCCGAGGCGACGCTCGGGACCACGTTCAACACCCCCATCTTCCTGACCGGCGACGACTTCAGCGTCGGCGCGCTGTCCGAAGGTGATTTCCAGGCCGAGGGGGCCTACGACGAGGTCGCCATCTGGAAACGCGCGCTCGGGCCGGACGAGGTGATGTCGATCTACCGGCGCGGCGGGGCGCGGCTCGCGCTGCGCGTGCGCGCCTGTAGTGACCCGGCGTGCGAGGACGGCGATCCGCCGTTCGTGGGTGCGGACGGGAGCGACGGTTGGTTCGTCGATCCGACGGGCACGCTGGGCCCGCCCACGGACATGCAGCTCGTCGTGCCGAGGGCTCGTTACTTCCAGTACGAGGCGAGCTTCGAAGGCTACCGCGAAGGCGACGGCCCGGGGCTCTTCGCCGTGAAGGTCCACGCGAAGCGCTGATTTTCCCTTTCGCCCGCCGGGGTGTCTAGAAGCGCGAACGAGGTGTGAAACGCGCCGGAGGGGCGCGCGTACGCTCTCGTTCGAATGACGATCCTCCGCCACGCGCGGAGGATCGAAGGGAGAGATCTCGGCATGAAATGGCTTCGTTACACGCTCTCGAGCCTCGTCCTTTCTTCGGCCCTGGCGCTCGCCGGCTGCGGCGGCGGCAGCACTGAGCCCGACCCCGACGCGTCGGTCGATCCGATCGCCCAGGACGAGATCGTCGACCTCGGCGATCTGATCCAGCAGGACCAGGACGCGGCCGCGGCGGCGGAGATGATCGGGGATCCGGCGACGCTGCTCGCTGAGGGCCAGAAGCAGGGCGACAAGGCGCGCGGCGACGTCGCGGCCGTGCTGAGCTTCATCAAGGAGGCGGCCCAGGGCGAGCCCACGCGCAAGGGCGCGACGGCGGACGGCCGTGTCTACGCGCAATGGGTGAAGACGATCCAGAGCGTGGAGATCACGTTCTCCGTCGTGCGCACGACGCAGGATCGGCTGCGGTACCTGGTGCAGGGCAAGGCCGCAGACGGCGCGAAGAAGCCGCTGCTCACGGGCATTTTCGTGAAGAAGGGCCCGAAGACGGGCGGCGGGCGGTTCCACGTGAACCTGACGAACGTGAGTGATCTCTACAATGCCCCGGGCGCGGACGGGTCGGTCCATTTCTGGTTCGCGAACCACAAGGGCGACAAGCGCGGCAGGCGTATCGCGTACGTAAATGTGGTTCGTCGGGACGACCCGCAAATGCAGAAGGTCAACTACGGCGCCGACCTCGTGCGGCTCGTGGGCGTGGGCGGCCGGTTCCGGGCCGTCGGCGTGGGCGATGCGATCCCGGATCTGCCGGGCCAGGAGGCCATCGGCCTGCGGATCCTGTGGAAGGCCGGCGAAGGCGGGCGCGCCGCGGCGGCCGTGGCCTCGCTCGGGCCGAACCCGAAGCTGCTCGGCACGGCGCACGAATGCTGGGACAAGGATGGCCTGCGCACGGCGTACAAGGACGACAACCCGAACAACGACGCGATGAACCCGGACGAGGGGACGGTCGAGATGTGCGCCGGCTTCGCCGAGGAAGCGCCGCCGGATCAGGCCGACGTGAGCGCGGACGGGCTGGACGCGGATCCGGAGCTCGACGCATTGCTCGAGGAGTCGGGCTCGATGGACATCGACGCGGCCGAGGCGGACGCGGCCGATCCGATCGCCCCGTGAAAGCATGAACCGGGCGCGCGCCGTCTTCGTGTTCGTCCGGGCATCCCTCGGGGTGCTCGTGGGCCTTTTCTTCACGCCTCCAGCCGGGGCTTACGAAACCGGACGATCCGAGTACGGCGCGCGCCTGCATTTTCCTTCGCTTCCGGCACGGGTGCGTCTTGCCACACCCGTGCCGGGTGTTTCCGACGGGGGCCGCGGCGCCTTGCGCCGGGCGACGGCGACATGGTCGGGCGTGTTTTGCGGGTCGCTCGGGGGTTCGGTTGTCGAAGCGAATGTGGGGGAAGACGCGTCGATCGAGGTGCGGGTCGTGATTTCGGGGTGGCGTCACGGCGCGGCGATCGCGGCGCATACGGATGTCGAGAGCGACAAATGGACGGGCGAGATCCGGCGCGTGGAGATCGAGCTCGACGCGACGCGGCGGTGGAGCGATACGGAGCGCGTGCCGGCGGATGCGCTCGATCTGGAGACGGTGCTGCTCCACGAGCTCGGGCACGCGGCGGGGCTCGCGCACAGCGGGCAAACGACGGCCGTGATGCGCGCAGGGATCAAGCCGGGGCACGCGGCGAGGCGCGCGCTCGATCCGGACGACGTGGCGGGGATATGCGCGGTCTATGCAGCGCCTGCATCGATACGGAAGGACGAACCGTCGGTCCGGACAGACCCGGGCGGTTCGTTCGTGTCGGCCCCGCGGGCCTTCTTCTTTTCAGCGGCAATCGGCGCCGTGGGCGCGGGGATCTTCGGGTGGAGGAGGCGGCGAAACGCCCGCGCGCTCAAGCGTTCGGATCCGGGATCAACCCCCGCAGACGCTTGATGCCGTGGTGAAAGTTCACCTTGGCGCTGTCCTCACTGCAATCGGCGAGGACCGCGATCTCGCGGAAGCTGAGCTCGTGGAAGAGGCGTAACTCGACGGCGAGGCGCTGCTTCGGGGGAAGCTCTTCGAGGCGCTGCACGACGCGGCCCCATACCTCGGCCGCGACGAGCCGGCTCGTCTCGAGGGAGTTCGTGAACGCAGGCAGATCATCCATGTCGGCGAGCGGGCCTTCCCGCGAGGATCCACGGACGTGGTTCAGCGCGACGTGGACCGCGATCCGATACAGCCATGTCCGGAAGCTCGATTCGCGTCGAAAATCGGCGAGTTTTTCGAACGCATTGAGGAAAGCCCGCTGCGCGACGTCCTCGGCGTCCTCGGGGCGCCGGACATACCGGCGCACGAGGCGCAAAATCCCGGCCTGGTGTTCCTTCACGAGCGCGTCCGCCGCGCTCCGATCCCCCGCGAGGACCCGCTCGACGAGCGAAACGTCGCCCTCCTCTGCCGCCTCGCTCATCGATGTCCTCCTCGGCGCCGCGGCGCTCGTTCGTTCATGCTTCAGCGCCACAGAATAGCGGAATCGTCCCGCTTTTGCCACGCGAGCTCGACCAGGAAGCCACCGCGCTGCCGTCGAACGTGATGCGGATGCTGATGCCGAGATCCTTCTTCTCGTGCACGATCTCGCCGCCGGCCGCGGGGCATTCTCCCGCGCAGCGCGCGAAATCGCTCACGGCGGTGCGGAACACCCGCGCGCCCACGCGGGTCTCGAAATCACCTTCGAACGTGGCGCATTTCTCCGTGGCATTCCAGGTGACCGTGTAGTCGCCTGCGCGCTCGACGCGATGCCCCCGCGGTCCCTGCCCCGCCCCGCTCGCCTCGACCACGAGGCGACGCGTCTGGCCGTCCGGGTCCAGCGAGAAAAACCCCTCGGAGTCGATGTCGAGGATCGCCCGCGAGGCACGCAGATCCCGCGCGGACGCGAGCGCGTGCAGGCCACTCGCGCCGACCGAAAAGACGACGTCGAGCTTCCCGTCGAGTTTCCCCGTCTTGAACGGGCCGATGCAACCGGAGAGCAGGTACTTCACCGTGTTGTCTTTTCGCGTCGACGTGACGCAATCCATGGGGCGGAAAACGAGGCCCGCCGTCGCCGCCGCTTTCACGGCGGCGAGGTCGGGATTCGTGTTCTTCGGATCGAGGCGCGCGATCGAAGCGATGACGAGCGCCGCTTCGTTCTGCGAGACGTCGAACGCGTCGAGGGCCTGCTCGACGTCGACGCTCTCGTCCTCGCTCTCGGCAGGGCCGCAGGCCGTCGCCGCAAGGAGGAGCCCGACGATGGACGCACGAGTCGCTCGAGAGGGAAGGACAAGATGTGTCATACCCCTGCTCCCCGCGCCGGAGGGAGCCTCGGCGCGCTCGGAAGGCGTGGTATCTTATCGCGGAATGCACCTCCTCGCCCGCTCCGTTTCTCGAAAAAGAGCCGGCCTCGTCGTGTCCACGCTCGCGCTCCTCGCGACGCCGGCGGAAGGCGGGATCGCAGCAGCGCAGGCCGAGGAGCACGCGGTCACGGCCGAGGATCGCGCCGCCGCGACGCGCGCATTCGAGGAGGGCGAACGCGCGTATCGAGCCGGTGATTTTTCAAGAGCAGCCGAACGCTTCGAGGAGGCGTACCGAAGAGCCCCGCACCCGGCGCCGCTCTGGAACCTGGCGCGAGCATGGGACAAGGCCGGCGAGATCGCGCGCGCGGCGAACGGCTACGCGCGGTATCTGCGCGAGGCGCCGCAAGGCGCGCCGGATCGCGACGAAGCCGGCAAGGCGCTCGCAGAACTCGCGGCGAAGCTCGGGCGGATCGAGGTGTTCGCGCCCGAGGCCGAGGACGTGCAGGTCGATGATCAGCGGCTCGATGGGACGAGCGTCTACGTGCACCCTGGAACGCACGTGATCAAAGGGCGCGTGCGTGGGATCGCGGTGCAGCGGACGGAGGCGCTCGAAGCAGGGAGCGTGCGCAGCGTGGCGCTCATCGCGGAAAGTGTTGCTTCGACACCGAACAAATTTCCCCAAGAACCGACGCGGCCGGCCGCGAAAGCCACGCGCCTGCCGGCCAAACCCACACCGGCGCCCGCGCCGCGCGCCGAAAAACCTTGGCTCGTGCCGGCGCTCGTCGCGAGCGGGGCGGCGACGGTCGTGAGCGCAGGGCTCGTCGTGTGGTCGGGGGTCGACACGCTGGACGCGCTCTCGGACTTCGACGCGGCGCCGACCTGGGACAAACTCTACGATGGTCGGGACAAACAGTTCCGCACGAACGTGCTGATCGGGGTGTCGCTCGGTCTCAGCGCGGTCACGGGCGCGCTCGGATCGATCTGGCTCGTGGATCGCAGCGGGCGGGACGTGAAGATCGGGCTCATGCCGCCCGTGCTCGGAAGCCCGGCGTTCGTCGAGGCCACGGGGAGCTTCTGAATGGCGCGATCGATCGAGCGGATCGGTCCGTACGAGGTGATCGGCGAGCTCGCCTCCGGGGGCATGGCGACGACGTACCTGGCGCGCAAGACGGGCGAGGTCGGCTTCGAACGGCTCGTCGTGATCAAGCGCGTGCATCCGCACCTGCTGAAGGAGCCGAACCTCCGGGACATGCTGGCCGACGAGGCGCGCGTCGCGGCGTCGATGCGGCATCCGAACGTGGTGCCGGTGGAGGACGTGGTGAACGCGTCGGGCGAGCTTTGCCTCGTGATGCCGTACGTCGAGTCGCTCTCGCTCGGCGCGCTGGTCGACGCGGCCCGGCGCGCGGGCGAGCGGCTTCCGCCCGCTGTGGTGAGCCGGATCCTGCTCGACGTGCTCGCCGGGCTCGACGCAGCGCACGAAGCGAAGGATCTGCGCGGCGAGCCGCTCGAGATCGTGCACCGCGACGTGAGCCCGCGGAACGTGCTCGTCGGCACGGACGGGCGCGCGCGGCTCATCGATTTCGGCGTGGCCAAAGCAGCGCGGCGGATCACGCAGACGGGCAGCGGGATCATGAAGGGGACGATCGCGTACATGGCGCCGGAGCAGCTCCGGCGTCGTGAGCTCGATCGGCGCGCGGACGTGTTCGCCGCAGGCGTGGTGCTGCACGAGGCGATCACGGGCGAGCGGCTCTTCGACGGGCACGACGAGGCCGACGTGCTGATCGGCGTGCTCGCAGACGAGATCCCACGGCTCTCGGAGGGGGCGCTGGGCCTCTCGCCTGCGATTGACGAGGTGCTCGAAGCGGCGCTCTGCCGTGATCCCGAGGAGCGCTTCGCCTCGGCGGCGGCATTCGCGGACGCGCTCGAACGCGCGCTCCCGCCGGCGCCGGCGCGCGAGGTCTCTGCGATCCTCGCGCGGCTCGGGGCAGTGGAGATCGAGCGGCGGCGGGAGGCGGTGCGCGTTTTTCTGGACCAACCAAGGGTCGAGGCCGCGGAGAACAAGCCGCGCCGGCGATCGTCGTCGCGGTCGATCTTGATGATGGCCTCGGCGGCGGCGCTCGCGGGAGGTGGGTTCCTCGCGCTCTTCGCCATGCGACGGGCGGCGCCGAGCCCTGCACACGCGAACGCGGGCGTGGAGGCGCGCGTGGCGTCGGCGCGGGATGCCGCGGGGATTGCCGGGATGAATGCGCCGGGCGAGGAGGCGCCGGGCGAGCGCGGGCCCGTTCCGACGGCGGCGACGGCCGAGGCGAGGCCGTCTTCGGGCAGTGCGTCGGGATCGGCGCGCCCGAAAGCACCGGCGCCGCGGTGGGATTTGCACGCGAATCCGTATCGGGCGGGGGAGATCGGCGACAATCGTCGGTGATGCGTGGAAAACTTTTGGCTTGGCTCTTCCTCGGGCTCCTCGGATGCACCGTGTTCGATGGGCTCACGGTGCCCCCGCAGGCGAACGCGCTGCCCGGGTACCTCTCGATCGAGGAGGGCGCGCGGGCGTGCAGCCTCGTCTTCCGCTGTCCGAGGCTCTCCGAGGCGATCGCGCGGTCGATCGGCGTGCCGGCGAGCGCGACGCGGTACTCGACGTGCCTCGGGTGGCTCGCAGGTCCCTTGCCGCCGAACCGGTTCGGGCTCTCGGCGCAGGCGAGCCTGCTCGGCTGCGTGAGCGAGGCCGAAGGGTGCACGGAGGCGCTCGCATGCGCCTTCGTCGAGCCGCTCGCCGAGGACGACGCGCGTTGCGCGGGCGTGGCGGGCGACGCGTGCGCGTCCGAGGGGATGCTCGTCGATTGCACGAGCCGGTACGCCGAGCGTTGTGTATCGCCGCATTGGGGCGCCGGGAGCGAATGCCGGCTCGGTCTCGGGAGCGAGGGGCGATGCGCGCTCAGCGGGTGCTTGCCCGATACGGCGGCGCCGCCGCGCTGCACGTCGGGGGTGTACGTGCGGTGTGATCCGGCGTCGAACCTGAAGGTCGCGAAGGATTGCGATACGGTGGGGCTCACCTGCCCGGAGGGCGCCGAGGGCGCGGACGCGCAATGCGCGACCGAAGACGGGGTGTTTCCGTGCGACGAGCCGGGCACGACGTCCTGCGCGCCCAACGAGGCGCGGGTGCGCGTCTGCGACGGCTCGCTCGCCTCGGAGTTCGATTGCGCGGCGATGGGCGCGAATTGCGCCGAGGAGGACGGGGGCGCGCGTTGCGCGCGGTCCGGGGAAGCATGCTCGCCGGTCGATCCCGGGATCGACGTCTGCAATGGCTCGTCGATCGCGGCCTGCGTGGCGGGATCGAAGGTCACGATCGATTGCGCGACCCTCGGGCTCTCGTGCATGCCGCCGGACGGGACGTCGAGCGGGCATTGCGGGTAGTCACGGCAGGCGCAAAATGGCGGCGGCGCGGGCGCGGCCCTCGTAGGAGACGAAGTCGTCGAGGAGGCGCGAGGCGTCGCCGCGGCCGACGAGGTTCGGGGCGAGGAGCTCGAGCGCGCGGAGGCGTGATTCTTCGAATGCGAAGCGAGCGATCAGATCGTGCGCTTGCCCGACGGTGACGGCGCGATTCCCGAAGACCTCGCCAAGAAACGCGAGACGGCTGCGATCGTCCCGCAAGGCCTCCAGGTCGGCCATGGTGGTGCGGAACGGGATGGCCGAGAGGGGCTGTTCGAGTTCGAAGGCGGGCGGCGGATAGCCGCCGTGCGAGGGCGGGGGCGGGATTCGCTCGACGAGCGGGGCGCCGTAGCGGTCGAGAGAGAGGGCCACGACGCCGGGCGTGGCCTGGACATGGCCCTGCCAAACCCTACGATCGCCGCGGGTCATGACGACGCCGTACGCGCGCCCCTCGGGGACGAACAGGACGCCCGGGCGCCCCTCGATCGAGCCGACGAGGGTGTCGCCGTCGTAGATCCAGGCCATCCCGCCGAAGGCCGGCGCGATGCGGAGCTCGGTGTAGCCGGGGGACGCGTACCCGTAGCGCCTCGGCGTGGGGACGGGCCCATATTGCGGGCGCGGGACCGATCGCGGACCATAAGGCCGCACCGCCGGGGGAGCCGTCTGGACGGGCGGTTGCACCTGGACGGGCGGTTGCCATTGCACCGGCGTCCGCATTTGCGCGGGCGTCCTCATCTGCATCTGCGCCTGAAACGAAGCATCGATCCCGACGTCCGCTCGAGCCTCCATCGCCGGTCCGAGCAGAGGGGCGCAGAATGCCAGGATCGTCGCGTACTTCTTCATTTCGAATCCTCCACGCAGCCATGACGTCGGCAGCGACTTTTCGACGCCGCGCGACGCGGGCGATTCACGCTCAGCAGGACGATTTCGTCGTGGACGCGTCGATCGCCTGGCAGGAAAAACGGCTACACATTGAAACCGTGGAGCGCGTGGAGAGGATCCGGACGGGTCCTACCGGTACGGATCGTCGACGAACCGGTCATTGACGATGGGCGGGAGCGGCGGGGTCGCGTGCGGCTGCGGCGAGGCCGTACCGAGCAACCGTTCGACTTCCTGCGGGCTCTGCTTCTCGACGATTTGTTTTTCCGCTCTTTTCTGCGGCCATCCCTCGGCCCGGCACCAGTCGAGATCGAGCTCCATGCGGGAGCCGTCGCGGAGCTCGATCTTCACGACGACGGTCGATTTGCAGGCGTTGACCGTGACCGCAGCCTCGAACGACGGCGCGTTGCCGCCGACGAGCTCGCTCTTCGCGATGTAAAAGACCGGGTTCAGATCGTACACGACGCGCTTGATCATCTCCTTCTGCGCCTCGGGCACGTCGAGCGAGAGGAGGACGTCGAACACGAAACTGCCGCGCACGCCGGGGCGCTGCGCCACCCTCACGCGCGGCGTCGGACGCAATCCCTCGGGGACCTTGCCCTCCTCGGCCAGCACGACGCTCTCGGGGGTATCGGTGGTGCGGGGCGCCCCCGCTGTTGCCCCAGCGGTGGCGGAGGGGTGCAATTCCCCCCGCTGGTTGCGCAGGTACGCTTCGAGGTCATTTTTGCGATCCTCGAGACGGCGGGTCTCCTCTTCGAGCTTCTTTCGTGATTTCTCGACCTCGTCGAGCTTGGCCTGCCCCTCGCTGAGCCTCTGGTCGAGCTCTTCCCTGGCCTTGCGCGTGTCGTAGAGCTCCACGTTCTTCTGGGCGATGTCGATCGCGAAGTACACGACGATGAGCGCCGTCAGAAGGACCGGGACGAGCGTCACGAGCATGCTCCGCTGGCGCCGCGAGCGCGCGCGATGTTCGAGCGCCGAGAGCTCCGCTTCCAACTTGTCTTTTTCGTCCATGCTCATGGCTCGCCCTTCAAATGAGCCGTTGGAATCGCTCGTCGAGCACCCGCACGAGCTCGTCGTCGCGGTGCGACGCGCAACGCTGATAACCGTCTTTCAAGAAATGAAGCCTGTCGATCGCATCGCGATACGACGCAAGGCGCATCGGCAGCCCAATCGAGCCCGCGAAGAGGAGCGCGAAGCCGCCCGAGACCGAGAGGACCGGCGGCAACATGCGGAAGAGGTAGGCCGCGAGCGCGACGGCGAGGAAGACGGCGGCGCCGAGGCTCACGAGCTGCACACGGAGCGTGCTGCGGTGCGAGTCGATCGCGCGCTCGAGGTGCTGGATCTTGACGGCGATGCGGCCCTTGCGCGTGAGGCTCGGCGGGGCCGCTTCCTCCGGGGGAGGGGCCTTGGCTTCTTGCCCTTCCCGCGCGGGGCCCGAGGAGACGGCCGCGTCCGCAGGGCCGAACCGGAGGGCTTGGGTGTCCTCGCCGCGGCCCGCGTCGGCCCATTCCATGGTTTGCGGATCGTATTCGCGGCGAATGCGGCGCCCGCGCGTCGGGCCCTCGACGACGAGGATCTGGTAGGCAATGGGGAGCGCCCATTCCTTGCGGCCATACTCGGCGACGCCCGCGCTCGCCGCCGCGGCGATGGCGAGGAACCAGCCGTCGAGCTCGCGTACGTCGTGCCAATCGACATGCTGGTGGCCGTGGAGCGCGAGCTGGAATCGCTCGCGCGCGAGCCAGCGCCGCATGCCGCCCGCGTCGGTCATCACGCTGTAATCGGTGCGCCCGACGCCCGCCGGGCTCTCCAGGTGGTGGTGGACGACCGCGATCCGGAAGTGGCCCTTGCTCCGCGTGCGCCGGAGGAGCCCGTCCGCGTGGTCGCGCTGGCCAACGCCCACCGACCCGTGCTCCTTCTGCGCGCTCGCTTCGAGCTCCTCGCAGGAGTTGAACGCGACGACCTCGACGTCGAGGTCCTCGAAGACGTGGTGCTCGACGCGCTTGTGCGGCGGCGTGCCCTCCGCGAAGGCCGGGCGCGTGTCGCCGTAGAGCGCGGCGCGGATGCGGTCGTACAGGACGTACCGGCCCGCGGGCTCACCTCCGCGCAGGACGTCGTGGTTTCCCGGGGCGATCACGAGCCGCGAGACCGACAGGCCGAGGCCCTCGGCGAGGGCCTTCAGGAACACGACGACGGGCTCGACGCCGGTCTCGTTGCCGCGGTCGAGCAGATCGCCGGAGACGACGACGAGATCGGGCGTGAGGCCCTCGTTGCGGAGGTCGTAGAGCAGGCTGCCGAGCAGCCCGCGGCGGTTGTGGGGCGCGACGGCGAGCTCGGTGGCCTCGGTGTTCCAGTAGTGGCCGCGCGCCTCGGTCGCGCAGAAATGCAGGTCCGAGATGTGGAGCACGCAGAGCCTCGGCCCACCCGACGGCATGGGATCATGAAACGCGGACGGCGCGCGGACGTCAAGGCCCACCGCCCTGCTCAATCCGCGCAGCAGAGCACGCCGCCGCCCTCGGGGCCGGGCTTCGTGACGTTGTGCGCCTCGGCGCAGAGATCCCCGTTCCCGCATTGCCACGGCCAGAACAGCGCGCCGCAACCGTTGTTCGAGGTGACGTTCAGGACGCCGCAGTTGTCGTGGAACTCGCCGAGCGTGCCGCAGCCGAAGAGGTCGTTCGCCGTGAGTTCGGTGGTCTTGCAGTTCCCGCCGCAGCTACAGCCATTGCAGATGTCGGGATCCTCGTCGGTGCCGAGCGTGCAGATGCCGCAGCCGGTCGAGCCCTGCCGCGTGGCGAAAAAGACGTTCGGCGGGAAGCCCACGCCAGAGCAGCCCCCGGGCGAGCGCGAGGCGACGTCGTCCGAGCCCTTGCAGATGTGGAAGCCTGGCGAGCAGAGATCGGCCGCGCTGCAGCCGTCACCGCTCGGATTCGGGCTCGTGTCGCCGGCGAGGTGATTGCATTGCGGGAGGGAACCCAGGCCTGGGATGCTCCATCCGCCCGAACAAGCGGCGAAGTGCGGGAATTGCTGCTCGTCGACGAACACCTCGCGTGTATCGTCGCTGCAGCCGTTGCCCTTGGCGCAGGCGTCGTCGATGATGCCGTTGCAATCCTCGTCGATGCCGTTTCCGCAGATCTCCGGCTTCGGGTCCTGGTCCGGCGCGCACGCGAGGGCGCCTCCGGTGCAGACCACCGTGCCGTCCTTGCAAATGCCAGGGAGGTCCGTGATGCAATCGGCGCCCGCGTTCTGGCTCTCCTCGTCGATCACGCCGTCGCAATCGTCGTCGACGCCGTTGCAGAGCTCGACGGTGCAGACGGGAGGACCGCCGCCCGCGCCGCCCGCGCCGCCGCCGCCCCCGCTCCCGAGATCGAATTCCGTGGGATCGCTGCGAGCGCCGCAGGCGAGGAGCAGGGCGGGCACGGCGAGGGCGAGGGCGAAGGTGGACACGCGCATGAACAGGATCGGCAGGATGCCTGGATCGTGGGGGGGCCGCAAGAATGCCGGGAACTTGGAGCGCGCGGCGCTGTCCGTGAGGAGCCGCTCGCCCCAGGACCACGACACATGGACATGAGCCCCGCCCTCCCCTCTTTGAAGTCTGTCGTCCCCGCGCTCTGCCACGGCTTTTCTCTGGCCGCGCACGTGCTGCTTCTCGGCGGGGCGGCGCTGCTCGGGCCGCAGAATTCGTACGACGCGCCGTCGAGCGAGGAGCACCTCCCGCGCGCGCAGACGCTGCTGCTTGTGACCGCCGTGCCGGGAGAGGCGGTCGCGGACGAGCGAGGCGGCGAGCGCGAAGTGAACGGGCGTTACGACGAGGGCACGATGGGGCCGGTGCGGAACGACGCGGAGCACGCGGTTCCTCCCGGCGAACCCGCCGAGGCGTATAAAGTGGACCACCCCGACGCGAACGACGTGCCGGCGGCCATGTTCTACCCGGCGCTCGATCCGGGCACGGGCCCCTCGAACTGGTTCAACGGAATGGGCAACGGCACGGGAGGAACGCAGGACGCGAAGGTCGACCGCGGCGAGCGTATCGAGCCGGAGACGCCGGCCCAGCGGCGCGAGCGCGGGGCGGCGAAGGCCACGAGCCCCGCAGGCGGGCCGCGGAAGACACGCGTTTGCCCGCCGTCGCAGTCCGGCGAACGTGCGGTCTTCTGTCGCACCACCCTCACGGCGCAGCGCTGACCAACTTCTTTTCGTCCTCACGAAGGGCGAGCACCACACGCCCGTGGATCGCTCCTTCATTCATCCGCGCGAAAACATGGTTGATCGCCTCGAGCGGCTGGACCTCGGTGGTGGGTTTGATCCCGTTGTGCGCGGCAATCTCCAGCGCTTCCTTCAGGTCCATGCGGGTGCCCACGATCGACCCACGAAGCGTCAGGCGCTTGAGCACGACGTCGAAGATCGGCGTCGGGAAATCGCCGGGCGGCAGGCCGACGAGCACACACGTCCCGCCGGAGCGAAGGGTCCCGAGGGCCTGGCGGAAGGCGCCCGGCGAGACCGCCGTGACGAGCGCCCCGTGCGCGCCGCCGATGTGCCGCTGGACCTCGGCCGCCGGGTCGGCGTGGAGGGCGTCGACGACCAGCTCGGCGCCGAGCTCGCGGGCGAGCTCGAGTTTGTCCGCGCCCACGTCCACGGCCACGACGCGCAGGCCCATCGCTCTCGCATAAGGAATCGCGAGGTGCCCGAGGCCGCCGATGCCCGAGATGACGACCCATTGCCCCGGGCGCGCCTCCGTCTCCTTGAGGCCCTTGTAGCTGGTCACGCCGGCGCAGAGGATCGGCGCCGCCTCGACGAAGCTGAGCGCGTCCGGAATCCGTCCCACGTACGCCGCAGACGCGACGGCGTATTCGGCGTGGCCGCCGTTGACCGAATAGCCCGTGTTTTTCTGCGACGGGCACAACGTCTCCCAGCCGGTGATGCAAGAATCGCAAGCGCCGCAGGCGTTGTGGAGCCAGGGGACGCCGACGCGGTCGCCCTCTTTCAGCGTGGTGACGCCGGCGCCGAGCGCGGCGACGTACCCGACGCCCTCGTGGCCGGGGATGAACGGGAGCGCGGGTTTGACCGGCCAATCGCCGTTCGCTGCGTGGAGGTCGGTATGGCAAACCCCGCTCGCCACGATTCGAACGAGGACCTCGCCGGCGCTCGGCGCGGGGACGGGGACCTCCTCGATGGCAAGCGGTTGTCCAAACGCCCGAACGACCGCGGCCTTCATCGTACGTTGCATCATCGCTCTCCCGGTGCAGGTGGCTTTTGCGCCAACCCCTCGGCAAGGGCCATGCCATCTCCACGAATGCCTGTGTTTCGGCGGGAGGGCGGAGCGAGCGGGCTGGGGAGGCGCGCGCCTTGCGTGGCGGCGCAGATGCTGCGTTCCGCGCGGAGGCGGGCTACTCGAAGCGCATCGTGGGCGGAGGCCGCACCGTCGCCCGCTCCTTGAGCCAGCGCTCGGCGAGCTCGATCTCCCTCGGCCGGTGCTCATATCCGTCCGGCGGCGTCGCATACCCGTACGCGAGGAAGCTCGCGACGATCTTGCCGAGGGACGTGGCGAGCGGCTCGTGGCGGAAGCCGAGCTCGGCCTCGGCCTTCGAGGGATCCAGCATCGACATCCATTTGCTGCTGAACGGCGAGACGGCGCGGAGGTCGAGGCCCGCGGCGAGGACGTCCGCGGACGCGACGGGCGCGAGCTTGGCCCGGGATCCGAGCATTCCTTGCAGCATCGCGAGCAGCTCCAGGAGGGAGGGCGTCTCCTTTTGGCAGACGTTGTACGCTTTGCCGAACGTCGGCTCGCGGCCGAGGATTTCCACGAGGAACCGCGCGACCTCGCCCGCATAGACGTGACGAACCGGCTGCGTCCCACCATCCGGGACGATGACCGGGCCGCCGTCGACGAGGCGGAGGAGGTAACGGTCGAGCCGGCGATAATGGTCGCGCTCGCCGTTCACGATGGGGATACGGACCCGCGTGGAAGGGAATCGCGATTTCTCGAAGGCCTCCACGAGCGCGTCCTCGCAGTCGCGTTTGCCCGTGCCGTACTCCCAGTTCGCGAGCTCGTCCTCGTCCGTGGGGCGGGGCATCACGGGGCCGTCATAATCGATCTCGCGTGAAGGCCGCGGGGCGCCCTCGCGCACGAGGTAGACCTGGCCCGTGCTGATGAAGACGTAGTGCCCCACGCGGCCGCCGAGCGCCTCCACCGCGCTGCGCGTGTCCTCCCAGCGGTAGGCCGCGAAGTCGACCGCCGCGTCGAAGTGGCGGTTTTGCATGAGCCGCGACAGATCCGCCGTCGTCCGATCGCCCTGGAGCCGCTCGATCCGCGCGCCGAACGGATCCGGCAGGGTCCCGCGATTGAACAAGGTCACCTGGTGCCCCCCCGCGAGCAGCCGGTGCACGAGGAGCGGCCCGACGAACCGCGTCCCGCCGATGACGAGAACGTGCATGGCTCCCCTTCTAGCAGCGAAGCCGAAGCCGAACCAACGGAACGGCGGAGCAGGGGTGGATCAACGAGGATCCATCCTGCCACAATTTCGTCGCATTCATTCCACGAGTCTTCCGCGAGGAAGGCAGAGGAGCGCCAAACCGGCGGGATACGAAAGCGAGGTCTGGCGCGGCCACGGCCGCGAGCACCGGAGGAAAGATGCAAGCCCACGCCTCGTACGTCGATGCCCTCGCGGGCGACGCCCCGCCCGAACCCCAGGAAGTCACGCCCCCGGATCCGCCCGAAGAGACGCGCGTCGCGCCGCCCATGCCCGCAGACGAGGGCACGCCGTCGTTCGCGAAGTCGCTGCTCGGCGGCGGGCCGGAAGGCGCCCCGGGCGCGCTGCGCGACGACGCGCAGAGGTTTGCCACGGCGCTCGCGCTGTCGGCGCTCTATGGGCTCTCGATCGGGACGCGGGACGGCGGTCTTTCGATCCTGAAGCACGCGGCCGCCGTGCCGCTCGCGCCGCTCGCCGTCGCGGGGCTCGGCGTGCCCGCGCTCTTCATCGTGCTCACGCTCTTCGATGCGCCGATCGACCCGCCGGCCGCGGTGAAGGCCGCGGCGCGCGGGGCGGCGACGACGGGCCTCGTGCTCGGCGGCCTCGCGCCCGCGATGGCCCTCTTCGTGACGACGTCGAGCTCGCGCATCGGCGCCGCGTTCTCCGCGGGGCTCGGCCTGATCCTCGCCGGGGCCTTCGGGCTGCGCGCGTTCCTCGGGGCGATCGGGACGCCGCTCGGGCGCGCCTCCGCGGGCGTGCGGACGATGAGCGGGTTCGCGCTCGCCGGCTTCGCGATCTTCGCGACGGCGCTGTCGGCGCGGGTCTGGTGGAGCACGCTGCCGATCTTCGGAGGTGCCCCGTGAGCGCCACCGTCCTCGCCCGCTTGCTTCGCGCGCCCGGAGACATCGCCCGCGCTTGCCGCGACGACGACCCGGAGGTGCGCGCCATCGCCGCGACCTCGCTCGCCTCCATCGCGCTCGGCGCCGCTGCGTTCGGCGGCGTGATCGGGAGCTTCCGCGGCGGCGCGCAGATCTTCTACGGCGCCGCCAAGGTGCCGCTCGCCGTGCTCGCGACGCTCGCGCTCTCGGTGCCGGCGTTCCACGCGCTCGCCGCGGTGCTCGGCCGGCCCTGGCCGATGCGCTCGATCGTGGCGCTCGCGCTCGCGTCGGCGGGGCGATCGTCGCTCGTGCTGCTCGCGTTCGCGCCCGCGCTCTGGCTGATGCTCGATCTCGGCATGGGCTACCACACGGCGGCGATCGTGGCGTCGTGCGCGTACGCCGTGGCCGGGTTCGCGGCGCTCTCCTTGCTCGTGCGAGGGCTCGGCGATGGGAAAGGGCGCATCACGACGGCGATCGCGTTCATCGGCGTGTTCTTCGCGGTCGGAGGACAAACCGCATGGATCCTGCGTCCGTACCTGGTGCGGCCGCGCGCGACGAACATCCCGTTCCTGCGGGAGCGCGAGGGCAGTTTTGCCGAAGCCGTGCTGACGAGCCTGACGTCGGCCGCGATCTACAGCGACCGGCCGTATCGGATCGATGCGCCGCCTGCCCCTGCGTCCGATGCGTGGGAGCGCAACCAACGCACGCGGTCGCGCGAGGTGCTGGAGGAGGACAACGACGCGGAGGAGGGTGGGCAATGAGCCTGCGGGATCTGTCGGTGCTCTACCTCGTCGCGGGGATTTGCTGCGCGGTGGCGATCTACCGATCGTCCCCCGCAGGTGGCTCGCGCGCGGCGATGTCGGCGGCGCTGGCCGTGCCGCTCTGGCCGCTCTGGGCGCCGATCGCGCTGACCGCGAAGCGCGCGGTGGATGTGCCGAAGGGCGCCGCGGAAAACGCGCTCGTCCGTGTGAAGACGGCGCTCGGGGAGGCCGTCGCGGCGTCGCGGGGGACGCCGCTCGCGAGCGTGCTGCCGGCCGAGGCCGCGGCGCGGATCGAGGCGGAGGTCGAGCGGCGCGTGCAGCGGCACGCCGAGCTCGAAGCGCTCCTCCGGAAAGACGCCTTTGATCTCGGGCGGGCCGAGGCGCGCGTGCGCGAGATCGAGCGCGCCTCGGGATCGAGCCGCGCGCTTGCGACGGCGCGGCTCGACCTCGACAACGTCCGCCGTCTGTCTTCGCTGCGCGACCGGGACACGCGCGCCCTGGAGGAGCTCTGTGCGCTCGCCGAGGCGCTGCGCACGCAGGTCACGGTGGCGCGCTTCAGCGGATCCTCCGCGGCGGACATCGGTGGTATCGTCTCGGAGGTGCAGGCGCGGGTCGAGGGCCTCGGCGCTGCCCTCGAAGCTGAAGAGAGCCTCCGGGCCGAGGAGCCGATCGAGACGTGAGCAAGCACATCCTGGTCGTCGACGACGAGGCGCGCATCCGGGAGGTTTTGCAGTACGCGCTGCACAAGGAGGGCTACGAGGTCTCCGTGGTGACCGACGGCCGCGAGGCGATCGAGGCCGTCGCGAAGGGCTCTGTGGACCTCGTGATCCTCGACGTGATGCTCCCCGAGGTCGACGGCCTCTCCGCGTGCCGCCACATCCGCGTGGAGAGCCGCGTGCCGATCCTGTTCCTGTCCGCGCGCAGCGACGAGATCGATCGCGTGCTCGGGCTCGACCTCGGCGGCGACGACTACCTCACGAAGCCCTTCTCCGTGCGCGAGCTCGTGGCGCGCGTAAAAGCCTTGTTCCGCAGGCTCGAAGCGCCGGGCGAGGCGGCACGCAAGGTGCTGACGCACGGCCGGATCGAGGTCGACGTCGAGCGCCACGAGGCGCGGCTCGACGGCGCGCCCGTGACGCTCACGGCGACGGAGCTCGGCCTGCTCGGCGCGCTGCTCGAGCGCCCCGGCATCGTGCTCTCGCGCAGCCAGCTCATGACGCGCGCCTACCGCTACGACAACCTCATCACCGAGCGCACGATCGACACCCACGTCCGCAGGATCCGCGCGAAGTTCCGCGCGGCCGGCGGCGAGGACCCGATCGCGACCGTGCACGGCGTCGGGTACAAGGTCGCCGGTGCGTAGGCTGCTCGTCCTGCTCGGCCGCATCCGGGTGCGGCTGCTCGCGGTGAACCTGCTCGCGCTCTTCGTGCCCGCGATCGGGCTCGAATTCGCGCGGATCCACGAGCGGGAGCTGCTCGACGCGCTCGAGCGCGACATGTCGAACCAGGCCGTCCTCGTGCGATCGTTCGTCGAGCAAGACCTCGCCGCGGGCCGCGCGCTCGGGGACCCGGCGCACGAAAAGATCCTCGCGACGGCGGCGCAGCGGACGCGGACGCGGATCCGGCTCGTGGACAAGGACGGCGAGGTGAGGGCCGACTCGCACGCGGAGGGGCCGCCCGAGGGGCCGGAGCCGCCGCCGCCGTTGAGGCTCCCGCGCCCGCGGGACGTGCGGCGTGCCCTCGACGTGCCCGCGGCGCCCGGCGAGCAGTGGCCGGCGCTCGCGGAGCGCTTCGAGGTGCGCTCGGCGCTCGCGGGCAAAAAGGCCACACGCACGCGCATCCGCGACCGCGACCCGGGCGTCATCCTCTTCCTCGCAGAGCCGATCCGCGTAGGCGGCGTGGTGACGGGCGCCGTGTACGTCGCGCGCTCGACACAGCCCGTCCTCTTCGAGCTCTACCGCATCCGCGCGGGCCTCGGGCGTGTGCTCCTCGTCGCGCTCCTCGGCACGGGCCTCGTGACGCTCGTGCTCGCGTGGAGCATCTCGCGCCCGCTCGGCCGGCTCTCGCGCGCGGCCAAGCGCATCGCGGCGGGCGAGCGGGACGTGGTCGTCCCGATCGGCGGCGGCGGCGAGATCCGCGAGCTCGGCGAGTCGTTCGCGGCGATGAAAGAGCGGCTCGACACGCGCATGCGGTACATCTCGGAGTTCGCCGCGGACGTGGCGCACGAGTTCAAATCGCCGCTCACCTCGATCCGCGGCGCGGCGGAGCTGCTCGGGGAAGGCGCGCACGACGACCCGGAGGCGCGCGTGCGTTTCTTGCGGAACATCGAGCTCGACGTCGAGCGGCTCGATCGGCTGGTCTCGCGCCTGCTCCAGCTCTCGCGCATCGAGGCCTCGGCCGAGCCGATGCGCGCGTGTGACCTCTCGGCGCTCGCGCTCGCCGCGAAGGAACGCGCGTCGGGTCCGGATCAGCCGGTCCTCGTCGAATATGCGGCGCGCGTGCGCGACGTGCTCTGCCGGCCCACGGACGTCGAGACGGCGCTCGGGAACCTGCTCGACAATGCGGTGCGATTCTCCCCGCCGGGCGAGCCGGTGCGGCTCCGCGTCGAGGGAGGGCCGCCCGAGGCCGTGATCCGCATCTCCGTGGAGGATCGTGGCCCCGGCGTGCCGCCCGCGATCCTGCCGCGTATCTTCGACAGGTTCTTCACGACGGACGCGGATCGCGACGGCACGGGGCTCGGGCTCGCGATCGTGAAGAGCGTGGCGGAGGCGCACGGCGGGCGGGTGATCGTCGACAATCGCCCCGGCCACGGGGTCACGTTCACGCTGGAGATTCCCTGCCGCCGGTGAAAGTGCCTCCTCGCCGCCGCGCGGAGCACCTACCTTGCATCGGATGACGTGGGTGGATCCGGAGCCGCGTGTCCTCGAGCGAGAAGGCTGTCCGCTTCACTATTGGCTCGTCGGCGACGCGGGGCGCCCGCTCGTCGTGCTCACCCACGGCGCGGGGCTCGATCATCGGATGTGGCGCGACAACGTCGCGGCGCTCGCCGAGCACCATCGTGTGCTCCTCTGGGACGTGCGCGGGCACGGGCTCTCGCGACCGATGGGGACACGCTTCACGGTCGAGACGGTGATCGACGACCTGGTGGCGCTGCTCGACGCGATCGGCGCGCCACCGGCGGTGCACGTGGGGCAAAGCATGGGAGGGAACCTCGCGCAGGAGCTCGTCCGGAGGCATCCCGATCGCGTGCGCGCGCTCGTGCTCGTGGATTGCGCGTGCAACACGGCGGAGCTCTCCTGGATGGAGCGCCTCGGCGTGCGGCTCACGCCCGCAATGCTCCGGCTCTATCCCTACGACGCCTTGCTTAGGCAGAGCGCGCGCTCGATCTCGGCCTTGGAGAGCGTGCGTGAGTCCTGCTTGGAGGCGATGAGGCGCCTCGAAAAGCACGAGACGCTCGAGGTGATGATGGCCGTCCTCGGCTGCATCCGTGACGAGCCGGACGCCCGCATCCCGAAGCCGTTCTTGCTTGTGCGCGGGGCGCTGAGCCGCGCCGGATCGATCGCGAAACAAGGGCCCGCGTGGGCCCGGCGGGATCCCTCGTGTCGCGGCGATGTGGTGATCGCGGACGCGAACCACTGCGTGAACATGGATGCGCCTCGAGCCTTCGACGACGCCGTGCGCTCGTTCCTCGCGACGCTCGCGTGATGGGAAGATGGACAACGAAGGCTTGACGCCGGCCCGTTGATTCATTGAGGTATCCGGGCTCTTCGCTTGCAGAGGCCCTCGGGTATGCGTCTCGGCGCAGGCGTCGGGCGAGACATCGCTAACCATTGGGAGCGAAGAATCGCGCATGACGAGGCTAACGAGGCACTTTGGAATGGCGCTCGTGCTCGGCCTTGGATCGTTCGGATCCATGGGCTGCGAGCTGATCGCGGCGGTCGATCGGAGCCAGATTCCGCAAGGACAAGGCGGATCCGGCGGTCAAGGCGGCGGCCCTGGCGGCATGGGGGGTGAAGGCGGCGTCGGCGGCGTCGGCGGCGAAGGCGGCCAAGGCGGCGGCGGCATGGGCGGCATGGGCGGCCAAGGCGGCCAAGGCGGCCAAGGCGGCCAAGGCGGCGGCGGCATGGGCGGCCAAGGCGGCCAAGGCGGCATGGGCGGCCAAGGCGGCGGC
The DNA here is from genome assembly GCF_005144585.1 of Polyangium fumosum. Taxonomy (GTDB): domain Bacteria; phylum Myxococcota_A; class Polyangia; order Polyangiales; family Polyangiaceae; genus Polyangium; species Polyangium fumosum. The sequence goes on along the minus strand of NZ_SSMQ01000040.1, from coordinate 12,041 downwards.
GGCATGGGCGGCATGGGCGGCCAAGGCGGCATGGGCGGCTCGATGGACGTCTGTGGCGACGGCGACCTGACCGGCGCCGAGGCATGCGACGACGCGAACACCACGGCCGGCGACGGCTGCGACGCCACGTGCGCGCAGGAAGCGGGCTGGATGTGCGCGGGCGCGCCCAGCGTGTGCGTCAGCGAATGCGGCGACGGCATCGTCGTTGGCGCCGAGGCGTGCGACGACGCCAACGCGACGGACATGGACGGTTGCAGCGCGTGCGTCCTGGAGAACGGCTGGACCTGCACGGGTCAGCCGAGCGCGTGCAACACGACCTGCGGCGACGGCATCGTGGCCGGCACCGAGGCGTGCGACGACGGCAACACGAAGGACCTCGACGGCTGCAGCTCGACGTGCGTGGTCGACACCTTCACGGAGACCGAGCCGAACAACAACACGGCCACGGCGAACGGCCCGTTCTCGCCGGGCGTCCTGATCAGCGCCGCGATCACCCCCGGCAGTGACGCCGATTGGTACCAGATCACCGTGCCCGCCACGGTCGATCTCCACATCGAGACCTACGACGCGAGTGGCCCCACGAGCTGCCTCAACATCGACACGCTCGTCACGCTCTACGGGTCCGACGGCACCACGGTGATCGCCTCGGACGACGACAACGGCACGAACGCGTGCTCGCGCCTCGACGGCACGGCGAACGCGGCGCTGCGGCACCTCCCGGCGGGCACGTACTACGTGAAGGTCGAGGAGACCGGCAACGACAAGACCATCCCTGGCTACAAGCTCGCCGTGACGTACGACGCGCTCTGCGGCGACGGCACCGTGAGCGGCGCCGAGGAGTGCGACGGCGGCGCGGGCTGCGCGGCGACGTGCGACCGCGTCCCGGTCTGCGGCGACGGCTTCGTCGACGCGCCCGAGACCTGCGACGACGGCAACACGATGGACGGCGACACCTGCAGCGCGACCTGCGAGACGTCGATCCTCATGGAGACCGAGCCGAACGAGACGAGCGCGCAGGCGTCCGGCGGCTTCGCCCCGCCCGTGCTCTACCAGGGCGCGATCACCCCGGCGACCGACGTCGACGTCTATGCGATCAAGCTCGACCAGACGAGTGATCTGACGGTCGAGTCGTTCGACGTGAACGGCCCCGGCTCGTGCGTCGGCGTCGACACGCTGCTCCGCCTCTACGACACCAACGGCACCACGGTCCTGCTCGAGCGTGACCTCGGCGGCCTCGGCGCGTGCGGCAAGATCGATTCGAAAAAGCCCGGCGACAGCGCGGCCCGGCACCTGCCGGCGGGCACGTATTTCGTCTCGGTCGAGGACTTCCTCAACAACAACGAGATCCCCGGCTACCGCCTGCTCGTCACGCTCGACGCGACGTGCGGCAACGGCAAGGTCGAGGGCGCCGAGGCGTGCGACGGCGGCGCCAACTGCGCGATGACGTGCGATCGCATCGCGGTCTGCGGCGACGGCAAGATCGACGCGCCCGAGACGTGCGACGACGGCAACACGACGCCCGGCGACGGCTGCGACGCTACGTGCATGAAGGAGTCGACGCCGGAGATCGAGCCGAACAACACCTCGGCGACCGCGAGCGGCCCCTTCACGCCGTACGCGATCGTCAGCGGCGCGATCAACCCGGGCAGCGACATCGACTTCCACAGCTTCACGCTGAGCGCGACCTCGGACATCCGCCTCGAAACGTACGACGCGAACGGCCCCGGCTCGTGCGCGCTGCCGCTCGACACCGTGATCACGCTCTACGGCCCCGACGGCACGACCGAGCTCGCGAACGCGGACGACGGCGGCATCAACATCTGCTCGCGCATCTCGGGCAAGACGCACGCGGGCGCGCGGCGCCTCGCCCCGGGCACGTATTTCGTCAAGGTCGAGGACTTCGAGAACAACACGGTCATCCCGGGCTACCTGCTCGAAATGGCCATCGAGTCCACCTGCGGCAACGGCGTGGTCGAGGGCAGCGAGGAGTGCGACGGCGGCGCCGGCTGCGAGGCGACCTGCGATCGCATCCCGACCTGCGGCGACGGCCTGCTCGACGGCACGGAGGCCTGCGACGACGGCAACCTGATGGACGGCGACGGCTGCTCCGGCATGTGCGCGCTGGAGGTGCTGGGCGAGATCGAACCGAACAACTCGACGGCCCAGGCGGACGCCGGCCTGCTGCTCACGGGCAGCGCCAACGTGGTCGGCTCGATCGCCGTGGCCGGCGACGTCGACCTCTTCCGCATCGACCTCGCGGCGGACGCGGCGCTCGTGCTCGAGACGCTGAACGACACGGGCATCGGCTGCGGCTTCACGTCGACGCTGAACCTGTTCGATGCCGCCGGGGTGCTCCTCGAAACGGACAACGTGAGCGGCGAGGGCACCTGCTCGGCGCTCACGCTGAACCTCGCCGCGGGCGTGTATTACGTCGGCGTCGAGGAGGCGAACAACGATGGGACCATCGCCTCGTACATGCTGCGGGCAAAGGTGCTCGCCGACGGCGGCCCCGAGAACGAGCCGAACAACCAGCAGGCCGAAGCGACCGGGATGACGGGCTGGGACACGGTCGTCTCGGGCTTGCACATGGCCTTCGACGATGACGATTACTTCGAGATCACGGTCCCGGCGGGCAAGTCGCTCCGGGCCGAGATCATCGAGGGCACGGCCGCGGAGTCGTGCGCGAACGGGGCCGATCCCATCGATAGCTACCTGATGCTCTTCGATGCGACGGGCCTGGAGCTCGGCGTGGACGACGACGGCGGTCGCGGGTATTGCTCGGCGATCGACGGCCTCGGCGCGACGCCGCCGCATGCGTTCGCGAAGAACCTCGCGGGCGGCACGTACTACCTGCTCGTGCAGGCCTCGCCCTTCTCGGCGACGCCGGGCAACCCCATCGCCGTGTTCGATTACAAGCTCGCGATCACGATTCGGTGATCCCCCCGCGAAGCCCCCGCGATGGCCCGCAGCAGCGGAACATCGCGGGGCCTCCTTCGCGCTTCAGCGCTTGCGGCGGCGCCCGAAGAGGACGCCCAGGGCCACGAGGGCCGCGAGTCCCCTTCCGCTGTTCTCCATGGATCCGGCTGCGGCGCGGCAGCCGCCGCCCGGCACCTCGTCGCCACCGGCGCCGCCCGCGCCGCCGGTGCCGCTCACGCCACCCATACCGCCGGAACCGCCGGCGCCGCCCATTCCACCCGCGCCGCCGGAGCCGCCCATTCCACCCGCGCCGCCGGCGCCGCCGCCCATTCCACCCTCGCCGCCCATTCCACCCGCGCCGCCCATTCCCCCGGCGCCGCCCACGCCTCCGCTTCCGCCGCTGCCCTCCGGGGTGACGCCGCCCTCGTAAATCTCCGCGCTTCCGTGGGCCTCGGGGTCGCCGTCGCCGGACGAGCAACTGCCCAGGAGCCCCCCGAAGACCAGGACACGATTGCCTTCGAGCTGCACGGCGGACGGGTAACGGCGGGTCTTGCCCATGGCCGCCACCGTCGACCAGCCATTCGTCGCGGGGTTGTACACCGCGGCGCTGCGGAGGTCGCACTGGTTGCCGCCTCCCCATTCCGTGCCGCCCGCGATCAGCACCAGGCCATTTCCGAGCAACGTCGCCGTGTGACGTCGGCGCGCGACGTCCAGGGGCCCGGTCACCGTCCAGTCGTTCGTCGCCGGATCGTAGACCTGCGCGTGCGGGATGTTCTGCGCGCCCGTGACCAGCACCCGACCCGTGCCGAGCAGCGTCGCCGTGAACTCGGCGGGCGGCATCAGCAACGCCTGCGTCGGCGTCCACGCATTCGTGGCCGGGTCATATCGATCGGCGCCATTGCCGCTCACCACGAGCACGCGGCCGTCGAGCAGCCGCGTCGCCTGGTGCCCGGCATGCGCGAACGTCAGCGTCCCGGCCGGGGAGAAAGTCCCCGTGGCCGGATCGTAGAGCTCCGCCGTCGCCGGATCCCCCGCGCCGCCGCTCACCAGCACCTTCCCGTTTTGCAAGAGCACCGCCGAGGCCCCCCCGCGCGAAACGGAGAGCGAGCCCGTCGCGGTCCATGCTTTCGTCGCCGGATCGTAAAGCTCGGCGACGTCCGTCCCGCCGCCCGCGACGAGGATCCGCTCGTCGGGGAGCCGCACGAGAGCGGCGCTCACATCGTGGTGCGCGACCATGGAACCGGTGAGCGTCCACGTCTGGCTCGCCGGATCAAAGACCTCGGCCGTCGAAGGCCCATCCCCGCCCACGACGAGGATCTCGCCGGTCGAGACCCGGATCGACGCGGCGCTGCGGCGCACCTGCGAGAGCGGCGCGACGTCGCTCCAGGCGTTCGTCGCCGGATCGTAGAGGTGCGCGGAGAGCGTATCGGTCCAGTTGTTGTCGTACCCTCCGGCCACGAGCACGCGGCCGTCCGCGAGCTCGGCCCACGTGCCTGCTTGCCGAGGCACGGGCATGCTCCCGGCCGGCGTCCACCCGAACTGGCAGCCGACCGGCATCGCCCCGACGCACGCACCCGCCTCGCAGACGCCGTTTGCCGTGCACCCGTCGGCGCTCCCGCACACGGCGCCGCTCAGCGGCGTGCACGTGCCATTCGCCGACGCGCCCGCGCTCACCGCGCACGCGTCGCACGCGCCCGCGTCGCACGCGGCATTGCAGCAGACGCCGTCGACGCAGAAGCCGCTCGCGCATTCGCCCGCGAAGAGGCAAGCCTCGCCCGGGGGGGCGAGCGTGAGCAGCTCGACGCTCGTGCTCCCGCCGCCGGCCACGAGCACACGCCCGTCCGCGAGCGCCGTCGCCGTGTGGTCGCTCCGGTTCGTATGGAGGAACTTGCCGAGCGACCATCTCCCGGTCGCCGGATCGTACGCCTCCACGGTCGCGCCGCCGCCCGCGACCAGCACCCGGCCATCGGCGAGCAGCGTGGCCGTGTGCAGCTCGTGGACGACGCCCATCGGCGCCACGACCGACCAGGCCTGGCTCGCCGGATCGTAGAGCTCCGCGCTGCGGTTCGGGGCCTGGTAGCCCTCCCCGCCGTAATCGGTGTATCCGCCGGCGACGAGCACCTTGCCATTCCCGAGCAGCGTCGCGGTGTGGTTGTAGCGATTCTCGACCGCGCCCTCGGGGGCCCACGTGTCCGTTGCCGGATCGTAGAGCTCCACGGCCTTGAGCGGGTCGCCGCCTTCGTCCATCCCGGCCACCACGAGGACCTTGCCGTTCGGCAGCAGCGTCGCCGTGTGGGAGGTGCGCTCCCGCGCCATCGACGCCGCGGCGGTCCACGTATCCGTGGCGGGATCGTAGATCTCGCTCGTCTTCAACATCCACCCCTCGAATTCGCCGCCGGCCACGAGGATCCGGCCATCGGGCAGCAGCGTCGCGGTATGACGTTCGCGTTGCGCGAGGAGCGACGCGGCGGGCATCCACGTATTCGTGGCGGGGTCGTAGATCTCGACGGCGTCGGTGTTGCCGCCGGCCACGAGCACCTTCCCGCTCGGCAGCAGGGTCGCCGTCGGGCGCGTGCGCGCCGTCGCCATGGGCGCGACGAGCGTCCATGCATTCGTGGCCGGGTCGTACACCTCGGCCGTCGCGCTCCCTCCGCCGGCCAAAAGGACCTTGCCATCGGACAAACGTGTCGCGGTGTGCCCGCTCCGGGCGACGTTCATGGGCGGGGCCACGTCCCAGCGTGGCGCCGTGAGCGCCGAGGCGGCCTCGCCGAGGCCGTGCGCCGCGGCGCGACGTGGCGGGGCCTCGGCGCCATTGCACCCGAGCGCGGCGGCGAGCGGCACGACGAGGAGAACAGGGGCGAGGTGACGAAAAATGAAAGTCGTACGCATGCGCGACGATATCCGCGTCAACCCCTTGACCGTCAAGGGAAAGTGGCCGCGGCGGAATCTTCTCCCATTTCATGACCGGGACGGGCCCGCCTCTCGGGTTCGAATCCGAAATCTTGACGCAGCGCGGATTCGAGCGACAACTGGCGCATGCTTCCCCGCCTCGTCGCGCTCGCGGCGCTCGTCCCCCTCTTCGGCTGCGCGCAAGGCTCCGAGTTGCCTGATTTCACGTCCGGGGCAGGCGCCTCGATCGCCGCGAGCAGTTCGTCCTCGTCGTCCTCCGCGAGCAGCACCGGAACGGGCGGCGCGGGCGGTGGGAATGGCGGAATGGGCGGCAGCGGCGGCGTGGGTGGAATGGGCGGCGCGGGCGGCAGCGGCGGCGGCGCCGGGGGAATGGGCGGCGCGGGCGGCGCGGGCGGTATGGCTGGCGCGGGCGGTATGGCTGGCGCGGGCGGTATGGGCGGCGCGGGCGGCGCGGGCGGCGCCGGGGGCGGGAATCCCACGGGTACGATGCTCGTGCTCGCGGGCCCGGGCGCGGGGGAAGCCCATTACGATCCGGCCGCCGGCTGGGCCACGGGCTCGATCAACCTCCAGTTCTCCGCGGCCGGGCTCGCGCCCCGCGCGGAGGGCGTGGTCGCGGTCCTGCGGCGCCAGAGCGCGAATGCGGCCGAAAACAACGAGCTCTTCTGGGCGACGTGGACGAAGGCCGGGGGCTTCGGGGCCGTGCAAAAGGTCGGCAGCTTCGGATTCGCGCAGGATGGGCCCGCGGCTTCCCCGCTCGGCGTGGCCACGCTGATGACGTTCCTCGGCACGGACAACAAGCATTACTTCGCGCAACACGAGGGCGGCGCCTTTGGCCCGTTCGGGCCGATGCCCGCGGGCATGGTGCAATTCCAGGCCTTCGGCCCGAGCGCGACGGCCCTCGCGAGCGACGGCGCGGCGGGGGTGTACGCGGTGTATGCGGGCGACGACGCGCACCTTTATTCCCTCGCGAAGATCGGCCCCGGGAGCGCGTGGACGCCTTCGGCGCAGGTGCCGACCTCGCTCGTCGCGAATTGGCTGCGCCCCTTCGTGCTCGTCGACGCGGATCAGGACGTGCGCATGTTCTACGTGCGGCAAGGCGACAATCGGATCTGCATGGTCAAGCTCGTCACCCCGCAGAATACGTGGTCTGCGGAGGAGACCGTGGGCACGGCGACGACGGGGCTTTCCCCGGCCGTGGCTGCGACGGCCGCGGGGGATTTCGTCGTGGCGTATCGCGGCGTGCTGAACGACGGGATCTACTTCGTGCGCGGAAAGGACGGGGCGTGGGGCGCGGCCACGACGATCGAGGTCCCGCAGACGCCGTCCTCCATGCCGGTCGTGCTCCCGGGGTTGTCAGGGGCCGACGCGGAGATCGTGTATACGACGGGCGGGACGCTGAAACATGCGCGGGTGAATGGGGCGCAGGCGACGCTGGCGGCGGTGCCCGGGGTGGCGAATGTGACGCATGTGGCGGCGACGATGGTGCCTTGATCAGCGGAGCACGATGAATGGGGGATGCAACGCCTCCCAGGTGCGGATGGACGCGTAGATCTGCGTCGTGGCGAAGAGCCCCTCGTCGTAAGCGAGCATCAGCATCCGCTCGACCATCGACCCATCGAGCTTGCCTCGGTCGTTCGTCGCCCACGCCTTGCGCAGGGCGAGCGCCAGGATCTCGGTCAGGTGGTGCCCGCAGCACACATGCCAGGGATCGTGGGCGTCGTCGTGCATGGCCGTGAGCCGGGCGAGGAACGCCTCGCCTTTGAGGTCGAGGCGCTGCGAGTGATTCGCGACGGCCTTGACCATCTCCGCTGGATTGAGAAGGAGCGTCTTCTCGTTGATGAAGTCGCCCAATGTGAGCCCCTCGAACTTGAGATTGAGCCCGTCCTTCCGGGACAGCCAAAGCAAGTAGCCGAGCTCTTTCCCGCATCGGAGGAGGCACGCGCGCAGGTCACCGTGCTGCTCGCGAAATTTGTCGACCTTTTCCTCTTTCGCGACCTGCAAAAGCAGCTTCTCGAAGGCCGGCGAGGCGAGGAGCATGGTTTCCAGGTCGTGCGTATCCGTGAAAACCACGCTCACGGAAGGAGGGCTCCGGCCTTCGAGGATGTCGAAATCGGCGTCAAGGACGAAGAGAACGCCGCCCAGGGGTGGAGTCTGCAAGCGTTGAAGCGCATCGAGCGCCTTGTCGCGCCCGTAGGCCACGACGATCTTGCATGCGCCCTTGTCGATGAACCAGTCGAAGAACCGCTTGTCGCTCTCCCCCTCCACGACGAGGAAGGACCCGCGGTGATGAGAGCGCAGCATCCGGATGCTGTTGGCGATGTACGCACCGTCAATAGCATCGCGCATCGCGTTGCTCATTCGGCGGCCTTGGCGGGCAACTCCGGGCCCTTCAGCTCGACCGTCAGGTCCCAGCGATCGTTGATGATGGCCGGGGAGTGGGTGGCGACGAGAACGTCGAAGCCGCCCAGCTTGACCATCTCCAAGAGATCGTCGAGGAACTCACTTTGCCAGGCGAGATGGAGAGAAATTTCCGGCTCGTCGATGAGGACCAGGACACCAGGGCTCACGTGGAAGAGCAACGTGGAGAGGAGGACGAGTTCGTGTTGCTCGCCCGAAGAAAGGCTCTCCAGCGGGATGATCGACCCGTCGAACAAGGAGTGGAACACGAAGCCATCCTCCCGCGAGATGCTCATACGCTTGTAGGCGAAACGCCTGTTGATGGCTGCCGTGAGTAGATCGATCCGCCGCGCGAGGTCTTCGAGCACCTCGAGCTTGCTCTCCGTATGATCGAGGTACACCGTAAGAACGTCGCGCTTCGATTCTTCGAGCGGCGGTAGCTTCCTGGGAGCTTCGCGCTCGGGTTCGAGCACCCCGAGTCGAATCAGCCGCGCTCGCTTCTCCTCGAGATGCTGCAAGCGGACCTCCGCCTCGCCGACGGAGAGCACCTGCTGCGGTTGAAATAATCGATCGAGGAACGTGCTATCCAGCACCTGGGCATGCGCCGCGTATGCCGCGAGTTTTACCTGGATAAGTTGCACGACGGCGTCCGAATGCCCGAGGACCGCGGGGACGATCTGTTGCTCGAACCGGGAGGGACGATGTTCCTGAAGGAGGCGTTGGGTAACAATCGATAGGGTCCTCGTCTCACCACACCTCTCGCCGATCCATTCGTGTACCTGACGCGAAGCCTTCGCCCTCAAATCATCGAGATCACCGAACGGAAGCTTGGGGAGGAGATCAGCGCCTTCCATGACCTCCGGCTTCATTGCAGGGGACCGCTGGTAGGTTACGACAAGCCCCGCGAGGTCCGTAAGCCCTTCATAGAGGCCGTCCGAATGACAGGTATGAACCACCTCCAGGATCCCGCCCGCTTCGAACTCAACCGCAAATGATTCGAAAGGTACGGATGTCAGCTCATCGAGCGGTCCATCCAGGAGCGCATCCACCATCTCCAGGATCTTCGTCTTCCCATACCCGTTCGGCCCATGCAGGATCGTGATCCGCTCAGCCATATTGAGCGGAATCTCATGGTCGAAGATCCCGAACAGACCCTTCACCTTGATCCGCCGTACCCGCGGGCTGGTCGTCATGGTGGACGCCAGCCTACCCGGATCACCCAGCGACCGCTACCTCGCGCCGCTTTCGGCTCGCCGCCCCTCCCCGCCCCCCTACCTCGCCGCCCGGCAGCTCCTCCGCGACGCCCCCTTCCCCGTACATCGGCGCTCCCTCGCCGTACCTCGGCGCCCGGCAGCTCCTCCGCGACGCCCCCGTCCCCGTACCTCGACGCCCGGCAGCTCCTCCGAGACGCCCCCGTCTCCGTACATCGACGCCCACGAGTTCCTTCGAGACGCCCCCTTCCCCGTACATCGGCGCTCCCTCCCCGTACCTCGACGCCCCGAACCTCCTCCGAGACGCCCCGGCCCCGCTTCGAGGCACCTCCCGTCAACTTCGAGACGCCCCCCAGCGCTCCAGAGCACAATTCCGTCCTTTCCGAGACGCCCCGGTGCGTTACCGTCATCACGCGACATCACGCCTCGCCTTCCTCTCACGGAAAGGACACCCCATGCCCCTCGATACAACCACCATCGCTCCCAAGGCACGCCAGGAGTACCTCCGCATCGGCAAGCAGTTCGGCTCCACCGATACCCTGAACCAGGCCAACAAGACCCTCGAAGCCCTCCACAAGTACGCCCCCGCCCTCGAACACCACGGCTTCAATGCCGCCGACGGCGCCCGGCTCTCGGACGCGCGCGGCTCCCTCATCGATGCCGGCGTCGGGCGCGCCGAGGTCGCAGGACAACGCAAGCTCACGAACAAGGGCTTCGTCGCTGCGCTGAAGGAAGGGAAAAGCGTCCGCGAGACCGCCCGCAGCATCCTCCACACCGGCCGCAATACGCTCGAAGAAAAGGGCGACGAGACGGCCGCCCATTCGATCGAGGTCGCCCTCGATCAAACACGCGCTTCCCAGGACGACGCCGAAAAGCTCGCCATCCAGCTCGACACCCTGCGCGAGGCCTTGAACCAGCAAGGCGTGGCGGCCGTCGTGCACGACCGCGGCGGCCCGGACGCCATCGCGCGCCTCGGGAAAGCCGCGAGCACCTTGCGCGCCGCCGCCAAGGAGCGCGAAGGGCAAAGCACCGTGGCCGCGACCGAGCAGCTCGATCTGATCGACGGGATCATCGTCACGCTCGCCCGCTCCGCCCGCAAAGCCGCGCGCGCGGCGGCCCGCGAGGCGAAACAACCCGCCCTCGCCGCCGCCTTCGAGCTGACGCACCTCTACGGCCCGCGCGGCGATCGCAGCCAGGCGCCCGAAGAGGCCTCCGGCGCGCCCGGCTGACGCATTCGATCAATCCCGAATTCGCACCGCTCCCAGCTTCGCCCCCGCCTCGATCACCCGCTTCGCAATCTCCATTCCCTCCCCGCGCCGATCGAGGTGCTCCGGAACGAGCCCTCGATCGAGCACCTCCCGCAGCTCCGCGTGCGCCTCCGTGTTCTCGCGGCGCGCCAGAAGCTCGGCCATCGAAATGTCCACCGGCGGCAGCTCCACCGGGGGCCGCGGGTCCGCGAAATACGCCGGCTGGAGGCACGACGAGAGATCGTTCGCCGCGGCAATCCGCTTGTTCCACGTCGGCAAACCAAACCTCCGGCACAAGGTGCGAATCACCGAGACGTGCTCGAAGGTCGTGCCCACCGTGCATCCCTTCCGCGCGAACGGGCCGGCCACGAGGGAGGGCACGCGGAAGCCGAGTTGCCTGAAGTCGTCCTCGTCGTCCTGTGTCGTCGGCGGCGCGACGTGGTCGAAAAACCCGCCGTGCTCGTCGTAGGTGAGGATGAACATGCACCGGCCCCATTGCGGGCTCTTGGCGAGCGCCGTGTACACGCTCGCGAGGAGCGCCTGCCCGAGCCGGATGTCGTGATCCGGGTGGTCGTCGTTCGCGCCCGCGCCAAAGAACTGCGGGTCGAGGAAGACCACGTTCGGTAACGTGCCCGCCGCCGCGTCCTCGAAGAACTTCTCGATCTTGGCGAGCCCGCTCGTCTTCAGATACGCGCCCGAGCACCACGCGATGTCGTGGTAATAGACCTTGTGGCTCACCTTGGCTTCGTCGAGGTACTTGAAGACGCTGTCATACCCGAAGACGGGCAGGTTCCCCTTTTGCCCCTTGCTCGTCGCGCCGTGCAGGTAATACCGGTTCGGCCAGGTCGGTCCCATGACCGAGGCAAACCACCGCTCGCACACGGCATGCGCGTCGGCCAGCGCATACAGGATCGGGAGCTGCTCCCGGATATGATACCCCATCACGTCCGCCTGGGCCGATCCCGCATGCGCCAGGACGAACCCATCGTTCTTGCCGCCATTCCACTGCGTATGCGCGGCGTCCCAGTTGTGCGGCGGGTCCTCGGGGGTGAAATCGGCGAGCTTCCAGACGGGGACCGACGATCCGTCCGGCGCCGGGTTCTTTTCCGTGCCGTCGAGGCCGATCACGTCGCGGCCTTCGACCAGGCGCAAGCTGCCGAGGTAATGGTCGAACGAGCGATTCTCCATCATCAGGATCACGAACGTGTCGATCGGCGCGAGCAGCTCCTCGGGCGTGAGGCCGCCCGTATCCGTGCAGCTTTCGCCCGGATCGCCGCCGCCCGCGCCGCCCGCGCCGCCCATTCCGCCCGCGCCGCCGGCTCCGCCCGCGCCCCCCGCGCCCCCCGCGCCGCCGACGCCC